>NZ_JAPDDP010000075.1 GCF_027587195.1 Solirubrobacter phytolaccae | reverse complement strand
GCCGGCGAGCGCCGCGGCCTCAGGACCAGCAGCGGCCCCGTTGGCGCCGGCGAGCGCGGCGGCCTCCGGCGACGCAGCGCCCAGCCCGGCGGCTGCGCCGTTGGCACCAGAGAGCGCGGCGGCTTCTGGTCCGGCGGCTGCGCCGTTCCCTCCCGCGGCCCCGTTCCCGGCCGTCTCCGTCGCGGCGCCGTTCGTCGCCGGCCGGCCGGTCAGGCTCGGGGGCGGCCACGCCATGTCCGCTCCGGCTCCGCCTGCGGCGCCGGGGAGCGCGCTGAAGGTGCTGGAGGACTCGCGGCGGCCGCGCAGCATCGCGGACACGGCCGCGTTGCCCATGCCCTGTTGCATCGCCATCAGGGCGGCGGGCGACATCTCGCCGGCTGTGGGCAGCGCGAGCGCCGGCGCTTCCGCCGTCGGCTCCGGAGCCTTCACGGCTTCGGGTTGAGCGAGTTCCTCGACGCGCTCGGCCATTACGCCGACCTGGCGTCGATGATCCGCATTGCCCGCAGCCTAAGCGATCGCGCGGCGCGATGGACCCGGTTGCGGGTCATCGTCATGACGGAGCGGCCGCGTCGGTCCGCATCGTTGGCGCGCACAGCGCACCAGTACCCTCATGCGACCCGTGCGCACCCTTTTCGCCCTGATGATCGCGGTGCTCCTCGTCTTCCCCGCCGGCGCGCACGCGTGGATCCCGGACGACAAGGGCATCGGCGGGCTCGGCTGGCAGGCCGACCAGTGGAACTTCCTGCCGGGCACGGGCGTCGACGCCCCGCGCGCGTGGGACAACCTGTTCGCGGCGGGCCGGCCGGGCGGTAAGGGCGTCGAGATCGCCGTGCTCGACAGCGGCGTCGCCTACGAGAACCGCGGTCGCTTCAAGAAGTCGCCGGACCTCAAGAAGCTGCGGTTCGCCGACGGCTACGACTTCTGCGCGCGCACGAGCAACGGCCTCAACGCCTGCGAGGGCGAGGACAAGTACCCGAACGACGACTACGGGCACGGCACGCACGTGATCAGCACGATCGCCGAGTCCACGAACAACGGCGTCGCGCTCACCGGCCTGGCCTACGGCGCGACGATCATCCCCGTGAAGGTGCTCAACTCGCGCGGTGAGGGCGACGAGGACACGATCGCCGCCGGTATCCGCTACGCCGTCAAAGCGGGCGCGCAAGTGATCAACCTGTCGTTCGAGTTCGGCTCCTCGACCACGTCCGCGGCGCAGGTGCCGCGGATCGCCGCCGCGGTCCGCGCCGCCCGCGCGAAGAACGTCACCGTCGTCGCCGCGTCCGGGAACGGCGAGCTCCAGCGCGTCGGCTACCCCGCCGCACTGCCCGGCGTGATCAGCGTCGGCGCCGTCACCGAACACGGCTGCGCCGCCGTGTACTCGAACGTCGGCCCGGGCCTGGACCTCGTCGCGCCCGGCGGCGGCAAGGACGCCGCGCTGCCTGACCAGCCGCAGTGCGTCCCGGCCGGCCCGCACGGCCGCCCGATCTACCAGCTCACGCTCACGAGCAAGCTCCGCCAGACGTTCGGCTACCCGACCGACTACTTCGGCACCTCGATGGCCACGCCGCACGTCAGCGCGACCGTCGCGCTGATCATCGCCTCCGGCGTCCTCGGCCCGAACCCGACGCCCGACCAGATCGAAGCGCGCCTGAAGGCCACGGCCCGCGACCTGGGCGTCCCCGGCCCGGACGAGACCTACGGCGCCGGCATGGTCGACGCGGGCGCCGCTACCGCGCGCTAGCCAGCACGTCGGCGACCGACAGCGTCAGTCCGAGATGCGGAGCGGTGAGCTCGGTGACGACCTCGACGAGCCGGTACTCGTCGCCGATCGGATCGGAGTGCTGAAACGCGCGCTCACGCTCGACGTCGATGACCCAATACACGGGAACTCCCGCGCCCGCGTAGAGCCGCGGTTTGACCTTCAGGTCCCGGGTTCGCGAGGAGACGGCAACTTCAACGACGAGCGCTGCAGTCGCAGGGTGATAGGGGCGTTCGACGTCTCGATCGATGACGAAGACGTCGGGCTCAGGCTCTGAGTCTCCGAGTGAGAGCGACGCTCCCACGCGGACTTGATAGCGCCCGCGGTCAACGAGCTCGAACAGCCGCTCATTGAGCCACGCGATGACGTTCTCGTGCTCTGCCGTGCGTGGGCTCATCTCGAGCAGGACCCCATCGATGAGCTCGACCCGCGACTTCTCATCGAAACTCCCTGATTCGATCAGCACGTGGAACTGCTCGGCGGTGAGCCGGTAGATCTCGGAATCGACGGCCACGTCGGCCATTATCTCACCCCCGGCGCATGAGCCGACCGACCGCGGCCATCAGCTCGTCCGCGGACGCCTCCTCCGAGGCGCCCCCCACCAGACAGTGGCGCGTGTGGCCGTCCAACAGCCCCAGCGCGACCTTGTCCAAGGCCGCCTGGATCGCGCTGATCTGCGTCAGCACGTCGATGCAGTAGCGGTCTTCCTCGACCATGCGCGCGACGCCGCGCACCTGGCCTTCGATTCGCGCCAGGCGGGTGTTCAGCTGATCTTTGGTGGCGGTGTAGCCGCGCTCGGCCATACCGCCATTCTACCGCTACCCCCGAGGGGTATCTAGACCGCGATCCGCTCTTCCTCGTGCAGGAGGAAGCCGGCCGCGTCGAGCACGCGGCGGTCACGCAGGCGCGAGAGCCGCTCTTGGGCCTCGTGGTCGGTCTCCCAGGCGGCGACGGCGGCCGTGTCCTCCAGGCCCTTCAGCCCGTGGTCGGACGGCTCGTCGAACGCCTGGCGCAACCACGCGAGGTCGTCGGAGATGCGGCGCGGGCGCGAGGCGCGGCCGACCGCAGCCCAGGGATCCTCACCCGAGCGGCGCTCCGGGACGCCCGCCGGGCGCGTCAGCGCGACGGTCAGGGCACCCATCCAGTCAGGGCGTGAGCTCACAAGTTCCAGGACAGCCATGTCTTCTCTCTTACCCCCAAGTCAGGGTCGGTACATCAGATTCCCGTCCAGCGCGGCGACGTATCGCTCAACTGAGCGGCGGACGATATTGCTCCCGTCGCCTTCGATGACGGCTCCCCACCATGCGCCGTAGATGCGCTCGAAGGCAAACGGTGCCAGAGCGGCGCCCACGGCCTGCACGGACGCTCCCGGCAGCGGGATGAAGTTCGGGAACGAGTACATGAACGCGACCCACGCCCGGTCCGGGATGACCTGGACGATGTCGCCGGCGAAGAGATCGGTCTCTCGGTGCAGGACGGTACCGCCGGCGAAGTGCCCGCCGCAGCGGATCAGCGTCATTCCCCGACCAAGGTCGTACGTGTCGCCGGACCAGTACTCGATCGCGGCGTCCGGGCGCATGACCCACTCGCGATCGGCCTCGTGGATCAGCACCGGGCAGTCGAAGGCACGCGCCCACTCGACCATCGAGGAGTAGTAGTGCGGGTGCGAGATCGCGATCGCGCGCAGCGCGCCGACCCGGGACGCGGTCTCGTCGTCGAGCAGCGTGACGCAGTCCCAGAGCACGTCCTCGACCAGCAGCGCGCGCTGCCCGATCCCGAACTTCGGCTCCGTGCCGATCCCGAGGAACCCGTGCTCGTCGCGGAGCGCATTGCGGTGCGCGGACCGCAGCGCCTCGAGCGACGTCCACTCCTGACCGCTCACCGGCACGTACTGGCGGGCGTCCTCGCAGACCGGGCAGGAGGACACCGAACCGCCGTACTGCACCCCGCACGTGACGCAGATGGGGTAGCTCACGCCCTCGATCCTGTCAGCTTTGAGCGCTGTGAGCCGCGAGTTCATGATCGGCATCAGCATCCTCAACGCCACCCAGGCGCTGCTCGTGCTGACCCCCGGCGCCGGGATCCCGGCCTTCCTGCACCGCTTCAAGACGAAGCTGTGGGCGCTGATCGCGCCGGTCAGCATCGCCGTCGTCGTCGCCGCGATCGCGCTCGTGCCGGAGGTCGCCGACGGCCTCACGTGGTTCGCGCTGCTGCTCGTCCCGCCGGGTGCGCTGCTCGCCCTCGGGTGGGCGATGCGCGGCGCCAAGCCGGTCTACGCGCTGGTCGCGGTCGCGGCCTTGATCGTCGCGCTGCTGGATGTCGACTCGCCGACGGGAGAGGGCGCCGCGGCGCTGCTGACCGCGCTGAGCTGCATCACCGTCGGCCGGCTGCTGGCCGGCCTTGTGCCCGCCGCGCCGCTCAAGCTCGGGATCATCGCGATGGCGGTGATCGACTTCATCCTCGTGTTCGGCAACCAGCTGCAGGGCCCGAACGCGACGCTCAACGCCGCCGTCCCCGCTCCCGGCCTCCCCCAGCTGCAGTTCCTCGACGTCACGTGGGCGCGGATGGGTTACGGCGACGTGTTCGTCGCGGGCCTGCTGGGCGGGATCCTCGCCGTGGAGGGACGCCGCCAGGCGCCCGCGGCGCTGCTCGTCTTCGTCCTGTGCTGCCTCTGGGACCTGCTGTTCTTCCACTTCAATACGCTGCCCGCGACGGTGCCGATCGCCGTCGCGATCGTGATCCTGGAGGTCTCCCGCCGCCGTGCCTCATCCGCCCGCGCCCTGGCACCTGAACGGTGAGCTGGTCGTCGTCCCCGCGCGCACGCCCGGCCGGCAGCTCGGCGGCGTCATGCTCGCCAACTACACGAGCGGCACGCTCGTCTACCGCGAGCTGATCGTCTTCAGCCACGCCACCACGAAGGGCATGGTGGTCAGCCACATCTACGTCGACGACGAGCAGTCGATGAGCGGCGGGCGCGAGATCTGGGGCCTGCCGAAGGAGCTCGCGACGTTCACCTACGAGCGCGACAGCTTCACGGCCCGCCAGGGCGACGTCACGCTGCTCCACGCGCGCCTGCGCCGCCGCCCCGGCTTCCTCCCGCTCGTCATCCCCACGCCGATCACGAGCGACGCGGGCGTGACGATCGGCAGCGCGAAGATCAAGGCCGCGCCCGCGCTGGTCGAGCTGCAGGTCCCGCACAACAGCCCGTTCGCCTACCTGGGCCTGGCCGGCCGGCACGTGGCGCTCGCCGGCGACGACCTCCGGCTGCACATGCCGCCACCGTCATAGGCTCATCCCCGTGCGCCACTTCCTGCGTCCCCTCTTCGACCGCGTCGTCGTCAAAGAGCTCGAGCCCGATCGCATCCGCCAGTCCGGCCTGCTCGTCCCGGCCGGCTCGCACGAGCCGCCGCCGCAGCACGGGATCGTGCTCGCCGTCGGCACGGGCCTGGACTGGTGGGAAGGCGCGGGCATCACCATGCCGGTCAAACCCGGCGACCACGTCGTGTTCCCCGCCAGCGCGGGCGCGTGGGTCGAGGTCGACGAGGAGCGCCTGCTCGTCTGCCGGGTGGGCGAGCTGCTCGGCGTGCTCGACGAGGTCGCGGACGAGGTGCCCGCGTGATCGAGGCGGTCGCCCCCGGCATCCACCGCTGGGAACTCCGGCATCCGGAGTGGCATCCCGGCGAGTTCGGGTCGAAGGTGGGCGCCTACCTCGTTCATGAGGGTTCTGACACCGTCCTGATCGACCCGTTGCTCGACGACGAGGTGACCAAAGCGCTCGACCCGCTCATCCAGGGCGAGGTCGTGATCGCGATCACCATCCCGTACCACGTGCGCAGCTGCGTCGAGGCGCTGGAGCGCTGGGGCGGCACGCTGGTCGGCCACCCGGATATCGCCAAGCGTCTGCCCGACGGCACGCCGGTGCACGGCGACGAGGATCTGCCGCTCGGCCTGACGATGCACAAGCTCAGCCGCGGCAAGGAGCGCCCGCTCGAGCTGCCGCGGACGAAGGCGCTCGCGTTCGGCGACCGGATCGTCGGCGTCGATGGCGGGCTGCGCTACTGGATGAGCGACCCGATCACCGACAAGCGCCGTCAGTGGTTCCGCAGGACGGGCGCGCCCGCGCTGGCCCACCTCCTCGACGTCGACTTCGAGCGCGCGCTCGTCACGCACGGCGCACCGGTCATAGAACAGGCGAAAAGCGCGCTGCGCGACGCACTGGACGGCGACCCCTGGTATCACCGCCCGTCATGAGCGACCACGTCTACAAGAGCGTCGAGATCACGGGCACGTCGCCCGACGGCGTGCAGCCCGCGATCGACCGCGCCCTCGCCAAGGCCGGCGAGACGCTGCGCAACATCGACTGGTTCGAGGTCACCGAGATCCGCGGCGCGATCGTCGAGAACGCGACGCACTACCAGGTGACGGTCAAGATCGGCTTCCGCCTGGAAGACTGACCGCAAGTTGCAGAACGCTTTCACGGGAGCCGCGCTCGACCGGGTCGGAGATTCCCGCCGTCGTGATGAGGCATGGGTCGCCGCCCAGCTCAAGCACCGGCACGCCCGCGCGGTCGTTGCCGGCGACCGCGGGCTGCGGCTCGCCGACGGCCGGCTCGAGCTGGTCCCGCTGATCGAGCTCGAGGGTGGCCAGACGCCGCTGCTGCTCGGCGTGGACGACGTCGGCCCCGTGTTCGCGTTCGACGAGGACCCGCCGCGTGACGGTCGCGTGCCGATGGTCGGCAGCGGCGGCGTGCGCGGCGAGCCGCCCGTGGACGCGTCCGGCGACCGGGTCCCGCTGCGCCAGGCCGTGGCGCGGCTCTCGCAGCAGGACGGCGGGTTGGCGGCCTACGCGGCCGCGCTGCTGAACTGGCATCGCCGGCACCGCTACTGCAGCGCCTGTGGTCAGCCCTCCGACCTCACCGAGGGTGGACTCACCCGCGTGTGCCCGAACTGCGGCGCCGAGCATCACCCGCGCACCGACCCGGTCGTGATCATGCTCGTCACGGACGGCGACCAGCTGCTGCTCGGCCGCCAGGCGGTGTGGCCGACGGGGCGCTACTCGGCGCTCGCGGGGTTCGTCGAGCCGGGCGAGTCGCTCGAGGAGGCGGTCGCGCGCGAGGTACTCGAGGAGGCCGGCGTGCGGGTCGGAGCCGTGACCTACCTGTCCTCGCAGCCCTGGCCGTTCCCCGCGAGCCTGATGCTCGGGTTCACCGCGACGTACGAATCGGGCGTGGCGAACGTGGGCGACGAGGAGCTCGAGGACGTGCGCTGGTTCACGCGCGCCGAGGTCGAGGCGGCCGCGCTGGAGCCTGACTCCGAAAACTGGGGCGCCGCGGGCGGTCCGCCCGGCACGCTGGCGCTGCCGCCGCGGCTGGCGATCGCCCGTCGCCTGATCGAGCATTGGCTCGCCCACTGACCTTGCGGAGCTAGCGCCGCTCGCTTACGGTTAACGCGGCGTGACGTTGGAGGGCTGGATCTTCATGGTCGGTCTCCGTGTCTTCGACATCGGAGCCCTTGTCGTGTGGCTGGTGTGGTTCTTCCGGCTGCGGGACGACGACGATGACGACGGGGACGACTTCCGTCGCGGGAAGGACGACGGCCGCGAGCCCGAGGAGCCGACCGGTCCGGGCGGCCTGAAGCTGCCGCTGCCGGAGTCCAAGCCGTGGAGCGCACGCCGTCGCGGGCATGAAGGCGATCGTCGTGGTGCGCCGCTCACCGCGCGCCGCGAACGCCCGCACCGGACGCCGATGCGCCCGCCCGTCCGCGGCCCGCATCGTTAGACGAACGTCTTATTCAGGGCTGACGCGAGCGCGCCATAATCGTGAGCGATGGCTGATAGGAGTCGCTGCCCCAACTGCAAAGAGCCCGTGAGCCCCTTCGCCGCGGGCTGCGCCGTCTGCGGCGCGGATCTGGACACCAAGCGCTGGGACACGGGCCCCAGCGCGATCAATCGCGCCGGCTCGTGGTTCTCGGCGCTGAGCAACGGTGGGTCGGTCAACCGGAACTGGATCTGGCTGATCATCTTCATCGTGTTCTTCCTCACGCCGCTGCTCGCGTACTTCGGCTTCTACTTCTAGTCCCGGAATAGCCGCGCCCGGCCCGGCGTCTTGCGGGCCATGCGCTTCCTCTTCGCCAGTACGCGCGGCGCCGCTCACATCGCGCCGCTGGTCCCCTTCGCGCTCGCCTGCAAGCGCGCCGGCCATGAGGTCCTCGTGGCCGCGCCGCATTCGGCGTGGGCGCACGTCGCCCGCGCCGGGCTGCCGTTCGCGGGCTTCGACGAGCCGCCCGCCGAGGAGCTGGCGCCGATCTGGGCGCGCGTGCGGGACGCGGACCCCGACCCGGACGAGCAGAACCGGATCGTGCTCGCGGAGATCTTCCACGACGCGTTCCCTCGCTACGCGTACCCGGGGCTGCTGGCGTTGGCGCGGCGGATGCGACCCGACGTGATCCTGCACGAGACCGAGGAGCACGCCTCCGCCCGGGTGGCCACGGCGCTCGGCATCCCGACCTGGCGGATCGAGTGCTACCTGTCGGCCTTCAAGGCGGACTCCGGGCCGTTCCTCACGCTCTCCCCCGCGTCCTTCGACCCGCGGCCGGGCGCGATCCGCTTCCGCGTCCGGCCGGCGCGGGAGGCGCCGCTGCAGGACTGGTGGGCGGGCTCGCGCGCGCCGCTGGTCTACGTCTCGTTCGGCTCCACGGCCGCGGGCAACGGCTTCTTCCCGGACCTGTACCAGCAGGCCGCACACGCCCTGGGCGGGCTCAACGCGCGCGTGCTGATGACGCTCGGCATCGAGGTCGACCCCGCGGAGCTCGGGCCGCTGCCGGGCAACGTGCACGTCGAGCGCTGGGTGCCGCAGTCGGTCGTGATGCGCGAGGCGGCGGCGATGGTCGGCCACGGCGGCTCGGCCTCGACCCTGGCGGCGATGGCGGCGGGCGTCCCGCTCGCGGCGATCCCGCTCTACGCCGACCAGCCCGTGAACGCGGCACGGGTGGCGGAGCTCGGCGCGGGCATCATGCTCGACGGCGCCGACCGCCTGACCGACGCGGTGCCGGCCCTGCTCGGCGACCCGCTCTACCGCGACGGCGCGCGCTTCATCGCCAACGAGATCGCCCGCCACTCGGCCGTCGACGAGGTCGTCTGGTTCCTCGACGAGACGACCCGCCGCCCGCTCTCGGCCTAGTTAAACGTCCAGGACGTTTAACCAGGCCTTATCCGCGGTTTAGATAAAGCCCCAGGGCCTTTAGATTTGCGCGGACGTGAGTTGGCCGGCGTACGGGCCGCGGCCGGTGAGGTTCGCGGCGCCCGCGCGGGCGGCGAAGGCCAGGGCCTTGTCGATGTCGTAGCCGGCGCCGAGGCCGTAGGTGAAGCCCGCGGCGAACGTGTCGCCGGCGCCGTACTCGTCGACCACCGGGCCCGGCAGCTCGGCGGCCTCGAAGCGGCCCTCGCGCTGCTCGGCGCCATGCCAGGTCCCGCCCTCCTTGCCGGCGGTGGTGATGATCAGCTTCGGCGGTGGGTCCAGGGTGTCCGGGTCGACCTGCTCGAGGCGGTCCTTGCCGGAGCCGATCAGCGCGTCGAGCTGGACGCCGCGCAGCGTGTCGACCGCACGGGGCGTGGCAACGAGCAGCTTCCCGCGCCGGGCCTCGCGCATGGCGGCGTTGTCGCCGCCGCTCACGAACACCGCGTCGGCACCGTCGATCCGCTCCCAGGGAAGCTTGTCGGCCCCGAGCGGGACATGGCGCTCGCCGACGATCGAGATCGTGCGCTCACCGTCGTCGTCCAGATGCACGAAGCCCCAGCGCTGCGTCGCGTCGCGGCGCGCGGCGTGGACGCGCACGCCCAGCTCGGTCAGCCGCTCCTCGGCGCGCCGGCCGCGGTCGTCGTCGCCGAGCGCGGTGAAGAAGTCGACGTCCCCGGAGAGCTTCGCGAGCTGCACGGCGACCACGGCCGCGCTGCCCGCGGCCTCGGAGAACCACTCGGTGGCGTCGATGATCTCGCCCGGCTCCGGCACGTGGCTGAAGCGCCCGAACTCGATCCACTCGACGTGGCCGACGACGGCAAATCGGGTCATGCGCGCAGCTTCGCCGCCGCGAACTCGCGCATGCCGGCCTCGAAGTCCTCGACCGCGCTGAAGCCGAGCACGTCGCGGGCGTTGTCGGCAGAGGCGAACACGTGCCGCACATCTCCCCCGCGCCACTGCCCCGTAATCACCGGCTCGGGACCTTCGGTCGCGCGGGCGAGCGCCGCGGCCATGTCCCCCACGCTGCGCGGCGTGCCCGAGCACACGTTGAACGCGCCCGGCGTGCCGTTCTCCAGCGCGAGCACGTTGGCCCGGGCGACGTCCCGGACGTGGACGAAATCCCGCTTCTGGCCGCCGTCCTCGAACACCCGCGGCGCCTTGCCCGCCGCCAAGGAGGAGCGGAAGATCGAGGCCACGCCGGCGTACGGCGTGTCGCGCGGCATCCGCGGCCCGTAGACGTTGTGGTACCGCAGCGCCGTAACCGGCGCGCCCGTCTCCCGGGCGTACGCGGCGCTCAGGTGCTCCTGCGCGAGCTTGGTCGCGGCGTAGACGCTGCGGGGATCGAGCGGCGCGCCCTCGGGCACGGACTCGGCGACCAGCGACCGTCCGCAGCCCGGGCACGGCGGCTCGAAGTTGCCCGCGTCCAGCTCCGACGCCGCGCGCGGGCCGGGCCGCACGACGCCGTGCTCGGAGCACCGGTAGCGGCCCTCGCCGTAGACGACCATGCTCGAGGCGAGCACGAGCGGTACCGGGCTGGGCGCCAGCGCGCGGATGAGCTGGGCGGTCGCGAGGTCGTTGTGGGAGACGTAGTCGGCGATGTCGCCGAGGTCCAGCCCGAGGCCGACCATCGCCGACTGGTGGCAGACCGCGGTCACGCCCTCGAGCGCCGCTGCGATCGTCGCCGGATCGCGCACGTCGCCCTCGATCAGCTCGGCGCGCGGGTCCAGGTAGTCGGGCCGCTCGCGGTGCGCGGCCTCCAGCAGCGAGTCGAGGATGCGCACGTCGTGGCCGCGCTCGAGCAGCGCGTCGACGATGTGCGAGCCGATGAAGCCGGCGCCGCCGGTCACGAGGATCACGCCGCGCGAGGCTATACCGTCCGGCCGCGTGCCCGACGTGATCCTCCCGGTCCTCAACGAACGTGACGCGCTGCCGTGGGTGCTGGAGCGGATGCCCGCCGGCTACACGCCGATTGTCGTCGACAACGGCTCCACGGACGGGTCGGGCGAGCTCGCCGCCTCGCTCGGCGCGCGGGTCGTGCTGGAGTCGACGCCGGGGTTCGGCGCCGCGTGCTTCGCCGGCCTCACGGCCGCCACGGACGAGCTGGTGTGCTTCATGGACTGCGACGCGTCGTTCGACCCGCGGGAGCTGCCGAAGGTCGCCGACCCGGTCGCGGCCGGGACGCAGGACCTGATGCTCGGCGCTCGCAACCCCACGGCGCGCGGCGCCTGGCCCGTGCACGCGCGGGTGGCCAACACGGTGCTCGCGCTCGAGCTGCGCCGGCGCTCGAAGGTCAAGCTGCGCGACATCGGCCCGATGCGCGCCGCCCGCCGCGAGGCGCTGCTGGAGCTCGGCATCCAGGACCGGCGCTTCGGCTGGCCGCTGGAGATGGTCCTGCGCGCCGCGGCCGCGGGCTGGCGGATCGGCGAGGTGCCGGTCGCGTATCACCCCCGCGACGGCGAGTCCAAGGTCACCGGCACCATGAAGGGAACGGTTCGCGCGGTGCGCGACATGGCGGGCGTTTTGCGCGAATGAGTGATCCAGGAACGCGCGGGGCACGCTAGAAGCACCGTGGGTCCTGCACTTCTTGTGATCGCCAAAGCTCCGGTGCCCGGCCGGGTGAAGACCCGTCTCACCCCGCCGTTCACGCCGGATCAGGCCGCCGCGCTTGCTCGCGCGGCCCTGTCGGACACCCTCGCCGCGGCGGCTGCCGCCCGCGGCGCCACTCGCCGCGTGATCGTGCTCGACGGCGACCCCGGACCGTGGCTCCCGCCCGGCTTCGAAGTCATCCCCCAACGCGGCGACGGCCTGGAGGAACGCCTTGCGGCGGCCTTCGACGACGTCGCCGACCCGGCCTTCCTCGTCGGCATGGACACGCCGCAGGTCACCCCGGCGCTGCTGGACCGCGGCCTGCGCGCGGTCGCCCACGGCGGCACGGCGTTCGGCGCCGCGCTCGACGGCGGCTGGTGGTGCATCGGCCTCCAGCCGGGCAGCTCGTCGGTCTTCGACGGCGTCCCGATGAGCACCGACGACACCGGGGAGATTCAGCTCGCCCGCATGCACGCCATGGGCATGACCCCGGCGATCCTGCGCCCGCTGCTGGACGTCGACACGCACGAGGACGCGCTCGCGGTCGCCGGGGCCGCGCCCGAGAGCCGCTTCGCTGCGACGCTGGCCGAGGCGACCATCGAGCAGGAGATCGCCGCGTGACGGCACATGACTCGCGCTGCGCGCTCGCATGCGCTGTCGGGAACTCGCCTGACGGCTCGCTCCCGCGCGCGGGAAGGGCCGCATCGTGACCGTGCTCGAGCCGGCCGCCCAGGCGCTGCCTGCGGACGCGCTCTACGGGCGACTGCTGGCCTCGGCCGCGCAGCATCTCGACGGGGACGGACCCGCGCCGCGGGCGCGCATCCGGGCCGCCGACGGCGGGCTCGAGGTGCTCCCGCTCGACCGCTGGCTCGCGCCCGCCGACGCCACCGACGACGCGATCCTGCAAGACCTGCGCGCGCCCGTGCTCGACCTCGGCTGCGGGCCGGGTCGCCACCTCGCGCGGCTGCGTGAGCTCGGCAAGGACGGGCTGGGCGTCGACCTGTCCACGGTCGCCGTCGCGTTCGCGCGTGAGCGGGGCGCGACCGCGATCACCGGCTCGCTGTGGGACGCGGTGCCCGGCACGTACCGCACGATCCTGCTGCTCGATGGCAACATCGGCATCGGCGGCGCGCCGATCCTGCTGCTCAAGCGGGCGGCCGAGCTGTTGCGCGACGACGGGGAGATCGTCGTGGAGACCGACCCGCCGGGCATGCCGACACGCCGCGTCCGGATGCGGATCGAGGCGCCGGGCATGGTGTCGGAGTGGTTCAGATGGGCACGGGTCGGGGCCGATGATGCGGCCGCGATCGCCGAGCGGGCGGGGCTGCACGTGACGGATCGGCGTGAGCTGTCCGGACGCACCTTCGTCACGCTCGGACGGCGACCGTGAAAGCGCCGCCAGGGCCCTTCCAGCCCGGGTTCTTCCGCTCGCCGATCCGCGGGCCGTGGCTCACGGGTGTGCTCGGGCTGATCCTGCTCGTGCTGACCGCGATCGTGGCGCTCACGGGCTTCCTGAGCCACATCGCGTACATGCCGGACCTGCCCGGGAACGCGATCGTGCCCGCCGACAAGGACTTCCCGTTCACGTTCGACTGGCCGACGTCACCGACCTACCTGTACGCCATCAACCAGAGCCTGCACACGAACGTCGGCCTGATGGTGATCCCGTTCCTGCTGGCGAAGCTGTGGTCGGTGATCCCGAAGCTGTTCCAGTGGCCGCCGGTCAACGGCCCGACGCAGGCGATCGAGCGCCTCAGCATCGCGCTGCTGGTGTCGAGCTCGGTCTTCCAGCTCGCCACGGGCGTGATGAACGCGCAGTACTGGTACCCGTTCAAGTTCAACTTCGTGGTTGCGCACTACTACGGCGCGATCGTGTTCGTGGCGGCGATCGCGATCCACGTGATCGTGAAGATGCCGATCGTCTTCCGGGCGCGTCGGGACCGCGAGTGGATGAAGCCGATCCAGGCGGACATGGACGAGCCGACGATCTCCCGCCGCGGCCTGATCGCGTTCGCCGGGGCGGGCGCGGGTGTGCTGCTGCTCGGCAACGTCGGCCAGTCGATCGGCGGCCCGCTGCGCAAGACCGCCCTGTTCGCGCCGCGCCGCGACAGCGGCTTCCCGGTCAACAAGACCGCGGCCGCCGCCGGGATCACGCCCGAGATGACCGGCGCGAGCTACCAGCTCGTGCTGCGCGTCGGGGACCGGGTGACCGCGTTCACCCGCGAGGACCTGCTCGCCCTCCCCCAGCACACGGCGACGCTGCCGATCGCCTGTGTGGAGGGCTGGACGACGACGCAGGAATGGACGGGCGTCAAGCTGTCCGAGCTGGCCCGCCGCGCGGGCGCGCCCGACGCTTCCCAGGTGCTCGTCGAGTCCCTGCAGGAAGGCGGCGTGCTGCGCCGCGCCTCGCTCAGCGCCGACCAGATCGCCGCCGGCGACGCGATGCTCGCGCTGAAGGTCAACGGCGCGGACCTCTCGCCCGACCACGGCTACCCGGCGCGGGTCATCGTCCCCGCGCTCCCGGGCGTCCACAACACGAAGTGGGTCGGGGAGATGACCTTTACGGCATGAGGGTCTGGCTCGCGCATCTGATCTTCCTGCCGCTCGCGGC
The DNA here is from genome assembly GCF_027587195.1 of Solirubrobacter phytolaccae. Classification (GTDB taxonomy): domain Bacteria; phylum Actinomycetota; class Thermoleophilia; order Solirubrobacterales; family Solirubrobacteraceae; genus Solirubrobacter; species Solirubrobacter phytolaccae. The sequence goes on along the minus strand of NZ_JAPDDP010000075.1, from coordinate 22,853 downwards.
CTGGGCGCTCATCACCGTGCTCGACTTCCGCGCGGCGTCGAACGTGGTGCTGTGGCTCGTCGCCGCCGTGATCGTCCACGACCTGATCATCTGGCCGCTGTACTCCGTGGCCGACCGCGCCGGGCGCCTCGCGCTGCCGGGTCCGCGCATCAACTACATCCGCGTGCCGGCCGCGCTGTCGCTGCTGCTGCTCGTCGTCTTCTGGTCGACGATCCGCGGCAAGGGCGCCGGGACCTACACGCGCGTCTCCGGCCTCGAGTGGGACGGCTACGGCACGCGCTGGCTACTGGTCACCGCGGCGCTGTTCGCGATCAGCGCCGTCGTCTACGGCGTGCGTTCGAGGACCGGCCGCCAGCCCGCTTTGTAGTGCACGACCGTCCCGTCGGACAGCGTGATGTCGAGCCCCCAGCGCTCACGGTCGAACGTGATCGCATACGGTCCGCCGATGATATGGACGCGGCGGATCAGCTGAAACGGCGAGCGACGGTAGACGAGCAGCGCGTCGCCCTTGGAGTCGACGACGTACGTGGCGTCCTTGCCGTCGGTGACCATCGCCGTCGGGCCGATCCCCGCCCCGGCGGTCGCCACGCGCTTGCCGGAGTTCACGTCGTAGAGCTCGACGGTCCGCTCACGTCCGCACAGCACGGCGAACTGCGTCTCGCCCTTGAGCCACTGCGTCGCGAGCTGGTCACGGCACGTCGCGAGCTTGGGCACGAGCGCCACGTTCGCCGACGGGAAGCGGGGCGGCGCGGGCAGGTCGTCCTCGGACAGCGAGCCGCAACCGGCGAGCACGAGGACGAGAAGCGGGACGAGACGGCGCACGCGAAGCCGAGGATGGCAGGCCACGCGCGACGAGGGGCCGCGTGAGCGCGGCGACGGCCTCGCGGGTCGCCGGCGCGTGGCGCGCACTGCCCTTCGTCGCGGCGGCGGTCGCCGTCGCCACCGTCGCGGTCGGCCTGTGGGAGGACGGGCACGGCCGGCTGCTCGGCGTGCCGCATCCGCCGTTCATCGGCGCGTGGAACCCCGAGGCCACGTGGTGGCTCGTCCTCACGATTCCGTGCTTCGTCGCCGCCGTCGCGCTCGTCAAACCCGCGCTGCGACTGAAGGCGCTGCCGTTCGCGGCCGCGCTCTTCGTCGGCACGCTCGTGCTGCGGCTCGTGCTGTTCGCCGCCCGGCTCGGCACGGAATACGACCGCGCGCTCGCCGTGCTCCCGCGCGGCGAGGGCAAGAACGAGTACCTGCCGACGCTCGCCGCGCTCGACTACGGGCCGCGGTTCTTCCTGGACCGCTTCGCCGAGCTCGTGCCCGCGCTGCCGGTGCACAGCGCCGGCCACCCGCCCGGGCTCGTGCTGACGATGCACTACCTCGGGCTGGACACCGGCCCGAAGCTCGCCGCGTTCTGCATCGTCGTCGGCGCGCTCTCGGCGCCGCTGACCTACGTCCTGGCCCAACGCCTCTTCGACGACAAGACGGCGAAGATCGCCGGCGTCCTCGCCGCGTTCGCCCCCGCGATGCTGCACTTCGGCGCCACGAGCGCCGACGCCGTGTTCCTCACGCTCGGCCTGCTGGCCGCGATCCCGCTGCTCTCGAACCGGATCGTGCTCGGCGCGGTCGTCCTCGCGATCGTGACGATGTTCGCGTGGAGCCTGCTCGCGGTCGGCGCTTGGGCGACGATCCTCATCCTCACGCGGGACGGCTTCAAGCCCGCGCTGAAGCTGGCGATTGCGTGCGGCATCGCGCTCATCGGCACCCAGGCGCTGCTGGCCGCCGCCACCGGCTGGGACCCGATCGGCACCTTCCACGCCACGCACGACGTCTACACCGTCGGCATCGCCTCCCGGCGCCCGTACTGGTTCTGGCTCTTCGGCTCCCCCACGGCGTTCTTCCTCATCCTCGGTGCTCCGATCGCCTGGCTGGCGGTCGCCCGGCTCGCCCAGCGCAAACCCGAGGCGATCGCGATCTTCAGCGTCGTCGCCGTCGCCTCCGTCGCCGGGTTCACGAAGGCCGAGACGGAGCGGATCTGGCTGTTCCTGATCCCGTTCGTGTGCCTGGCGGCCGCGCCGCTCGTGAAGCGCCCGACGTTGCTCGTCGCCGCGCTCGCCGCGCAGGCCGTCGTCTACGAGCTGCTCTTCGACACGCTCTGGTGAGCGGTCGGCCGGCGCCCGACCAGCAGCTGCAGGTCGCTCCACAGCGACCAGGACTCCACGTAGGCGTCGTCGAGCGCGTGCTCGGACGCGTCTGAGCGGCCGAGCTGCGCAGGCCCGATGAGCCCCGGCGCCATCAGCCGGCGCGGCCCCGTGTGCCCGGCGCCCGTGCCCGGCTCGACCATCCGCGGCCCGACGAACGAGAGCTTCCCGCGCAGGACCGAGATCAGCAGCGGCAGCTCCCGCGCGCCGATCCGCTCCAGCCCGCGCCCGACGGCGCCGCCCGGCAGCGACTGGAAGCGCGTCAGCACGACCGCGTTCCCGTGCCGGCCGAGCCGACGGCGCCGCTCGAACATGCCCTCGCCCGCGAACCCGAGCATCAGCAGCACGACGACCACGAGCGGCAGCACCGCGACGAGCAGGACGAGCGCGAGCACGATGTCCAGGACCCGCTTGGTCACCAACGCGGCGCGGGCATGCGGGCGCGCAAGCCGCTCAGCGGCCCGCTCGACGTCGGGTGACCGTTCCAGTCCGTATTCCATCGTTCGCGTTGACACGCGACACGCTCCTACGTGTGGTCCCGCCACCATCCCAGATGGATGGGCGCGATCCAAGAGGACCCAACAGATGTTCAGGTATGGACTAGGAAAGGGGACGCAGTTCTTCGGCGTATGACAAAGAATGTCGCCGAAGCTCCCCGCCAGGGAGGATTTCGTAGGCGCCCATTCGCCACAGCGGGGGCGAATACGCGTGGATCGTCACCGCGGGCGCGTCGCCGCAGTGCCGCACGCGATGGATGTCCGCGGCCGTGAAGTGAAACGACTCGCCGGCGTGCGCGACGCGCGTGACCGGCGGACCGCCGAGTGCGAGGCGATCTTCGGCCACCGCGCCCTCGGCCACGGCGACCGCGCCGCTGGACAGGTCGTGGTCGTGGAAGCCGGTGTCGTGCTCGTCCATCCAGCAGATGAGCCAGACGGCGACGTCGTCGTCGCGGTGCAGCTCCACGTATTCCCGCTGCTCGCGCGAATGGCGGACGAGGTGCTCCCACTTGGAGCGATCCTCGGCCAGCTCGCGCACGAGCTCCTCGAGCTCCAGTTCCGTCACAGCACTCGCTCCGGGTTGGCGACCGTCAAGGCATGGATCGCCGCCTCGCCCAGCGGGGTGAGGTCGGCGGGTGACACCACGGGCACGTCGGTTCCGTACAGGAGCCGATCCACGCCGACGACGCGCAGCATCGCGTCGACCGCGCGCGGGCCGTAGGAGGAGGTGTCGAAGAAGGTGTGCTTGTCGTGCACCGCTTCCGCCGGGCCGCCGCGCGCGGCGAGGCGCTCGGCGTGCAGCGGCGCGAGCCCGGCGAGCATCGCGAAGATCACGGTGAGGTTCGGGTGCGCGGGCCGTCCCCACTCCGCCCAGGCGTGCCAGGCGGTGTGCATCTCGGCCACGTAGCTCGTGAGCGCGGGGAACCAGGACGGAGCGCCGGACGCCGGGCCGGGGTGCACGAACAACGGCGCGCCGCGCGCCGCCAGCCGCTCCAGCGCCGGTCCGAGACCCTCGATGCCCGCGGGCCCGGCAAGCGCGCCCGCGGGCAGTGAGAGGCCGACTGCGCCGTCGTCGAGGAGGGCGTCGATCCGTTCTGGCGTCGCGTCCGACAACACGAGGCCGGCCCAGAGTTCGAAACGCCCTCCCAGCTCGAGTACGCCGTGGTGATAGGCGTCGAGCAGCGCCTCGGCCTCAGCTCGTGGCAGCCACTCGATGCCCAGTGGCGACGACGGCGCGATCAGGATCCGGTCGAAACCGGTGCGCCGCGACGGGTCGTGGTCGGCGGGATCGAACGGCGCGGGTTTGTCCCCCGCGAGCACGAGCTGCCAGCCACGCGCGCCGTCGCGCGTGATGCGAGGTTCGACCGTGCGACGCGCCAACGAGGAGATGAGGGCCTCTGGCCACAGGTGCTGGTGGATGTCAGCGCGTCGCACGGTGATATCCACATTATCGACAAATCCGATCGACTTTCAAGGATTATCTCGTTCGACCATCACGGAGGTCGCTTTGACGGCCGCGGTGGCCCGCACTCCGGGCGCCAATCCGAGCTCCTTGACGGAGTCCCGCGTGACCGCCGCGACGACGATGTGCGGGCCCGCCTCGATCTCCACGATCGCCATCACGCCGTCCACCTCGACCGAGCGCACGACGCCCGCGAAGCGGTTGCGGGCGGAGAGCTTCGCGCCGGTCGGCGGGCGCTGCGGACGGTCGGACAGCCGCTCCACCTCGCTCTCGGGCACGAGCCGCCGGTTGCGCTCGTCACGGACCGTGCGCAGCTTGCCCGCGCGGTCCCAGCGCCGCAGCGTGTCGGCGGAGACGCCGAGCGCCCGCGCGGCCTCGCCGAGCGTCAGGTCGGCCACTGGGGCAGCGCGCCTTCCACGCGCTGCGGGCCTTCGGGCGTGAGCTCGACCTTCCAGATCGGCGCCTCGGCCTTGGCCCGGTCGATCAGCTCGCGCGCGCCCGCGAAGGTCTCGCCCCGGTGCGGTCCGGACGCCGCGCACAGCACCGACGGCTCGCTCAGCGGCACACGCCCCACCCGGTGGACGACGGCGACCGCGCACAGCCCGTGCTTGGCCGCCACCTCGGTCGCGATCGTCTCCAGCTTCTCGGCCGCCATCTCGGCGTAGGCCTCGTAGTCGAGCGCCTCGACGTCCCGCGTGACGCCCTCGAACAGCACGACCGCACCGGCGCGGGGGTCCCGGACCGCGGCGAGCACCGGCGCGGGGTCCAGCGGCTCCTCGGTCACCGAGACGAGCCGGACGACCGCGTCGGCGCCACCACTGACGGGCGGGATCAGCGCCACCTCGTGCGTGACCAGGACGGGCTCGTCGGCGCGCGCGTACTCGCGATCGAGCGCGACGATGCACTGCCCGGGTTCGAGGCCCATGGCCGCGAGGACGTCGCCCGCGCGGGCGTCGTCGGGCAGCTCCAGCTCGACGTGATCGGACCCGGCGCGCTCACGCAGACCGGCGAAGAGGCGGACGGTGATCTTCACCCGGCGAAGCGTATCCCCCGTCGGTGATCAGAAACGGAATACCATGGGGACCGTGGAGGGCACGCTCACCCACCTCGACTCCGAGGGCAACGCCCGGATGGTCGACGTCAGCGAGAAGGTCGAGACCTCGCGCTGGGCCCGTGCGCGGGCCGTCGTGCGGATGTCGCCGGAGACCGCCGCGCGGGTGCAGGCCGGGGACGCGCCGAAGGGCGACGTGCTCACGGTCGCCCGCCTGGCCGCGATCCAGGCCGCCAAGCGCACGGACGAGCTGATCCCGCTCGCGCACTCGCTCCCGCTGTCCTCGGTGGACACGAACATCACCGTGGACGTCGAGGCCGGCACCGTGACGCTGATCTGCGAGGCGCGGGTCGCCGCGCGCACCGGCGTCGAGATGGAGGCCATGGTCGCCTGCTCGATCGGGGCGCTGGCGATCTACGACATGGTCAAGGGCATCGAGCACGGCGTCGTCGTCGAGCGTGTCGAGCTGCTGGACAAGACCGGCGGCAAGAAGGACTACCACCGGTGAGAGCTCAGCTGGTCGACGGCCACAAGCGCAACATCGGCGACGTCCGCATCTCGGTGACGGACCGCTGCAACTTCCGCTGCCAGTACTGCATGCCGGCCGAGGGGCTCCCTTGGCTGGATCGCGACGACCTGCTCAGCTACGAGGAGATCGCGCGGTTGGTCGCGTTGCTGGCGAGCATGGGCGTGCACGACGTCCGCCTGACGGGCGGCGAGCCGCTTGCGCGCCGCGAGCTGTGGCGGCTCGTGGAGATGCTGAGCGTCGACGAGAACATCCACGACCTCTCGCTCACCACGAACGGCTACCTGCTCGACCGCCAGGTCGAGGGGCTGGTGAAGGCCGGGCTGCGCCGCGTGAACGTGTCGCTGGACGCGCTCGCGCCGGATCGCTTCTTCCAGCTCACGCGCCGCAACTCGCTGCAGAAGGTGCTCGATGGCCTCGCGGCCGCCGAGAAGCACCCCGAGCTGCGCCCGATCAAGGTCAACGTGGTCGCGCTGAAGGACTTCACCGAGGACGAGGTCGTGCGCTTCGCCGAGTTCGCGCGCAAGCACCCGTACGAGGTCCGCTTCATCGAGTTCATGCCGCTGGACGCCGACCGCACGTGGTCGCGCGACAAGGTGCTGCCCAACGCCGAGGTGCGCCGGCTCATCCACGCCGCGTACCCGCTCAAGGACCTCGGGCGCGAGCGCCACGGCACGTCGCGGCGCTGGGAGTTCGCGGACGGCCAGGGCTCGATCGGCTTCATCTCCCCCGTCAGCGAGCCGTTCTGCGGCGACTGCAACCGCATCCGCGTGACGGCCGAGGGCAACCTGCGCACCTGCCTGTTCTCGATGACCGAGACGGACCTGCGCGGCCCGATGCGCGCCGGCGCGACCGACGACGACCTCGAGGCGATCATCCGCGAGGCCGTGTGGGCCAAGGAGCTCAAGCACGACGTCAACGACGAGGGCTTCGTCCAGCCGCTGCGCACGATGTCCCAGATCGGCGGCTGACCCTGCCCGGACGCCACGGCACCGCCGGCCGCGTGGATCAGGGACCCCGGGGCCGCGAGGTGGTCGCGTCATGAAGGACTTCGACGAGGCGCTCGAGCTGGTCCTGGCCGGCATCGAGCCGCTGCCGGCCGAGACGGTCGCCCTGCCGACCGCCGAGGGCCGCGTCGTCGCGGCTGAAGCGCACGCCGCGATCGACCTGCCGCCGTTCGACCGCACCGCGATGGACGGGTTCGCGGTGCGAGCCGAGGACGTCTCCCCCGGCGCGACGCTGCGCGTGATCGGCGACCTCGCCGCGGGTGGCGACACGTTGAGCATCGCTCCCGGCACCGCCGCGCGGATCTCGACCGGCGCCGCGATCCCCGAGGGCGCCGACAGCGTGCTCAAGGTCGAGGACACGACCGTGGAGGGCGACACCGTCACCTCCACCGCCAGCGTGAAGTCCGGCCTGCACATCCGCCGCCGCGGCGAGGACGTGCACGCCGGCGACGTCCTGGCCAAGCCCGGCGACGTGCTCACGATCCCGCGCCTGTCCGCGCTCGCCAGCGCCGGCGTGGCCACCGTGTCGGTGCCTCGCAGGCCGCGCGTGTCCCTGATCGTGACCGGGTCCGAGCTGCTTCCGCCGGGCGCGCCGCCCGAGCCCGGGAAGATCTACGAGTCCAACTCGCTCGTCGTGACCGCGCTCGTGCGCGCCGCGGGCGGCGAGGTCACCCAGCAGCCGCCGATCCCGGACGACTTCGAGGCGACCAAGGCCGCGATCGAAGCCGGCCTGCAGTCGGACATCCTGATCGTGTCCGGCGGCGTCTCGGTCGGCCCGCACGACCACGTCAAGCCCGCGTTCGAGGCCTGCGGCGTCGAAGAGGTCTTCTGGCGCGTGCGGATCAAGCCCGGCAAGCCGCTGTGGTTCGGCCGCCGCGGCAAGACGCTCGTGTTCGGGCTGCCGGGCAACCCGCTGTCGGCGATCGTGGGCACCGCGATCTTCGTCATCCCGGCCCTGCGTGCGCTGCGCGGCGAGGCGAACGTCCAGCCGCGCCTGGTCAAGGGCCGCCTCGGTGAGCCCGCGGGTCCGTCGGACAACCGCACGACGTTCCTGATCTCCAAGCTCGTCCCGGCCGACGACGGCGTGCTCGTCGCCTGGCCGACCGAGCGCCAGGGCTCGCACATGACCGGCGCGCTCGGCGAGAGCGACGGCTTCGCGATCGCCCCGCACGGCTCCGGCTCGCTGCCCGCGGGCGCCGAAGTCGACCTCCTGCGGCTCTAGCACAGCGCCGCCGCCCGGACTGTCGCGGGCTTGACACTTCTCGTGTAACGGATGAGCGCGACGGGCGGGCGTTGCGAGAGGAAGCTCCCGCAACGTGACGTCGACCGTCGAATACACCTCCCCGGGGCAGCGCTTCGCCCGCGCCGACCTCGTCGCGCTCATCCAGCAGCAGGTGGTGCGCGTCGCCGGCTTGCGGGCGCAGATCTCGGCCGGCCTCCCGGTCACCGGTGACCTCGCGACCGAGCTGCGCGAGCTGGAGCTCCTCCAGGATCGGCTCGACTTGTAGGTTCTTCCGGATGCAGTGGCCGATTCTTGCCGGGATTCCCGAGGAGGACGCGCGGCAGGTCCTGTCGATCGCGCGCCGGCGCACGTTCGCGCGCCGCGAGGTGGTCTTCCACCACGGCGACCCCGCGGACTCCCTGCACCTCGTGCATTCCGGGCGCTTCGCGGTGCGGATCCAGACCCCGCTCGGCGACACCGTGATGCTCTCGCTGCTCGGCCCAGGTGAGACGTTCGGCGAGATCGCGCTGCTCGACGGCGTCGGCCCGCGCAGCGCCACGGTGGTCGCGCTGGAGCAGGCCGAGACGCGCGCGATCCACAAGCTCGACTTCGACGCGCTCGTCCAGCGTTACCCCGGCGTCGCGGACCTGCTGGCCCGCGCGCTCGCGTTGCGCGTCCGGCGGCTCTCGGAGCTGCTGCTCGAGGCGCACTACATCCCCGCGGACCGGCGCGTGCTGCGCCGGCTGGCGGAGTTCGGGATCTCCGAGGGCGTCGTGCCGCTGACCCAGGAGGAGCTCTCGAACCTGGCGGGCACCTCACGTGCGACGGTCAACCGGGTCGTGCGCGACGCCCAGGCGCGCGGCGAGCTGGCGCTCAAGCGCGGGCGGATGGAAGTGCTGGACGCGGCGGCGCTCGTCGCGCGCGCTGGCTAGGGTCGCGAGTCGAACGGTCGCGTGCGCATAGCGGGCCCGATCGTCGTGGCTGGGTCCGGCGGTGATTCCAGCGCATACTGGTGGTACGTGCGGGATCGTCGGCGGCCGCCAGGCGCGGCGAGACGTCCGGTAGGTGCCCGTGAACTTCCGACTCGGGGCACTAGCCTGGAGTCCCAGATGCCAGTCGGTCTCATCCTCGCCGCCGGTGCCGGCCGCCGGTTCGGCGACGCGACCAAGCAACTCGCCGACCTGCGCGGGCGGCCGCTGCTCGCCCACGCGCTGGAGGCGATGCTGGCGGTGGACCGGCTGGAGCGCGTGATCGTCGTGCTCGGCCATGACGCGGACGCGATCCGCGCGCGGGTCGACTTCGGCGCCGCCGAGGTCGTGATCGCGACCGACTGGGACGAGGGCCAGGCGGCCTCGCTGCGCCGTGGGCTCGAAGCCGCGGGCGATGCCGACGCCGTCGTCGTGACGCTCGGCGACCAGCCGCTCATCACGCCGCAGGTGATCGCGGCCGCGCTCGATCAGCTCGACGGGTACGACGCCGTGCGCGCGCTCTACGCCGGCCGGCCCGGTCATCCCGTCGTGCTCGGCCCGGCCGTGCTCGCGGCGGCCGGCGAGCTGCGCGGCGACCAGGGCGCGCGCGAGCTGCTCGCCCGCTTCAACGTGCGCAAGTGGGACGCCTCCCACCTCGCCGACGCCGTCGACGTGGACACGCCCGAGGAGCTTCAGGCCCTGTGAAGATCGAGCAGACCTTCGAGGTCCGCGCCGCCGCGGACGACGTCTTCGCGGCGCTCAACGACCTCGAGCTGATCGTGCCGTGCCTGCCGGGCGCGCGCATCACGGGGCGCGAAGGCGACCTCTTCCACGGCGAGCTGCACGTGATGTTCGCGCGGTTGAACGGGTCGGTCGAGATCACCCACAGCGACCCGGTCGCGCGCGTGCTGCACCTGCACACCGGCCATCACGGCGCGGTCATCAGCGTGGCGCCCCGCGACGGCTTCGCGGAGGTCACCGCCTTCGCCGACCTCGCCGAGGTGGGCGGGATCGCGCTGTTCGGCGGGCTCGTGCAGGACCTCTCGGGGCGGCTGCTGCGCGACTTCGGCGCCTGCCTGTCGAACAAGCTCCAGGCGGCCGCATGAGTGACAGGACGGCGCGAAGCGACGTGAAAGCGAATCCGCGAAGCGATTTGCCGGACTGCGGCGTCTGCGCGGGCGACGTCCCGCCCTTGATCGGCCAGATCCTGACCGGGACGGGACTGACGCTCGCGCAGGCCGCGGAGCTCCTCGCGTCCGGCGACGCACTACACGGGCTCACGTCGGTGCAGCGCCGGATCGTCGAGGAGTACGTTGAACGGAGTTAGACCAGCGTGAACCGCTTCACGAGCAGGTTCAGCTGCTCGGCGGTGCCGGCCAGCGACTGGGCGGACGCGGCGATCTCCTGAGTCGACGCGCTGGTCTGCTGCGTCGACGCGGAGACCTGCTCGCTCGAGGCCGAGGACTCCTCGGCGACCGAGGCGACCTCGACGATGTCGTGCTCGGCGCGCTCGGCCTCGGCGTTGATCTGTGCGACCGCGGCGGCGATCTCGGCTACACGGCCGTTCATGTCCTCGACGGCGCCGCCGATCTGCTCGAACGCGGCGCGGGTCTGCTCGACGGTCGTCACGCCCTCCTCGGTGCGCTGGGCACCGGCGGAGACGACGTCCACGACGCGTACGGTCTCGGTCTGCATCTCGCCGATCAGGTTCGAGATCTGCGCGGCGGCGGCCTGGGACTCCTCGGCGAGCTTGCGCACTTCCTCGGCCACTACGGCGAAGCCGCGGCCCTGCTCGCCGGCGCGGGCGGCCTCGATCGCGGCGTTGAGGGCGAGCAGGTTGGTCTGCTCGGCGATGCCGGTGATCGTGTCGACGATGCCGCCGATCCTCTCGCTGCGCTGCGAGAGCTCGCCGATCGCGACGCCGATCTCGGCGGACGCGTCGGCGACCTGGCGGATCGCCTCGGTGGCGCGCTCGGCGGCGACGACGCCGTCGCGCGCCACGCCGCGAGCCTGCTCGGCGGCCTCGGTGGTGGCGGAAGCGGTGTCGGCGCTCGCGGTCGCGGCGCGCGCGGCCTCCTGGACGGCGTTGCGGGTGGACTCGACCATGCGCACCTGGCGCTCGGCGCCGCGGGCGATGTCGGAGATCGCGGACGCGACCTCGCCGACCGCGCGGCCGGTCTCCTCCGAGGTGGAGGCCATCTGCTGCGAGGCCGACGACACGGTCGCGGCCTCCTGCGTGAGCTCGCGGACGATCCCGTTGAGGTCGGTCACGAGGCGGTTGAACGCGTTGCCGAGCAGGTCGCGCTCGGAGCGCGGGTTGACCTCGACGGAGAGGTCGCCGCCGGCGACGCGGTCGGCGGTGCCGGCCATCTCCTTCAGGTAGGCGATCATGCGCTCGAAGGCCGCGCCGGTCTCACCGAGCTCGTCCTTGCTCGTGATGTTGATGTGCTGCTCGACGTCACCCTCGGCGATGCCCTCCGCCGCCTTCAGCATCTGGCCGACGCCGCGGGTGATCGAACGGGCGATCAGGAACGCGAGCGCTACGCCCAGCAGGCCGGCGACGACCAGGAGGATGATCACCATCGTGCGCGCCGAGCGGAAGGTGGAGGCGGCCTCGGCTACGGCCGCGTCGCTCAGCTTGCCGTTGTAATCACGCCACGCGCCGGAGCTCGTGTTGAGCTGGTCGAGCTGGCCCTGCGACGCGGTCAGCAGCTCCTTGGCCGCGTCTACCTGGCCGTTGGAGATCAGGTCGCCGTACCCGGCCAGGCCGTCGCGGAACTCGGTCCAGGCGGTCTTGGTCTGCGTGTAGAGCTCCTTGTTGCGCGCGTCGGTCTTCATGCTCGTGTAGCTCGCGAACTGCGCGTCGGTGTCGGCCTTGAACGTCTCGAGCTCCTTCAAGAACCGCGGCCGGTCCTTCTCGGTGGCGAAGATCAGCCGGTTCTGCACTCTGCGGTAGTTGGCGGACGCGGACCGTACACGCGCCGTGATCTCTGCACTGGGGATGCTCGTGTCCCCCAGGTATTCCGCCCGGCTGTTGACCGAGCCGAGCTTGGCGATGGCGACGAATCCGAGTACGACCATCAGTGCGATCACGACGCCAAAGGCGCCGAACAGCTTGGTACGCACGGACATGCGCATATGGGGACCCTCCAGGGATGAAGCGGTTCAGTGGACCTGTCGGGGCGGTTGATCGGTTGCAGCAATCAGCGGGTCGAGCACGGTGCCGACAATCGGCCGAACGGGTGACTTCCCTGAAAAGAACCTGTCAACGGACGGCCGTGCGAGGAAAGTTGCAATTTTCGAGCGACACTCCGAATTGGTGAGTCGCAGAGAACGTATTCAGCAAACGCTTGCGCGATGTCCGTACGCGGACGCTTTAGCGGTCTGCGGTCTCCCGCTCCATCAACTCGGCCAGCGCCTCGAGCGAGGCGATCGAATTGCCCGGGAGCAGGCGATCCACGTGCGGCATGGCGGCCTGCATGCCGCGGGTGAGCGGCTCGTAGCGCGGGTCCGCGGCCAGCGGGTTGAGCCAGATGACGCGGTAGGCGGTGCGCTGCAGGCGGGCCATCTCCTCCGCCAGCTCCTCGGGCTCGCCGCGGTCCCAGCCGTCGGAGAGCAGGATCACCATCGCGCCGCGACCGATTCGCCGGCCGTGCTCGCGGTTGAGGACGGCGATCGCCTCGCCGATCCGCGTTCCCCCCGACCAATCGTCCACCGCGGCGGCCGCGCGTTGCAGCGCGCGGTCCGAGTCACGGCCGCGCAGCTCCCGCGTGACCCGGGTGAGCCGCGTGCCGAACACGAACGCCTCCACGCGCGCCCGCGCGGCGACGCACGCCTGCATGTACTGGAGCAGCATGCGGCTGTAGGGCGCCATCGAGCCGGACACGTCGCAGATCAGCACGAGCCGGCGCGGGCGCTGCGCGGGCTCGCGGTAGCGGCGCTCGAGCAGCTCGCCGCCGGTGCGCAGCGAGGCGCGGATCGTCGCGCGCAGGTCGTGCGTCTCCCGCCGCCGTGTGGTCGGGACGGTGCGGCGGGAGCGGCGCAGCGGCCCGCGCAGCGCGATCCGCTGGAGCAGTCGCCGCGCGGCCGCCCGCTCGGCGTCGGTGTACTCGGCGAAGTCCTTCTCGCGCAGCAGCTCCTCCTCGCTCCACGCGGCGGGCGCGGGCGTGAGCTCGGTGCCCTGCGGCTCGTCGCCCTGCGGCGGGATGCCGACCCGTGGCAGCGCCTGCTTGGCGATCTCCCCCAGCTCGTCCAGGGGGTCGCGCGTCTCCCCCGCGCCGAACACCGCGGTGAACGCGCCCGCGAACGCGGTCATCTCCGCCCGCGTGGAGCAGAGCGACGCGCGTAGGGCGAAGAACACCTCGGTGCGGTCGGCGGCGTCGACGGCGGCGAGCGCACGCTGGGCCGCCAGCACCTCACCGAGCCCGACCCGCGCGCCGTGCGCCCGGAGCTGGGCGGCGAGCGCGGCGACCTGCCCCGTGGCGTGTGCGCCTACCGAACTTAAACGTCCAGGACGTTTAAGAAAGGCCTCGGCGCGCTCGATCGTCGCCTCGTCCGCCTCCCAGGACCGGGCGCGGCGCGCGACGTTCTCGCGCGCCTGCTCGGCGATCTGGGCGTGGCCGGCGGCGACGCGCGGTTCTTCAGGCACCCTCGAGGACCTTGTCGCGGCGCACGCGATCGATGTCCTCGCGCACCTTGAGCGCCACGCCGAGCGTGTCGTCCAGCGACGTGTCGGTGTCCAGCGCGAGCAGCGCCCGCGCCCAGGTGATCGTCTCGCCGACGCCGGGCAGCTTGTAGAGCTCGCGCTCGCGCAGCTTCGCGACCGCGCTGCACACGCGCGCTGCGACTTCCTCCGGCACGCCAGGCAGCCGCGTGCGGACGATCTCGGCCTCCCGCTCGGGCGACGGGTAGTCGATCCAGTGGTAGAGGCAGCGGCGCTTGAGCGCGTCGTGCAGCTCGCGCGTCCGGTTGCTCGTCAGGATCACGAGCGGGCGCTGCGCGGCGGTGATCGTGCCCAGCTCCGGGATCGTGATCGCGAAGTCCGCGAGGAACTCGAGCAGGAAGGCCTCGAACTCGTCGTCGGCGCGGTCGATCTCGTCGATCAGCAGCACGGCCGGGCCGCCCTCGTGCTCCAAAGCCTCCAAGAGCGGCCGGCGCAGCAGGAACTCCGGCCCGAACAGCTCACGCGCCGGCGCACCCGCCTCGGCCGCGCGGATCGCCAGCAGCTGGCGCTGGTAGTCCCAGTCGTAGACCGCGTGGTGGAGGTCGATCCCCTCGTGGCACTGCAGCCGGATCAGCTCGGCGCCGGTCGCGGCCGCCAAAGCACGCGCGACCTCGGTCTTCCCCACGCCCGCCTCGCCCTCCAGCAGGAGCGGCTGCTCGAGCGCGAAGGCGAGGTACGCGGCCGTGGCGAGACCCTGGTCGGCGAGGTAGCCCTCGCCGGCCAAGGCCCGCGAAACATCCTGCGGTGACTGCACCTAGCGGATCATGATGCCGCAGTCGTCAGCGCGCGCCGCGTCAACACGCGCGCGAGGTGGCGCTTGTAGTCCTGCGAGGCGTTGAGGTCCGCGGGCGGCTCCGTGCCCTCCGCGGCCAGCTCGGCCGCCGCCGCGATCGACTCGGCGTTCAGCGGCTTCCCGCGCAGCGCGTCCTCCGCGGCGGTCGCCCGCAACGGCACCGAGCCCATGTGCGTGAGCCCGATCCGGACGTCCTCGGCGGTGCCGTCGGCGCCCTTCTTGACCAGCGCGGACACGGCCACCATCGCCCAGTCCTCCTGGCGGCGGTTGAACTTCTCGTAGCCGTACCCGTAGCCGTCGAGCTTCGGGAACCGCACCTCGGTGAGGATCTCTCCCTCCCCCACGGCGGTCGTGAGGAAGTCCTCGAACAGGTCGGCGGCCGCGACCTCGCGCTCGCCGCCGGAGCCGCGGATGAGCACCGAGCCCTCGTAGGCGAGCAGCACCGCGGGCATGTCCGACGCGGGGTCGCCGTGCGCGAGCGTCCCGCCGATCGTGCCCATGTTGCGGACCTGCTGGTCGGCGATCGTCGCCGCCGCGGCCGAGACGAGCCCAAAGCCGCCGGTCGCCACCGTGTGGTGGGTGACCAGCGCGCCGAGCCGGATCGTGCCGTTGTCCTCCGACACGGCCTTGAGCTCGCCGAGCTGCCGCAGATCCACAATCAGCGACGGCGCCGCCATGCGCAGCTTCATCAGCGGGATCAGCGAGTGCCCGCCGGCGAGCACCTTGGCGTCCTCGCCCCCGTCGGCCAGCGCCTTGAGCGCATCGTCGAGCGAGGCCGGAGCCACGTAGTCGAACTCGGCAGGGATCACGCCTTCGCCTCCTGGATCGCTTCCCAGACCCGCTGCGGGCCGAGTGGCATGTTGATGAACGTCACGCCGAGCGGACGCAGGGCGTCGAGCACGGCGTTCGTGATGGCCGGGGAGGCGGCGATCGTGCCCGCCTCGCCGATGCCCTTCACGCCGAGCGAGTTGACCGGCGACGGGGTCTCCGTGCGATCGAGGTCGAACGACGGCACGTCGGCCGCGCTCGGCAGCGCGTAGTCGGCGAAGTTGCTCGTGACGAGCTGGCCTTCGTCGTCGTAGTGGATGCGCTCGAACAGCGCCTGTCCGATCGCGTGCACGATGCCGCCGTGCACCTGGCCGTCGATGATCTTCGGGTTGATGGCCGGGCCGCAGTCGTCGACCGCGGCGTACTTGACGACGTCCACGTTGCCCGTGTCCGGGTCCACCTCGACCACGCAGCCGTGCGCGCCGAACGGGAACACGAAGTTCTCCGGGTCGTAGAACGCGAGCTCCTCCAGCCCCGGCTCCATGCCCTCGGGCAGGTTCTCCGGGATGTAGGCGGCCATCGAGATCTCGCCGATCGTCATGCCCTTGTCCGGCGAGCCCTTGACGGAGAACTTGTCGCCGGAGAGCTCGACGTCGTCGACCGCCGCTTCCAGCTGGTGCGCCACGATCTGGCGCGCCTTGTCGACGATCTTCGCCGTCGCGCGCGCGACGGACTCGCCACCGACCGCGGTGGACCGCGAGCCGTAGGTGCCGAGCCCCTGCGGGCCGGTGCCGGTGTCGCCGTGGATGACCTCCACGTTCTGCGGGTCGCAGCCGAGTCGCTGGGCGACGATCTGCGCCATCGTCGTCTCCAGCCCCTGGCCGTGCGGCGACGTGCCCGTGTAGACGGTGACCGCGCCGGTGATGTGCACGCGCACCATCGCCGATTCCCACAGACCCGTCTGCAGCCCGAACCCGCTCGGCCCGGTCACCCGGGACGGCGCGAGGCCGCAGATCTCCGTGTAGGTCGAGTAGCCGATGCCGCGCAGCTTGCCGGCCGGCGCGGCGGCCTTGATCGCGTCCAGATCGGCCAGCTCGAGCAGCGTGTCCAGCGCCTTCGGGTAGTCGCCCGAGTCATAGACGACGCCGATCGCCGTCTCGTGCGGGAAGCTCTCCGGCCGCATGAAGTTCTTGCGGCGCAGCTCGAGCCGGTCCATGCCCAGCTCGTCGGCGAGCTGGTCGATCATCAGCTCGATCTGGTGCGTGGCCTCGGGCCGGCCGGCGCCGCGGATCGCGTCCGTCGGCATCTTGTTGGTGAAGACGCCGACGATGTCGGTCTGCACCGCCGGGATGTCGTAGACGCCGCTCATCACGAACGCGCCGAGCGACGGGATCGTCGGCGTGAGCAGCATCAGGTACGCGCCGAGGTCCTGCAGGATCTTCGTGTGGTACGCGGTGATCTTGCCGTCGCGGGTCGCGCCGATCTTCGTGTAGGCGATCTGGTCGCGGCCGTGGTGGGTGGCGAGCATGCCCTCGGTGCGCGACTCGACCCACTTGATCGGCCGCTCGAGCTTGCGTGACGCCCACGCGAGCGCGATCTCCTCGCCGTAGATCTGCAGCTTGGAGCCGAAGCCGCCGCCGACCTCGGGCGCGATCGCGCGGATCCGGTCCTCGGAAATCCCCAACTGGAGCGCGAGGAAGAGGCGCAGGAAGTGCGGGACCTGCGTGCTCGACGTGAGCGTGAGGCTGCCCGCGCGGTAGTCGGCCAGCACGCCGCGCGGCTCGATCGCCGCGCCCGCGGTGCGGTGGTTGACGATCCGGCGCTCGACCACGACGTCCGCGGCCGCGAACCCGGCGTCCAGGTCTCCCCCGCCGAGCGACCACTCGTGGCACTGGTTGGTGCCGAGGTCCGCGTGGACGAGATCGCCGCCCTCGTAGGCCTTCTCCAGGTCCACGACGACCGGCAGCGGGTCGTACTCGACCGAGACGAGCTGCGCGGCGTCGACCACGGCATAGCGGTCGGAGCCGATCACGAGCGCGACCGGGTCACCGACGTGGTGCACCTCGTCCTTGGCGAGCGACCAGTGCGGCGGGTTCTTGACCTCGACCCCCGGCGGCACCCACGCCATCGGCAGCGGCGCCTCCAGGTCCAGGTCGTTGCCGGTGAAGACGGCGTGCACGCCCGGGAAGGCCTTGGCCTCCGACGTGTCGATCGACGCGATCCTCGCGTGCGCCTCGGGTGAGCGGACGAACGCCGCCCACAGCTGGCCGACCGCGTTGATGTCGTCGATGTAGCGGGCGCGGCCCATGATCAGCCGCGGGTCTTCCTTGCGCTTGAGCGGCCGGCCGATCCAGGGCTCGGCGGCGGTGGCGCTCATGCCGTCGTCTCGGAGGCGGCGATGACCGCCTTGACGATGTTGTGGTAGCCGGTACAGCGGCAGAGGTTGCCCGCGAGCGCTTCCCGGACCTCCTCCTCGTTGGGCTTCGGGTTGCGCTCGAGCAGGTCGGCCGAAGCCATGATCATGCCCGGCGTGCAGTACCCGCACTGCAGCCCGTGGTGCTCCCAGAACGCCTCCTGCAGCGGATGCAGCGCGCCTTCCTGGCCCATTCCCTCGATCGTCTTGATCTCCGCGCCGTCCGCCTGAGCGGCCAGCAGCGTGCAGGACTTGATCGCTTCGCCGTTGAGATGCACCGTGCACGCGCCGCAGTTGGACGTGTCGCAGCCCACATGCGTACCGGTCAGTCCCAGCGTTTCACGGAGGAAGTGGACCAGGAGCAGACGCGGCTCAACCTCGGCACTCTGCTGAGCACCGTTGACGGTCATCGTGACCCGTACCGAACCAGCCATCTCTCTCCTCCCAGTCAGGAACTGGGCGGAGCGTATCGGTTGCTACGAGCCTGCGCGACGGCGGTGATACGCGAACGTCAGCTGCGCGAGCAGCAGGCGATCCGCGGGCTCGATGTCCACGAAGGACAGCGACACGTCGGTGTTCGTCACACGAACCGTCTCGGCGGTCGCGCGGATCTCACGGTTCGCCTGGACGAGGCCGATTACGATCTCGTGGAGGTCGGCTTCGATGTAGCTCGACTGCTTGGCGACGCGCATGCCGCCGGCGCTGACATCACGCGTGAAGGTGGTGTTCGGGGCCTGCTCGGTCCCGGCCGGGCGCAGGTGCGCGGGCAGGACGAGCGGGGCGCGGCTGAACGTGCGGCGCTGGCCGAGGCGGAACGAGTCGAGCAGCGTGGCGATCAGCTCGCCCTCCGCGTACCCGGGCTTGATCTGGGCCTTCAGGGCCTGCAGGCTGCCGCCCGCCTCGATCAGCAGATAGGTGGTGAAGCCTGGCGCGAGCGCGTCCTCCGGGAGCGGCGCCTGCGGTGCGAGCATGACGTCGGCGCCGGTGAACCCGACGACCAGGCAGGGGACGGCGACGTCGCCCAGATCCAGCTGAGCCGGCTGTCCCTCACTGAGTGCGCTTGCGAATCCGGTAGCCATTTCGGTCTCTAACCGCACTATCGGCGTTTCCGCCGATTGGTTGAGGGTCATTCGATGACAACGTCGTACGCGTGCGCGTGGGGCGCGCAGAATTTGGCGGTGCGCAAGGCTTCCTCGCGGATGCCGTCGGTCGGGAAGTCCGTGTGCGGCGTGATCAGCATCCGTCCTTCGTCCATGCGCCAGCTCGCGGCGACGCGGCCGTCGACGGTCAGCGTCTGGTCGCCGGAGAGCGTGAGCTGGAGCGGCTGGACGGCGGGCGGGATGATCCGGTCGCGGTCCTTGTAGGCGAGCAGCGGCTGGTCCCAGTTGCCGAGGAAGCGTGGCGGGAGGGGTGTGTCGGCCGGGAGGATGGTCTGGCCGGGCAGGTCGAGGAGCTCGCGGCCCTGCTCGTCGCGGTAGCGGGTCAGCTCGAGCGCGTCGAAGTCGAAGTCGCGCTGGGCGGCGCCGGCCCAGGCAGCGAGGTCGCGCTTCTGGGCGGGGCCGAACGCGGTGAGGTAGCGCGTCAGGACGGTCTTCGCCGCGTCCTCGTGGGTCGGGAGCGGCCGCGGGTCCTTCACGAACAGCGTGTTGCGGCCCTTGTCGGCGTAGTGGCCGGCGGGCGGGAGCTGGACGAGCGGGACGAGCGTGCGCGCACGGAGGATCGGCGTCCACAGGTCGGGCGCTTCGATCTTCTCGCGGATGTCCTTGTTCGTGCGGGGCGTGGTGAACCAGTCGGCGAGCTCGGCCGCTTCCTCGTCGATGGCGGGATCCGTCGCGCGCCACTTGCGCATGCGGGAGTGGCGCAGCAGGCACGCGTAGGCCGGGAAGTCCTCGGCCGCCGCGACGTGCAGGGTCATGCGCATCAGCGTGGACTTGACGACCTGGCGGTCGGTGATCGCTCGTTCCAGGGCTTCGCGGGTGAAGCCCTCGACGCGGGCCGCGAGCGCGACGAACGGGGCGCGCGCCTCCTGGCCCTGGAGGGGCGTCAGGCGTTGGATCGCTTGTTGCGGCGTGGTGATCCAGCGGGTGATCAGGCCCTGCCGGTGGGCGAGCGTGGCGGTGAGCGCTTCGCGTGTGAGGACCCGCATCGGGCGCAGCGTAAGGTGGATCCCATGGCTCTCGCGTTCACGCTGCCCGATACGTCCGGTACCTCGGTTTCCTTGCACGAGGACGGTGCGGCCGCCGCCGTCGTCGTCTTCACGTGCAACCACTGCCCGTACGCGCTCGCCTGGCACGAGCGGCTCCAGGACGTCGCGCGCGACTACGCCGACCGTGGCGTGCGCTTCCTGCAGATCAACTCCAACAACGCGGAGAAGTACCCGCGGGATTCCGTGGACGCGATGCGCGCTCGCGTGGACGCGGGCGAGTTCGCGGGGCCGTACCTGGTGGACTCCTCGCAGGAGGTCGCTCGCGCGTGGGGCGCGACCGTCACGCCGGACGTGTTCGTGACCGACGCGACCGGCGTCGTCTACCGGGGCGCGCCGGACGGCGACTACAACGACCCGTCGCTGCGGGCCGAGTGGCTGCGGGCGGCGCTGGACGACGTGCTCGCCGGGCGTCCGGTCGCCGCGGCGGAGACGAAGCCGGTCGGCTGCTCGATCAAGTGGCGGTAGAGCTGCTGTGGTGGGCGGGCTGCCCGTCCCATCCGGCGGTCGCTGAGCAGCTGCGCGGGCTCGGCGTGCCGTTCGCGGAGCTCGAGATCGTGTCTGAGGAAGACGCGGCGCGCGAGCGGTTCCCGGGCTCGCCGACCGTGCGGGTCGACGGCGTGGACCTGTTCCCGTCGGACGAGCCGCCGTCGCTGACGTGCCGGATCTACGTGCTGGGCGACGGCCGCTTCTCGCCGGTGCCTGACGTCGACGAGCTGCGCGCGGCGTTGCTCCGGGCGGGGTGTGAGTTGACGTCCACCTAGGGGGAGCTGTGACGGTCGGCGCGCGACGCGACGCTGGCCGCATGCGACTTCCCGTGCTCGCGCTCGTGGCCGTGCTGGTCGCGGGCTGCTCGTCGTCCGCGCCGCGCCCCCGCCCGACCGCCTCCCCGACGCCGAGTGCCGCGCCGGAGCGCGCGGCCGCCGGCGCCGTGCCGAGGGCGTGCCCGGTCTCGAGCGCGCGCTCCGACGGCGCGGTCGAAGCCGGCGGGAGTGCGGTCAGCGTCTCCGAGAAGCCGCTCGCGCTGGTCACGGACGGGGTCGCGAAAGAGCTGCCGGCGCGCGGGACCGTCGATCTGACGGCGCTGGCCTGCTCGGCGGACGGCAGGGTCGCGCTGGGCTGGATCGAGCACCGTGGCGAGCGCGTGCAACGCCTGCGGCTGGCGGTCGGCGAGCGTGTCGTCACGCTTGTGCGGTCGTCGGACTACGACGGCCTGAACCCGTTCCTGTCGGGGCTCGCGCTCGCGTTCGAGCCCGACGGCGAGCTGCTGGTCGCCTACGGCGAGCGCGGCCGCGTGCGCGCGGTCACCGTGTCCCGCGCGGGCAAGCTCGGCCGGCGCGTGACGCTCGGCCGGACCAGCGAGTACACGAGCGTGGTGGCGGAGGTCGCGGCGAACGGCCGCGCGGTCGTGGCTTGGGCGACCGAGGACAGCGGCCTCCAGGTCGACCTCCCGATCCTCGTGCGCGCCGCGACGCGCGACTCCGGCCGGTTGTTTGGCGAGGCCCGGACGGTCGACAAAGGCACGTCGGTCGACCCCGACGAGGGAGCGCCGCTCGACCTCGTCCTGGCGGTGTCCGCGAACGGCCGCGCGGCGCTGATGTGGAACGACGTGACCGGCAGCTACAAGCGGGGCGGGTTCCGCCACCCGGTCCTGGTCGGCTCGTTGGACGGTAAACCGCGCCGGGTTGCGGCGCACGGCGAGATCCGTGACGTCGCGATCCGGGACGACGGCACGGTCCTGGCGGTCTTCGTGAGCCGCGGCCGTCTACGCGCTGCGGTGGGCGACAGCGACCCGGTCGACCTAGGCGCGGCGGACTCGGCGCGTGCCTCCTTCGACGCCGACGGGCGCGGCGTGGTGGAGTTCGCTTCGGGCAAGGTCGTGCGGCCGTAGTGGAGCTCAGCTCGGGTGGCGCGCTCGGCTCGTAGTCGCGTCGGGGAGCACACCGTCGGGCCGCGTGTCAAGCAACTCGCGCTGCGCGGCGAGCCGCTTGACACGCGGCGGCCGGCGCGCTCTTGTGCGGGTGAGCGGCTGCGCCGGTTTGCGCCCGGGCGCGGGCCTGGCCCGCAACTCCGCGCGAGTGTTCAGTTTTGGGTGGCGGGCTCAAGAGTGAACGCTCGGTGCATCGAGCGCTGGGTTTCTGGTCGCTGCGCCCAGAAACCCAGCGCTCGAGTGCACGTGCGCACTTGGCCCGCGCCCGGGCTCGCCGGCCCCAGCCGGCCTGACCAGCCCAGAGCGCGCCGGCCGCGTCGGGTCAAGCGGCTCGCCGCGAAGCGCGAGTTGCTTGACGCGGCGCCCGACGGTGTGCTCCCCGGACCACGTAACGCACCGAGCAGCGTCATGCGCGGAGCTCCACCCCCGCCCACGCCCGCGCGCCCACAGCCCTCGGCCCAGCAGGAACACGGGGCCAGGCCGAGGGCGTCTTCAAGTTCGTGCCGTCCGCCCCGGCCCGTGGGGAGCAGTCGGGCCGGGGCGTCGTCAACTTCGTGCCTCCGCCCCGGTCCGGTGTGGCGAGCACCGGACCGGGGCCGTCCTGGGGAGGGAAAGCTCGCCCCGGCCACCGAAGCGGCCGGGGACTTGTCAGAGGCGATCGCGCCAGCCGACCGCGGCCGAAGCCACGTCGCCCAGGGCGTTCGTCAGCGCGCGACGGTCCTCGGCCGCGCGTGCCTTGTGCAGCGTGCGGAGCGCGTTGGCCATCACGGCCGGCCCGGTCGGGCCGGTCTCGCGCAGGTCCGACAGCTCGCCGCGCGTCAGCTGACGCGGCTCGCCGCACACCAGCGTGGCCAGCTCGCGGGCACGACGCTCAGCCGCCGCGGCACGGTCCTCCGCGGCGCGCGCGGCGGCCATCGCCGCCCCGATCGCCACGCTGGACTCGGCCTGGGCACGCTCGACCGCCGCCGCGACCCGCGCCTCGACCTCGGCCGCGGACACGCCGCCACCGTTGGCCGCCGGCGGGCCACGCGGGGCCGCGCCGCCGCCGTTGCAAGTCCCGGTAGCCATGGCGTGCTGTGGGCCAAGGAGCTGGCCGTTGGATTT
>NZ_JAPDDP010000074.1 GCF_027587195.1 Solirubrobacter phytolaccae | reverse complement strand
CGGCTCGTTGATGATGCGCTTGACGTCCAGGCCCGCGATCCGGCCGGCGTCCTTGGTCGCCTGACGCTGATCGTCGTTGAAGCAGGCCGGAACGCCGATGACCGCACCGTCGACGGGCTCACCCAGGTACGCCTCGGCGTCGGCCTTCAGCTTCTGCAGGATCGACGCGGCGATCTCCGGCGGCGAGTACTCCTGCCCCGCGGCGGCGACACGGGCGTCGGCGAGGTTGCTCGCCATGACTTCGTACTGGACGGTCGACGCCTCCTCACGCACCTCGGCCACTCTGCGGCCCATCAGGCGCTTGACGGAGACGATCGTGTTCGCGGGATTCGTGACCCGCTGGCGTCTGGCGGCGCTGCCGACCAAGCACTCCCCGTCCGGTCCGAACGCGACGACGGACGGGGTGGTCGATTCACCTTCGCGGTTCGGGATGATCACCGGCTTGCCGCGGCGCAGCACGGCGACACGCGATCCGGTCGTGCCGAGGTCGATGCCGATGATCACGAGCCGGGACCGTAGTGGATCGCCTATCGAACTCCTAACCGCGCACGCTTCCCGACGGGCTCGTCCGGCCGAAGTCCAGCAGCTGCCAGACGGGAGCGACCTCGTCGAAGCCGGCCTGCCGGAGGGCGGCGAGCTGGAACTCGATCGTGGTCGGCTCCGGGGCCGGGCGAGCGGCGAAGCGGCGGTCGCGTTCGGCCCCGAGCTCGGCTCCGCCCGGGAGTGCGCGGGCCTCGGTCCACCACGCCTCCCAGTCGGGCGCGCCGTCGGCGAAGGCCCGGCGCTGCGTGGCCGCGTCGTGCTCGCCCGCGGCGCGGTGCAGGGTCGGGTGCTCGTGCTCGGAGAAGCGGAAGTGGTCGCCGTTGAGCAGGACCCCGCCGGGCGCGAGCAGCGTGGCGGCGTGCGCGTACACGCCGACGAGCTGGGATGGCGTGAGCCAGTGCAGCGCGGTGGTCGAGACCGCGGCCTTCGGCGGCTCACCGTCGAAGGCCGCCGACACGGCCGCGGGCCAGTCGTCGGCGGTGAGGTCCGCGTCGAGGAGCGTGAGCCGGTCCGCGTACGGCGCGAGGGACTCCTCCGCGACCTGCAGCAGGAGCGGGTCGAGGTCGAGCGCGACGACGCGCGCTGCCGGGAAGCGGGCGAGCACCCGGGCGCTCAGCGAGCCCGGTCCGCAGGCGAGGTCGACGACCAGCGGCGCCTCGCCGACGGTCAGCGCCAGCACGTCGAGCATGATCGCGAAGCGGCCCTCGCGGTCGGCGATGTACGCGGCCTGCTGGGCGTCCCAGCGCTCGAGGATGCCCATCACAGCCCGAGCTCGCGGAGGCCGGCGGCGACCTTCTCGATCCCGTCGACGTTGCGCAGGCCGGGGTCCATCTCGACGGCCGGGACGATGATGTACCGCTTCTCGCGCACCGCGGTCAGCCGCGAGGCGACCGGGTCGGACTCGAGCAGCCGGATCTTCTCCTCCGCCGCGGCGCCCTCGTCGCTGCGCTTCATGTCGGCGAGCACGAGCACGGTCGGGTCCATCTCGAGGATCGCTTCCCAGCTGATCTCGGGCCACAGCGCGCGGTTGGCCTCGTTCGCGTTCGTCGCGCCCAGCGCCTTGGTCATGATCCCGGGCGCGCCGCAGCAGCCGGCGATGTAGGGCGTCTTCGGGTTCGCGTACCACCACAGCAGCGACACGTCCTCGGCCTTGAGGCCGGCGGCCGCGGTCTGCATCCGCTGCTTGAGGTCCGCGACGACCTGCGCGCCGCGCTCTTCGACGCCGAAGATGCGCGCGACGTCGGTGATCTCGGCGTAGACGTCGTCGATCGTCAGCGCCTTCGGCTGCGCCGACTGCTGGGCGGTGCACTCGCTGGTCGAGAGGTAGGTCGGGACGCCGAGCTGCTCGAACTTCTCGCGCGGCGCGACGCCCTCGTCGGAGAACGACCAGCGGAAGGTGGAGTACGCGAAGTCGGGCTCGGCCTTGAGCACGCGCTCGAACGACACCGCCTCGGCGGGCAGCTTGGGCACCTTCGCGTAGCCGGCCTGCTGGGCGGGCAGCAGCTCGTCCTTGCGCGCGTTGGCGCCGGCGATCCGGTCCTCCAGGCCGAGGGCGAGCAGGATCTCGGTCGCGGGCTGGCTGAGCGCGACCGCCCGCTGCGGCGGCGCTTCGACGCGCACCTCCAGCCCGCAGTTGCGCAGCGTCACCGGGCCGGCCGCGGTGGCCGTCGCGGTCGGGGCGGCGGAGACGGCGGGGCCGTCGTCCCCGCAGGCGGCGAAGAAGCCGCACAGCAGGACGGCGGTGAGCAGACGTCGGGTCACGGGATTGGGCTCCTGGGAGGGGATCGGTGGGCGAGGAAGCGGACGGCTACGGCGCCGGTCTCGGGGTCGGCGGTGACCACCGCGCGGACGCCGTAGACGCGTTGGATCAGCTCGGGGGTGAGCACCGCGGCGGGCGTGCCCGCGGCGACGACGCGACCGGCGGCGAGCACGACCAGCTGGTCGCAGAACATCGCCGCCAGGTTGAGGTCGTGCAGCGCGACGACGGTGGTCACCGGCAGCGCGGCGACGAGGCTCAACAGGTCCAGCTGATGGTGGATGTCGAGGTGGTTGGTCGGCTCGTCGAGCAGCAGCTCACGCGGCTCCTGCGCGAGCGCGCGGGCGATCTGCACGCGCTGGCGCTCGCCGCCCGACAACGTCGACCAGGACTGCGCGAGCTTGTCCTGCAGGTCCGTGCTCGCGATCGCGGCGGCGACGGCGCGGTCGTCCTCGGGGCGGTCGGGCGTCCAGGCGCGGCGGTGCGGGATCCGGCCCAGCCGCACGATGTCGAGCACGCACAGGTCGAGCTCCGTGCCCGCGTGCTGCTCGACCAGCGCGAGGCGGCGCGCGACGTGGCGCCGGCGCAGATCGCGCAGGTCGTGCTCGTCGAGCAGGACGGCGCCGCCCGACGGCCGGCGCAGGCCGGCCAGCAACCGCAGCAGGGAGGACTTGCCCGAGCCGTTCGGCCCGAGCAGCCCGAGCGTGGAGCCGGGCGCGACCTCCAGCGTCACCGCGTCGACGATCAACCGCCCACCCGCGGACCACGACACCTCGCGCGCGTGCACGGTCACGCGACGGCCCGCCGCCGGTAGAGGATCGCCGCGAACGCGGGCACGCCGATCAGCGCCGTCATGACTCCGACGGGCAGCTCCTGCGGATCGAGCAGCGTGCGCGCGGCGGTGTCGACCCAGACCAGGAAGATCGCTCCGATCAGCGCGGTGGCGGGAAGCAGGACGCGGTGCCCGGGGCCGGTCAGCAGCCGCGCGGCATGGGGGAGCACGAGGCCGACGAAGCCGATCGCGCCCGCCGCGCTGACGAGCGCCGCGGTGAGCAGCGCCGTGACGACGAGCAGCAGCCCCCGCACCCAGGCGACCGGCACGCCGAGCGCCGCGGCGGCGTCCTGGCCGAACGCGAACGCGTCCAGGGCGGGCGCGCAGAGCAGGCACACGGCCAGCCCGAGCAGCGTGACGGCGCCGCACAGCGCGACCTGGTCCCAGCCGGCGCCGGCGAGCGAGCCGAGCAGCCAGAACAGCACGCCGCGTGTCTGCTCCGCGTCGGCCGACGACGTGACGATGAACGACGTCAGCGCCGAGAAGAGCTGGGTTCCGGCGACGCCCGCGAGCAGGATCCGATCGGTGCCACCGCCGACGCCCGCGGCGAGGACGACCACCAGGCCGAACGCGAGCAGCGCGCCGGCGAAGGCACCCGCGGACAGGCTGATCGCGCCGGCGCCGAGCCCGAGGATCATGACCAGGACGGCGCCGGTCGACGCGCCGGACGAGATCCCGAGCACGAACGGGTCCGCGAGCGGGTTGCGCAGCAGCGACTGCATGATCGCGCCGCAGATCGCCAGGCCGGCGCCGCAGACCGCAGCCAACAACGTGCGCGGCAACCGCAGCTCCCAGACGATCCCGTCCTTGATCCGGGACACCCCGGCTTCCCCGAAGCCCAGGTGCTCGCCGACCACGCGCGCAACGTCGCCGACCGATAGCGCGGCCGGGCCGATCGTGATCGCGACCGCGATCGAGAGCGCCAGCGCGAGCAGTCCGGCGAGATGAAGACCGGCACGACGGCCGGTCGAATGGCGTGCGCTCACGCGCGGGTTCCTTCGCGATCTGAGGCCCATGCGCGGGACCCGTTGGACGATCCGGCGACCGGCGCGCAGTGCACGCGAGGAAGCCGCAAGCCAGCAGGTCTTCGGGCTCGGGATCGATCCGGCGAAGCGCCTTCCCGGATCAGTCGATCCAGTGGCCGATGCTCCGCCGGTCCCCCATACCGCTGCGCGTCAGCTCCGGCTTCTCACCGGATTCCCTGACCCACGTCGTGGGTGCGACTGGCTCGCCGGGAACCTTAGCCAAACCCGCGCGGGGGCCGGGTCAGGTCGTGAGCCAGAACAGATCGACCCAGACGTCGGGCCCGGCGGCGTGGTTGCAGACGAAGGCCAGCACCGTCCGTCCGGAGAGGCGCTGCACCACGTCGACGTAGGTGTGGTGTGGGCTGGTCTGCACGGTCTCGCCCCTGCCGTTCGAAGCCGCGGTGCGTTCGAACTCGATCCAGGGGTCGCCGGGGTCGGCGTGGACTCCGCCCCGGGTGCAGGCCAGGAGATCGTCGCCGAGCAAGACGGTCTCGGCGGTAGCCGGGAAGGTGCCGTACTCGCGCAGGTGCAGGGCGACGATCGCGTCGGTGACCGCGTCCAGGAGCGCTTCGCCGGAGAGCGGCGAGCTGGAGTCAGACCAGGACAAGAGGGCCCGCGCAGGTGAGGCAGCGTTCATGGTGGTCGAGCACCTGCGCCGCGGCCGGAGCCTGCCACAGCAGCTCACATGTGCCTTGGCAGGCGAGCGCTCTGGCCCGTTCCTGCTCGGTGCCCGTGGTGGTCAGGTGGCGCTGGTTGACCGCCACTCGGGAGTCTGTGTGCCACCAGCCGTTGACGGCGCCCTGGTGGTCGAGGTAGATCTCGACCCGGGCTCCCGCCGGCACGCGATCGCCATCCGACGCCGGTGCCCACGCTCGCCGGATCGCGCCGTCGGGGCTGTGAGCCCACAACGCGCGCTCGTGGATGTCCATGACGCGCGCCATGACGACGCGGGCGTTGACCGGGTTGTCGAGGGGATCGATCCCGCCGTTGGTCATAGGTGCGGAGGTGCCGTCCGCGGCAGCCGAGGCCACGGGAATCGCGTCGACGAGTGCACGCGTCGCCGTCAAGGCGAACAAGCGCTCCACCCCCTTCTGCGCGCCGATCAAGACCAACCGCGCCCCGCTCTCGCGCGTCCGGCGCGTCGCCTCGAGCAGCAAGCGGAGCCCGGAGCTGTCCACGAACAGCACTTCGCGCAGGTTGATCACGACGAGCCGCGCGTGCTCGAGCGCCTCGTCGAGGACACCCCACACCTGCGGTGCCGTGACCGAGTCGAGGTCCCCGGTCACGCGCACGGCCGCGGCGTCCATCCCGATCGGACGCCAGTCGCAGGAGAAGCCTGTCGGTCCGTCCGGCTCGCCAAAAGCGTCATATGAAGGCATTGCAAAGGCTCCAGGTTGCGTCGCAAACCCGAAGTCCGACAGTGGTGCTCCCACCGCAATGGGAACCTCACCTTCAAGCCCTCACTGGAGCACCATACTGCTGCGTGTACGCGGACGCTAGTGGTCCCGGTGTTGGGGGTAGAATGCCGACATCGCCGACGGTGACACCCACAGCCTGCACGGCACGCACGGTGACGTGCTGACGGCGGTCTCGAACGGGATGGTCGCGCTGCTGAAGGAGTTCTACGGCCGCGGTCCGACCCAGGCCAAGACCTACTATCAGGACGACCTCGTGGTCTGCTTGCTTCGGGGTGGGTTCACCCGCGTCGAGGAGACGCTGCTCGACGGCGGGCGAGGAACCGCGGTCATCGAGCAGCGGATGGCGTTCCAGGAGGTCATGCGCGACCGCTTCACGGCGGTCATCGAACACGCGACCGGTCGGCCGGTGGTCGGGTTCATGAGCGGCAACCAGCAGGACCCGGACATGATCTGCGAGGTCTTCGTGCTCAGCCCTTCGGATCTGCTCGTCGAAGACCAGCACCCCGCAAGCGCCTCGGACTAGCTCGCGCGCCGACGTGTCGGTGAGCAGCGAGCGGTGGGGAGGCGGACCGGATCGACGGGGGGGAGAGAGCCGAGGACCCGGTGCCGCCTGGCCGCGCCAGCACGCGGCCGCTCGAAGTCAGGTGTCCGCTGCTCGCCCGAAGCCAACGTCGGCGCTCATGCCCTCTGCCCATCGACGGCCTACCCGTGAGGGACCAGTGATCAATCGCTGGTTCTGGATGCGCCGACTTGCTCGAGGCCGGCACGTTGGGTGACCGAACGTCGCTAGGTCGGGGCGGCGTGGACGACCCAGCCGGCCATCGTCACAAAGTGGGTGACGGCGGCGGCGACGACCAGGCCGTGGAACACCTCGTGGAACCCACAGACACGTGGCCACGGGTTGGGGCGGCGCGTCGCGTACACGAGTGCCCCGCCGATGTAGAGCACGGCACCCGAGGCCAGAAGGATCAGCGGTGTCGCCGGGAGCCGATCGACCATCTGCGGGATCCCGATCAGCGCGGCCCAGCCGACCAGCACGTAGCTGAGCGCGACGAGGGCGCGCGGCGCGTCGATCCACGCGACGCTGAGGACGATGCCGCCGAGCGCGCCGAGCCATGAGCAGGTCAGCACGAACGTCTGCAGCTGACCGTCGAGGACGAGCAGGGCGAGCGGGGTCGTGGAGGCGGCGATGAAGATGTGGATGGTGCTGTGGTCGAGGCGTCGCATGAGCGGCCGCCAACGCGGGTCCCACCGCCAGCGGTGGTAGAGCGCGCTGATCGCGAAGAGCGCGCAAAGCGCTGTTCCGTAGATCGCGCACGCGGCGCGCGCGGTGCTCGACGGAGCCAACGCGACCAGCGCCGCGGCGGCGAGCAACGCGGCCCAGAAGGCGTACGCGTGGAGCCTTCCGCGCAGCAGGGGAACGAGCTCTTCGGCGGCGGTGGTGGCGGGTGAGGTCATGGTGGGCCGATGGGGGCGGCCCCGGGTCCGCGGGGAGGAGGGGAGGCGCGGACCCGGTGCCGCGGTGCCGCGCCGACACGCGGCAGGTGGCAACGGTGGAACGAGTGGTGTCGGGGCGAGCACGGCTGCGTAAATGCCGTCGTTGTGTCCGCGAGTTCAGATGCCGCTGCTCGTGCTGCTGAGCGTCGGACTCGATGCCCTCGACGGTGGAGCGTTACCCACGTCCGACGTGTCGTCAAACAGGACACGACCGGGCGGCGGCGACCTCCGCGGGCTGATCGGACGGAGGCTAGTGGTCGTCGGCGTCGTACGGGTCGCGGCTGCCGGACTTGGCGAGCCCGCGGCTGACCATGTAGCCGACGGTGAGAACGGTCGCGTACAGCCAGACCTGCTGGGCGCCGAAGCCGCCGGCGTTGCTCTCGTCGACCACGGCGGCGCTGATGAACAACGCGATCAGCAGGCCGATGTAGGCGAAGAACTCCGTCGTCTTGAAGGAGGCCTTGGTCTCGGTGCTCAGACGGCGTGTGGGCCGGGCGTCGCGGTCGCGTGCGGTCGTGGCGCCGTTTTCGCGGCGAGTCTCGCTCTGGGTGCTCATGCAGGATCCTTCGGTCGGGCTGGAAAGGCCCTCAGACGCATTCCGAAAGATCGAACTCGATCGACGGCTGTCTTCTAAGGGGTGGCACAGGAGCGATCGGCTCCTGCGACAGCGTGGACGCTGCCCAATGGTGCGACGCAATGAAACACGTTCGGTCCAAACGCCCTCTGAACGTCAACCCAGCGGGACGGTGCCGTCCACCCGGACGCCGTCGACGGGCAGCTCAGGTCCCGTCGCGACCGCGCCGCGGCGCTGGCGCTCGGCGATGTCGGGATGCCACGCCTCGTGGCCGTTCTCGGACGGGCGCTGGAACGGGCCGGGCTTGGGCCGCGGGCGCCCGCCCGGCAATGCGAGGCGCAGGATCGTGCGCTGGACGGTCGCCCACTGCTTGAGGAACGGTCCGGTGTTGTAGGGCAGCTCGTAGCGCTCGCAGATCTCCTTGATCTGTGGCGCGATCTCCGAGTAGCGCGTGCTCGGCATGTCCGGGAACAGGTGGTGCTCGACCTGGTACCCGAGGTTGCCGCTGATGACGTGGAACAGCGGACTGCCCTCGATGTTCGCGGCGCCGAGCAGCTGGCGGACGTAGAAGCGTCCGCGCGTCTCGTCGCCGACCTCGTCTTCGCTGAACGTGTAGGTCTGGTCGGGGAAGTGGCCGCAGAAGATGATCGCGTGCGCCCACACGTTGCGGATGATGTTCGCGGTGACGTTGGCCGTCAGCGTGCTCTTGAAGCCCTTGCGTCCGGAGAGCAGCGGGTACGCGATGTAGTCCTTCGCGATCTGGCGGCCGGCTTTGCGCGCCATGCCCTTGAGCTCGCGCTTGAGCGCCTTGGTGGACTTCTCACCCTTGGCGATTGCGTCCAGATCGAGGTCGTGGAAGGCCACGCCCCACTCGAAGAACGCCATCAGCAGCACGTTGTAGGCCGGCTGGAACAGGTAGACCGGGACCCACTTCTGGTGCGGGTCGACCCGCATGATCTTGTAGCCGAGGTCCTTGTCCTTGCCGCGGATGTTCGTGTAGGTGTGGTGGATGTAGTTGTGCGAGTGCTTCCAGGCCTCGGGCGTGGAGGCGGAGTCCCAGTCCCAGGAGGAGGAGTGGATGTAGGGGTCCTGCATCCAGTCCCACTGGCCATGCATGACGTTGTGGCCGATCTCCATGTTCTCGAGGATCTTGGCCAGCGACAGCGTCGCCGTTCCCGCCGCCCAGGCCGGCTTGTAGCGGGCGGCGAACAGCAGCACCCGGCCGAGCACCGCCAGGCGCCGGTGCATCTCGATCATGCTCGTGATGTATCGCCGGTCGCGCTCGCCGAGCTCGGAGAACACCTCGTCGTGGATCGCGTCGAACTCGCGCGCGAGATCCTCGAACTGCGCCTCGCTCAGGTGAGCCAGCGGGCTTTCGATCATGGTGTCCATGGCGTTCCTCGCATCGGGTCAGAGCTCGATCTCCACCGGACCTTCGGGCGCGTTGATGCAGGTGCGGACCATCTCGCCCTCGGTTCCGGAGACCTTCCCCGTCCGCAGGTCGCGTACCCGTCCGGACCGCAGGCGACCGACGCACGTGTGGCAGATGCCCATGCGGCACCCGAACGGGAGCGCGGCGCCGGCCTCCTCGCCGGCGACCAGGATCGGCGTGCTGCCGTCCGAGTACGCCTGCTCGTCGCTCGCCAGGAAGGAGATCTCGCCGCCCTCGCCGCCCGCGGCTTCGCCCCCGATGACCGGCTGGAAGCGCTCCATGTGCAGGCGCGCGGCGTCCGCGTGCTCGTCCCAGTGGGCGTGCATGGCGTCGAGCATCTCGCCGGGGCCGCTGAGGAATGCTTCGCGCTCGCGCCAGTCCGGGCACAGGCGGTCAAGGTCGGCCGGTGCGAGCCGCCCGCACTCGCCGGTGTGCTGCACGTGCAGCCGGTAGTCCTCATGTGTGTCGGCCAGCGCTCGGAGCTGCTCGCCGAAGATGACCGCGTCGGGCGTCCGCGCCGAGTGAAGATGCGCGACGTCCTGGAGCGCTCCGCGCCTGGCGAGATCGCGCAACATGCTCATGATCGGCGTGACGCCGCTGCCGGCGCTGATGAAGAGCAGCCGCCGCGGCAGCGGGTCGGGCAGCGTGAACGTCCCTTCCACTCCGCCCAGCCGCACGATCGTGCCCGGGTGCGCCTTCCGGACCAGATACGGCGTCACCTTGCCGGTCTCGACCAACTTCGGGGTGATCGAGATGAAGCCGTCCCGGCGACCGGGATCCGAGGTGATCGAGTAGGCACGCCAGTGATGGATGCCGTCGACGATCACCCCGACGCGCAGGTACTGCCCCGGCTCATGTCCCTCCCAGACCCACCCGGGCCGGATCGTCACCGTCACCGAGTCGGCGGTCTCGTGCGTGATCGCCTCGATGCGGCCGCGCAGCTCGCGGCTTGACCACAGCGGATTGATCAGCTCCAGGTAGTCGTCGGGCAGCAGCGGCGTGAAGAACACACGCGCCGCCCGCAACAGCCGGCGACGAGCCGCGGGAACCCGCGGACGGGCACCGCGCTCAGCCACCGTCGCCTCCGGCAGCGCTCATCGACGGCTACGCATCTTCGACGTCGACGATCTTGCCATCCGGCGGGGGGTCACGCTCCAGGCGGATCTCCTCGCGGCGCACGGGCACGGTCGTCTCGACCTGCTCGACGACGGTGTGCTTGCGCAACCGGACGCGCTCGCGGGGCTTGGCCGGGGCGACGCTGATGTCGACCTCCTCCTCCGAGCGCACCATCTCGGCCTCGGGGCCGGTGTCGCCTTCGAGGATCTTGGTCGGCTCGCCGTAGTGGGCGGCAAGCTGGTCCTGCTCGTCGTCGGTGAGGTTGACGTCGGCGTCGACGTTGGGTGCGGAGCGGATCTGGTCGAGCGTGTAGGGGACCTGCACGTCGTCGTCGAGCGGGCGGGCGCCGTCGAGCGGGACGATCGACTCGCGGCGCCGGAAGAGGCCGGTCTGCACGCCCGCGTAGGCGGGACGGTCGTCTTCGTCGAGGTAGAGGGCGCCGAGCGTGCCTGCCTTCTCGCCGTCGCGATCGAGCACTGCTTTGCCGCGCCACGCCAGGACGGTGTCGAGATCAGGCATGCCGTTGCTCTACCCAGGTGACCGAGTGGGTAGCAACTCGGGCGTGACCACCGCGCTCATCATCATCGCCGTCGTGCTGCTCGTGCTCGTGATCGCGGCGGTGCTGCTGCTGCGGGCGCGCCGTCCGGACCCCGAGCAGCGCCGCGTCGAGGCGCGTGCTCGTCGCGCCGAGGCCGGCCGCCACGAGGAAGCGGCGGCCGACGCCGAGCGCACCGCCGAGCAGCTCAGCGTGCAGGCGCGCGAGGAGGAGGCGACCGCGGAGGAGCATGCCCGTAAGGCCCGTGAGGCCGCGGCGGAGGCCGAACGCGCACAGGACGAGGCGCGCCAGCGCAAGGACGCCGCATCCACGCACGCCGAGCGCGCCCGCGAGATCGACCCGGACGCATAGCTCGGGCTAGCGCGGTGATCGACGCACCGTCGTCGCTCTCGCGCCCGCGATGAGGAACGACGTGTCGGTGCCGACGGCGAGCAGCTGGAAGCCCAGCGTGGTCGCGACCTCCAGCTGCGCGGTGGTGGTGCAGAACGTGCCGGCGACCTTCCCGGCGGCGCGCGCCGCTCGCACCAAGCGTGTCGTGGCGGCGCACAGCTCCGGGTGCTCCCACTCGCGGAAGCACCCGAGCGCGTACGACAGGTCCGACGGGCCGACGAACAGCACGTCCACGCCGTCGACCGCCGCGATCTCCTCGCACGCCTCGACGGCCTCGCGCGTCTCGATCTGCACCACGCCGAGCGTGCGCTCGTCAGCGTGGAGGAACCCGTCGGGATCGAGCCCGTAGCCGGCGCCGCGTGTACCCAGCGCCACGCCGCGATCACGCGTGTAGCGCAGCGCGCCGGCCCAGGACGCGGCCTGCGCCGCCGAGCTCACGCGCGGGCAGAGGACGCCTTCGGCGCCGAGGTCGAGCATCCGCGTCGTGCGCTCCCGGACGTCCGACTCGACCCGGACCAGGGCGTGGGCGCCGCCGCGCTGGATCGCGAGCACCTGCTCCAGCACGCGGGGTGCGTCGCCGAGCCCGTGCTCGAGGTCGACGATCAGGAAGTCCAGGCCGGCGAGCGCGAGCGCCTCGGCCGCCGGCGCCGAGCCGAGGGCGAGGAAGCTGCCGAGCAGCACCTCGCCCGCGGCCAGCCGCGCCTTGAGTCCGCTCACGCCCGGGCGAGCGCGTCGACCGCGGCGCGCAGTGCGTCCTCGGCCGCCTCGAGCGAGCGGTCGATGTCCTCGGTGGTGTGCGACGCGCCGATGTGGCTGCGCCCGAGGCTCTCCGGCATCTCGAACACCCCGCGCGCGACGAGCTCGCGGCGGTAGCGCCCGAACAGTGCGTCGTCGTTGCGCAGCACGTCCTCGTAGGTCTCCAGCGGCCCGTCCATGAAGCAGAGCACGAACAGCGAGCCGAACCCGCCGACGACCGCGGGCACGCCGACGCGGTCGGCGACCTCGGCCAGCCCGCTCCGCATGCGCTCGCCGAGGGCGAAGATGTGCTCGTGGACGGTGCCGTCCTCGAGCTGCGCGATCGTGGCGAGCCCGGCCTCGACCGCGGCCGCGTTGCCGTTGTAGGTGCCGCCGAAGTGCACGTCGCCGTCCGCGGTCGTGTTCAGGCGCTCCAGGTACTCGCGGCGCCCGCCGATCGCGGCCAGCGGGAAGCCGTTGGCGATCGCCTTGCCCATCGTCGTCAGGTCCGGAAGCACGCCGCACACCGCCTGATAGCCGCCGATGTGGTGCCGGAACCCGGTGATGACCTCGTCGAAGATCAGGAGCGCGCCGGTCGCGTCGCACAGCTCGCGCAGGCCTTCGAGGAAGCCGGGGCGCGGGAGGAGCCCGGGCGAGTTGTGCGCCACGGGCTCGACGATGATCGCGGCGACCTCCTCGCCGTGGCGCTCGAGCGTCGCCCGGACGTCCTCGAGGTCGTTGTAGCGGCACACGAGGGTCGCGTCGACCGCCGCTTCGAGCATGCCCGCGGAGTGCGGGTCGCGCGCGCCGACGCCCTCTGGCCGGCTGAGGACGTTGCGCAGGACGTAGTCGTGGAAGCCGTCGTAGCAGCCCTGGAACTTGATCAGCTTCTCGCGGCCGGTCACGCCGCGCGCGAGCCGGATCGCGTGGTAGGTCGCCTCCGAGCCGGAGTTGCAGACCACGACCTGCTCGACCGACGGCACGTGCTCGACGATCTTCTCCGCCAGCGCCACCTCGGACTCGGTGACGCCGACCCCGAACAGGACGGTCTGCTCGATCGCGCTCGCCACCCGCGCCGTCACCGCGGGGTGCGAGTGCCCGAGCAGGATCGCGCCGTAGGCCGCGTGGTAGTCGATGAACGAGCGCCCGTCGAGGTCCTCCAGGTACGCGCCCGAGCCGCGCCGGAAGCACAGCCGCGGCTCGCTGCGCCTCCGGCAGGTGTTCACGCCGCCCGGGATCACGCGCGCCGCGGCTTCGAGCAGGGCCTCCGATGCATTCATCGCCAACCTCCAAGAGAGTAAGTGATTCAATCACTGTACGTGTAGCGACGGACGCGTGCAACCCTCAACGCACACCGCAGTCGGCGAGCGCGGCGCGAACCTCGGCCTCGGTCACGTCGTCGGCGATTACGGTCTCGCCGAGCGCGACGGGGAGGACCCAGCGCAGGCTGCCGGCGCGGATGAGGCGCACCTTCTCCATCGCGGTGATGAGCGCGTCGGCGGTCACGCCCGGCGGGAGCGCGTCGGCGTGCGCGGGCAGACCGCACGCGTCGAGCAGGCGGAGCAGGCGGTCGAGGACGTGGTCGTCGAGCCAGCCACGGCGGGCCGCGACGGTCGCCTCGACGGCCATCCCGAACGCGACCGCCTCGCCGTGCAGCAGCGGCGCGTACCCGGTGACGGTCTCGAGCGGATGGCCGATCGTGTGGCCGAAGTTCAGCGGGCGGCGCAGGTCGACCTCGTACGGGTCGCGCTCGATCAGCGCCGTCTTGATCGCGGCCGCGGCGCGCACGAGCGCCTCCAGCGCGGACGCGTCGCCGGCCATCAGCGCGGGCGCCGCGCGCTCGATGAACGCGAAGTACGCGGGCGAGGCGATCACGCCCTTCTTGATGCACTCGGCGATCCCGGCACCGAGCTGGCGCGCCTCGAGCGAGCGCAGGAGGTCGAGCTGGCAGACGACGCCGGCCGGCTGCTGGAAGGCGCCGAGCAGGTTCTTGGCGACCGGGTGGTTGACAGCGACCTTCCCGCCGAGCGCGCCGTCGACCATCGCCAGCAGCGTCGTCGGCAGGTTCACATACGGGACGCCGCGCATGTAGACGCTCGCGACCCAGCCGCCCATGTCGCAGATCACGCCGCCGCCGAAGCACAGCACCAGGTCCCGGCGCCCGAGCGGGCTCTCCGCCAGCCAGTGCCACAGCTCCACCGCACGGTCGAGCGACTTGCTGTGCTCGCCGGCCGGGACGGTGCGGGCGAGCACGTCGACGTCGAGCGCGCGGAGACGGCTTCTCAGCTCCACGCCGTAGAGCGCGTCGACGGTCTCGTCGGCGATCACCGCGACGGTGCCGACGCCGTCGAGCCGCTCACGCAGCGCGGCGTCGGTGGCGTCCGCGTCGCGCGTCACGTGCACGGCGTACTGCTCCTCGCGCCGGGCGTGGGCGACGACGCACTCGTCCGCGCGCGGCATGGCGATCGCGTCCTCGACGCGCAATCCGGTGATGGTGGCGGTGTCCATGGCCACACCGTCACGGCCGGTGGGGCGCCGCGCCATCGGGCGTCCGCGTGGTCGTGTGGGGGAGTCCGCGATGGCGATGTCCGCGGGCGGGTCCCCAAGCGCGTCCCGCGAACGAGGGATGGCGGGTCGGCGCGCCGCGCTCGATCGTCCCGGTCATGTCTGAGATCGAGGTCCGCGACGCCCACGGCGCCGAGCTCGTGGCCGGGTGCGCGCTGCTCGCCCGTTCGCTCGCCTTCTCCGAGCGCGACGCGCTCCCACCCTGGCTCGCGCAGACGAGCGCGGCGCACGGCGGCATCGCGCTGGCCGCGGTCGACGGCGAGCGCGTGGTCGGGTTCTCGTTCGCGCTTCCCGGACGGCCGGGCGAGCTGTTCTCGTGTGGCCTGGCGGTCGAGCCCGGCGCCCGCGGGCGCGGCGTCGGTCGGCGGCTCAAGCTCGCGCAGCGCGAACGTGCGCTCGCCGGCGGCGCCGAGGTGATCCGGTGGACGGCCGATCCGCTGTCGGCGCCCGCTCTCGCGCTCTACCTCGGTGGGCTTGGTGCACGGATCACGGACTACGCCCCCGAGCTGTACGCGGACGTCCGTGACGCGGTCGTGCCGCCCGACGACGTCGTGATCGAGTGGCGGCTCGGCGAGCCGTCGTCCGTCTCGGGCGCGGCCGCCGCGCGGGTGGAGATCCCGCTCGACACGCCGTCGCTGTCGGTGGGGGAGCGTTCGCGCTGGCGGTTCGCGGTTCGCCGGGAGATGGGGCCGGTGCTGGAGGCGGGCGGCGTCGGCACCGACGTGCTGGTGGATCGCGCCGACGGCCGCGCGTGGGTCCTGTTCCACGAGGCCGC
Organism: Solirubrobacter phytolaccae; assembly: GCF_027587195.1. Taxonomy (GTDB): domain Bacteria; phylum Actinomycetota; class Thermoleophilia; order Solirubrobacterales; family Solirubrobacteraceae; genus Solirubrobacter; species Solirubrobacter phytolaccae. The sequence goes on along the minus strand of NZ_JAPDDP010000074.1, from coordinate 23,655 downwards.
GTGATGGGCGCGCAGCTCAGCGTCACGGTCGACGTCGACGGCGCCGCGGGCCTGCCCCGCGGCGGGGCGGGCTACGAGCACCGGCTCTCGTGCTGGTCGGAGCGCACGTACGGGATCACCGCCGGGCTCCCGAGGATCCTCGGCGTGCTGGAGGCGTTCGCCGCGCCCGCGACCTTCTACGTGCCGGGCGTGACCGCCGAGCGCCACCCGGACGAGATCGCGGCGTTGGCGGACGCGCCGCACGAGGTCGCCCACCACGGCCACACGCACCGCTTCCCGAACACGCTCCCGGCGGACGAGCAGCGCTCGGAGCTGATCGAGGGGAGCGCTGCCCTGGTGTCCGTGGTGGGGATGGCGCCGCGTGGGTACCGCGCGCCGGGCTGGGAGCTCACGCGCGTGACGCTGGACGCGCTCCGCGCCGCCGGCTTCGCCTGGGACTCGAGCCTGATGGGCGACGACCGGCCGTACACGGTCGACGGGCTCGTCGAGCTGCCCGTGCACTGGGCGCTCGACGACGCACCGCACTTCGCCCACACGACGGACCCGGCCGGCCTGCTCGCGGTGTGGCTCGCCGAGCTGGCCGCCGCCGTCGACGAGGATCGCCACCTCACGGTCACGCTGCACCCGGAGATCCTCGGTCGCGCGCACCGGGTCGACGTGCTGCGCCGGCTGCTGGACGCCGCCGTCACCGCCGGGGTCGAGCTCGTCACCCACAGCGCGGTCGCGGCGGCGGTCGCGACGGCATGAACCGCACGACCCTCTGCGCGTGCGCGCCCGCCTTCCTCGGCGCGTTCGACTTCGGCCTGCTCGCGCTCGCGGGACCCCGGATCGCGGCCGAGGTCGGGGCGGCCGGCCCGGCCTACCCGTGGCTGTTCAGCGCGTCGTCGTTCGCCTACGGCGCGGTCGTGCTCCCGGCGGCGGCGCTGAGCGCGCGCTGGGGGCCGCCTCGCGCGCTGGGCGTCGGCCTGACCGTGGCGGCGACCGGCAGCGTCCTGTTCGCCCTGGCCGCCGGATTGCCGCTCGCGCTGGCCGGACGCGCCCTCTTCGGAGCGGGCGGAGCGATGGCCGCGACGGCCGCGCTGGCCCTGCTCGCCGGAACCGTCGACGAACGCACACGCCGCGCGGGGTTCGCCGCGCTGGGCGGAGCGGTCGGCGGCGGCTTCGCGGCGGGCGCGCTGTCGGCGGGCGTCCCGGCCTGGCGTGTCGTCGTGGCACTCGTGGCCGCGCTGTGCGTCGCGGTCGCCCGCGAGGCGCCGCGCCTCGGGCGTGGCGAACGAGTCAGCCTGTCGTCCGGGCCGGCGCGTGTCACGCCCGGGGAAGTGCGCGCGGGGCTGCCGTCCGCGCCGGGCGGGCGGGTCGCGGCGGCGCAAGTACGTGGCGCTCGGGCGGTGACACCGTCCGGGCGGCGGTCACCAATGCGTGTCGCGTCGGTAGCGCGCGCCGGTTGGCCGTCCCGGGCGGGACGGCGTGTCGCGTCGGTCGAAGCGCGCGCCGAGCGGCCGACCGAACCGCGGCGGCGTGTCGCGTCGGCGCCAGTGCGTGCCGCGTTGCCGTCCGGGTCGGCGTTGCTCTCGATCGGCATCGTGCTCGCGGCCGTCGCCTTGGCGCGTCGCGAGTCGGCGATCGCGCTGCCGTTGCTCGCTGCGGCCGGGCTGGTCGCGGTGGCCGGCCTGAGGCGCGCGTCGCGGTGGTTGCCGCGGCCGCGCGGCGCGCTCGCCCGCGTCTGCCTGGCCGGCGCGGCGACGACCGCCAGCGGGGTGAGCGCGACGATCCTCGTCGGTGCCGCGTTCGCCGAGGGCGCCGCCCCGACGGCGCTGCTCGGCGTCTTCGGGCTCGCGGTGCTGCCGGGAGCGTGGCTGGCCGCCGCGATCGGCGCCCGCGCCGGTCATCCTGCCGCCGCCGCGGCGGGCCTGCTCGTCCAGGCGGCCGCGCTCGTCGGGCTCGCGGCGGCACTCGACGCCAGCTCGGGATGGCCGGTCCTGGCGGCGGCGATCGTGGCCTTCGGCGTCGGACACGTCGCGGCGAACGCGGGCGCCGCGGGTGCCGTCGCCACGCTCGCCGGGGTCGCGGCGCCGGCGGTCGGCGCGCTGCTGATCGCGGCCCAGTACCTCGGCGGTGGGGCGGCGCCGGTCCTGATCGCCGCCGATGGTGCAGAGGCGCGAGGCGTGCTGGTCGCCGGGCTGATCGCGCTGTGCGGTGCGCTGCTCGTCCTGACCGACACCATCCGGGATGTCGGCGCATCGAGGGACGGAACTTCGCCTGTCCGCACAGCGTCCGAAGTGATCGAATGACTGGACGACCGATCCGGCGGCGACAGCCTTGGCCGTGCCCGTACGCGTCCGGGACTGGTGTCGCCCCGTTGCGCGCGAGAGGAGGTGAGCAGCTTGACGATCGATGCGACCGGCACCGTGGTGCCGGAGCACGGCATCTGGAAGGGCCACTAGTCCCCCGCGGCGCCCGTCCGCGCCCTCGCGGACGGGCCGCTGCTCACCTGGGAGACTCCACCCGTGGCTCTCGCTCGCGGACGCGTCCACACGAACTGGCTGCGTGACCGGCTGCTGGCCGAGTACGCGAGCGGCGAGGCGAGCCCGAGCGACATCGCCCGCCGCATCGGGCGCCCGCTGAACCTCGTCAGCTACCACACGAAGGTGCTGCTCGATCACGGGTTCGTCGAGCTGGTGCGCACCGAGTCCCGCCGCGGCGGCATCGCGCACATCTACCGGGCGAGCGGCACCCCCGTGATCGACGACGCGGCCTGGGCTGACGTCTCACCGCAGGTCCGCCGGATGCTCGTCCGAGGCGTGCTGAACGCCGTCTCCGACGACAGCCGCGAGGCCGCCCTCGCCGGCGGATTCGACGCGGCGACCGCCCACATCAGCCGCTGGCCGGTCCGGCTGGACAGCGAAGCGCGCCGCGACGTCGCGCTGCTGCTCAGGCGCGTGTTCTACGAGCTCGAGGCGATCCAGGCCGCGGTCAACGAGCGCGCAGACCCTGCACGGCGTCGCGTGGACGTCGCGATCTTCGGGTTCGTGGCGAGCGACAGCTGACGTCACCGCGGGCGGCGCGTGCCCACCCAGCGCGTGAGCTGCCGCGCGAACGCGCTGACGGTCTCCTCGGCCAGGGTCTCGTCCCGGCTGGAGAGGCCTTCGAGGATCCGCCGGTGGTGCACGATCAGCGTGCGGTCGCGTTCAGGGGCGCGCACGCGCCGCAGCTCCGCGAGTGGCAGGTGCAGCGGCTCGATCAGCTTCGCCAGCACGGGGTTCCCCGAGAGCCGGCACAGCAGGTCGTGGAACGCGGCGTCGGCGACGACGAGCGGGTCGGTGCGGTCGAAGCGGCGCACGGTGTCCAGGCCGAGCGCATCCTCCATCGCGTCGATCCGCGCCTTGAGCAGCCCGAGGTCGCCGTCGGTCGCGGCGTCGACCGCGCGGGCGGCGGCCTCGCGTTCGATCACCGCTCGCGCCTCGATCACGTCGGCGACGACCTCCGGCTCCGGGCCGCGCGCGATGAGCGCGCGGAACACGTCAGGGTGGCGGGTGTCCCAGTGGTCGCGTTGGCGGATGGACTGACCGCGACCGGGATGCACGGCGATCAGCCCGCGCTCCTCGAGCCCGCGGAGCGCCTCGCGGATCACGCCGCGGCTGGCGCCGAGCTGCGCGGCCAGCTGCGCCTCGGTCGGGAGCCAGCCGCCTTCGGCGTGGGCGCCGCCGACGATCGCTTCGACGAGCTCGCGCATCACGTCCGTATACCGGCGCCCCATCAGGGCGGATCGAATCAATCAGGGACCGTCTCGTCAAACGGGCGCTCGTACGCGAGCCTCAGGATCTCGTACGGGCTGCGGTCGGCGGGCCAGGTCGGCGGGGCTCGTCGGGCGGGTCGTGACCAGTCAGCCGTCGGACCGGGGCGCCTCGTGATCCCCCGTGTGACGGCCGTTCCGCCGCTCAAGAACCCGTCGCTCGCGCGCCGCCACCGGCTCGGCCATAGCGTGCGACGCGTGATCTTCGTGGTGCTCGCCGATCCGCAGCCGCTCTTCCGTGACGCGGTCGCGCGCGTGATCCGTCAGGACCCGGAGCTGCAGCTCGTCGCCGAGGTCTCCGGCGGCCGGGCGGCGCTGGCCGCGGTCGTCGCCCACGACCCGGACGTCGCGCTCGTCGCGCGTGACCTGCCCGACCTCGACGGGGAGCGCGTCCTCGCGGCGACGGTCCGCGAGCACCGGCGAACGCGCGTGGTGCTCCTGGACAGTGCGCCCGGTCCTGACGCATGGTCGCTGCTCGGCGACGGCGCCGCCGGCGTGCTCTCGCGGCGTGTCGCTCCCGACGCGCTCCGAGCGGCCGTGCATCGCGTCGCCCGCGGCGAGACCGCCCTCTGCGACGAGGCTCAGACCGCGCTCGCGGCCGAGGTCCGCGCCCGCAGCGCCGCGGACCGCCCGCTGCTCAGCCCGCGCGAGCAGCAGGTGCTCGACCTCGTCGCCGACGGGCTCAGCGCCCCGCAGATCGCGAGCCGCCTCCAGGTCGCGACGTCGACGGTGCGCACCCACCACAAGCACCTCCTGGTCAAGCTCGACGCCCACGACCGCGCGCAACTCGTCCGTCACGCCATGCGCCGGAAACTCCTCGATTAGCAGCGACTTGAGGTTCTGGCCCTGGTGCCGCGAGCGTCGAACGCTGAGCATCCGCGCCCGTGGATCCGACGGCCCAGTTCGCAGAGAACCTGCGCCGTCTTCGGCTCGCCGCGGGCATGACCCAGGAACGGCTCTCCGAGGAGGCGCAGATGGACGCCGCGGAGATCTCCCGCCTCGAGCGCGGAGGCCGCGACCCGCAGCTGCTCACGATCGTCCGCGTCGCCCGAGGGCTCGGCGTCACTCCGAGCGAGCTGCTCTCAGGTGTCGAGTGACCGCGAGACGGCTATCGCTCGAGGCAGCAGGTGTCCCAGCTGTAGCCCCTGGGCAGCCCCGCGAGCAGCTCGGCGCTTGTAGGACCGTCGGGCGGTCTTGGCCTCCACCCAGGGCTGATATGCCGTCCGATGACTACGAACCCGACAGTGCGTGCGCCTGCGGCCTTCAGCGCGGCTCCGGCCGACTGCGCGTGACCCCCTCTTGTCCACGTGTCGTCGATGAGCAACACGTCTTTCCCCACGACATCTACGGTGGCGACGTAGCGCCCCTCGTTGAACTCCCTTCCGGCCGCGACGCCGCCGGTCGGGTGGAGGACACGTTCGTACCGCTGCGCCGTGGGGTGACACCCGAGGCCTACGATCCACCGCAGATTCGCTCGCCGCTCGTCGCCGTCGGGTGTGCTTGAGGGGACGCTTGTCACGATGTCGAACTGCGATTGCTGGGCGTTCACGGCCGCCGCGACGTGGACCTCATGGCTCTCGAGGAACAGCCAGAGGATCGACGCGAGCCGCGGCATCATGTACCGCTGTGACGCGTGGTCGCCGTCCTTGTAGCTGCGGAGCACCTTGTGCATCTGGCTGAGGTGCTCCGAGTAGGTGATTGGGACGACGACATCGAGTGGCGACGGCTGGCTGCTGCACGCGTAACAGCGCGAGTAGCCGGGATCGATGAACGTATGGCAGACATCGCAAACTCCCGGCCCGGCCGGGAGCACGTTGCGCATCGCGTTCACATACGTGGCGGCGGCTTCGGTGACCGTGAGCGTCACGGCTCTAAGCGGCTCGCGGACCGCTACCGGATGAGTGTCAGTTGCCCGGACGCGGCATACAGGCGCTCAAGATGCTCCACGATCTCCGCGCCCTCCTCGACCACGTAGACACCTCGGTGCTCGTGATACTCACGTGCCCAAGGATGTTCCAGCAGCGATCGTAGGAGGAACACGGGGCGGCCATGCTCGAGGGCCAGACGGGCCTGCATCTTGGCGCCGCTCGTGTACGACGCCTCGACGACGACGGTCGCTCGCGTAAATCCCGACATGACGGCGTTGCGCTGTGGGAACGTCCATTTGCGAGGCTCCTGCCCGGGCCAGAACTGCGAGACGACCGCGTGATCGCGGCCGATCCGGTCCTGAAGCTCGGCGTTGGCCTTCGGGAAGGAGTGGCGTAGGCCAGTCCCGATCACGCCGATGGTGCGTCCTCCGGCCTCGAGTGCCGCAGTGTGCGCAGCGGTATCCACTCCGGCGGCCAAGCCGCTCACGACGACGTAGTCGGCCTCGATCAGTCCCCGACTGATGGACTGAGCCTGGCCAAGACCGCGTGGACTTGCCTTTCGGGTCCCGACCACGGCGACCGAGCGGCTGTCGCCTTCCCGCAGTGAGCCTCGGAGAAAGAGGACGGGTGGTAGATCGTGAACCATCCGCAGATTGGCCGGGTATGTCGCGTCGAGCACCGTAACGACACGAATCCCTTCGGCTTCCCACCCGTGCAAGTGGTCCTCGAGCTGGTCGAGGCTGACGCGCTTGTCGTCAATCTCGAAGAGGCGGTCTGGGCCGGCTTGAGCATCGAGGTTCTCCAGCAGTCGGAGTGCGCTCCCCTCCTCCTCGATTGCGCCGGCGAGACGATTCCACGGCAGGTGACGACCGGCCATCAGCGCAAGGACAGCGGCCGTCTCGCGCGTGCTCACGAGCGTCCTGTTATCGAACATGTGTTCGTAGAATACGTCACGGCTCGGACTGATAGCGCGACGATACGTTACCCCCGGGCGCGACACTCGACTCCGGCGCCGCCTGCGTCAGGCCTGCCAGCTCCGAGTGGGGGTGGACGGCGAGATCGTGCCTGGCGGCCGCGGTCAGGACCTCGCGCAGCACGTGTGCGCGCTCCGGGCGTCCGAGGATCTCCGGGTGCAGCGTCAACGTCACCGGTCGGTCTTCCTTGGCGGCCAGCTCGACGGCTCGCTGCCAGACCGCGAGGATGCCGCCGCCGTCCAGTGAGGCCGCGTAGTAGGGCGCGTCGTCCAGGCTCCAGTGCACGGGCAGCTCGACGAGCGTGCCGGCGGCCAGGTACGGCCGGTCTTCGCCCATCAGGCTCGAGTCCCAGCGGAACCCGTACTCGTCGAGCAGTGCGAGCGTCACGGGCGTCAGCTCCCAGCCCGGCGCGCGGTAGCCGAGCGGGCGCGGGCCGAACGGCGAGAGCGCCTCCAGGCCCTGCTCGATCTCGGCCCGCTGCTCGGCGTCGTCGAGCGTGTCCGGCCGTCGGTGCGTGTGGCCGTGATGGCCGAGCTCGTGCCCGGCCTCGACGATCGCGGCGACCTCCTGCGGGTGACGCAGCGCGGTCACGCCCGGCACGTAGAAGGTCGCGCGAACGGCGAACTCGTCGAGCAGGCTCAGGATCCGCGGGAGCCCACAGCGCAGCCCATACACGCGTTCGGACCGGCTCGTGAGCCGATGCGCGTAGCCGAGCCCGCCGCCAGGCAGGCCGGCTTCACCGTCGACGTCGACCGTGATCGCGAGGGCGCCGCTCATCCCCGGGCTCCGAGCGACACCGGAGCCGAGACGGGCTCGAACACCGCACGGCACGGCGGTCCGGCCGCGACCCGCAGGGAGCGCCAGGCCGGCCGGCACCAGGTCGCGGCGAGCGTGGCGCGCTGCTCCGCCCAGGGCGTCCCGGGTGGGTCGCCGTGACGGCACACGGGCTCGGCCACTTCGCCGTGCTGCGCGAGCACCTGCGGGACGCCGGCGCCCATCCGTGCCGCGCGCGCCAGACGGACGAAGCGGTCGAGCGTGCCGGGGTGCGTGGCCGGCATCGTGTCCTCGCCGGCCCGCGGCGTGCTGAGGAAGTGATTGGTGTGCACGAGCCAGCCGTCGCGGTCGGGCTCGACGAACCGCGCGCCCCCGGGGGAGAGCTCGGCGGCGAACAGGTCCGCGCTGCCGGCGGTGGCGACGGTGATGCACGAGGACGCACTCGTGCGCGCGCGGGCCAGCAACTCGCGGGCCTCGGCGCCGCTCCCACACCCTTCGAGCACCTGCCGCAGCAGGATGTGGATCGGCGTGCCGTCCAGGCCGCCGTCGGCCGAGGAGGTGAGGAAGTTCAGCCCGCAGGCGACGCCGCGGTCGTTGTGGCCGAGCTTGGCCAGCACGCCGGCCTCGGTGACGGTCTGCCACCAGCGGTCCCCGGCTTCGACGGTCCACACGACCGTGGCCGCGGCGAGGGCGGGATGCCAGTCCCAGGTCTGGGCGAGCCAGCCGCCGTCGAGCTCCAGCCGCCCGAGCAGCGAGCACTCACTGCCGCCGGCGAGCAGCTCGGTGCGCGCGTTGATGGCGAGCAGCTCGCGCACGTCCTGCCCGGACCCCACGGCGATGCCTTCCAGCTCATCGACCAGCTCGGGGTCGAGCCGCGCGCCGACGGTCTCGCCGGCGCGCAGGATGTCTTGCCGCGAAAGGTCGGCGGCCTCACGCAGCAGCCGGCGGTAGGTGGTCACGGTCACGCCGACCGCGGCCGCCTGGGCGCGGCCGAAGCCGCGCCCACGGTCGCCGGGCTCGCGCTCACGCGAGCTGTGGTGCGGGAACGGCAGCGCTAGCCCTTCCAGTCCGCGGCGTTGTCGGCGCTGACGACGGTCACGGGCACGAGCGTCTTGGCCTCGACCGCCTCGTCGCGCGCGGCCGCGACCGCGGCCTTGACCGCGTCCGCGCCGATCTCCCGCGCCGACCACGCCACGGACGCGTCGATCACGGTCCCAGCCTGGATGTCCTTGACGATCGCGGGCTGCGCGTCGAAGGACACGAACAGCGGATCCTGGTTCGCGGCCTCCAGCGCCTTGATCATCCCGACCGACTGCGAGTCGCTGGTGGAGAACACGGCGTCGAGGTCCGAATGGCGCGTGATCATGTCCTCCATCGCCTTGCGCCCCTTCTCGGGGTCGCAGCCCGCGTCCGCGTCGGCCACGAAGTCGAAGCCCGTGCCGGCGCCCGCCTTGAAGCCCTCGTAGCGCGCGGTGGTGACCGGATGCCCGGCCACGCACAGCACGACGCCGACCTTGCCGCCCTCGGGAAGCTGCTCCTTCAGCCACGCTCCGCCGGCCTCGCCGCCCGCCTGGTTGTCCGTGCCGATGTAGGCCGCGAGCTGGTCGGTCAGCTCGTCCGCCGGCGCGTCGAACAGCACGAGCGGGATGTCCGCGTCGAGCACCTTCCGCAGCGCCGGGAGCAACGGCTTCGTGTCCGAGCCGTTGACGGCGATCGCGTCGACCTGCTTGGTGATCGCGTTCTCGATCAAGCCGACGACGTCGTCCGTCGAGCCCTGCGCGCGCCCGGCCGAGACCTCGACCTCCGCGCCCGGCAGCTTCGCGGCCTCCTCCTCGACGCCCGCCTTCTGCGCGATGTAGAAGTCGTTGCCGAGCGAGGCCATGATCACCGCCACGCGTACGGGCTTCGCCTCCTCCGTGGCAGCGGCCGCGGCCGTCGTCGTCGGCTCGGCCTCACCGCCCCCGTCGTCGCCACAGCCGGCGACCAACGCCGCAGCCAGCGCCGCGGCCACCCATCTCGTTGCACCCATCAGCTCCTCCTCGTGGACGGCGGAGGCACGGCGCCGACGATCATCGACACGAGTGCCTCGTGGTTTTCGGAGGTGGGCGCCGCCGTCCCGACCGTCCGGCCTTGGCGAAGCACGACGGCGCGGTCCGCGACCTGCGCGACGTGCTCGAGGTTGTGCGAGATCAAGATCACCGCGACGCCCTGCTCGGGCAGGCGCGCGACGAGGTCGAGGACCTTGGCCGACTCGCGCAGGCCGAGCGCGGCGGTCGGCTCGTCGAGGATCACGAGCCGCTGCGCGAACGCGACGGTGCGCAGCACGGCGATCGCCTGGCGCTGGCCGCCCGAGAGCACGCCGACCTCCTGGCGCGGGTCCACGCGGTCGACCGCCAGCCGTTCGAGCTGCGCGATCCAGTCGCGCTCCATGGCCCGCTCGCGTAGGAGGCCGAGCCGGCCGAGCATCCGCGGGTGGCGCAGCTCGCGCCCGATCCGGAAGTTCGCGACCGCGCTGAGGTTGTCGAACAGCCCGAGATCCTGGTGGAGCGTCTCGATCCCGGCCTCGCGCGCCGTGCGCGGAGAGCCGAACACCACCGGCTGGCCGTCGACCCGCAGCTCACCACCGTCGAGCGCGTGCACGCCGCCGATCGCCTTGATCAGCGTCGACTTGCCGGCGCCGTTGTCCCCGAGCAGCGCGACCACCTCGCCGGCGTCCACGGTCAGCTCGGCGCCGTCCAGCGCGCGCACGGCCCCATAGCTCTTGACCGCGCCGCGGACTTCGAGCAACGGCGTCATGCGCTCGCCGCCCGGGTCCGCAGCCGCTGCTCGAGATGCCCGCGCAGCACGTCCAGCTCGAGCGAGACGATCACGAGCACGCCGACCGCGATCAGCTGCCAGAACGGGCTCACGCCGAGCAGGTCCAGCCCGTTGCGGATCACGCCGATGATCAGCGCGCCGGCGAGCACGTTCACCACGCGCCCGCGTCCGCCCTGGAAGCTCGCGCCGCCGATGATCACGGCGGTGATGGCGTCCAGCTCGAGCAGCTGGCCGGCCTGTGGAGACGCGGAGTCGGTGCGACCGGCGACGAGGATCGCGGCCACGCCGGCGAGCAGTCCGCACAGCACGTAGACCGAGACGAGCACGCCGTTCGCGGGGATGCCGGCGCGCCGCGCGGCTTCGGGATGCCCGCCGACGGCGTAGATCCAACGCCCCCACTGCGTGCGCCCGAGCAGGACGCCGAGCGTCAGCGCCAGGGCGGCGACGATCAGCACCGGGATCGGGACCCCGGCGACCTTCCCGGACCCGAGCGTGCTCACCACGGGCGGCAATCCGGTGCGCGTCTGCCCGTCGGCCAGCACGAGCGCGAGCCCGCGGGCGATGCCGAGCGTCCCGAGCGTGACGATGAACGGGTTCGGCACGCGGCCGTAGACGAGCACCACGGCGTTGACCGTGCCGACGGCCAGGCCGGCGGCGAGGAACAGCGCGAGGCTGCCCGCACCGCTCGTTCCCGCCCAGGCGGCCGCGACCACGCCCGCGAGGCCGACCGCCGAGCCCACCGACAGGTCGATCCCGCGCGTGATGATCACGAGCAGCTGGCCGAGCGCCAGCACGGCGACGAACGACGCCTGGAAGCCGACGTTGGCCACGTTGCGCGAGGTCAGGAAGTACGGCGACAGCAGCGCCATGACCACGACGAGCACGGCCAGGATCAGCACCGGGCCGGCCTGCAGCGCGCGCAGGCCGAGCGACGTGGCCCGGTCGCCGCGCGGCGCGTGGGCGACGGCGGCGGCGCTCACCGCTCCACCAGCTGCTGGAGGGCCACTGCGCTCGTGAGCGTGAGCCCGCCGTCGGCGATGATCGAGCTGCCGGTCACGTAGCTGGCGGCGGGGGAGACGAGGTGCGCGATCGTCGCCGCGATCTCCTCCGGGCCGCCGGGGCGACCCAGCGGGATCGGCTCCAGGGCGACCGAGTGCGGGTCCACGCCGGCCTTGCCGGTCATCGGCGTCGCGATGTGCCCCGGGGCGATCGCGTTGACGGTGACGTCGAAGCGGGCGAGTTCGAGCGCCATCACCTTCGCCGCCATGCCCAGCCCGGCCTTGGCGGCGGAGTACGCGGCGGCGAAGCGCAGCGGCACGTGCTCGTGGACGGACGTGACGAACACGATCCGGCCGCCGCGGTCGGCCGCCACGAGCCGACGGGCGGCGCGCTGCGCGCACAGGAACGGGCCGGTCAGGTTGATCTCGATCGCCCGGCGCCACGCGTCGGGCTCGTCGTCGAGCGTCCCGGCCCGGTGGTTGGCGCCCGCACAGGCGACGAGCCCCCACAGCGGGCCGAGTTCAGCGGCGAGCTCGTCGATCGCGTCTCCGGGCCGGTCGGTGAGGTCCAGCCGCGCGACGGCGACCGGGACGTCCTTGGCCCGCGCGGCAGCGGCGGTCGCGTTCGCTCCGGCCTCGTCGGTGTGCCACGTGACGCCGACCGGATGTCCCGCGCGCGCAAGGGCGATCGCGGTGGCACGGCCGATCCCCGAGTCCGACCCGGTGACGATCACCGCGCCGCTCACGTCAGCACCGTCTCGCGGTAGAGGGCGGTGAGGAAGGCGACGTCGCGCGCGCCGTCCTCGATCGGGCTCAGGCACGGCGCGTCGCCGGTGATGCAGGCGTGGAAGTGCTCGAGCTGGGCGGCGTAGGCGTTGGCGGGCGTGCACCAGCGGCGCTCCGGCGTGGTCTCGACCCGCAGCTCGGCGGGTGCGGAGCCGAGGTAGGGTGCCGGGAAGCGCAGGCGCACGACGGCTTCGGCCCCGTGGAAGGCGAGCTCCTCGCGGAACGCGGCGGCGCTTGGTGCGAGCTGCCACAGCGCGCTCCAGCGGGCGCCGTCCGCGCGGGTCCAGGCGCCGTAGGCGAGCGTGCCGTCCTCGGCCGCGACGCCGTCCGTCGCCGTCCACGCGCCCGCGCAGATGCCGAGCACGAGGTTGACGTCGTGGACGAGCGCGCCCAGGAACGCGTCGGAGAACGCGCGCACGTGGCGCGGGTCATCCGTGCCGAGCGCGTCCGCGACCTGCGCCGCGGTCTGGGCGCCGAGCGCGGTGGGGCCGGGCGCGACGAACCCGGCGGGGCGCAGGCGCGTCCCGATCCCGGGGTCCGTGGTCGCCGAGGTGACGACGCGCAGTGCTCCGGCCTCCGGGAGCGCCTCGGCGAGCCGGGCCACGACCGGGTCGAAGCGCTTCATGTAGCCGACCTGCACGACGCGGTCGGCGGCGCGCGCCCGGGCGACGAGGTCGCTCGCGTCGGCGGGGGAGAGGCACAGCGGCTTCTCGACGAGCACGTGCAGGCCGCGGTCGAGCGCGTCCCGGACGACCGGCGCGTGGGTGCCGTTGGGCGAGAGCACGAGCACGGCATCCAGTTCGGCCGCGTCCAGCAGCGAGCGGTGGTCGGCGAAGGTGGCCGGGATGCCGTGGCGGCGGGCGAGCGCGTCACGGAGAGCGGGGTCGGGGTCGGCCAGGGCGAGGACGGCGAAGCGGTCGTCGAGCGCGCGCACCGCTGGGAGATGCGCGAGCTGAGCGATCAGTCCTCCGCCGACCACCCCGAGCCGGACCACGGCGTCGGATGAGTCGAGCACGAAGAGATTGGATCATTCACTCACTTGGCTCGTCAACGGCACAAATCTGTCCGCCGAGATGTCGGACGAAAGGGGCGAATGTCGGCCTCGTCGACCTAGAGAAAGGGTGATCAGATCAATGCATGTCTCGTCTGCACCGCACACTGCTGCAGGCGCTCGTGGCCGACATCGTCGGCGGAGCGCTGCGCGAGGGCGACCGTCTGCCGACCGAGAGCGAGCTCGCCCGCCGCTTCGAGGTCTCCCGCGGCGTCGCGCGCGAAGGCCTGCGCAGCCTGGAGGAGCGTGGGCTGGTGCGCGTCAAGCACGGCAGCGGTGCGACGGTCCAACCCGCGACGGAGTGGGACATGCTCAACCCGGAGGTGATCGCCGCGATGCTCGCCGGTGACCGCGGGCTGCAGCTGCTCGGCGACTACCTGGAGTGCCGGCGGCTGCTGGAGATCGAGGCGGCCGGGCTGGCGGCGCAACGGGCGGCGCCGCGGCAGCTCGTCGCGCTGTCGGAGGCGCTCGAGCGCATGACCGCGGCGGCCGCCTACACGGCCGGCGGACCGTCGGCGGAGGATCGCTTCCACGACGCCGACATCGCGTTCCACCGCGCGGTCATCCAGGCCACGGGCAACCATGCGCTGGGCCGGATGACCGAGCCGGTGCACCGCGCGCTCGCCGCTGCCCGCCGGCCGCTCGCGCGGCCCGAGCTGCGCCTGGAGCGCAGCCTGCCGGAGCACCGCCGGATCCTGGCCGCGATCGCCGACGGTGACGCGGACGAGGCCCGCGCGGCGATGCGCGATCACCTGCTCACGGTCGAGCGCTACCTGTCCGAGTACGCGGCGGAGGCGCGGTCCGCATGAGCCCGAGCGCGACCGAGGCGTTCTTCGCGAGCCGCGCGATGCAGGCGCTCGAGGTGCTGGCCTTCGGGCCGTCGACGGCGACGCGGGTGGCGGACGAGCTGCAGGTGCACCCGCGCACGGCGCGCCGGCTGCTCAACCGGATGGTCCACGACGGCTGGCTCATCCGGCGTGACGGCCCGCGGCCGACCTACACGCCGACGCTGCGGATCGTCGCCCTGGCCGCGCAGCTGGCGCAGCGCGCGCCGCTCGTGCGGCACGGGCTGGAGGTCACGAGCGAGCTGCATGCCGACACGGGCTGGGACGTGCACCTGGCGGTCCCGAGCTACCGCTCCGCCCTCCGGCTCGTCCGCGCGACCGGCGCCGAGGACGCCGTCCCCGCGCTGCGCGATCTCGCCCCGGCCCACGCGATCGCCGCCGGCAAGCTGCTGCTTGCTTTCCGGGAGCCGTGGCGTGATGCGGTGCTGGCCGCCCCGCTCACCGCGGTGACCGCGCGGACGGTGACCGATCCGCTCGCGCTCCGGGCCGAGCTCGAGCGGGCACGGCGGCACGGGTTCGCCGTCGAGAACGCGGAGTTCCGCGCCGGAGTGCGCGCGGTGGCGGTGCCGGTCATCGGGGAAGGCGGGGAGGTCGTCGCGGCGCTGGCCGTCTCCGCCGGTGAAGTCGAGCTGGAGGTGCTGGTCGAGCGCCGCGAGCCATTGAGTGCCGCCGCCGCAGCGCTTGGAACGCGGCTGGATGGAGCGGCGACGTGACCGATGACGACGCCCGCGCGGCCTACGACGTGCTCGCGCCCGTGTACGACCTCGTCACGGCGGGGCACGATCATGCGGCGTGGGCTTCGCAGCTGGAGGCGCTCGCGCGCGGGGCCGGGCTGCGGGGCACGCGGCTGCTCGACCTCGGCTGCGGCACGGGCCTGAGCATGCTGCCGATGCGCGAGCGCGGCTACGAGGTGACCGGCATCGACGTGTCGACCGGCATGCTCGAGGGAGCACGCGACCGGCTCGGGCCGGACGTGCGCCTCGAGGTCCACGATCTCCGCTCGTTGCCCGTGCTCGGCGCGTTCGACCTGATCTGGAGCGTCGCCGACGGCTTCAACTGCCTGCTCGACGACGGCGAGCTGATCGCGGCGTTCACCGGCGTGCGGCGCAATCTCGCGCCGGGCGGCGTGCTCGTGTTCGACGTGGACACGCTCGCGAGCTTCCGGTCGCTGTACTCGTCGTTGATCGTCGCGCCGGGCGCGGCCGGCGTCGCCATCTTCGACGGCCAGGCGGAGTCCGATCTCGGTCCGGACGAGGTCGCGGAGGCGATCGTCGAGCGGCTGCAGCCGGGCGCGGAGCCGCCGTGGTGGACCCGCGCGCGTGCTGTCCATCGCCAGCGACATCACTCACGGGCGACGCTCGAGCGCGCGCTCGCCGCGGCTGGGCTCTCGTGCGTCGGCGTGTGGGGCACGGACTTCGCGGGCGTGCCGGGTCAGCCGCTGGACGAGGCGCGGCACAACAAGGCCGTCTACCTGGCGCGGGAGGCGTGATGCGTCGCTATCGCCTCAAGTCTTCCGTCGAGCCGTTGACGACCGCGGACGGCGCGCTGTTCCTGATCCGTGCGGGCGACGACGACCTGGCGATCCGTGACGCGTCTCCCGCGGACGCGGCGCTGCTCGAGCTGCTCGCGGCCGAGGAGCCGACGCTGGACCGGATCACGGACCGGCTCGGGTTGGACGCGGATGCGGCGCGCTCCAAGCTCGAGGCGCTGGCGGCGGCCGGCGTGCTCACCGCCGCGGCCGCCTCGCCGGGGTTGGACGCGGAGGACGCCGAGCGCTTCAGCCGCCAGCTCCCGTACCTCGCGGACCTTGGCGATGCGCACGCGCTGCAGCGGGCGCTCGCCGACGCGCGCGTGACCGTGATCGGCTGCGGAGGTCTCGGCACCTGGGCGGTGGCGGCGTTGGCGGGCGCGGGTGTCCGCCGGCTGCGGATCGTGGACGACGACGTCGTGGAACGGTCCAACCTGAACCGCCAGATCCTCTATTCGCCCGCCGATCTCGGGGTGCCGAAGGTCGAAGCCGCGGCCGCGTGGCTGCGTGCGTTCGACGAGCGCATCGAGGTCGAGGCGGTACAGCGGCGGGTCGAGGGCGTCGAGGCGGCGATCGAGGTCGTCGACGGCGCCGACGCCGTCGTGCTCGTGGCGGACTGGCCGCCGTACGCGCTCGCCCGCTGGGTCAACGCCGCCTGCGTGCCGCGCCGGATCCCGTTCATCACGGGCGGCCAGCTGCCGCCGATCGTCAAGCTCGGCCCGCTCTACGACCCGGGCCGCACGGCGTGCTTCGCCTGCCACGAGCGAGGGCTGCAGGACGGACCGGGCTACGACGCCTACGCCCGCCGCCTCGCCACGGCTCCGGCCCGCGGCGCCACGCTGGCGACCGCTTCCGGCATGGTCGGCACGGCTCTCGCCAGCGATGTCGTGCATCGCCTCGTCGGGGCGCCCGTGGCGACGGCGGGGGCCGCGCTGCTGCTGGACCTGCGCACGCTCAGCACGCGTCGCGAGCCGATCGAGCGCGACCCGGCGTGCCCCGTGTGTCAGCCCCAGTGGCGCCAGACCGGGACGCCGTCCGCGGGAGCGATGTCGTCCGCCTCCGGCGCGGAGACCGGTTCGCCGACGAGCTGATCGAGGACGCGTCCGGCGGCGACGAGGTCCTCCGTCGTGAGGTCGTCGAGCGTCACGGGCGACGCGCCGTCGAGCGCCTCGCGGCCGGCCGGGGTGAGCTCGATCCAGCGCAACCGGCGATCCTCCGGGTCCGCCCAGCGACGCACGTAGCCGTGCTCCTCGAGGCGCTGGATCATCGCGCCGGCACCGCTGCGCGAGAGGCCGGTGAGCTCGCCGAGCCGCCGCTGCGCGAGGCGCTCGTGGTGGGCGAGGTGCAGCAGAGCGGTGAGCTCCTCGTCCCCGACCCGGAGCCGGCGCCGCAGCTCACCCCGCCGCTGCATCCCGGCCAGCTCCAGCGCGGCCAGCGCGCTCTGGAGACTCGTGATCGCTACGGCTCGCTCATTCATGAGGTTCTGGCCTAGTAGTAGCGGATTCTGGCGCAGATCGGCGTTGCAAGGCGACTCATCGTGTGATTGGGTCTCTGGACATGTCGACCGTCGTATCGTCGGCGTCCCCGCGACGTCGCCTGCATCGTGAGGTCATGGCCGAGTTCGTCGGCGAGATCGTCGGCGGGCAGCTCGCGCCCGGTGAAGCGCTGCCGAGCGAGGTCGCCGTGGCCGAACGCTTCGGGATCTCGCGCGGGGTGGCCCGCGAGTGCCTGCGCGCGCTCGAGGAGCGCGGCCTCGCGACCGTGCGGCACGGCTCCTCCACGATCGTCAACCCGCGTGAGGCGTGGGACCTGTTCGACGCGGAGGTGATCGCCGCTTCGCTGGCCGGCGCCGGCGCCGAGCACCTGCTCGGCGAGTATCTGGAGTGCCGGCGGATCATCGAGATCGAAGCCGCCGGGCTCGCCGCCGAGCGGGCCTCCGAGGACGGCGTGGCCACGCTGGACGCGCGGTTCGCGGCGATGGAGGACGCGCTGTCGCGCCGGCCCGCCCGCGTCCAGGAGGAGGCCTACCACCAGGCCGACGTCGCGTTCCACACGGCGCTCGTGGAGACGACGGGCAACCTCGCGCTGCTCGCGCTCGTGCGTCGCGTCGACGACGCGCTCCTGGCCGCGCGCTATCCGCTGGCGCGTCCGGCCTACCGGCGCACGCGTGCGCTGCCCGAACACCAGGCGATCCTGGACGCCGTCCGCGCCGGTGACCCCGATGCAGCCCGCGCGGCGATGCGCGCGCACCTGGATACGGTCGAGGGGTACCTGCGCGAGCACGCGCGCAAGGTCGCCCGCGGCGCCTGAGCGGCTCACGCGGCACCGAACGCGTGGGTCGCGCGGCCTTTCACGCCGGGGCGCAGGCGTAGGACCGACCCGGCGGCCGTCTCCGCCTCGCGTGCGACTGCGTCGAGCAGGTGGCGCGAAGAGGTGACGTAGAGGTCGCGCAGATCCTGTCCGCCGAACGCGACGCTGGTCGGGAAGCGCACGGGGAGCGGGATGTGCGCGTCCAGCGTGCCGTCGGGCTGGTAATGGCGGAGCGCGCCGCCGCCGAACAGCGCGACCCACACGCCGCCGTCGGCGTCGACGCACAGTCCGTCCGGCAGTCCGTCGGCCGGGTCGATGCGCGCGAACGCCCGCCGCCGCCCGATCCGCCCACGGTCCAGGTCGAAGTCGAACGCGTCGATCCGCTGCGTCGTCGAGTCGATGTAGTACAGACGCGTCGCGTCGAGGTTCCAGTCCAGGCCGTTCGAGATCGTCGCGCCGCCGACCGCGACCTCCAGGGCGCCACCGGGCTCCAGCCGGTACAGCGCCGCGGTGCCCGGCGTGCGGCGCATCGACATCGTCCCGGCCCACAGTCGCCCGCAGGCGTCGCAGGCGGCGTCGTTGAAGCGGTTCGCGCCCGGCGGCTCCTGGACGCGCCCGATCGTCTCGCCGATGTGCACGACGTCGAGTCCGACGCCCGCGACCAGGCCGCCACCCGCCGCGGGGATGGCAAAGCCGACGCGATCGGATGTTTCGCGCCGCTGCTCGTTTCCCGTCGCCGGGTCGTAGCGGACGATCGCGGGCGCGTTGATGTCCACGCGCAACAGCTCGTTCGACGCCGGCAGCCACACCGGACCTTCTCCGAGCTCGTCGCCTCCGCGGCGCACGATCTCGATCTCCACTGATAGAGTCATTATATCTCTCAGGTTGCCATCATCACCGGCGGAACCCGCGGCATCGGCCACGCGACGGTCGAGCGCCTGCTGCGGGACGGCTACGCCGTCGGCTTCTGCGGGCGCGACGCGCGGCTCGGCTACGAGCTGCAGGGCGAGCTCGCGCACCTCGGCCCGGCGAAGTTCGTCCGCGCCGACGTCGGCGCCGAGCGCGACGTCGAGGCGTTCATCGCCGCCTGCGCCCACGAGCTCGGCCCGCCGACCGTGCTGGTCAACAACGCCGGCCGCAACGCGAACTTCGACGCCACGACGATGACCGAGGCCGACTGGGACGCCTTCTTCGCGGTCGACCTCAAGTCGGCCTGGCTGTGCGCGAAGCACACGCTCCCGCACATGCGCGCGAGCGGGGGAGGGGCGATCGTCAACGTCTCCTCGATCCACGCCAGCGCGACGCTCGAAGGCTTCTTCCCGTACGCCGCGGCCAAGGCGGGCCTCGCCGGCCTGACGCGCAGCCTCGCCCTCGACCACGGCCCGGACGGCATCCGCGTCAACTGCCTGTGCCCGGGCTTCACCGACACCCGCCTCGTGCGCGAGAGCATGGAGCGCGCCGAAGACCCGGCCGCGGCCGAGCGCGCGATGGTGGCGGGCGTCGCGCTCGGCCGGATCGCCGCGCCCGAGGAGATCGCGGCGACGATCGCGTTCCTGGCCTCACCCGAGGCGAGCTACATCACGGGCGCGACGCTCTATGTCGACGGCGGCCTGACGGCGCGGCGAGCCGGCTGACCGGGGTCATCGGGCGGCGACCTCGAAGAGCACCTCGTCGAGCGCGGTGAAGTAGAAGCCGTAGGTTCCGCGCATGCGGCGCGGCGGCTTGGGGAGTTCGAGGCCGGCGGCGGTCAGGCGGGCGTACTCGGCGTCCACCGTCGGCGCCGTCGAGCACGATCAGCAGCTCGTCCGTGGTCGAGAACCACGATCGACTCAACTCGGGCGCTCGACCTGTCGATCTACGCGCTGTGGAGCGCAACGTATCTGCGCAACCGACGTCTCTGGCCCGCAGGCTCGCCGCGTCGATCACCCTCCTCGGCGGTTGTGCCTTCGCCCTCGTTGCCCCCTTCGCTGTCGTGATGGCGTGCGAAGACCGCCGCGACGCCTGCGGCCAGTCTTGGCAGTCCGACGGCCTGGTGTGGCTCAGCTTCGTCGTGGCCGTCGCGAGCCTCTGTCTGGCTCTCGTCGCATGGAACGGCCGCTGGTGGAAGACAAGCGGAGCGGCCGCGTCGGTCCTCGTCCTCGGCACGCTGTCCTGGGCGGTTCTCTCCCGCGAGGTCCCCGAGCTGCGAGTCGCAGAGGGCCCCTGGCTGCTCATCCTGGCGCTGGACGCGCTCGCCGTCACCACCGCGCTCCTCACGGCGTCCCATGCGCGCGGCGGGCACCTGCGCGCCGACGCGCCCGGCGGCTGAGATACCCCTGCCGGGCACGCGGGCCGCTCGCGAGGTCCGGGTGCCGCTCCGCCCGGCGCGGCATTGTGTCTGTCGCCGGGGCGCGGTCCGGATGAGGACGTCCCTTGTCACAAATGACGGTGTCCCGGACATCTAGGGGGGTGTACGGCCTGCCGTGCACGAGCCCTCCGCGCGCCTTGCGCTCCCCGCCGTCTGACCAGCGGCAACTGCAAGGCACGCCTCGAGCAGCGGAGTGATGTCCGCCGGCCGGGGAAGCACGATGGCTTCCCCGGCCGAGCGGGCGTCTGACGACGTTCCCATGGCCGCCACGACTCCCACGTCGCCGGCCCAGGGCTAGGATGGGCTCGAGGCGGCGACGACGTCTTCACGCATGCACCGAACCAGCGGAAGGAGCCGCGCGAGTGTTCAAAGCGGTACCGGTGCTGCCCGTGGTCGTTCCCCTCGCCGCGGCGATGTTCGTGGCCCTGCTGTGGCACCTGCACCGTCGCGACCGGCTCTCGGCACCGCGCGCCATCGTGTCGTTCCTGCTCTGTGTGTACGCGGCTGGAGTCGTCGCGAACACGGTGTTCCCGATCTTCTGGGACATGCCCGGTGGCGCCGAACCGTGGACGGCGTATCTCGACGTGGTGCCGCTGGTGGGATACGAGCTCTCCGACGCGGTGACGAACGTCCTGGTCTTCGTACCTCTCGGGATGCTCGTGTCGCTCTGCGTGGACAGCACGTCGTGGTGGCGCGTGCTCGCGGTGGCCGCGACGCTCAGCCTGGCCATCGAGCTGGCCCAGCTCTTCACCGCGCGTGTGCTGGGTGGCGGCCACATCGCCGATGTGAACGACCTCATCTTCAACGTGGCCGGTGCCGCGCTCGGCCTGGGTCTGATCTCCCTGTTGTCGCGGGTCCCTGGCGCCGCTCTGCTCATCAGCCGGTTCCGCTGGCGCTGAGCTTCGAGCAGCCCCGCCTCCGCAGGCGCCGTGTCGTCAGGACAGGTTGTCGACGAACCAGAGCACCGTCCCGACGATGCCGCCGAGCATCAGTCCGTATCCCGCGATAATCGCGACCGACTTGCCGAAGAGCGTGCCCGTTCCGCCGGCGAACATCTGGCCCAGGAAGCGGAGCAGCGAACTGCGCGAGCGCACGATCAGAAATCCAAGGCACGCGACCGCCACCAGGACCGGAAGCGGCGCCGTGTCGATGTTCGGGTTGTCGCCGAAGAGCAGAATCGTTGGTGGAGTACCCGGTGATCGGCGAGGCAACGCGATCGATTGCCGCCCGAACCTGTCGCTGGACAGAATTGGGCCTGTCCACCCGATTGGTCCGGTGATTGGATCAATCGCGTGGCGACGATCCTCATCACCTGGCCCGACTTCGACGCCGAGGGCGCGGACGTCGGGCGCCGGCTGACCGAGGCCGGCCACCGCCTGCGGATCGCGCCGCGCACCGCGGACCGCACCCCGCGCGACCTGCTCGCGCTGCTCGAGGGCGTCGAGGCGGCGATCGTCTCGACCGATCCGTTCGACGCGGGCGTGCTTGACGCGGCGGCGCGGCTGCGCGTGATCGCTCGCGTGGGTGTCGGTACCGACTCGATCGACCTGCAGGCCGCGGCGCGCAACGGCGTTGCGGTGTGCACGACGCCGGGTGCGAACACCAGCAGCTCCGCCGACCACACGGTCGCGCTCATGCTCGCGGCGCTGCGGCGTGTGCCCGCGCACGACCGCGCGATCCGTGCCGGGCGATGGGAGCGCACGGGGCCCGCGGTCGGCAGTGAGCTGGGGGGAGCCACGGTCGGGCTCGTCGGCTACGGCGCGATCGGACGGGCCGTGCACGAGCGCCTGACCGGGTTCGGCGCCCGCATCCTCATCTGCGATCCGTTCGCGCCCGCCGGTGGGCCCGGTGTTCGGCACGTGGACCTGGACACGTTGCTCCGCGCGAGCGACGTCGTGTCGCTCCACCTGCCGTTGACGCCCGGAACCCGGCATCTGCTGGATCGCGCACGGCTCGCACTGCTGCCCGCGCACGCGATCCTCGTCAACACGGCGCGCGGCGGCCTGGTCGACGAGGACGCGCTCGCGGACGCGCTCGAGGCCGGGGCGCTCCGCGCGGCCGCGCTGGACGTGCTCGCGCTCGAGCCGTCACCGCCGGGCCGGCTGCACGCGCTCGAGAACGTGACCCTGACGCCGCACGTCGCGGGCCTGAGCGAGCCGTCGATCCGGGAGATGACCCGGCGCGCGGTCGACGCTGCCCTGGCCGTGCTCGACGGGCGCCGCCCGGAAGGCCTCGTCTCCATCTCCGAGCCCAATGAGGTGACTCCCGCTTGACCGTGTTTCTCAAAGACGCGCCGTGGCACGCCCCGGCCATCGCGGCCGAGGTTCGCGCGCGTGTGTCCGAGCTGCTGCTCGCGATCGAGCGCGGGGGAGAGCGGGAGGTCCGCCGCCTCTCGCAGGTGCTGGACGGCTGGTCGCCACCATCGTTCGTGCTCGACGCGGAAGAGATCCGCGCGGCGACCGACGCCGTCGACCCGGGGCTCGCGGAGCACATCGCGTTCGCGCAGGCGCAGGTGCGCGGCTTCGCCCGGGCGCAGCGCGAGACGTTGCGTGACCTGGAGGTCGAGCCGCTACCGGGCGTGACGCTCGGACATCGGCACCTGCCGGTCCGTGCCGTCGGCGCGTACATCCCGGGCGGCCGCTACCCGATGCTCGCGTCCGCGTTCATGAGCGTCGCGGTCGCCAAGGAGGCGGGCGTGCGGGACGTCACGGCGTGCGCGCCACCACGTGCCCGCCAGGGCCTGGACCCGGCGATGATCCACGCGATCGCGACCTCAGGCGCCGATCGCATCCTCTGCCTCGGGGGTGTCCAGGCGCTCGCGGCGATGGCCTTCGGGCTCTGCGGCGCCGAGCCGGCCGACATGCTCGTCGGGCCTGGCAACGCGTACGTGGCCGAGGCCAAGCGCCAACTGTTCGGCACGGTCGGCATCGACCTGCTGGCCGGCCCGACCGAGATCGCGGTGATCGCCGACACGACCGCCGACCCCTTCCGCGTCGCGGCCGACCTATTGGGCCAGGCCGAGCACGGCCCGACCTCGCCCGCGCTGCTGATCACGACGTCCGAGGACCTCGGGCACGCGGTGCTCGCCGCCGTCGACGAGCTGCTGCCCACCTGGCCGACCCGCGAGGTGGCGGGCGAGGCGTGGCGCAGGCATGGCTCGGTCGCGGTCGTCCCCGACGACGCGGCCGCGATGGCACTGTCCGACGCGCACGCGCCCGAGCACCTTGAAGTCCACGTCGCGGAGTCCAAGCTCGGCGCCTATCACGCGGGCCTGCGTTGCTACGGCGCACTGTTCCTCGGAGCGGAGGCCACGGTGGCCTACGGCGACAAGGCGATCGGCACCAACCACGTGCTGCCGACGATGGGCGCGGGGCGCTTCACCGGCGGCCTGTGGGTCGGCTCGTTCCTGCGCACCTGCACCTACCAGCGCCTGACCGCGGCCGGCACGCGCGAGGTCGCCCCGGCGGTCGCGGCGATCTCCCACGCCGAAGGCTTCGCCGGGCACGCCCGCACCGCGGGGCTGCGGCTCGCCGCCGCGGAGGCGGGGGCGTGAGCGCGGTCGGC
>NZ_JAPDDP010000073.1 GCF_027587195.1 Solirubrobacter phytolaccae | reverse complement strand
AGCAGCGCGCCGCCGCCCTCACCCGCAAGGCCACCGCCGCGGCCTTCGGCGCCGAGCGCGCCACCGGCCGCGCCCGCGCGGACGCGGCGACGCTCGACCGCGCCTCCGCGGCCGCCCTAGAGCGCCGTCGGCGCGACCTGGACCGCATCCTGGGCACGCTCGCCGCCCACGACCCGCAACGCACGCTGGAACGCGGCTACGCCCTGCTGGAGGACGCCGACGGCGAGCCGATCACGACCGCGGCCGCCGCCCGCGACCAGCAGTCGCTCACGATCCGCCTCCACGACGGCCGCATCACGGCCCGCCCGGAGACCGCCGCGCCCGCGCCGCCGGGTGACGACGCCGTGGCGGCCGGCGACGCGCCCGAGGCGGCGCCCGACGAGGCCGCGCCCACGCGGCCGGACGACGACGGCACGCCAGCCGACGCGATAATCGCGGCGGACGAGTCGCGGGCGCGCGACGAGACGCCCTCTCTCGATGCGGCCGTTCACGGCGACGACCTCGCGGAGACGGGCGGCGAGATCGTGGCGGCCGGCGACGAGCCCGCGCCCGTCGCGCGCCGACTGCGCGCGCCGAAGCCCGCCACGGCGGCCGGGCGCGCCGCCGAGGACGACACGGTGCGCCTCTTCTAGGCGACCTTCGCGCGCTCGACCGTCATGTCGACGACGAGCTCCTCGACGCCGACCGGGCCCTTCACGCGCACGGTCGGGGAGTCGGGGTCGTCGATCGAGACGCTCGCGACGACGCCGGCGCGACCGTCGGGCAGGGTGATCTCGTGGCCGACGGGGTACGGCATGACGACCGCGCGGAAGTGACGGACGATGCTCGGGCAGAACTGGGTGCCGGAGCCTTCGCGGATGACGCGGACGCCGACGTGCGGCGGCGCGGCGGGTTTGTAGACGCGCTGGCTGGTCACGGCGTCGAAGACGTCGGCCACGGCGGCGATGCGGGGGAACTCCTGGACCTGCGAGCCGAAGAGGCCCTCCGGGTAGCCGGAGCCGTCAACGCGCTCGTGGTGGTCGCGCACGACGGACAGCGACAGCGGCGACAGGTCGGCGGGGCGCAGCAGCTCGACACCGGCCATCGCGTGGCCCTTCATGATCTCCATCTCGGGGTCGGTCAGGCGGCCGGGCTTGTTGAGGATCTCGGGCGGGACGGCGAGCTTGCCGACGTCGTGCACCAGCAGCCCGAGGCCGAGCTTGCGCAGCCGGTCCTCGATGCGGTCGAAGCGCCGGCGCCCGCGGTAGTCGATCCAGCCCTCGGTCTGCCAGACGCGGCGGGCGATCAGCAGCCCGAGCAGCGTGACCTGGACGCTGTGCTTGTGCGTGTAGTCGTCGAAGGCGCCGAGGTCCTCGAGCGCGAGCGCGGCCTCGGGGCAGTCGAGCAGGTCGTTGACCATCGAGCCCGCGACGTCGCCGAGCGACTCGACCACTTCACGCGGCATCCCGGAGCCCGACCGCAGCGCGGTGTTGGCGGCGCTCAGCGCGCCGGCCGTGGCCTTGTGTACCTTCGCTCGCGTCTCGGGCGTCAACGGCTCCGTGACGTCGATGTCGGCGCCGAGCTCGTCCTCGATCCAGACCGATCCCACACCCGCCTTCGGGAGCAGGACCGCGTAGCGCGCGGACAGCTTGACCCCCGCCCGCAGCAGTGGTGCCGTCCCTGGAGGGCCGGCCACCACGTCCCGCGCCAGCTCTACGCCGTCGCGGATCTTGCGGGATGGAATCAAACGCACGCCCCGGTACATCGGCGCGTGAACGCTGCTCTTTACCCGCCGATCCCCCCGCTAGGGTCAATTGGATGGCCGCAGAGGACACGCTGACCTACGAGACCGCCAGCACGCGCCTGGAGGCGATCATCGCTCGCCTGGACTCCGGGGAGGCCGGGCTGCGCGAAACACTGGATCTCTGTCGGGAGGGTCGCGGGCTCGTCGAGTTCTGCGCCGCGGAGCTCGAAGCGGTCGGCCAGGGCCTCGAAGAGCTGCGCCTCGACGAGCTCGTCGCCCGCCTCGAAGCGGCCTAGCTAGAGCTTCACCACGGTCCGCCCCTGCAGCTCCCCGCGCAGGACCGCGCTCAACGCCTCTTCTAGCCCGTCCAGCCCGATCTCGCGCGTGATCGCCTCGTCCAGGTGCGGCGGCCGCAGGTCCGTCGCCAGCCGCGCCCACGTTTCGCGCCGCGCCTCGATCGGCGTCTGCACCGAGTCGACCCCGAGCAGCGACACGTCCCGCAGGATGAACGGCAGGACCGTCGCCTCGAGCTTGATGCCGCCCGTGTTGCCGCACGCGGCCACCGCGCCGCCGTACTTCAACGACCGCACCACGCCCGCCAGGGTCGCCCCGCCGACGCAGTCCACCGCGCCCGCCCAGCGCGACTTCTCCATCGGCCGCGAGGCATCCCCCGCCGCCTCCTCGCGCGAGATCACGTCGGAAGCGCCCAGCTCGCGCAGCCACGCCGGGTCCTTGCCCGACGACGCGACCACCTCGTAGCCGCGAGCGGCGAGGATGTCGACGGCCGTGGACCCCACGCCGCCGCTCGCCCCCGTCACGAGCACGGGTCCACCGTCCGGCGTCACCCCCGCGGCCTCCAGCGCCATGACGCACCGCGCCGCCGTGTAGCCCGCGGTCCCGATCGCCATCGCCTGCCGCGCGCTCAGCCCGTCGGGAAGCGGCACGAGCCACTCCGACGGCACCCGCGCCTGCTCGGCGTAGCCACCGTGGCGGGAGACGCCCAGGTCGTAGCCGTGCGCCAGCACCGCCGCGCCGTCAGACGTCACCCCCGCGAGGTCGATCCCCGGCACCAGGGGCGAGATCCGCGCCACCTGGCCCTTGGCGATCGTCGCCAGCCCGTCCTTGTAGTTCACGCTCGAGAACTCGACGTCGACGACCACGTCGCCGTCCGAGTCCAGCTCGAAGTCCTCGCGCACCGCGCGCGTGACCCCGTCGTCCGTCTTCTCCGCAACGAATGCCCGCATACGGCGAGGCTAGTGGTCGCGGCCGCGAGGCCGGCGCATCGCCGGTGGCAGTAACGGCCGTCGCTGCGTGTGCCCGGTGGGCGCGAGCATGCTGGTGGCACGTGTGCGCCCGCCGGGCGCGCGCAGCGGCGGGCGGGACCCGCCGGAATGCGGCGAGTCGCGGCCGCGGCCACTTACGCCTGGGTGCCGCCGCCCTCGTCAGCACCGACGAGGCCGGAGCGCACGGCGAGCAGCGCGACCTCCGCGCGCCGCTCCGGGCGCGGCATGTCCTCGAGCCCGAACAGGCGGGCGAGGAGGTCCAGCTCCTGGGTGACGATGTCCACGTCGACGCCCGTCTCCTCGGCGACCTCGAGGTCCGAGTTCGGGTTGAACCCGTCGCCGTCGGCGAACAGTGGCCGGCAGAGCGCGCGCAGGATGCGCTGCTGCTGCTCGGAGAAGCGTGGCGTGGAGGACAGCTCGGCCTCGACCATGGTCGGGCCGGGGCCGCCGACGCCGGGCTGCTGGAAGCCCATGATCGTGCGGCCGATCTTCACGAGGTCCCCGTCCGCCAGCCGGCGCCGGCCCGCGAGCCGCAGCCCGTTGACCCAGGTGCCGTTCTGGGACCAGCCGTCGTCGCAGATCGTCCACTCGCCCGCGCGGTAGGACAGCTCCGCGTGCAGGCGCGAGGCCTCCGGGTCCCACGGCAGCGAGATGTCCGCCTCGTAGCGGCGGCCGACCGTCACCGAGTCCGTGGACGCCTCGAGGTTGAAGATGCGCTGACGACCGTCGCCGTCACGGAACACGAGGAAGGGCACCCCACGATCGACCGCTGCCTGGCGCTCTTCGTGTTCTTCGGGTGTCCTGCTGCCGAGCGTCAAGGGCTCCATGGGTTGAGGGTGACCCTACGCCGCACGAACGCTTACGGCAAGTCCGTGCGGTTCGTCACACGACCATAGCGCCCAGGCCTTACGATCCAGATTGACTCACGAGTCAACGAAGGAGAGAACCCAGTGTCGGAGCGCCTCGCCATCGCGGGATCCGGAGCCATCGCATGCGGCCTGGCGGCCGTCGCCGCCACGCGAGGCGAGGTAACCGTATTCGCGCGCTCCGACGCCTCGTGCGACCGGGCGACGGCGAAGGTCCACTCCATCTGCGAGAAGCTCGGCGCGCACGTCAACGGCAACGTGACCGTCAGCCGTGACCCGGACGTGCTGAGCGACGCCACGTTCGTCGTCGAGGCGATCGTGGAGGACCCGGACACCAAGGCCGCCTTCTGGCAGGGCCTGAACGGGCACGTCCCGCAGGACGCGATCCTCGCCACGACCACCTCGAGCCTGCCGGTGACCGACCTCGCGCACGCGAGCGGCCACCCCGAGCGCTTCGTCGGCCTGCACGTGTTCAACCCGGTGCCGAAGATGGACCTGGTCGAGCTCGCGTTCCCGCCCGAGGCCGACGACATGACCCGCCGGCGCGCGCACGAGCTGTGCGAAGCGCTGGGCAAGACCGCGGTCGAGGTGCCGGACACGCCCGGGTTCGTCGTCAACCGGCTGCTGTTCCCGTTCCTGTTCGAGGCGGTGCGCCTGATGGAGCGCACGGAGCTCAGCGCCGAGGCGGTCGACACCTGCATGCGGCTCGGCGCCGGCCACCCGATGGGTCCGCTCGCGCTGCTGGACCTCGTCGGCCTCGACGTCAGCGCCGCGATCGGGCGCACGATCGACGTGGAGATCCCCGAGACGATCGAGCGGCTGGTCGCCGAGGGCGCGCTCGGCCGCAAGACCGGACGCGGCTTCCACACATATTGATTTACATCGAGGGAATGTTTAGCTACGATTGAGATCGCGTTGGGAGCATCTGCTTCGCGACGATCTTCTCATCGCACCCCTCCTCCAGAACCACTTTCGGCCGCCTCGCTCCCCTGAGGCGGCCGTAAGTGTTTAAAGGGCTGGTCGCGCGCCGGCATCGTCACGGCGAACTGACCCGTTAAACACGTCGCGCCCGGGTCTCGCTCCCCTGAGCCCGGGCGCTGCGTGCTTACTCGGTCGATCCTCCCCAGGATCTCCCTCTCTCTCCTCCTCAACCGCCGGAGCGGCAAGTTGGCTGGCGGGAAGGTAGCGCGTCAGAGACGAAAGTGCAATTCGTCACGCAGTTTCATTTCAGGACTGGACGTTCGACTCGGCCTTCGGAACGTGCCGATCGCGGATGCGAACGGCCTCGATCCGGTTCTCACGAACGGACTCGACGCGGATCGAGTAGCCGTTGTGGACCACGGTGTCGCCGCGCTTGGGCAGGCGCCCCAGCTCGCCGAAGACGAAGCCGCCGACGCTGTTGTAGGCGTCCGAGTCCACCGGCAGCTCGAGCCCGTAGTCGATGAGGTCGTTGATCGCGACGTGCCCGCGGACGAACCAGTCGCCGTTCGCGAGCCTGCGAACTTCGCCGCCCTGCGGGTCGGTTTCGTCGTCGATCTCGCCGACGACCTCCTCGATGATGTCCTCGACGGTGACGATGCCGGCGGTGCGCCCGTACTCGTCGATCACGACCGCCAGCGACGAGCGCGCGCGCTGCAGGTCGGCCAGCAGGTCGTCGAGCGGCTTGGTCTCCGGGACGATCGGCACCTCGCGCACGAGGCCGTCGAGCGTGGCGCGCGGCCCCTCGGTGAGCAGCAGCTGCGCGAGCTGGTTGGAGTGCACGATGCCCTTGACGCGATCGCGGTTCTCGTCCTCGGTGACGACGAGCCGCGTGTGCCCGCTGGAGACGCAGCGCCGCAGCGCGGTCTCCACGTCCTCGCTCGTGTCGACGGTGATGACCGCCGGCGCGGGCGTCATGACCTGGCGCGCCTGCTGCTCGTGCAGGTGGAAGACGCCCGTGAGCATCCCCGCCTCGCCCGGGTCCAGCTTGCCGCCGATGACGGACTCCTGGATCAGCACCCGCAGCTCCTCCGGCGACTCGCCCTCGTTGAGCTGTCCCGCCGTCTTGACGCCGACCATCCGCAGGATGCCGTTGGAGGTCGCGTTCAGGGCGCTGATGAAGGGCGAGAAGATCCGGGTGAAGATCAGCAGCGGCCGCGCGACCCAGCGCGCGACCGGCTCGGCCTTCTGGATCGCGTAGATCTTCGGCACCTGCTCGCCGAGCGTGATGTGGATCGACGTCGTGATCAGGTACGCGAGGCCGACCGAGATGAGGGTCGAGAGCCAGTGCGGGACGTCCTCGCCGATCACGTCCTCGATCAGCGAGCCGATCGCCGGCTCGCCGAGGAAGCCGAGGCCGAGCGAGGTGAGCGTGATGCCGACCTGTGCCGCGCTCAGGTAGCGCGAGAGGTCGTCCATCATGTTCACCGCGGTCGCGGCGCCCTTCTTGCCCTCGTCCGCGTCCGTCTGCAGGTGGGCCTTGCGCGAGCGCACAAGGGCGAACTCGGCGGCCACGAAGAACGCGTTGAGGAGGATGAGGACGAGGACCGCCAGCAGCAGCAGGGCGATCATCCGTCCTCCCTACTTCGGGAGGGGTCTTCGTCGTCGGTCATCAAGGGGCGACTCGCGGAGAATACCCCACTCACAGCGCGTCGATGCGCTCCGCCATCTTGTGGTCGTTGTCGGTCAGCCCACCTTCGGAGTGGGTCGTGAGCGTCAAACGCACCTTGTTCCACTCGTGCACGAGGATGTCGGGGTGGTGGTTCGCCGCCTCCGCGGCGTCCGCCACGCGGTTCACGAACGCCATCGCCGCCTTGAAGTCTTCGAACTCGTAGTCGCGCACCAGCGACTCACCTTCCTGCCGCCATACTGCGTCTGAGGCCATGCGCATCGTCTCCCTTGTGCCGTCCGCCACCGAGACCCTGTTCGCGCTGGGCGTGGGCCCGGACGTCACCGCCGTGACGCACGAGTGCGACTACCCGCTGGACGCCCTGAACCTACCCAAGGTCACGCGCGACGTCCTCCCGCCCGGGCTCGCACCCGCCGAGATCGACGCGGCCGTCCGCGCGCTCACCGAGGAGGGCCGCTCGATCTACGAGCTCGACGAGCCCGGCCTGCGGCGCCTGAAGCCCGACCTGATCGTCACCCAGGCGCTGTGCAGCGTCTGCGCGGTCTCCGTCGACGACGTGCGCGCGATCGCCGCGCGGATGGACCCGGTGCCGGAGATCGTCAGCCTGGACCCGCACACGCTCGGCGAGGTGCTCGGCGACGTGCGCACGCTCGCCCAGGCCACGGACCGCAAGGACGCCGGCGTGGACCTCGTCAACGACGCCGCGGCGCGGATCGACCGCGTCCGGCTCGCCGTGCGCCACGAGCGGCACGTCCGTGTCGCGATGCTCGAGTGGCTGGACCCGGTGTTCGTCGGCGGTCACTGGGTGCCGCAGCTGATCGAGCACGCCGGCGGCGTGGACCTGCTCGGCCTGCCGGGCGAGCCGTCCGAGCAGCGCACGTGGGCGCAGGTCGCCGCGGCGCGCCCGGAGGTCGTGATCGTCGCGCCGTGCGGCTACGACGTCGAGCGCGGCGCGCGGGAGGCGGCCGACTACGCGGACGAGCTGGCGGCGCTGGGCGCCGACCGGATCGTCGTCGGCGACGCGTCCGCCTGGTTCTCCCGCCCCGGCCCGCGGCTCGTCGACGGCCTGGAGTGGCTCGGCCACGCGCTCCATCCGGACCGCGTCCCCGAGCCCCCGGGCGGCGTGCGAGTGCTCTAGGGCGAGACCATCAGGACCGTGGCCACGCCCACGGCGACGGCGAACACGGCGCAGAAGCCCACGGCGATCGGCGTCGCGTTGCGCCGGCGCCGCGCGAGCTCCTCGACCACGAAGGCCGTGATGAGGCCGCCCACGAGCCCGCCGATATGGCCGCCGATGGAGATGCCGCCGACCACGAACGTGAAGAGCAGGTTGAAGCCGAGGATCGGCAGCAGGCCCGACTGCATCAGGTCGATGTTGCGGTTGCGGGCCATCACGATCGCCGCGCCGAGCAGGCCGTAGATCGCGCCCGAGGCACCACGGGTGAGGGCGTCCGGGTCCAGGAGCAGCGCGCCGAACGAGCCGGCGAGCAGCGCCGCGAAGTAGATGCCGAGGAACCGCGCGTGGCCGAGCGCCGGCTCGATCATCCGCCCGAGCCAGAACAGCGCGAGCATGTTCAGGCCGAGGTGGAGGATCTCGGTGTGCAGGAAGCCCGAGGAGATCAGCCGCCACCACTCGCCGTCACCGACGCCGACCGGCTGCCCGTAGATGTTCTCGCTGATGAGCGCGAGGTCGATCTCGATCGACGGGTTCGACTGCACCCCGACGAAGAGCATCACGTTGATCGCGATCAGGATGTACGTCGCGATCGGCTCGACGTTCATCGACCGCAGGTTGCGCACCTGCGTCTTCTGCTGCGAGCACTCCGGGCAGCGCATGCCGACGGGCGTCGGCGTCATGCAGTCCGGGCAGATCGGGCGCCCGCAGTTCGAGCACGAGACGCCCGTCTCACGATTGGGGTGGCGGTAGCAGGTGGCCATCGGTGAGCGAAGCTAGCAGCGGTTCCTTTAGGAAGTCACAACGACCGCTGGTAGATCGCGAACGCGCGGGTGGCGAACCAGCCTGAGAGCACGGTGAGCGCGGCGAGCAGCCCGATCCGCAGCAGGTCCGGGTCGCGCGCGGCGACGGCGGCCCAGTCGACCGGGTTGAACTTGGCCACGGTCTCGATCCAGCCGGGCGCGAGGCTGAGCTGCATCAGCGCGCTCGACAGGAACGTGAGCGGGAGCAGGAGCAGCGAGACGGCGCCGATCAGCGACTCGCGCTGGCGCGTGAGCACGCCGAGCCCGTTGCTCAAAGAGGCGAACGCGGCCGCGAGCAGCGCGGCGACGAGCAGCAGCACGCCCGCGTGCGCGATCTCCGCGCCCATCAGCAGCGCGAGCCCGATGATGAGCAGCGTCTGCAGCACGACGGACACGACGCACTGCGCGACGCTGCCCACGTTGAACGCGCCGCGCCAGGCGGGCGTGACGAGCAGGCGGTCCATCACGCCGCTGTTGATGTCCTCGATGAAGCCCATGCCGGTCCAGCCGGCCGACGACACCGCGAGCATCACGACGATGCCGGGCGTGAGGTAGTCCAGGTAGCTCCCGTTGCCGCCGAAGCCCGGGATCTGCGTGACCGCCTTGAACAGCGCGCCGAACAGCAGCAGCCAGATCAGCGGCTGGACGATCGTGATCAGCAGGAACGCGGGCTGGCGCAGCAGCACGCGGAAGTAGCGCAGGGACACCTGCCAACTCTGCCGGACCGCAGTCATGCCGCCACCGCCCGTCCGGCGTGCTTGAGGTAGACGTCGTTGAGCGACACCGGCTCGTCGCTCGGGGCTTCGGCGCGCAGCTCGGCCTTGAGCTCGTCCGGCGTCCCGCGCGCGACGATCCGGCCGCGGTCGACGATGGCGATCTGGGAAGCGAGCCGGTCGGCCTCCTCCAGGTAGTGCGTGGTGAGCAGGATCGTCATCCGCTCCTCGCGCGCGAGCCGCTCGATCTCGGCCCACAGGTCGGCGCGGGCCTCGGGGTCCAGGCCGGTGGTCGGCTCGTCGAGGAACAGCACCTTGGGCGTGTGGATGAGGCCGATCGCGACGTCGAGGCGCCGCATCATCCCGCCCGAGTAGGTCTTCGCCTGCCGATCGGCGGCGTCCTGCAGGCCGAACCGCTCCAGCAGCTCGTCCACGCGGGAGCGGTCGCGCAGCCCGTAGAGCTCGGCCTGCAGCACCAGGTTCTCCCGCGCGGTCGCGTCGGGGTCGGCGCTGTGCTTCTGCGCGACGACGCCGATCGCCCGCCGCACGCCGACGGGGTCCCGCAGCGCGTCCACGCCCGCCACGCACACGGTCCCGGCGTCGGGCCGGGAGAGCGTGGTGAGGATGCGGACCGTCGTGGACTTGCCGGCCCCGTTGGGCCCCAGCAGGCCGAACACCGTCCCGGCCTCGACCTCGAGGTCGACCCCGTCAAGGGCCTGCACCTCGCCGTAGCGCTTGACGAGGCCAACCGCCTCGATCGCCTTCTCGAACACTGTACGAGTCATCTCGAACAGTGTTCTAGTCGACTACGCTGTCGCTGTCAAATGGCGCTCTCCCGCGACAAGATCGTCGACGCCGCCCTGGCGCTCCTGGAACGCGAGGGAATGCAGGGGATCTCGATGCGCAAGCTCGCGCAGGAGCTGGACGCGGGCGCCGCGACGCTCTACTGGCACGTCGGCGACAAGGAGCAGCTGCTCGGGCTGATGCTCGACCGGATCGTCGGCGAGAACGTCGTGCCCGACCCGGACCCCGAGAACTGGCGCGAGCAGGTCAAGGACCTCGCGCGCGCCACGCGCACGCTGCTCAACAGCCGCCGCGACGCCGCCCAGCTGTCGATGGGCCGGATCCCGAGCGGGCCGAACGCGCTCCCCGTCCTGGAGCGCTACCTGGCCGTGCTGGCGGCCGCGGCGCTGCCCGCGCAGGTGATCGCG
This sequence comes from Solirubrobacter phytolaccae, assembly GCF_027587195.1. Classification (GTDB taxonomy): domain Bacteria; phylum Actinomycetota; class Thermoleophilia; order Solirubrobacterales; family Solirubrobacteraceae; genus Solirubrobacter; species Solirubrobacter phytolaccae. The sequence goes on along the minus strand of NZ_JAPDDP010000073.1, from coordinate 30,420 downwards.
TACGCCGCCGACATGTTCAGCCTCTACGTCGGCGCGTTCGCCTACGAGGAGTCGATGCCGGCGCCGGACATCGAGCAGATGCGCGGGGTCTTCAGCTCGCTGCCGCCGGAGCAGTTCCCGGTGATCACCGGCCTGGCCGACGAGCTCGTGGCCGGTGATCTGGACGAGCGCTTCGAGTGGGCGCTCGAACTGCTCGTCCGCGGGCTGGAGTCGCTACGAGACGCTGGCGGTCAGGACGGGCTGTGAGGTCGGCGTGGTCGAGCCGCCGATCGGCTCGGTGTTGACCAGCACGGTCTCGACCGCGTCCATGTCCCCCGTCACCGACGCCGTGGCCGAGCCGTCGCGCCGGGGCGTGAACAGCGCCGACGTCGGCTCGGGCGCCTGCCCGGGCTTCTGGATCCAGACCATGTAGACCTTGCCCTCGGGCGGGAGCGGCAGGTTGTTGGCGACGATGGTCGCGCCGTCGTCGGTCATCTCGAGCTCGGCCGACGTGTTGGAGATCGTCGACTCGAACGGGATCGTCTGCGGGCTCGAGCTGCCGAACAGCGCCGCGCCCCCGAAGGCGCCGGCGACCAGGGCCGCGCACGCGAGCCCGACGGCCGGGATCACCCCACGCAGGCTGAAGTTGAAGCGACGGCGCTTGGGCTCCGGTGCACGCCGGGGCGCGCCGCTCGCGCTCGCGAGCAGCTCCGCCTCGCGCTCGACCTCGGCCATGATCCGCGACTTGAGCGCCGGCGGCGGGCGCATCGCCGGTGCGGAGAGCGGCAGCGCCTGTGCGGCGACGCGCAGCTCCTCCGTCTCGGCCCGGCAGGTCGGGCAGGCGGCGAGGTGGTCTTCGTAGGCAGCGCACTCGTCCGTCGGCAGCGCGCCCAGGACGTACACGCCCGCGGCATCCGCCCAGCGCTCGTGATCAGGACCCACGTTCATGCCTCCACCGCCCCGTGTGCCAGGGCCTCACGCATCTTCTTCAGGCCGAGCCGCATCCGGCCCTTGACCGTGCCGATCGGCGACTCGAGCATGTCGGCGATCTCCGTATGGGTGAAGCCGCCGAAGTAGGCGAGCTCGATCACCTTGAGCTGGTCGGCGGGCAGGACGTCCATCGCGCCGCGCACGATGCTCGCCTCGTCGCGCCGGGCCACGTCCTCCTCGACGCGCTCGGGCGACTCCAGGCGCTCGGCGGCGGTGTCGTCGTCCGAGCGGCGCTTGGCGTGCACCGAGTTGCGTCGCAGCGCGTCGATCGCCCGGTGGTGGACGATCCCGAGGATCCACGTGCGCACGGACCCGCGCCCACGGTCGTAGTGGGCGCCGGAGCGCCAGAGGTTGAGGAAGGCCTCTTGGATGACGTCCTCGGCCAGCGCCTGCTTGCCGACCATGCGGTAGGCGAGCGAGTACGCGGCGCCCGAGTGGCGCTCGTAGAGCGTCTCGAACGCCCGGGCATCACCCCGGGCCATCATCGGGATGAGGTCTTCGTCGGCGAATGCGCGGACGTCCATGTGGTCGGTCTGCGCGCGAGCCATGACTTTGGATCAGCGTCTTGGCGCTAAGTCGTCGAACACCTTCAGCGCTTCGCGCCCGGCGTCCTTGAGCGTGCGTGCGAGCAGGTCCCGCGCGCCGCGTGACGCGGCTCTGCGCTTGTGCCGCTTGCGCTGGGTCCTGAGCAGCACGAGGCCGACCGCTGCGCCGCCGCCCACGACGACCGCAGCCGCGGGGCCGACCGCGGCGCGAGGCCAGTTCCGTGGGTCCTTGATCGCCTCCAGCTCCCACGACTCCAGCTCGTCGGCCGCGAGCTCGACGATCGAGTCCAGCGTGGTCTCGAGCCGCTCCTGCATGTGGACCGGGGGCTCGACGGGTGAGAGGGCCGCGCGCAGGCGCGCCTCGATGTCCGGGAACGGTGTGCTCACTGCCTGCCGTCCTGTCCGTTTCCGTTTTCGTCAGCCTGCACGATCTCCTCCAGCTGCCGGATCGCGCGATGGATCAGCACCTTCGTGGCGCCGTCCGTGCGGTCCAGCGCCCGCGCGATCTCGCGGTTGTCCATCCCGAGCGCGAAGCGCATGATCAGCGCCTCGCGGCGGTCGTCCGGGAGCTGCTGGACGCCGCGCAGGATCCGCGCCAGATCGTCGCGGTCCTGCACCAGCCCCTCGGTCGTGTGCGGGGTGCTGATCGCCCCCGCGTCGTCGATGTTGGTCTGCGGCCGGCGCGAGCGGTCGCGGTAGTAGTTCGCCGCCAGGTTGTGCGCGATGCGGATCAGCCACGGCCGCAGCGGGCGCCCGTCGGACTCCTGCTGGGCGCGCGCGAAGTGGCGGTACGCCTGCAGGAACGTCTGCTCGGTCAGGTCCTCCGCGTCGTGGTGATTGCCCACGCGGTAGTACGCGTACGAGTAGACGTCCTTCAGGTGCGCCTTGTAGAGCTCGCTGAAGTCGGCGTCGAGCCTGGCCTTGTCCGGTGGTGCTGTGGCCATCCGGCACGGACACTACGCGGCCTTCGCCCGCTGCGCCTTCTTCGCCTTTTTCGGAGCGGTGATCGAGGCCCGCCAGCGGTCGGGTTCGATCTTGCCCTCGATCATGCTCGCGAGGCCGCGCAGGACGGGCGCGTCGACGCCGGCCTCCTTGAGCCGGGCGGCGAGCAGCGGGACCGTGTCGACGGCCTCCGCGGTCTGACCGATCGCGGCGCCGATCTCCTCCGCCGGCATCCCCTGCGCGAGCAGCTCGCCGGCGCGGCGGTTGCGCGAGCCCTCGGCAAGCACGGTGGCGACGAGGTCGCCGGTGCCGGCCAGGCCCGCGAACGTCTCCGGCTGCGCGCCGGACGCGCGAGCGAAGGCGTCGACCTCCGCGAACACCTTCCCGGCGGCGGCGCCGGCCGCGTTCGGGCCGTTGCCGGCCGCCGCGGCCGCGGCCAGCGCGGCGGCGTTCTTCGCGCAGCCTGCGAGCTCCACCCCGATCACGTCGGTGGTCGGCGTGACTTGCAGGCCGGCGGCCTGCAGGGCGTCCGACAGCTGGCGCGAGAAGGACGGATCCTTGGCGGCGAGGACGAGGCTCGCACCGTCCGACAGCGCGTCCGCGGCGTGCGCCGGGCCGCCCAGGACACCGACCGCCCACGACTGCGTGCGCTCGGCGACGAACGCCGACGGGAGCGTGCCGAGCGGCGGGACGAGGCCCTTGCTGAGCACGAGCACACCCGTGCGCGGCGCGAGCTTGGACGCGTGCGCGGCGACGACCTGCGGCAGCTCGGCGGCGGGGACGGCGAACGCGACGAGGTCGTGACGGCCGAGCTCGAGGTCGGCGGCGCGGACGGCGTTGATGCGGGTGGCGAGCTGGACGCCCGGCAGGTAGCGGTCGTTCTCGCGGGTCGCGTTGATCAGGTCGGCCTGGGCCTTCGTGCGGCAGCCGAGGTCGACGTCGATGCCCGAGCGGGCGAGCATGACCGCGATCGCGGTGCCCCACGAGCCGCCGCCGATGACCGCGGCGCGCCGGAGCGGCGGCAGGCCGCCGAGCCACTCCCACTGGAGCATCACGTTCGGCCAGATGCGGTCCGTGACCGCCGCGGCGAGCGGGCCCGTGACGGTCTCCGTCTTCGGGAAGTTCAGCGGCTGGCCGATCCGCACGCGGATCTTGTGCGGGCGGATCTTGAAGCCCTTGCGGATCGACTCGGTGCCGATCATCGCGACGGGGACGACGGTCGCGCCGGTCTCCAGCGCGAGCCGGCCGACGCCACGCTTGGGCTTGCCGAGCGCGCCCGGGCGCGTGCGCGTGCCCTCGGGGAAGATCAGGACCGGGTCGCCGCGCTCGAGGATCGCCTTCGCCGTGTCGATCATGTCGCCGTCGGCTTCACCCCGGCGGACCGGGAACGCCCCGAGGCTGGACAGGAACCAGCCGAGCGCCTTGTTGTGGAACAGCTCCTGCTTGGCCACGTAGTAGACGGGGCGCCGGCTGCAGAGGCCGATGATGAACGGGTCGATGAACGACCGGTGGTTGGAGACGAAGATCACCGGTCCGCTCTGCGGGACGTGCTCGCGACCGATGCGCGAGAGCCGCCAGTAGACGTGCGCGAAGGGCTGGACCCAGGCGCGCATCAGCCAGTAGACGATCGGGTTGACGCCCTTCGTGCGGGCGCGTGTGTGCAGACGTGAGTGATCCATAGGGTGGGGTAGCCGTCCTCCTCGCCGATTTCGTACACCGTTGCCGTTGCGCGCGTTACAGTCGAGTCATGGCCGTCGACCGCACCCGCACCCTCCGAGGCGCTCTCGCCGGCGCCGCCGCCGCGGCCGTGTGGGCCGCCCAGCAGCCCCTCGACCAGCGCGTCTTCGACGTCGAGTACGACGACGTGGAGCTGCTCGGGCGCTTCGTCACCAACGGCCGCGCCGCCTATCCGATCGGGCTCGCGATGCACCTCGCGAACGGCGCGATGTTCGGCGCGCTGTACGCGAACGCCGCGCGCGGGCTGCCGGTGCCGGGCGTGCTGCGCGGGCCGCTCGCCGGGATCGCCGAGCACTTCGCGACCTGGCCGGGCACGGCCGCGCTCTCGCGCCTGCACCCCGCGGGCGACGAGCTGCCGCAGCTGTGGGGCTCCGGTCGCGCGTTCGCGCAGGCCACCTGGCGCCACGTGCTGTTCGGCGCGGTCCTCGGCGAGCTGGAACGACGGCTGAACCCGCCGGACTCCGAGCCGCAGCCGATCGATCCCGCCGCCGCGGCCTCCAACGGCCACGGCTCCGCCGAGTACGTCGTCTCGCTCAACTAGGCCCCGCATGGCCGACTTCAACCCGGCGCCGGTCGCGCCGCACGTCGCCGCGCGCCCCGCCGCCACACGCCCCTCTTCCTCCCTCGCCGCGTGAGCCGGCGCGTCTTCATCACCGGCGCGCGTGGCTTCGCCGGCTCCCATCTCGTCGCCGCGTGCGAGGCCGCGGGCGATCTTGTCGTCTCGGCGCCGCCGTCGTCCGCCGCCGACTTGCGCGACCCTGCCGTCGCGCGCGCGCTCGTCGCCGACGCGCGTCCCGACGTCGTCTACCACCTCGCCGCCCGTGCGCACGTCGGCCAGTCGTGGGACGACCCGCTGGGCACGCTGGCGGCGAACGTGTCCGTGACCGCGAACGTGCTCGACGCCGTCCGCTTCGAGGCGCCGGAGGCCACGGTCATCTCGGTCGGCTCGGGCGAGGAGTACGGGCCGCCGGAGACCGTTCCCACCACCGAGGACCACCCGCTGCGCCCGCAGAACCCGTACGCGGTGTCGAAGGCCTCGGGCGGGCTGACCGCGCGCTTCTACGCCGACGCGTACGGCCTGAAGGTGATCCACGCGCGCGCCTTCAACCACTCCGGTCCAGGCCAGGAGCCGATCTACGCGATCGCGGCGTTCGCGCAGCAGATCGCCCGCGGGCTCGACGCGGGCGAGAACCCGATCCGGATCGCGACCGGCAACGCCGACACGCGCCGCGACTACACGGACGTGCGCGACATCGTCCGCGCCTATCGCCTGCTGGCGGAGCACGGCGTGTCGGGTGAGGTCTACAACGTCTGCTCGGGCGTCACCCGCTCGGCCCGCGAGCTCGTCGCGGGCCTGGCCGAGATCGCGGGCGTGCCCGTCGACCACACCGTGGACCCATCACGAGTCCGTGCCCACGAGGTCATGGAGATCCGCGGCGACGCCTCCAAGCTCCACGCGGCCACCGGCTGGACCCCGGAGATCCCGCTCGAGCGCACGCTCGCCGACGCGTTGGCGAGCTTTCGCGCCTAGGTGAAGCGGTCGAGCGCGGCGCCGAACTGCTGGGCGAGCACGCGGGCGCGGTCGACTTCGCGGGACGTGAACGCCTGCGGGCGGATGCGGTAGACCTCGAGCAGGGCGCGCGGTGTGCGGCCGTAGGTGACGGGCACGAGCAGCGCGGTCGCGAAGCCCATGCGGGCGAGCTCCTCCAGCTCGGACTGGTCGCCCGCGGCGTCGCCGGCGACGATCTGGCCGGGGATGCCGGCGTCGAGCACGTAGCGGCTGGCGGGGAAGTCGGCGATCGGCCAGCGCTCACCGGCCTCGTCGCACTCGTCGGAGATCTGCTCGAGGTGGTCGCCGTGCACGAGCATGATCGACAGCTCGTCCGCGCCGAGCAGGTGCGCGGCGCGCGAGTTCGCGGCGCCCAGGTCCCACACGGTCTCGGCCGCCGCGAGCTCGTCGGACAGCTCGGCCAGCCCGCGGGCGAACGCACCTGAGCCGCCACGCGGGTTGAGCGCGACGCGGAGGCCCGCGCGGATCTGCGAGGCGCTGGTGGCGGTCGCCGCCGCGTCCGGCTGCGGCCACTCGGGCGCCGGACGGCAGAGGACGTAGCCCTGCGCGTAGGTGACGTCCAGCGCGACGAGCGCCCGGAGGTCGTCGAGGTCCTCCACGCCCTCGGCGCAGATCGCCGCGCCGGTCGAGGACGCGAAGCCGATCAGCGCCTCCAGCAGCGCCTGCCGTGAGCTGTCAGCGTGCGCGCCGTGCACGAGCGTGCGGTCGAGCTTGAGGATGTCGGGCGCGATCTGGATCATCTGCTGCAGGCCCGCATAGCCCGCGCCGGCGTCGTCGAGCGCGATCTGCGCACCGCGGGCGCGCAGGTCCGCCAGCGCCGCGTCCAGCTCGTCCTCGTCGCCGAAGACCTCGTGCTCGGTGAGCTCGACGACGATGCCGGTCAGCTGCGCCGGCAGCGCGTCCTGGACCGGCTTGGAGAGCAGCGCGCGCGGCGAGACGTTGAGCGCGAGGAACGCGCCGTCGGGGCGACCGGGCACTTCGAGCGCGGCCCGCAGCGCGAGCGCCTCCAGGTCGTTGCCCAGGCCGACGCGATGTGCCTGCGCGAACCACTCGTCCGGCCCCCGGCGCGGCTCGACGTCGATCCGCGCGAGCGCCTCATACCCGCCCGCGCGGCCCGTGGCGAGCTCCACCAGCGGCTGGAAGACGATCTCGATCGCGGCCGTGCCCCTCTCGAGGAGCGCCGCGATCTCGTTGCGCTGCTCGGACTCCGGCCGGATCGCGCCCCGCACGTAGCGCACGGTCCGCCCTCGACCCGAGCGCTTGGCCCAGTACAGCGCGGCGTCCGCGTTCTCGAGCAGCACGGCCGCCTCGCGCCCGTCGGTCGGCGCGGCCGCGACCCCCGCCGACGCCGCCACGGGACGACCGTGCACAGTGAGCTCCCCAAGCGCCGCCCGCGCACGCTCGGCGCAGTCCTCGGCGGCCTCGGCGTCGGCGCCCGGCAGGATCAGCACGAACTCCTCGCCGCCCATCCGGCCGACCACGTCACCGACCCGCACGGCGCTGCACAGCCGCTCGGCCGACGCGACGAGCACGCGGTCGCCCTCCGCATGCCCCAGCGTGTCGTTGATGACCTTGAAGTGGTCCAGGTCGATCAGCACCACGGCCACGGCGCCGTCGCCGTCCGCGAGCGCCGCGTTGAGCCGCTCATGGCACGCGCGATGATTCAAAAGCCCGGTCAGCCCGTCCCGCTGCACCTGCTCGCGCAGCGTCTCCCGCTGCCGCGCCGAGTCGTACGCGAGCGCGGCCATCGTCGCGAACCGCTCGACCAGCTCGACCTCCTCGGTGCTGAACGCCGCGCTGTCGATCCCGCGATAGACGTTCAGCGCACCGACCACCCGCTCACGCGCCAGCAACGGCACGCACACGAACGCCTCGGCGTCGTCCGGCGTCCCGCCCACCACGTTGCACAACGGCTCTTCGACCGAGTTCGGCACATTGCGCGTCCGCCGATGGCTCACCGCCCACCCCGTGACACCGGTCCCGAGCGGAATCGGGTCCGAGAGCACCTCGTCCACCCAGTTCCCGACCGCGAACACGGGCCGCAGCAGCGCCGCCGCCTCGTCGATCTCGTACACCGTCAGATCGTCGTACCGCAACAGCGCGCGCAGGTGATGCGCGATCCGCCCGAGCGTCCCGTCCAGCGAATCCGCCGCGAGGATGCCCGAGGCTGCGTCGACCAGGGCCTCCAGCGCCGATCCACGTTCGGTCTCTAAGGCAGCAGGAACGGTCACGATCCGTTAATCGGCCATATGCGCGAGCGCCTTAGCGATCCCTACACTGCCCTTCCCCGCCGGAGTAGCTCAGCTGGCCAGAGCAACCGCCTTGTAAGCGGTAGGTCACGGGTTCGAATCCCGTCTCCGGCTCTCACCGGAACACCGCTGTGCAGGCGGGTTTGCGGGGAATCAGGCCACTTGGGCCGGGTGCTTCATGTCGCGTTGAGCGGGCGGAGAATCCGTCCGTCCTTGTCGCGAAGCGGCGTGCCCTTGTCGACGGCTTGGCGCCGCTTCTCGGCCTCGCGGACCTTTGCCTGCCGGTAGCGATCGACGTCCTGGACGCTGATCGCAGACAGCGGCATCGCCCCGAAGAACGGGAGCGGATGCGCCGTGATCTGCCACTCGTAGTCCAAGACCGTGCTCGGCCGGAGTTCGCCGCGGACGCCCTCGAACCACTCGTGCGCGAAGACCGCGAACAACGGCACCGGCTTCGTCTCCTCGGGCGCCTGGGCGAGCGGATTCGTGATCCCGCGCCGCAAGTCCGCCCGAACGGCTTGCAGCTCCTCACTGGCTCGCTGCCGAGTCCATCCTTCGGACGCTCGTCCGAGTCGTACCTGCCGGCGTTCCCCGGTCGGCGTGTAGAAGCGAAGCGCAAAGGACGTGTCCGCCTTCCCGGCTCGCTCGATCACCTGCCCCGTAGCTGGTCTGGCCATCAGCCCGACCTCCTACGGATTGCCATTGCGGCTCCTTCCCTGCGAGGCGTTCGCAGCGCCCCGGATTCGTGTAGGACGCTCCGAACTTACCGCCAGCGCGGACGGACCCGAAGCGACCAGAAGAGGGAGACGGGATGCGTCCGCTCACCGTCGGACGGCGCAACAAGCCGCGTCGCGCCACGCGTCGGGAAGGTCATCAATCCCAGCGTCGAAAGCGTGCTCGGCGGCGACTCGTCGTGCGTTCGTCGGGACGGTCCCTCTCCCCTTGGCCGCCGGGCCGCGTGTCGAGTTCGTGGCGAGGGCCTCCTCGACGCGCTCAGCGTGGAATCGAAGCCGAGCCTTCGGACCGGCCCCGAGCCGCACGGCACCGAGTTCCCTCGCGTGCGCGTACACCCACGCGCGAGAGACCCCGTACCGCAGCGCGACCTCGGACGGCGTGAGCAGCGTCTCCGGCGCCGTCCCGTCCTCGGCGCGAAGCAGATCCGCGACCGCCAGCGCGACCGCACGCACGCTCTCGGGATCGAGGCGTACGAGTTCCTCCCTGATTGAGCTGTTGTGGTGATTCGCCATCGTCACCACTAGGAGGCGGAGCAGTCGGCCTGTCCCAGGTTCTTTCGTGCTCGATGGCACGGTGGCCTTGCGGCCCAAGCACCGACACGCGACTTCCGATGGCGCCCTAGGGCGCGCTTCCGGCACGAGGACGGGTAGCGCGAGCGACCATCGCCGGTGTTCCGCCGGCCGTCGGCGTACGATCGCACCGTGAGTCCGACCATGGCGGAATCCGGTGCACGTAGGCTCCTCGCACGGGTAGGCGAATTTCTGGAGCACGAGAGGCCGGACCTCGTCCCGTGGGGTTTCAAGGTGCAAGCTGTCCGGTCCGTGCGCCGCCCGAACGCTTTCGCGCCAGACGCCGATGTGTCAGCTGAGAACCAAGTCACAATCGAGCTACGACTACCGGTCCTCTGGGAGCCAGAAGGGATTCCGCTTCGAGCGTCCGCGACGCCCACGCTGGCCAACGTGGATGAGCTGCGCGCGCTTATAGAGCTTCAACTGTGCTCTGGCGAGTATCCGGAGTTGAGGGCCGCGCGCGTTGCAGAGTGGTCGCTGGCTCTCCCGGATGATGCACCGAAGCCATCCAAGATCGATTGGTCGCTGACCGCCACGATCCGCTCACACTAAGGGGCCGGTGCGCGTTGACCAGTCAGGACCGACAGTGGACGTCTGGCGAGGCGCTTGCGGACCTCCAGGTACTGATAGAGACACCACGCGAGACGCTCGACGTCGAGCTGAAGGAATGGCTAGACCTCACGACCGACAACGTCGGGAAGGCCACGCTCGCGAAGGAGATCCTGGCGCTCGCGAATCACGGAGGAGGATGGCTTATTGTCGGCGCGAGCGAGCGTTCCGACGGCTGGGTTCCGTCGGGGCAGTGTCCGTACGACATCGGCGGCTATTCAGCTGATGCCATCAACGCAATCGTCAGCAAGTACGCCGATCCGAACTTCGAAGTCGCAACGCACCACTTGACGGACCGAGCTGGCAACCCTTATGTGGTCATCGATGTTCCGGGTGGGCATCGGGTCCCCGTTCGTGCCCGCGCGGCAGGACCGACCGGCCATGCACTGCGCGACAACGTCTATTACACGCGCCGACCTGGGCCTCAGAGCGCCCCGATCGCTGACGCGGCTGACTGGGACGCGGTGATTTCTCGCTGCATGCGCGCGCAGCGAGAGACGTTGGCAGACATGTTCCGCGAGATCGCTCGGACGATGGGTGGCCCGCAGGCTCTCCGCGAGGCCCTAGCTCCCGGCCCGGCCGAGATGGGGCCTCAAGAACGGCTTACGGAACTCGAGACGTTCGCCATTCACCGGTTGACGGAACTCGTTGCTGAGGTGGACGGGCCGATGAACGAATCCCGGTTTCGCTACGGGGTCTACTCGTGCGGCTACGCGATCGAGAACGCATCGGAGCCACAAGCACTCACCGTACTCAAGCGAATCCTGCACGAGGTTGAGGGCCACGAAAGTGGTTGGCCGATGTGGATGGTCCCGGACGGCCGTATGCCGGAGCGGGTCACGGTCGTTGATGGCATGCTCGAGTGCTTCCTCAACGACGATCAGGTCTTCGACGACGGCGCTCACTCGGACTACTGGCTCGCTCATCCTGCCGGCCGTCTGATGCTGTTGCGCGGCTACCAGGACGACAGCAAAATCGAAGGAGAATTACCTCCCGGCGAGCTGCTGGACATCACAATCCCGATCTTTCGAGCGGGCGAGCTGGCTCTGCATGCTCACCGCCTCGGCGCGCATCTTGCAGACGCGGGAGCGCAGGTGCACCTGCGCATGACTTGGCGCGGGCTCCACGGCCGCAAGCTCTCAACCTGGGCGAGCGGCAGACGGATGATTGGTCCGTTCTACACGAGCATGCAGGACGAGGCGACGGGGCTCGTCGCAGTCGCGTACGACGCCATCCCGAATACGCTGCCGGAGATCGCGCAGGCGCTTGTCGGGCCGCTGTATGCCGCGTTCGACTTCGAGCCCGATCCAATCATCTATTCGCAGGAGATCGCTGGCGTTCTCCGCCGCGGATGAAGCGGCAGACAGCCTACTCCGTGGTCAGCCTTAGGCGTCGCTATCCAAACGCCGTCTCGGCGAGCACGAAACCGGTGATCGCGAGCACGGTCATGATCTGTGCGAAGCGGAGTCGTACGTGCTTGCGCCAGGCGATCGCGGATGTGATGTCGAGCTGTATCGCGAGCTGACGGCGGATCTCGGCGTGTCCTCGAAGATCCAGCTCCCTGGACGTTCCAGCAGGCCAGTGGGGGTGTGGCTACTGCGCGATCGTGTACCCGAGGACCATCGGCTGGGCCTCGCGACAGACAACTGTCAACCCCCGGAACGTCGCAGGTAGCCGCGCGGCAACAACACTGGCGTCCGTGGCACACGTGATCTGCAGCGTGGGCGCAGCGTGCTGGCGACGGACCCGCACTCCGAGCACATCGGCATCGCCCATGAACTCGCGAGTGGCCGCTTGCTGGATCTCGTTGAGCTCTCGGGTCGTCCAGGTCATCGGTACGGGCAACGCGTGGTGCCTTCCATCGTACAGCGAGATTTACGGAAGGCGATGTCGCTTCTTGGGGGCACGAATACGTGTTGGAAGCCGAAGTTCCGTGCCTGAGAAGCGCGCGGTCGGTGGCTTGTGGGATTCCCGAATCGCCCGAGTGCCGGATGCTCCGAGTTAGCTCGAACGTATTGACCCCCGGCAATTCAGCCACGAGCCCAGCTTCGACGGGGCACGTAGGCCATCTACGTCAATTCGCACAAGATCGGTCGAAATGTCCTATCTTGTGCGGTGTGCCGGGAGCCGGATACAACGCCCTGATGGATGTAGCGGTAGGCCAGTACGGCTACGTGACAGCCGAAGACGCTGCCGCTGTCGACGTGGTCGCGGACCGACTCCGCAAGATGGCAGAGCGGGGCACGCTCGAACGCGTCGCCTATGGGCTGTACCGCGTTCCGGCGATCCCGGTCACCGGGCTCGATCAGTACATGGAGGCCACGCTGTGGCCGCGCGGTGGCGGGGTCCTAAGCCACGACACGGCGCTAGACCTGCACGAGTTGTGCGACATCAATCCGACCAAGGTCCACGTGACAGTCCGCAAGGACTTGCGGATCACGCGCGAGATCCCGTCCGCCTACCGGCTACATCACCGAGACCTGGACGAGCGCGACGTCACCAACCATGAGGGGATCCCGATCGTCACGCCAGCGCGCGCGATCCGCGACGGCATCGAGGTCCACTTGGGCGCGCATCTGATCAAGCAGGCGATCAGCACAGCTCGCCAGCGCGGCGCGATCAGCAAAGCGGAGGAGGCCGAACTCAAGCGCCTCGCCCGTCCCGGAGGCCGGGCGCCCTGATGCCCGTCGAGCGCGGCAAGCCGCCGCACAACGTGCAGGTCCTGCAGCGCTGGGTCGGCGAGCACGCCAAGGCGACCGGCGTTGCCCAGCAGCGACTCCAGCGCTGGATCTCGTTCATGGTCGTCGCGGCGGCTCTCGAGCGGGTCCGGGACGAGGACGACGATCCCGTGTTCGCGCTCAAGGGTGGCGTGGCGATGGAACTACGGCTCGGACTCGATGCCCGCGCGACGAAGGACTACGACACCGCCTTTCGCGAGCGCAGCGGCGACATGCTCGATCGCCTGGACCAGGCGATCGCCGACACCTACGGCGACTTCAAGATCACTCGCACCCCGCCGCGTACGATCCGCAACACCGACGCCATCCAGCTCGACCTCAAGCTCGCGTACCGTGGCCGCTCCTGGGGCACCGTGAAGCTCGAAGTCGCGCCGACCGAGGGAGACGCCGGACAGGAGATCGATCGCGTGCCGGCCATCCCTCTCGGCCCCTTCGGTCTGAGCGGTCCGGACGACGTCGCCTGCGTGGCTGTTCGCTACCAGATCGCCCAGAAGCTCCACGCGTGCACCGAGGTTTTCGCCGAGCCACCACCCAACGACCGCTTCCGCGATCTCAGCGACGTTCTGATGCTTGAAGGCCTGATTGACGACTTGGCCCGCGTGCGCGATGCCTGCGTCGAGATCTTCGCACTCCGCGCGAAGCACTCCTGGCCGCCGACGGTCACGGTGTTCGACGGCTGGCCCGAGCAGTACGCCGCCCTCGCCGCCGAACTCGACTTCGAGCCCCGGAACGTCCACGACGCGGCCGCCGCCGTCCAGGGACTCGTCGACGCGATCGACGCCGCCGGATTTGCGCCTAAACGTGCCTAAACCCCAGTCGATTCAGCCCGATCGCTGACAATCCGCGAAAGGACCGAGACCCCGAAATCGGCCTTCCATGGCCAAAATCGAGGTCTCGCGTCACTTCAAATTCAGGCCTTGTAAGCGGTAGGTCACGGGTTCGAATCCCGTCTCCGGCTTGGCCGAGGGTCAGCGACGGCGCGAGCGGCGGTGCGCTCGGCGCCGGCGCGTCATCGGGCGGGACAGCCGGCCGATGCGGGGTTCGCTGCGGAGGCCCAGCGCTTCGAGCGCCTGTCGCGCCTCCAGGCGGACGTCCTCGTCCTCGTCCTCGACGCCGGCCAGGTAGGCCGCCAGCGCGCCCGGGGACTCGTTCGGGGCCTGGTCGTCCTCGAGGATGCGCAGGTGGAACAGCGCCCACTCGCGGATCTCGGCGACGTCGTCGGCGCAGAGGTGGATGAGGGTGTCGACGATCTCGGGCGCGGCGGGGTAAAGGTCGCCGTCGTCGTCGGCGAAGACGCGGAGGGAGGAGACGGCGAACGTGACCGCGGACCGGATGTCGTCGTCGGGGTGGTCGACGAAGGCGATGACGTCGTGCAGCAGCGCGCGGGCGCTCTGATGGCCGGCGGAGACGATCGCCGACTCGAGGACGTCCAGCGGCACGTTCGGGTCCTGGAGGATGCGCCGCAGCAGCTCGATCGTCTCCGGGCGGTGGGGCCAGTGGGAGCGGCGCGCCGACTGGGCGATGCCGAGCTGGCCCAGCACGTCGAGGCCGACGATGCGGCGGAGCTCGTCGGGGTCGAACGCCCACGCGCGGGCGATCTCGAACGTGACCCGCTCGCCGCTCCAGTGCAGCTCTCGCAGGACGTCGCTGTACGCGTCGCCCTCGCTGTCGTAGGCGATCTCGAACAGCTCGAGCGGTGAGCGGGACTCCGTCGACATGGCGAGTGCGGATCGTACCGAGTGGCCTCTGCAACGCCGCGTGCAGGACTCGTCTCGGGACGCCGGCCGGCCGAGGGGACGCGCATGAGCCCTCAGACCGGCCGTACCCTCACGCTTCTCAACGACAGCAGTGAGGCCCACATGGCCATCTGGCGACTTCGAGCCGCTCTCCCGGAGTGCCCCGTCATGGTCAAGGGCCGAGACGTGCAGATCCCGACCGCCGAGCGCGGCGAGATCGACCGGGCGCTGAAGCGGATCCCGGACGCGCGCGACTACCTGTCGTGGTGAGCGCGGGGCCTCACGCCCGGCGCTAGGCGGGAGCGATGCCCCAGATGGGTGAGGGCCGCACGCCGCGTGCGTGCAGCTCGCTCAGGTAGGGCGCGATGCTGTCCCACAGCACCTGCATGATCTCGTCGAGCGTCTCGGCGAACAAGCGTGCCGCCGCGACCTGAGCCTCGTCGTCGAGTGCGCGGTCGAGCATCTCCCGCAGCATCGCCTGGCGCAGCTGAGCCGGAGGGTGCGTGTCCGACCGGGCCGTCGCCTCAGGGTCGTTGACGGCGACGACTCCGAGCGCGGCGTCGACCAGGGCCATCGCCGAGAAGACCAGGTCGACCGCGCCGAAGGCCATCGCGATGTCCAGGTCCTTCTCGTGGTGCATCGTCGAGACGGCCAGGATCATCCCGATGTAGTCGGCCTGATGCTCCTTCACCCACGGCTCGGAGACGATCGTGAGGGTCTCGTCGGCCACCTGCTCGGTCCGGTGATCGCTCTCGAGATGCCCGCTGACGATGTGGCCGTACTCGTGCGCGAGCACGAACAGCTCGCCGCCGTAACGCAGGATCTCCGCCAGGCGCATCGCCGGGCCGCCGAGGAAGTACTGCTGCGAGCGGTGCGGATCACCCTCGACCACGTAGGAGGCGACGAAGTCCGCCAGCCGGGCCGCCGGCTCGGAGTCGCTCTTGAGATGCTCGCGGATCTTGTCCACATCGGTGCTGAACGACACCCCGCCGCCCTCCGGCTCGTCGACCCACGGCAGGCTCGCCGCGACCGCCTTCGCCAAGAGGTTCATGAAGCCGAACAGCCCTTTCTGGAACACGATGAGGTGCTCCGACGAGTCGGGCACGGCGATCGCGCTCGCGTTGAGCTGCCCGAGCGGCAACGTGCCGAACACCGGCCGCGGAGGCAGCTCATAGCCCAGGGTCCCCGCGGTCTTCTCGAGGTCGTCCGCGAGCCGGACCATCAGCATGTGCGTCAGCGGATCCTCGTAGCGGGACGGCCGCATCGCCAAACCGCGCGCGAACTCCTCCTGCAGGATCTTCGGGATCGCCTCGGCGTCCGGGAACCCGACCTTCGTCGCGCCGCCCAGCACCGTCGCCATCGTCTTGTCCCCGATCTCCTGAAGGCGCTCGGGATCCTCCCCGGTGGCGGCGAAGAGGTTGCGCTGCAGGCGCTCGAGGTACGCGTTCGCGGGGGTCGAGCTCATAGCCCGTCGTCGTCCCACTCGAGCAGCGCCGGCTCCTGGGTGAGCAGCACGCGGTTCGGTGTCTCGATGACGACACCGGACGGGCCGAAGCCCAGGCTCGCGGGCCCGCGGTCGGGCTCGATCGAGGCCAGCGCGCCGTACTCGTCGACGAAGAACCGGACGCACGAGAACGCGAACGTCAGCGGGCGGGTCCCCGCGAACGTGATCTGCCGCTGATCCGCCGTGACGGTCGTCGTCGACGGCTGGACCGTCCCGATCAGCTCGCTGATTGCCCCGGCGTCGAACTCCGCGCTGCGGCTGCGCTCGTCGTCCACCTCGATCGCGAAGCCGGAGCTCTGGAGCACCGAGTCGACCAGGAGGAAGTCCGCGCGCTGCTCGAGGAACATCGTCGCGGTCGCGTTGGCGGTGTCGATGCGCCGATCACGCAGCAGCTTGCCGACACGCGTGACCTCGACGTAACGACGGCGCACGTCGTCGAACCGGAACGAGACCTTCGTCGAGCGGCCGACGGCGGCGGCCACCGCGGGCAGCGGCACGCCGAGCGGGGCGAGGAAGCCTTCGAGGATCTCGAGCGCCAGCTTGCGCTCGACGACGCGCGAGCGCTTGCCCGCGAGCGAGGCGATGCGGGACTCGATCGCGTCGACGTCGAGTGCCTCATCGCCGTCCAGGATCGGGCCGAGCGGCCCGAGGAACCGCGAACGGCCGTCCTGGCTCGCGACCACGGACATCGTCGTGACGCGCTCCTCCGGCGTGCGGAGGGGAACCGCGTCGAACAGGTCGCGCAGCGTGTGGACGAGCGGATCGCCCGAGCAGAGTGGAAGTCTTGGCAAGGAGCTCAGCGAGTAGGAGACGGATGCGCGATCTCACATGAGGCCGCCGCCGTTGTCAATGCGCGCGAGCCGGGCGCTTACGACGACCGCGCGGCGGTGCGCCGTCGGGCACGGTCGCCGCGCGGACCCGCCATGCGCACCAAGAGCTCAGACGTCTCGACCTCGACCGCGCCCAACGTCACCGCACGCTCGCGGATCCACGGCACCAGGTCGTAGTGGTCGCCCTGGAAGCGCGAGCGCGGGATGCCGAGAGCCGCGGCGAACGCGTGGAGCTCCTCGAACGAGCCGTCGACGGCCATGTGGCACCAGTCTTTGACCGTGAACGGGACGTGCTCGTAGCGCCGGAGCGGATCCACCAGGACCGTCATCGGGTATGAAGGCTGGCATGAGCAACGAGGGACGGACGGTGGCGATCGTCGAAGACCACGGGGCGCTGCGGATCTTTCTGCGCGACGTGCTCCAGCAGCGGGGCTGGACCGTGTGCGGCGTGGCGGGTACGGCGGAGACCGGCGCGGAGCTCGTGCTGGGCAGCAAGCCCGACGTGGCGGTGGTGGATCTGCACCTGGCCTCCGAGGGCGGTGGCGAGGGGCTGATCCGGCGGCTCGTGGCCGCGGAGCTGCACACGAAGGTCGTGGTGTTCACGGCCACGACCGACCCGCAGGAGCTGCAGGGCGTGCTCGAGGCGGGCGCACACGGGATCGTCCTCAAGGAGGGCGGGCTGCCCGAGCTGATCGACGGGCTGGACGCCGTGACGCGCGGGGAGCGCTATGTCAGCCCGAGCCTAGGTTAGGGCCGTGCCGGGAGCGTCGGCGTCGTCGGTGTCGATGTAGATCAGGCGCGCGATGTGCCCGTCGGCGTCGATCAGGAAGGCGAACGTCGCCTGCGAGCCGGCGCTGGCGCCGCAATCCCCGCCCGGGCGGTCCGTGAGCTCGAACTCGCCGACGACGAGCTTGCTGACGGTGCGCGTGACCTTGATGAGCTTCGCGCCGCACGGGAGGCTGTCGTTGAAGTCCTCGACGCGGCGCGCCGTGTCCAGCTCGAGCGGATCGGGCTGCAGGTTGACGATCTCGCTCGGCACGCTGAACTCCTTCGCCGCGGCGCGGACGTCGCCGCGGGAGAGCTCCTCCGCCCAGCGGCGGATCACGCCCCGCTCGGCGCCGGTGACCGGGGCACGCTTGTCCGGCTGAGCCTCGCGCGGCCGCTCCGGCCGCTTGAGCGCCAGCTGATCCGGCTCCGGCGCGGCGGCCTCGCCGCAGCCGGTGATCGCGAGCCCGAGCGCCGCGAGCGCTCCCAACCACCGGCGAGAGATCATGCGGTCAAGCATTCCACCCGACCGCCCGAATTGAACCTTACGAGCGTGGAAGCGGACGTCCGAGCGCCAGCGGCGGGACCGAACGGCCGATGAGGCCCGTGACGGCGATCAGCGTCAGCACGTACGGCAGGGCCTGGAAGAGCACCGCGCCGGACGGCGAGAACACCGGCAGCCGCGACGCCAACGCGCTGCCGAACCCGAACAGCAGCGTCGCGGCGAGCGCGAGGCCCGGCTTCCAGCGCCCGAAGATCAGCGCCGCCAGGGCGATGAACCCGCGGCCCGCGGTCATGTTCTGCGTGAACGTGTGCAGGAAGCCGATCGACAGGAACGCGCCACCGAGCGCCGCGAGCCCGCCGGACGCCATCACCGCGTAGTAGCGGGTGCGCACGACGTTCAGGCCCGCCGTCTCCGCCGCCAGCGGGTTCTCGCCCGCCGAGCGCAGCCGCAGGCCGGTCGGCGTGCGGAAGACGACGATCCAGGTGACGAGCACGGCCGCGAGCGCGAGCCAGACGAGCAGGTTCAGGTCCCCGAAGACGTCCCCGAACAGCGGCAGCCAGTCGATCGGGAGCGACACGTTCGGCACCGACGGCAGGTCGTCCGGCGTGCCGAGGTCCCCGTAGACCTGCACGTACAGGTAGCCCGTGATGCCGACCGCGAGCAGGTTCAGCGCCGTGCCGGAGACGATCTGGTCGGCCCGGAAGCTGATCGCGAACAGGGCGTGGATGGCCGCGAAGGCCGAGCCCGCCACGACGGCGATGACCAACCCGAGGATCCACGAGCCGGTCATGTCCGCGCCCCACGCGCCGAAGAACGCGCCCATCAGCATCATGCCCTCGAGCGCGATGTTCACGACGCCCGAGCGCTCGGAGAACAGGCCGCCGACCGCGCCGAAGATCAGCGGCGTCGCGTAGCGCAGCGTGGCCGCGCCGAGCGCGCCCCAGACCACGACCCGCTCGAGGTTCGCGACGCCCGACTGCGTCGCCGCGTAGCCGCCGACGAGCCCGACCAGGCCGGCGACGATGCCGCCCCAGCCGATGCGCTTCTCCCCCGCCGTGACGGCGTACGAGCCCGCTGCCATCGCGAGCGCGGCGAGCACGATCACGACGATCGGCGAGCGCACCGTCAGCGGCGGCACCGCGACGAAGAACGCGAGGATGCCCAGGGCGACCGCCGCCCAGCCGACACGCTTCGGGGTCATGCGGCCACCGCCTGGGTCCGGCGCCGGCGGCGCAACCGCAGCAGGTAGACCACCAGCACATCAGTCGAGATCAGCAGCACGACAAGTCCCTGGATCATGTAGGTGAGGTTCGTGGCCAGCTGGGGCTCGAACACCGACGGGTCGAGGTTGCGCGTGGACGTGCCGTTGATGAGCCCCGCGAACAGCAGCGCTCCCAGCAGCGTTCCGATCGCGGTGTTGCGTCCGAGCAGTGCGACCGCGATGCCGAAGAACGCGAGCTGGTTCGCCGGGATGTCGTTGGTCGCGATCCGGAACTGCCAGCCCATGACGTCCAGCGCGCCGCCGAGCCCGGCGAACGCCCCGCAGATCGCCATCACGAGGATGTAGTTGCGGCGCACGTTGATGCCGGACGCCTCGGCGGCGTCCGGGCTGAAGCCGACCGCGCGCACCTCGTAGCCGAGTGTGGTGCGGTTCAGCAGCACCCAGAAGACGACGAGCGCCGCGAGCGCGATGAAGATGCCGATGTGCAGACCCTGCAGCTGCGCGTCGCCCCAGAACACCGGGAGCTTCGCGCCGGCCAGGACGTCGTTGGACACCGGCACGTCGACCCGCGTCGGATCGTCGTTCTGCAGCGGGCCGCCGAGGCCGAACAGCCACACGCCCACCCAGATCGCGATCCAGTTGAGCATGATCGTCGTGATCACCTCGTTGGTGCCCGTGACCGCCTTCAGCAGGCCGGCGATGCCCGCCCACGCCGCGCCGGAGAGGATGCCCGCGAGGATCGCGACGACGATGTGCAGCAGCGCCGGCATCCCGTCGAACGAGGAGCCGACCCAGACCGCGAGGATCGAGCCCACGATGTACTGACCCTGGCCGCCGATGTTGAACAGGCCGCAGCGGAACGCGAACGCGACCGCGAGGCCCGTGAGGATCAGCGGGGTCGTGGTGATCAGCGTCTGCTGGAGGGCCAGCGCCGCGATGGTCCGGTCGTCCTCGGACAGCCACGGGAAGACCCAGTTGAAGCCCGTGCCCTTGAAGATCGCCTGGTAGGTCTCGATCGGGTTGTGGCCCGTCGCGAGCACGACGAGGCCGCCCGCGAGGAACGCGACCAGCACGGTGATGAGCGGTGCGACGAAGCCGCCGCTGCGCAGATAGACCGCGGCCCGTGAGGCGACGGTCATGTTGGGCGGCAGCTCGTCGTCAGGCAGCGCGCTCATCACGGCCCCCGCCGGTCATGTACACGCCGAAGTCCTCCTCGGAGGACTCGGGAGGCAGCTCCGTCACGATCCGTCCCTCATAGATCACGAGCACGCGGTCGCTCAGCGAGCGGACCTCCTCGAGCTCCAACGACACGAGCAGCACGGCCTTGCCCCGGTCGCGTTCCTCGACGAGCCGTCGGTGGACGAACTCGATCGCGCCGACGTCCAGGCCGCGGGTGGGCTGGGCGGCGATGATCACCTTCGGATCGGCGGTGAGCTCACGCGCGATCACGACCTTCTGCTGGTTGCCGCCCGACAGCGAGCCCGCACGCGTCTCCGGCTCCCCGCCGCGCACGTCGAACTCCTTCAAGAGCTTGCGCGCCCGCGTGACCATCTTCGACGGCGACAGGAAGCCGCGCGTGGAGAAGGCGGGCGTCTTGTACTCGCGCAGGCAGAGGTTCTCGGCGAGGTCGAACTCGAGCACGAGCCCGCGCCGGTGGCGATCCTCGGCGATGTGCGAGACGCCCGCGGCGAGCGTGTCGCGCGGGCCGCAGTGCGTGACGTCCTTGCCGTCGACGGTGATCGTCCCCGCGGTCGGCGCGCGCAGGCCCATGATCGCCTCGATCAGCTCGGACTGCCCGTTGGCGTCGACGCCGGCGAGGCCGACGATCTCGCCCGCACGGACTTCCAAAGACACGTCATTGACCGCCGGCAGGCCGCGGTCGTCCTCCGCGGAGACGCCTTCCAAGGTCAGCAGCGGCTCGCCCAGGGTCTGCTCGGGCTTCTCGACGCGCAGCAGCACCTCGCGCCCGACCATCAGGCCGGCGAGCGAGCGCTCCGTCGCGCCTTCGGTGGAGACCGTGTCGATCTTCTCGCCGCGGCGCAGGACGGTCACGCGATCGGCGATGTCCAGGACCTCGTTGAGCTTGTGCGAGATGAACACGACGGACGTGCCCTGCTCGGTCAGCCGGCGCAGCACGACGAACAGGTCCTGCGCCTCCTGCGGCGTGAGCACGGCGGTCGGCTCGTCCAGGACGAGCACCTTCGCGCCGCGGAACAGCGCGCGCAGGATCTCCACGCGCTGCTGGGTGCCGACGCCGATGTCCTCGACCTTGGCGTCGGGATCGACGGCCAGGCCGAACTGCTGCGAGAGCTCGCGCACCCGGTTGGCCGCGCCCTTGTAGTCGAGCAGCAGCCCCGAGCGCGGCTCCGCGCCGAGCACGAGGTTCTCGGCCACGGTCATCACCGGCACGAGCATGAAGTGCTGGTGGACCATGCCGATGCCGAGCCCGATGGCCCGGCGCGGGGAGTCGATCGTGACCGGCTCCCCGTCCAGGAGGATCTGGCCTTCATCGGGCTGATGGAGGCCGTACAACACGTTCATCAGGGTCGACTTGCCCGCGCCGTTCTCCCCGAGCAGCGCGTGGATCTCCCCACGCTTGAGCTCGAAGTCGACTGAGTTGTTCGCGACCAGGGCACCGAACCGCTTGGTGATGCCCCGGAGCTCCAGCGCGGGCGAGTCTGCCACTTACTTGACGGTGTTGGGGATGTCGGTGAGCTCGCCCGAGGCGATCTTTTCCTGCTCCGCCTTGATCTGGTCGGCGTACTTGGCGCCGACCTCGTTCGTCTCGCCGATGCCGACCGCGCCCGACTTGACGTCGAAGATCGTGTTGGCACCGCCCTTGAACGTGCCGTCCTGCACGGCCTTGATCTCGTCGTAGACCGCGACGTCGACCTTCTTGAGCGCCGAGGTCATGATCTGGTCACCCAGGTAGGCCTGGTCGGCGTCCACGCCGATGCCCTGCACACCCTTCTCCTTCGCCGCGTCCAGCGCGCCGAGGCCGCAGCCACCGGCGACCTGGAAGACGACCTTCGCACCCTGCGCGATGTGGTCGAGCGCGAGCTCCTTGCACGGCGCCGGGTCGTCGAACTTCTGCGAGTAGCCGTTGACGACCTTCGCGTCCGGGTTGGCGGCCTTCACGCCCGCCTGGTAGCCGGCGATGTACGCGTCGACCGGCGGGATCTTCTGACCGCCGACCGAGCTCGCCGTTCCGCCGCCCTCGTCCTTGATGTACAGGCCCGCCATGTAGCCGACGAGGTAACCCGCTTCGTTCTCCTTGAAGAGCACGCCCGCGGTGTTGGTCGGCTTGGACTCGAGGCCCGTGGCGTCCACGTCGATGATCGCGAAGTTCGTCTTGGGGAACTTCGGGGCGACGGTGTTCATCGCCTCGGCCATCAGGAAGCCGACGCCGATGACCAGGTCGTACTGCTGCTGCGCGAGCGTGCTGAGGTTCGGCACGTAGTCGGAGTTGGCCTTGGAGATCAGCACTCGCGTCTCCACGCCCAACTCGGACTTGGCCCGCTCGAGCCCTTCGTTGGCGAGCTGGTTGAACGAGCGATCGTTCAGGCCGCCGATGTCGGTGACCAGGCCGACCTTGATCGCTTCCTTGGCCGGGGTCTCCTCAGCGGAGGGGCTACCGCCGGTGGCCGGTTCCTCCTCGTCGGAGCCGCACGCGGCTACGAAGAAAGAACAAAGCATGGCCAGCAAGGCGATGAAATGAAGTGGTCGGCGCACGGCCGGGACTCCTTTTCGAATTGGAACGACCGAGCCGCGACCCTAGTGGTCGTGGCGGTCGTCTGAGGCAGTAATTCGATTGAGCAGGGTGGCTTTGGCCGCATCGTCCGCGAAGGACGCCTGGACCGCCGTGCGCGTGATCGTCCTCAACTCACCCTCCTCGAAGCCGAAACGCTCACGCGCTACGGCGTACTCGCCGCCGATGCTACAGCCGAAATAGGGAGGGTCGTCAGAACCCAACGTCCACTTCACACCCGCTTCATGGAGTTTGCGAAGTGGATGTTCCTCGTACGAAGCAAACACGTGCGTGGCGACGTTGGAGGTCGGACACGCCTCGAGCACGATGCCGCGCTCGGCGATCTCCGCCACCAGCGCCGGATCCTCGATCGCCCGCACGCCGTGCGAGAGGCGGCTGACGGGCAGCGTGAGCGCCTCCCGGACGGACTCGGCGCCCGCGTGCTCACCCGCGTGCACCGTGCAGCCCAGGCCGGACGCCGCCGCGATCGCGTACGCCTCGTGGAACTGCGCCGGCGGGTAGCCCGCCTCGTCGCCCGCGAGGTTGAAGCCGACGACGTAGGGATGGCGCTCCTCCGCGTGCCGGCGGGCGATCTCCACCGCCGCCTCCACCCCGAAGTTGCGGATCGCGGTGACGAGGATGCGCGCCTCGATGCCGGTCGCGGCGCGCGCGTCGTCGATCCCGGCGGCGATCCCCGCGTAGTGATCGGCGTCGCTGAGCCCGACGTTCGCCGCGTGGTCGGGCGAGGCGATCAGCTCGACGTAGATGGCGCCTTCACGCGCGCAGCCGACGAGGTACTCGTAGGTGACGTCGCGGTAGTCCTCGGGCGTGCGGATGACGCTCGCGGCGAGGTCATACGTGCGCAGGAAGTCCAGGAAGTCCACCCAGCGGAACTTCTCGGGCGTCTCGAAGACGCCCTCGGGGACGGTCAACCCGTTGCGGTCGGCGAGCTTGCGGATGAGCGCGGGCGGCGCCGTGCCCTCCAAGTGGACGTGCAGCTCGGCGAGCGGGAGCTGAGTCATACGCGATCCAGCAGGACGGGGCGCGCGGCGGGCGGCTCGTCGCCGATCTTGACGGCTCGGAGGAGCGCCGTGGCGGCCTCGGCGGCGCTGCTGTCGCCGCGGGCGTGGACGAGCGCGAGCGGGCGGTCCGGGCCGACCTGCGCGCCGATCGGGGCGATCCGGCTCAGCCCCACGCCGTAGTCGATCTGGTCGTCCTCGCGGCGGCGGTTGCCGCCGAGGCCGGTGACGACGAGGCCGACGGCCCGCGTGTCGACGCTCGTCACGTAGCCCGGCCGCTCCGGGGCGACGGGGCGGGTGACGGAGGCGGATGGGAGCGCGGGATTCTCGACGAAGTCGCTCGGGCCGCCGAGGGCGCTGACCATCGCGCCGAAGACCTCCGCCGCGGCGCCGCTCTCCAGCACCTCGTCCACCTGGGCGCGCGCGGACTCGTCGTCGGCCACGAGGCGCGCCTGGACGAGCACGGCGGACGCCAGCGAGGCGGTGACCTCGTGCAGCCGGTGCTCGCGCGCCGTGCCGGTCAGGTAGTCGACGGCCTCGCGGACCTCGAGCGCGTTGCCCGCGGTGGTGCCGAGCACCTCGTTCATGTCGGTGATCAGCGCGACCGTGTTCACGCCGGCGCCGTTGGCCACTTCCGTGAGCGCGGTGGCGAGCGCTCGGGCGTCCTCCGGCGCGGCCATGAAGGCGCCACTGCCGGTCTTGACGTCCAGCACGAGCGCGTCGAGGCCCTCCGCGAGCTTCTTGGAGAGGATGCTCGCCACGATCAGCGGGATCGACTCGACCGTGCCCGTGGCGTCACGCGTGGCGTACAGGCGCTTGTCGGCGGGCGCGAGGTCGCTCGTCTGGCCGACGATCGCGCAGCCGACGTCCTGCACGACGCGCCGGATGACCTCCGTCGCGGGCGTGGAGACGTAGCCCGGGATGCTGTCGAGCTTGTCGAGCGTCCCGCCGGTGTGGCCGAGCCCGCGGCCGCTGATCATCGGCACGGCCGCGCCGCAGGCCGCGAGGATCGGCGCGAGCATCAGGGAGACCTTGTCGCCGACGCCGCCCGTGGAGTGCTTGTCGAGCACCGGGCGATCGAGGTCCCACGTCATCACGCTGCCCGAGTCGCGCATCGCGGTCGTGAGGTTCAGCCGCTCCTCGGCGTCGAGGCCTTTCAGGAAGAAGGCCATGGCGAGCGCGCCGACCTGCGCGTCGCTCAGCCCTCCGTCCGTGATCCCGCCGACGAGGAAGCCGATCTCCTCGCGCGTGAGCGTGGCGCCGTCGCGCTTCTTCCGGATGACCTCGGGTGCCAGCAACTAATAGTCCTCCGCGAACTTGAGTACGAGCCGCACGAGGTCACGCGCCGCCACCTCGGCGTTGCGCAACGTCTGCTCGTGCGAGAGCTCCTCGCCGCCCATGCCCTCGGCGAGGTTCGTGATCGCCGACACCGCCGCGACCCGCAGGCCGGCGTGCCGGGCGAGGATGACCTCGGGCACGGTGCTCATGCCCACCGCGTCGGCACCGAGCGTGCGGAACGCGCGGATCTCCGCCGGGGTCTCGAACGTCGGGCCGGCCGTGGCGAGGTAGACGCCTTCGGCGAGGTTGATGTCGAGGCCGGTCGCCGCCGCGTGCAGCTTCGCGCGCAGCTCCGGGTCGTACGCGTCGCGCAGGCTCGGGAAGCGCGGGCCGACCGCGTCGTCGTTCGGGCCCGTCAGCGGGTTCACGCCGAGGAAGTTGATGTGGTCGCTGATCGCCATCAGCCGGCCGGGGCCGACGTCGGCGTTAAGCGATCCGGCCGCGTTGGTGAGGAAGAGCGTCTCGGCGCCGGCCTCCTTCAGCCAGCGGATCGGGACCCGCATCCCGTACGCGTCGCCCGTCTCGTAGACGTGCTTGCGGCCCTGGAAGATGGCGACGGGCAGGCCGCCGAGCAGCCCTTGGCTGAGCGTCCCGCCGTGGCCCGCCACGCTCGGCCGCGGGAAGCCCTCGAGCTCCGCGTACGGCGTGTGCGTGGCGTCGGTGAGCGCCTCGGCGATGGCGCCGAGGCCGGAGCCCAGGACGATTCCGACGCGCGGCGTCAAAGGAACTCCGGGCCGAACGAGCGAGGCAACAGCGTCTCCAGGGTCGTCGTCTGGCGCGCGCCGTTGCGCGCGCACAGGTGGATCTCGGCGCCGGGCGCGATGAACTCGCGCAGCCGCTGACGGCAGCCGCCGCACGGGACGCAGAAGTCGTCGGAGTCGGCGATCACGGCCACCTCGGTGATCTGCGTGCGGCCGGAGGCGACCATTGCGCCGATCGCCGAGGCCTCCGCGCACTGACCCTGGGGATACGCCGCGTTCTCGACGTTCGCGCCGACGTGGATCGAGCCGTCCTCGGCGCGCAGCGCGGCGCCGACCTTGTAGTTCGAATACGGCGCGTGGGCGCGCTGCATGACGTCGCGCGCGGCGTCGACCAGCGCGCCGGAGCCGACCACCTGGTCGCTGTAGGAGTTGCGCAGGATCCGCTCCGGGGCGATCTCCAGCGCCTCCGTCAGCCGCGTGACGCGCTCCAGCTCCAGCGCGAGGTCGGAATCGGCGGTCGCGACGCCCTCCAGCTCGAGGAAGTTGCCGAGGCCCTTGACGACGTCCAGGTGGATGCGGACGCTCTGCCACAGCAGCAGGTGGCGTTCCTTCTCGACCACGGTGAGCACGCCGAGCGTCGCCTCGAGGCTGGCCTTGAGCGTCTGCGGATCGTCGATCGGCGTGAGCCGGTAGCGGGACTCGCGGGCCTCGTCGGCGTCGACGCGGTCGTACTGGATCAGGGTCGCGCCGCCGGGGTCCTCTTCCCGCAGCTTGAGGCGACCCGTGTGCACCCGGAAGTACGTGTCCCGCTGACGGAGCACGCCTTTGTCGTGCGCTCCGAGACCCTTGACGACGGCCAGCGAGCGCTCGGGGTCGGGGTCCGACGCCTTGAGCTCGATGTTGCGGCGCGGCGCTGCCATCGGCCCGACACTAGTAGGTTCCGGGGGATGGATGGGGTCACGGTCGTCGATCACGTGCTGCTGCGGCGGCTTCTCTCGATTCTCCGCGACAAGGACACGCCGCACCGCGTCTTCCGCGAGACGATGACGGACGCCGCGCTGATCCTCGGCTACGAGGCGATGCGCGGACTGCGCGGCGCCGACATCGAGCTCGAGACGCCGCTGGAGCGCACGCCCGGGACGCGGCTCGCCGACGAGGTGTTCGTCGTCGCGATCCTGCGCGCGGGCCTCGGCCTGGTCGACGGCTTCCTACGCCTGGTGCCGGAAGCGCGCGTGGGGCACCTGGGCATGTACCGCGACGAAGAGGCCCTGCGGCCGGTCGGCTACTACGAGAACATCCCGTCGGGTGTGGAGGACGCCGAGGTGTTCGTCGTGGACCCGATGCTCGCGACGGGCGGGTCGGGCGTGCAGGCCATCGCGCGTCTGAAGCGCGCGGGCGCTCGGCGGATTCACTTCGTGTGCCTCGTCGCGGCGCCCGAGGGCGTCGCCGCGGTGCGTGAGGCGCATCCGGACGTGCACATCACCATGGCCGCGCTCGATCGCGAGCTGGACGAGACGGGCTACATCCGGCCCGGGCTCGGCGATGCGGGCGACCGCATCTTCGGTACTGACCGCTAAGCCCATCCCGCGGCGGGAGAGCGAGCCAGCGACGCGAGCGTCCTACGCGAGCGTCGCCCTCTACCCTCAGTCGCCGCTATGCGCCGACATCTACTAGCCCTGCCCGCCGTGGCCCTCGCGCTCGCCTTCGCGGCGTGCGGCGATGACTCGTCCGACGACGAGACGGCCGCCACCGCCACCCCGACCGAGGAAGTCACCGAGGCTCCGACGGAGGCTCCGACCGAAGCCCCGACGGAGGCCGCGCCCACGGGCGAGGCGCCCGAGTCCACCGACTCCGGCGTGAAGGTGACGGGCAAGGTCGGCGAGAAGCCCGAGATCGACACGTCCGGTGCCAAGGCGCCCGACGGCCTCATCGTCGAGGACCTCGAGGAGGGCACGGGCGACCCCGCCCAGGCCGGCCAGAGCGTCACCGTGAACTACTCGGGCGTGCTGCTCGACGGCGGCGAGCCGTTCGACAACTCGTTCGACCGCGGCGAGGGCTTCACCTTCCCGCTCGGCGGTGGCCAGGTCATCCCCGGCTGGGACCAGGGCGTCGTCGGCATGAAGAAGGGCGGCCGGCGCGTGCTGGTCATCCCGTCCGACCTCGGCTACGGCGACGGCGGCTCCGGCCCGATCCCGCCCGGCGCGGCGCTGGTCTTCGTCGTCGACATGGAAGACATCACGGCGCCGTAGCGCGTCACTCGTCCTCGCTGAGCGCGAGGACCGAGGCCACGAGCGTGGACACGAGGAGGCCGTGCAAGGTCTCCCGGTCCACGTCGTCGTGGTTGACCCAGTCCAGGCACGCGCCGTCCAGGAAGCCGAGCCAGCCGCGGATCGCGGTTCTGAGCAGCGGTGACGGCGGGCCGTCCGGGCTGAGGCCGACGAGGATGCGGTTCGCGGTTTGCGAGCGCACTCGGTCGAGCAGCGCCCGCACCTCCGGCGCCGCTCCCGCGTTGCGGATCATCTTGTCGTAGGCGCCCGCGTTCTCCTCGACCCACTTCAGGTACTCGTCGAGGCTCGCCGACAGCTGCTCGAACGGCGGCAGCGCCGGGTCCGGGACGGTGCGCCGCTGCAGCTCGTTCGCCTTCTCCTCGAGCGTGGCGACGAAGTACGCCTCCTTGCTCGGGAAGTAGTGGTAGAGCAGCGCTTTGCTGATCCCGGCTTCCTTCGCGATCTTTGCCATCGACAGCTCGTCGTACGCGTGGCGGGTGAACAGCTCCGAGCCGAGCTCGAGCAGGCGACGCCGCCGCTCGTCCACCGCGAGCCGCGTATAGGCGGGTCCGTCGGACATCTGCGGGTCAGCGTATCTGACCATCGGTCGATAGCGCTGTAACCCTTGGCCCACTTCTCCGTATTGCGGTTATCGACCGATGGTCAACAAAGGGAGCCGCTGGGATGGTCGAGGACCGCATCACCGCTTTGGAGCAGCACGCCGCGACGCTCGAGGAGCGCGTCCGCGAGCTGGAGGGCGCCCGCCGCGGCGTGGCGTGGTATCGCACGCACCCGGAAGTGCCCGCGCCACAGAGTTGGCCGCCGCCCAAGGCCCGGACCTCCGCGCCGCCTCACGGCGAGCGGTCCGTCGCGCCGCCCCAGCCGGGTGTGCGCGACCCGGTCCGCGCGGAACATCCCCCCTTTTCGGCGAAGCCGGTTCCGCACGACCGGGGTCGCGCGCACCCGGCCACCACGCGGCCGGCGCTCCTCCGAAGCGCGATCTCGAGGACGTCGTCGGCGGCTCAATCCTCGCCTGGCTCGGCGGCGTCGCCATCCTCGCGGGCCTCGCGTTCCTCCTCACGATCGCGATCTCCCGCGGCTGGCTCGACGAGACGATGCGGACCGTGCTGGGCGGCGCGCTCTCCGCGGCGCTGCTCGCCACCGGCGTCTACCTGCGCGAGCACAAGGACCGCACCGAAGCGGCCCTCGCCGCAGCCGCGGTCGGCGTCGCCGGCCTGTTCGGCACGCTCCTGATCGCGGGCGCCGGCTACGAGCTCATCCCGACCGCCACGGCCCTCGTCGGGGCGCTCATCGTCGGCACGACCGCGACGGTCCTCGCCATCCGCTGGAACGCCCCGCTGATGGGCTGGCTCGGACTGCTCGGCGCGCTCTGGGCACCGACGGCGCTCGGCGCGCTCGACGCCGTCGCGTTCCTCGCGGTCGCGTACGCGGCGACCGTCGCCGTCGTCGTGTGGCAGC
The DNA here is from genome assembly GCF_027587195.1 of Solirubrobacter phytolaccae. Taxonomy (GTDB): domain Bacteria; phylum Actinomycetota; class Thermoleophilia; order Solirubrobacterales; family Solirubrobacteraceae; genus Solirubrobacter; species Solirubrobacter phytolaccae. The sequence continues at coordinate 643 of NZ_JAPDDP010000073.1, read as the reverse complement.
GCTGGAACGCCCTCGCGTGGGCCGCGTTCGTCACCGCCGCCTTGCAGCTGATCGTGTGGCTGTGGGACGCGAGCCCCACCGAGACGGGGCGGCTCGTCGTGCTCGTGACGTTCGGCCTTCTGACCGCCGCGCTCGCGTTCGGCCTGGAGGCGCGCCGCGCGTCCGTCAACTGGAACGCGGCCGCCCTGCTCGTCCTCAACGCGCTGCTGCTGGCCGTCTCCTACGGCGACCACGACGGCTGGCTGATCGCGCTGGCCGCCGCGCACTTCGTCGCCGGCCTTGCCGCGACCCGCACCCCAGGGATCTCGCGCCCGGTCGCCCTCGTCACGCTCGGCATCGCCGTCGGCCTGGCGGACCTCGCGCTGGTCGCGATGGCGGACGGCCTCCCGGTCGTCCTCGGCTGGGCCGGCCCGGTCCTCGCGTTCGCCGCGCTGCTCGGCGCCCGCCGCCGCCCGGCCGCGGTCGAGGCCTTCGTGAACGACGTCCGCCTCGCCTTTCCGGTCGCACCGCGCGACGACGCCGCGACGGGCCGCCCCGCGGGCACGTCGTCGGCCGCCGCCACAGGCGCGCCTCGCGAGGACGCCGCGACGGGCCGCCCCACGGGCCAGCAGCCGGCGAGCGACGATGGACCCGATGTATCCGG
>NZ_JAPDDP010000072.1 GCF_027587195.1 Solirubrobacter phytolaccae | reverse complement strand
CGCTGCGCGCGCGCTACGTCTCCTCCGACGAGCGCCGCTCGCTGAGCTCGTCCTCGGCGGCGCGGACGAGCCGGCCGGCGGGCGCGGTGACCGACAGCGCGACGTTGGCGAACGGCGCGGCCGCCGCGCGGGTCACCTTTCCGACGGCGGCGAAGCGCGGGCCGCTCGTCTCGTCGATCACGTCCGGCACCGCGCGCGCCCACTCGCGTGCGGCCTGCTCACCGGCGTCCGGGCGCCGGCCCGCGGCGAGCGTCGCGGCCACGATCGAGCCCGCGGAGGTGCCGACGAGGTACTCGCACTCGCGGAAGTCCAGGCCGGAGCCGGCCTCGATCCCACTGAGCACGCCGCGCAGCCACGCTTCACCCAGCGTGCCGCCACCACCGAGGACCAGTGCGTCCGGAAGCTCGTCGATCACCGACAAGACGGTAGTCGGGAAGGCCGCGGTCGCCGGGGTGAAAAGCGGCCAGGGGGAACACTGACCGACCGGCACCGCGGCCTTCCCTGCGCATACGCAACGGCGGCCGTGAAAGGTCGAATGAGTAGGCGCATCCGGACTCGACACGTGTTTGTGGGCGCGTTGGTCCGGAAAACCAGACCTTAGGCATTTGACGGGGTGAGAAGCGTCAATTGTCAAGTTTGGATGACGTACCGTGCGTTCGGGGAACGCGCGCGGCCCACTTAGAGGAGCCGCGAGATGCCGTGTCACTGGCGCAACTGATGTTCCCGCACCTGAAATGTTGAAAGCGCGCCTGTATGCGATAACGTACAGGCGTAATGGCGACGGCTGTTGATCCCACCATCGCGGCCGTCGGTCCGCGCGTCAAGGCGCTGCGGGAGGCGATGGACCTCTCGCTCCGCGACCTGGCCGAGCGCTCCGGCGTCTCCGCCCCGATGCTCAGCCAGGTCGAGCGCGGAGAGACGAGCCCGACGCTGCAGGTCGCCAGCCGCATCGCCTCCGGCCTCGAGCTGCGCCTGTCGCAGCTCCTGCGCCTGGACGAGGAGGGCACCGTGTCGATCGTGCGCGCCGGCGACGGCCGCCGCGGCGGGACGGCCGGCCACGCCTACGAGCTCCTCACCCCGCCGCTCCCCGGCCTACGCGCCGAGGTCACGCGCCACACGCTCGCTCCCGGCGCCGTCACCGGCGGCCCCGGCGACCCGCCTCGCCACGAGCCGGGCGCCCGCGAGACCGCGCTGATCGAGCGCGGGTCCCTTGTCCTGCACGTCGAAGACGCCGAGCACCAGCTCCACGCGGGTGACTGCGTGACCTTCGACGCCGATTTGCCCCATCACTTCGCCAACCTCGGGAAGGAGGAGGCCGTCTTGCTGGCGATCGTGTCAGCGGGCCTGCGCCGGTCATGACCCCCACCACGCTGTTCGACAAGATCTGGTCCGCGCACGAGGTCGCGCCGGGACTCATCTTCATCGACCTCCACCTCGTGCACGAGGTGACGAGCCCGCAGGCCTTCGAGGGCCTCCGGCTCGCCGGTCGTGAGGTGCGCCGCCCCGACCGCACGCTCGCCACCGCCGACCACAACGTGCCGACGGACGGCACGCCGGTCAGCGCGCAGATCCGTGACGCCCTCAGCCGTCGCCAGGTGGAGGCGCTCGAGTCCAACTGCGACGAGTTCGGCATCCCGGTCTACTCGCTCGGGTCCGACCGCCAGGGGATCGTGCACATCATCGGCCCGGAGCTCGGCGTCACGCAGCCTGGCATGACGATCGTCTGCGGCGACTCGCACACGGCCACGCACGGCGCGTTCGGCGCGCTCGCGTTCGGCATCGGCACGTCCGAGGTCGAGCACGTGCTGGCCACGCAGACGCTCTCCCAGCCCAAGCCGAAGTCGATGCGGATCAACTACGTCGGCGAGCTCGGCCACGGCGTCACCGCGAAGGACCTGATCCTCGGCACGATCGGCCAGATGGGCACCAACGGCGCCGCCGGCCACGTCGTCGAGTTCGCGGGCGACGTGATCCGCTCCCTCTCGATGGAGGAGCGGATGACGATCTGCAACATGACGATCGAGGGCGGCGGCCGCGCGGGCATGATCGCGCCGGACGAGACCACGTTCGAGTGGGTGCGCGGTCGCGTCGCGGCGCCCGAGGACTTCGACGAGGCCGTCGCGTACTGGAAGACCCTCAAGACGGACGAGGGCGCTGCGTTCGACCGCGAGATCACCGTCGACGCGAGCACGATCTCGCCGCTGGTCACCTGGGGCACCACGCCCGGGCAGGTCGTCGGCGTGGCGGGCGAGGTGCCCGAGCCGCACGGCGAGACGGACGAGCGCTCCCTGGTCTACATGGGCCTGGAGGCGGGCACGCCGATCACCGAGCTCAAGCTGGACCGCATCTTCATCGGCTCCTGCACCAACGGCCGGATCGGCGATCTGCGTGCCGCCGCCGAGATGATCAAGGGCCGCAAGGTCGCGTCCACCGTCAAGAACGCGATGGTCGTCCCGGGCTCGGTCCAGGTGGCCAAGCAGGCGGAGTCCGAGGGCCTGGACGTGATCTTCCGCGAGGCCGGCTTCGACTGGCGCACCGCGGGCTGCTCGATGTGCCTGGGCATGAACCCGGACACGCTGGACCCGGGCGAGCGCTGCGCCTCGACCTCCAACCGCAACTTCGAGGGCCGCCAGGGCCGCGGCGGGCGCACGCACCTCGTCTCGCCGGCGATGGCCGCGGCCGCTGCGATCGAGGGCCGCTTCGTCGACATCCGGGAGTGGAGCTGAAAGATGGACGCCGTCAAGATCGTCTCGGGTCCCGTCACGTCACTCAAGCGCGCCGACGTCGACACGGACCAGATCATCCCGAAGCAGTTCCTCAAGCGCATCGAGCGCACGGGCTTCGGCGAGTTCCTGTTCTACGACTGGGCGCAGGAGCCGGGCTGGAGCCTGCCCAAGAACCCGATCCTGGCGACAGGCGCGAACTTCGGCTGCGGGTCGAGCCGTGAGCACGCGCCGTGGGCGCTGCAGGACTACGGCTTCCAGGCCATCGTCGCCTCGTCCTTCGCCGACATCTTCTTCTCGAACTGCACGAAGATCGGCCTGCTGCCGGTCGTGCTGCCCGAGGAGGAGGTCCAGGCGCTGATGGCGGCCGGCGAGGCCGAGGTGGACCTCGAGGCGCTCGAAGTGCGCTTCGCCGGTCGCGCCGTGCCGTTCGAGCTCGACGCCGATCGCCGCCACCGCCTGCTGAACGGGCTCGACGACATCGCGCTCACGCTCCAGAACGCCGAGGAGATCTCCGCCTACGAGTCCTCGCGCGAACGCCCCGGTCCCGTCACTCTGAATCTGTAGGGTCCCGCAACTTATGCCGAACATTGCCCTCCTTCCCGGTGACGGGATCGGTCCCGAAGTCGCCGCGTCCGCGGTCGAGGTCCTCAACGCCGTCGCCGGCGACCTGTCGTTCGACGAGCACCCCGCGGGCGGTGCCGCGATCGACCTGCACGGCGTCGCGATCACCGACGAGGCGATGGCGGCCGTCACGGCGTCGGACGCCGTGCTGCTCGGCGCGCTCGGCGGCCCCAAGTGGGACACGAACGAGCCCGGCGCCGTCCGGCCCGAGCAGGGCCTGTTCCGCCTGCGCGCGGACCTCGGGCTGTACGCCAACCTGCGTCCCGTCCGGCCGCTGCGGGCGCTGTACGATGCGTCGCCGCTCAAGCGCGAGCTGATCGAGAACGTGGACATGCTGATCGTCCGCGAGCTCACCGGCGGCCTGTACTACGGCGAGCGCGGGACCGAGAACGGCCGCGCGTTCGACACGATGGTCTACACCGTCGAGGAGATCGAGCGGATCGCGCGCGCGGCGTTCAACGCCGCCAAGTCGCGCGTGACCTCCGTCGACAAGGCGAACGTGCTGGACACGTCGCGGCTGTGGCGCAAGGTCGTCACCCGCATCCACGACGAGGAGTTCCCGAACATCGAGCTCGAGCACATCCTCGTCGACGCCGCCGCGATGAAGCTCGTCGCCGCGCCGCGCCACTTCGAGGTGATCGTCACCGAGAACATGTTCGGCGACATCCTCAGCGACGAGGCGTCGATGCTCACGGGCTCGCTCGGCATGCTTCCGACGGCTTCGCTGGGCGGCAACGGGCCGTCCCTGTTCGAGCCCGTCCACGGCTCGGCGCCGGACATCGCCGGCCAGGGCATCGCCAACCCGATCGGCATGATCCTCTCCGGCGCGCTGCTCCTGCGCCACGGACTCGGGCGGGAAGAGCAGGCCGCTGCCGTAGAATCGGCGGTGGACAAGGCCCTGGAGAAGGGCATCCGCACGGGTGACCTGGGCGGGACCGCGACCACCGCCGAGGTGACCAAGGCGGTGCTGGAGGAGCTGTGACGTGAGCCATCAGATCTGGATGAACGGCGAACTCGTCAACCACGAGGACGCCAAGGTCCACGTGCTCACGCACGCGCTGCACTACGGGACGAGCGTCTTCGAGGGTGTGCGCGCGTACGAGACGCCGGACGGCGGCTCGGCCGTGTTCCGCCACCAGGACCACGTCGACCGGCTGTTCCGGTCGGCCGCGCTCTACCACATGGAGATCCCGTTCTCGAAGGACGAGATCCGCCAGGCGACGTTCGACACGATCACGGCGAGCGGGCTCAAGTCCTGCTACATCCGCCCGCTCGTGTTCCGCGGTGCGGGCCCGATGGGCCTTTACCCGCTGGATTGCCCGGTGGACGTGATCATCGCCGTGTGGGCGTGGGGCGCGTACCTGGGCGACGAGGGCAAGGTCAACGGCGTCCGCGCGCGCGTGTCTTCGTGGCGGCGGATCTCCGCCGACGCGCTGATCCCGACGGCCAAGGCCGGAGGCCAGTACCTGAACTCGATCCTCGCGAAGATCGAGGCCGACAAGGCCGGCTACGAAGAGGCGATCCTGCTCGACTCCAACGGCTACGTCTGCGAGGGCACGGGCGAGAACCTGTTCCTGGTCAAGGGCGGCGTCGTGCACACGCCGGGCTTCGCGAACGACATCCTCGAGGGCATCAACCGCGCGGCCGCGATCGACATCCTGCGCGACCAGGGCTACGAGGTGATCGAGCGCAACATCGCGCGCGGTGAGCTCTACCGCGCCGACGAGATCTTCATGACCGGCACCGCGGCCGAGCTGACGCCGATCCGCGAGGTCGACGACCTGCCGGTCGGCGACGGCACGCGCGGCCCGATCACGACCGAGATCCAGGCGATCTTCGAGGACGCGCTGCACGGCCGCTCCGAGCGCTACGCGGACTGGCTCGACAAGGTTCCCGCGGCGGTCTCATAGGCATGGACGTCGTCGTCTACGACACCACCCTGCGGGACGGGATGCAGGGCGAGGGCATGTCGCTCTCGGTTGAGGAGAAGGTGCGCGTGGCGCGCATCCTCGACGAGCTCGGCGTGCCGATGATCGAGGCGGGCTTCCCGACCTCGAACCCGAAGGAGCTCGAGCTCTTCGAGCGGCTGTCCGAGGCCGGGCTGCGTGCCGACGTGTGCGCGTTCGGGATGACGCGCCGCCGCGGCGTGGACGCCGCCGAGGACGCCGCTCTGAAGGTGCTCGCGGAGTCGTGGACGCCGGTGTCGACGATCGTCGGCAAGACGTGGGGCCTGCACCTGGAGAAGGTCGTCAAGGTCGACCGCGAGGAGAACCTCCGCATGATCGCGGAGTCGGTGGCCTTCCTGGTCGCGAGCGGGAAGCGCGTCATCTACGACGCCGAGCACTTCTTCGACGGGTTCTTCGACGACTCGGGCTACGCCATCGCGTGCCTTACGGCCGCTTTGGAAGCGGGCGCCGAGAACCTGACGATGTGCGACACCAACGGCGCGACGCTGCCGCACCAGGTGGCGGAGGCCGTGCGAACGGTGCGACTTGCCCTCCCGACCGCCGCGCTGGGCATCCACACGCACAACGACGCCGAGTGCGCGGTCGCGAACTCGCTCGCGGCCGTCGCCGAGGGCGCCGTGCTGGTCCAGGGGACCATGAACGGCTACGGCGAGCGCTGCGGCAACGCGAACCTCATCTCGATCATCCCGAACCTGCAGCTGAAGATGGGGCGCACCTGCCTCCCGTCGCTGGAGGGGCTGACCGAGGCCTCGCACCTGGTCGCGGAGATGCTCAACCTGCAGCCCGACGCCAACCAGGCCTACGTGGGCAAGAACGCGTTCGCGCACAAGGGCGGCATGCACGTCGCGGGCGTGAACGCGGACCCGTCGACGTTCGAGCACATCGATCCCGCCGAGGTCGGCAACTCGCGCGAGGTGCTGGTCAGCGAGCTGGCCGGCAAGGGCACGGTCATCGCGCACGCGGGTGGGGCCTTGGACGACGCGACCGCGACGCGCGTGGTCGAGCGCGTGAAGGAGCTCGAGCACCGCGGCTTCCAGTTCGAGGCCGCCGACGGCTCCTTCGAGCTGCTGATCAAGCGTGAGACGGGTGACTACGAGCCGTTGTTCCGGCTCGAGTCCTGGCGGGTGATCGCCGAGAAGCGCGCCGACGGCCGGGTCGAGACCGAGGCCACCGTGAAGCTGTGGGTCGGCAACCAGCGCTTCGTGCGCACCGCCGAGGGCAACGGCCCGGTGCATGCGCTCGATCAGGCGCTGCGCGCCGCGATCGGCGAGCTGCACCCGCACCTGCGCGACATCAAGCTCGTCAACTTCAAGGTCCGCATCCTGGACGAGTGGAAGGCGACGGGCGCGACCACCCGCGTGCTGCTCGACGCGAGCGACGGCGAGTCGACGTGGGGTGCGATCGGCGTGCACGAGAACGTCATCGAGGCTTCGTGGGACGCGCTGGTGGACTCGATCGAGGCGGGCATGCTGCGCTCGCAGGCGTCGGTCAAGACCGCCTCGTGATCCCGGTCGCGCGCCCCGTCCTGGGCGTTGAAGAAGAAGCCGCGGTGATCGAGGTGCTGCGCTCGCGGCACCTCTCGCTGGGGCCGCGCGTCCCGGCCTTCGAGGCCGGGTTCGCGGCGCGGGTGGGCGCGCCGCACGCGTCCGCGATCTCCTCCGGCACGGCGGCGCTGCACCTGGCCCTGCGGGCGGTGGGTGTGTCCGAGGGCGACGAGGTCGTCACCTCGCCGTTCTCGTTCGTGGCCTCGGCGAACTCGATCCTGTATGAGCGCGCGAAGCCCGTGTTCGTCGACATCGACCCGGTGACGTTGAACCTGGACGTCGAAGCGGCGGCCGCGGCGATCACGGACCGCACCACCGCGCTGCTGCCGGTGCACATCTTCGGCTACCCCGCTGACACGCCGGCGCTGGAGCAGCACGGGCTGCCGATCGTCGAGGACGCGTGCGAGGCGCTCGGCGCCGTGCACGCGGACGGGGTGAAGGTGGGCGGGCGCGGCCATCCCGCCGCGTTCGGCTTTTACGCCAACAAGCAGCTCACCACGGGCGAGGGCGGGATGCTGACGATGGGGTCGGCGGCCATGAAGGAGCGCGTGGACTCCGAGCGCAACCAGGGCCGCGCGCCGAACATGGACTGGCTCGACCACGACCGGCTCGGCTTCAACTACCGGCTCACGGATCTCGCCTGTGCGCTGGGGTTGGTCCAGCTCGAGCGGCTCGACGGCATGCTCGCCGACCGTGCCCGCGTGGCCTCGTGGTACCGGGAGGCGTTGAGCGGGGTCGAGGGCCTCGAGCTTCCGTGCGAGGACTTCGGCGGCGACGTGCGCGGCTGGTTCGTGTTCGTGGTCCAGCTCCCGCGCGACGTGGACCGTGACGAGACGATCCGGGCGCTGCTCGCGCGCGGCGTGCAGTCCAAGCCCTACCTGCCGGCGATCCACCTGATGTCCTTCTACCGCGAGCAGTTCGGGTACCGCGAGGGCATGTTCCCGGTGTGCGAGGACATCGCGGCGCGGTCGATCGCCCTGCCGTTCTTCCCGGAGCTGTCCGAGGGGCAGGTCGCCGAGGTCGCCGAGGCGCTAGGTGACGTCCTTCAGGTAGCCCACAAAGCCGGGGCCGCCTAGCGCTTTCGCGGTGCGGTCGTTGGGAGCGCGGCGGATCTCGCGCTCCTGGAAGCCGTACGCGTCATAGAGCGCGCGGGCCGGCCGGTTGTGCAGGCCGGTGTCGAGCGCGAGCCGCCGGCAGCCGGCGCGCCGGGCGTCGTCCTCGGCGATGCGGAGCAGGCGCTGCGCGAGGCCGAGCCGCCGGTAGCTCTCGTGCACTGCGAGCGCGTCCACGTAGTAGGCGTCCAGCGGCGGTCGCGGCGCAACGCCGCCCGCCGCGTACAGGTGCTTGAAGGTGCCGGCGAGGCCCCACGGCGGCACGCGGGTGAGCGTGAGCCGGATGAAGCGGCGCGAGAGGCGGTCGCCGTCGCGCACCGGGAACGCGGTGAGCACGCCGACGATGAAGTCGTCGGGCGTGGCCAGCACCTGCGTGCATTCGTAGCTTGCGGCGTGGCCAGGCTGCACGAAGGCGCGGTGCAGGAGCTTCAGCGCGCGCCGCGCGCTGCCCGCGTAGGCGGTGTAGTACGGCTTCGCCGACTCGAACAGCAGCGGGACGCACGCATCCATCGGGCGCGCTGGGCGGACGAGCAAATCCATCTTGGGTCATGATGGCGGGCGATGTCGCGCTTCTCGCTGCCACCTGATCCCGTCTTCGTCACGCTGAACGCCTCGATCGGCTTCGACTGGCGCCTGTATCCCTACGACGTGGAGCAGTCGCGGGCGCACGCGAAGATGCTCGCGGCGACCGGGATCATCACCGACGCCGACCTCGACGAGCTGCTCAACGGGCTCGACCGGGTGCGGGCCGAGCTCGACGCCAACGAGTTCAAGTTCCTCGACGACGACGAGGACATCCACATGGCCGTCGAGCGGCGGCTGACCGAGATCGTCGGCCCGGTCGGCGGCAAGCTGCACACGGCGCGGTCGCGCAACGACCAGGTCGCGACGGACATGGCGATGTTCACGCGTGCGCACGCGTTGCGGGCGATCGAGGCGCTGCAGGACCTGCAGACCGTGATCGTGCGGGTCGCCGAGGCGCACCTGGACTGGCCGATGCCCGGCTACACGCACCTGCAGCGCGCGCAGCCCGTGTATCTCTCCCACCACCTGCTCGCCTACTTCTGGATGTTCCGCCGCGACGCGTCCCGGTTCGCGCTGGTGCTGGGCGGGACGAGCGAGCTGCCGCTGGGCGCGGGCGCGCTGGCGGGCGTGAACTTCCCGACGGACCGGCGCCTGGTGGCGTCTGAGCTCGGGTTCGCGGGCGTGGTGCCGAACTCGATCGACGCGGTCTCCAACCGCGACTTCGTGCTGGACTACCTGAACGCCGCCGCCACCTGCGCGACGCACCTGTCGCGGCTCGGCGCGGAGATCGTGCTGTGGAGCTCGGAGGAGTTCGGCTTCTGCGAGGTGCGCGACGACTGGGCGTCCTCGTCCTCGATCATGCCGCAGAAGAAGAACCCGGACGCGGCCGAGCTGCTGCGCGCGAAGGCGCCGCGGATCGTGTCCCACCTGGCCGGCCTCCACGGCGTCATGCACGCGCTCCCGCTGACCTACAACAAGGACATGCAGGAGGACAAGGAGCACCTCTTCGACACCGTCGACACGCTGGAGCTCACCCTGGCCGCCGCGCGCGGGATGCTCGAGTCGATGACGTTCAAGCGCGAGCGCCTGGCCGCCGCCGCGACGGACGAGATGCTCGCCGCCGTGGACGTCGCGGACATGCTCGTCAAGCGCGGCGTCCCCTTCCGCCAGTCGCACGGCATCGTCGCCGGGCTGGTGCGCACGGCGGTCGAATCGGGCCGCGTGCTCTCCCAGCTGACGCGCGAGGAGCTCGCCGAGCACTCCGACGTGCTCGACGACGACTTCTACGCGGTGCTATCCCAAGGGACGTGGCTGGAGTCCAAGGAGAGCGAGGGCGGGACGTCGCTCGCCCGCGTGCGCGAGCAGCTGGCGCACGCCAAAGCGGCGCTGGATCAGACGACCTAGGCGCTTCGTCGACGCCGCCGGCTTCGCCGGGGCAGTCGACCTCGGCTGGGGAGATCGCTTCGCGGATCTCCCTAGACGCTGATTTCTACGACCGGCCGGTGCTCGAGGTGGCACCGGCCCTGCTCGGCTGCATCGTCGAGTTCGAGGGCTGCGCCGGCCGGATCGTGGAGACCGAGGCCTATCACCACACCGAGCCGGCCTGCCACGCCTATGTGGGGTTGACGGCGCGGACCTCGGTGCTCTATGGCGCGCCGGGCACGGCCTACGTGTACCGCTCCTACGGGATCCACGCGCTCTTGAACGCCGTGTGCGAGCCCGAGGACGTCGGCGCGGCGGTGCTCATCCGCGCGCTGGAGCCGCTGGAAGGGCTGGCGGCGATGCGTGAGCGCCGCGGCGCGGGTGAGCTCACCAACGGCCCGGGCAAGCTCACCCAGGCGATGGGCATCGGCTTGACGGAGAACGACACGTCGCTGGTGGACGGCCCGATCGTCATTCGCCACGGCGAACCGCTCGAGTACGTGACCGGACCGCGCATCGGCATCACCAAGGCGGCCGAGCTGCCGTGGCGCTTCTGCGCCCTGGGGTTCCGCGAGGTGTCGCGGCCCTGGCCGCCGGGCTTTCGCGCGTCGCTGCGCTAGCCGGTGCCAGTGGTGCCGGTCGTCCCGGCACCGCCAGTCTGCGGCGCGGTGCCGCCGGCGCCGCCCGTTCCACCGGTTCCGCCGTCCGTCGGCGGTGCCGTCGGCGCGGGTTCCTGCGTTGTCGGCGGCGGTTCCTCGGTCGTCGGCGGCGGCTCTTCGTTCGTCGGCGGCGTGTTGTTCTCCGGCGGCGCCTCGGTGCCACCGCCCGTGCCGTCGGTTGACGACGGGGGCGGCGTGGACGTGGCCGGCGGCGGAGTCGCGGTGCCGGGGACGACGCCACTGGGCGTCGGGGTGGGCTTCGCGCGGCCGTCGCCGCCGTCGGCCTTGGGCAGCGGGTCGACCTTGAGCAGCGACATCATGAAGGTCTTCCAGATGCCGGTCGGGAACGTGCCGCCGGCGACCGGCTCGCCCTGGAACTCGGTCTCCATGGGCTTGAACTTGTCCGGGTAGCCGACCCAGACGGCGACCGTGTACTCCTTGGTCCAGCCGACGAACCAGGCGTCGCCGTAGGCCTCGGTGGTGCCGGTCTTGCCGGCGACCATCACGCCCGGGATCTGCGCACGCTCGGCCGTGCCGTTCTTGACGACGGTCTGGAGGATCTGCGAGACCTGAGAAGCGACGTGGGGCTTGAGCACGCGCGTGCGCTCGCGCTTGTTGACCATCCGCTTGCCGTTCTCGTTCTTGACGATCTTGGCCTTCTTGCCCTTGCCCTGCTCGATCCGCTCGATGCCGACCGGGCCCGGGACGGGAAGGCGCTTGTCGCTCTGGCCCGGCGACAGCGTGCCGGTGACGAGCAGACCGCCCGTGGCGAAGGTCTCGTACGCGTGCGCCATATCGAGCGGGGTCACGCCGCGGTTCAGGCCACCGAGCGCGCTCGCCAGGTTCGTGGACACCGGGGTGCGAACGCCCATGTCGCGCGCGAGCCGGGCGACCTTCTTCATCCCCACCTTCTTGGCCACCTGCACGAAGACGGCGTTGTCGGAGAAGGTGGTGGCGTTCGCGAGCGTGGTCACACCCGAGTACGCGTCGTCGTAATTGTTGACAGTGAAGCGCTCACCACCCTTGAGGATGTAAGTCAGCTTCTTGGACTCCCAGGTGGAACCGGGGCTGATGCCACGGTCCAGCGCCTCGGCGAGCACGAACGGCTTGAAGGCCGAGCCCGGCTGGCGCTGGCCCTGGGTCGCGAGGTTGAACGGCTTCTCCTCGTACCGGTCGCCACCGACCATCGCCCGGACCATGCCGTCCTTGTTGGAGATGGCGACCAGGGAGGCGCGGGGCCCGTCCTCGTTGGGAAGCCAGTCCTTGATCGCCTTCTCGGCGGCGCGCTGGAGCTTGGAGTCGATCGTCGTCGTGACCCGCAGACCGCCGTCGAAGGCCTTGGCCGCGCCCTGCTGGCCGCCGCCGAGCTGGTCGACGACCTGCTGCTTGACCCAGGACGTGAAGTACGGGAACTCCGTGTCCTCCCTGGGGAAGGTCAGGTCGAAGCGCGTCGGGATCGGCTGGCGCTTGCCGTCCTCGTACACGTCGCGCGGGATGTTGCCGAGCTCGTACATGCGCAGGAGCACGAGGTCGCGGCGCTTCTGCGCGGCGACCGGGTGCTGGACCGGGTCGTACGCGCTCGGCGAGGCGACGATGCCCGCGATCAGCGCGGCCTCGTGCGGCAGCAGCACGGCCGCGCAGTTCGGCTCGCACTCGTCGTGGTTGTAGGCGAAGTACGTGCGCGCGGCGGATTCGACGCCGTAGGCGCCGTTGCCGAAGTAGATCGTGTTCAGGTAGTTGCGGAGGATCCGGTCCTTCGACCACCGGCGGGTGAGCTGGTAGGCGAGCGCCGCCTCGCGCAGCTTCTGGAACACGGTGCGCTCGTTCTCGGCGGCGAGCTGGATCTTCACGTACTGCTGTGGGATGGTCGACGCGCCCTGGACCGCACGGCCCTCGGTCGTGTTCTGGAAGGCGGCGCGCAGGATGCCGCGGACGTCGACGCCGGAGTTGGTCCAGAAGCGGCGGTCCTCGATCGCGACCATCGCCTGCTTCATCGCGGGCGCGATCTGCTTCTCCGACAGGTAGATGCGCCGGTCGTTGCCCGTGAGCGTCCCGATCTGCTCGCCACGCTTGTCGAGGAGGACCGAAGGCTGGGCCGGCGCGTCGAGCGGCTCGAGCTGCGGGAGGTCCGCGGCGAGCGCCATGAACATGCCGAACGCGGTCGAGATCGCCGCGAGGATGCCCAGGAAGAACAGGACGATCAGCACCCGCAGCTTGCGGACCTTGAAGCGCTTCTTCCGCCTGCGGCGGGGCCAGAGGCGGATCCGTCCACGACTCCCGCTACGCGCACGCGCGCGCTCGCGCGGGAAGTCAACCACCGAGCCGCTCCCGTTGAGGCCGTCTGCCTCGCCGGGGATGGTGGTGGTTCGCTCGTGATCGCTCATGACAGGGTGCGCGGTCCCCGACCTAGGACGGGGACTCTGCCACGGATCGTGCCGAGGCGGGTGGCGGGCGGACCAAGCCCGGCCAGGTCGTTCGACTCTAGCATCGGGACGGACGGAACCGTCCGCCTTCGGAGCCCAGCGCTCAGGCCGAACTCAGACGCGGTTCCCGGGTAGATCGGCGGGGAGCGGCACGCACTTGAGGGAGAGGGGGAGAGAGGCGTGGCGGGCACCGGCGGGTGCGGGGCGGGCGGCCCGCGCGGCGCACGCGCATACGCGGGGGCGCGCACACGTGGGGGCGCAGACCGACGTGGAGGGGGCTGGGAGGAGCTCGGAATGGGGTCCGTGGAAAATTTCTTCGGAGACCCCTTGTAGGCCGGAGAGCCGCTGCTACTCTTCTGCGCCGCAGCGGGGTGAAGCAACGCCCTCCGGCCGACAGGACTGTGGTCCGGGAGGCGGGTACGCTAAACTCCACTGCCCCTCTGAAGCGCTAAGCTTCATAGGGCCGGAGCCGAAAGGCGCCGGGCGAGACGCGCTAAGCTTCTCGGCCCGGGGCCAACGAGGCACTGGGCCGGGAGCGCTAAGCTTCAGGGCCTGGAGCCGAGAGGCGCCGGACACGGAGCTGCTAGGCTCCAACATAGCGCAGCACACGGCGGAAACCCCGCCAGACGCGAGGCGCAGCGGTCTTTGAAAACTCAACAGCATGCACATCGATGGCTTCCTTAGCCGTCGAATGTGTCCAGGTTTCGTTACTCCGACGCCTTGTAACCACAAGGTGGACGGAATAAGGAATCAAGTAGGAAAGTAGTACCAGCAGTACTGAGCAGTAACCCTGTCAATCGCTCAGCCGGCCTCATGTGTACTGGTCGGCTCTCGAGTAGCGAAAGACGCTCTTTGTGATTCTTCACGGAGAGTTTGATCCTGGCTCAGGACGAACGCTGGCGGCGTGCTTAACACATGCAAGTGGAGCGACGAAGCGGACTTCGGTCCGTGGCAGAGCCGCGAACGGGTGAGTAACACGTGGGTAACCTACCCCAATGACCGGGACAACCCGAGGAAACTCGGGCTAATACCGGATGTTCTGCACTCTCGTAAGGGAGTTCAGCAAAGATAGCTTCGGCCTTCGCATTGGGATGGGCCCGCGGCCCATTAGCTTGTTGGTGAGGTAACGGCTCACCAAGGCTGCGATGGGTAGCTGGTCTGAGAGGACGATCAGCCACACTGGGACTGAGACACGGCCCAGACTCCTACGGGAGGCAGCAGTGGGGAATCTTGCGCAATGCGCGAAAGCGTGACGCAGCAACGCCGCGTGGGGGAAGAAGGCCTTCGGGTTGTAAACCCCTTTCAGTTGGGACGAAGCTTCCAGTGTTAATAGCGCTGTGGAGTGACGGTACCTTCAGAAGAAGCCCCGGCTAACTACGTGCCAGCAGCCGCGGTAATACGTAGGGGGCAAGCGTTGTCCGGAATCATTGGGCGTAAAGCGCGTGTAGGCGGTCCGGTAAGTCCGCTGTGAAAGTCGGGGGCTCAACCCTCGGATGCCGGTGGATACTGTCGGGCTTGAGTACGGAAGAGGCGAGTGGAATTCCTGGTGTAGCGGTGAAATGCGCAGATATCAGGAGGAACACCAATTGCGAAGGCAGCTCGCTGGGACGTTACTGACGCTGAGACGCGAAAGCGTGGGGAGCAAACAGGATTAGATACCCTGGTAGTCCACGCTGTAAACGATGGGCACTAGGTGTGGGGGGTGTCGACTCCCTCCGTGCCGAAGCTAACGCATTAAGTGCCCCGCCTGGGGAGTACGGCCGCAAGGCTAAAACTCAAAGGAATTGACGGGGGCCCGCACAAGCAGCGGAGCATGTGGTTTAATTCGACGCAACGCGAAGAACCTTACCTGGGCTTGACATGTTCCTGACCTCCCTGGAAACAGGGCTTCCCTTCGGGGCAGGATCACAGGTGGTGCATGGCTGTCGTCAGCTCGTGTCGTGAGATGTTGGGTTAAGTCCCGCAACGAGCGCAACCCCCGTCGCATGTTGCCAGCATTTAGTTGGGGACTCATGCGAGACTGCCGGTGACAAACCGGAGGAAGGTGGGGATGACGTCAAGTCATCATGCCCCTTATGTCCAGGGCTACACACGTGCTACATTGGCGCGTACAGAGGGCTGCGATACCGTGAGGTGGAGCGAATCCCTTAAAGCGCGTCTCGGTTCGGATTGTAGGCTGAAACCCGCCTACATGAAGGCGGAGTTGCTAGTAATCGCGGATCAGCATTGCCGCGGTGAATACGTTCCCGGGCCTTGTACACACCGCCCGTCACACCATGGAAGCAAGCAACACCCGAAGCCGGTGGCCTAACCCCTTGTGGGAGGGAGCCGTCGAAGGTGGGGCTCGTGACTGGGGTGAAGTCGTAACAAGGTAGCCGTACCGGAAGGTGCGGCTGGATCACCTCCTTTCTAGGGAAGCTCCAGGACTTGGAGCGCCGGCGACAACCAGGTGGGCATTCCGTCCACCTCGAGTTTGACTCGGTACCTAACGTCGACCGGACCTGGCTCGTACATCAAGTACGGGCATGCTGTTGAGTTTTGAGAGACCGTCTTGCCCAATCCGGGCGACGCCTCGAAGCGGACCTTGAAAACTGCACAATCATGCCAACGAAACACCGCCTTCAACGGCGGTGTGAACGGGTATCACCTGCAATTACGCAAGTAATTGCGGATCACCGTCAAGATAGGAAGGGCACGTGGTGGATGCCTTGGCACCAGGAGTCGATGAAGGACGTGAACGGCTGCGATAAGCCGCGGTGAGGCGCTGAATAGCCAGTGACCCGCGGATCTCCGAATGGGGAAACCCAACGCTGTTAGTACGGCGTTACCACCCGCTGAATATATAGGCGGGATGGGGGCAAGCCGGGGAACTGAAACATCTCAGTACCCGGAGGAAAGGAAATCAACCGAGACTCCCCGAGTAGTGGCGAGCGAAAGGGGAATAGCCCAAACCGGGCTGGTGTAAGCGCGCACGCGTTGCCAGTTCGGGGTTGTAGGGCCTTTGTCCGAGACGTGCGTGTCTCGGCGGGAGTTACCAAATCAGTCGATAGCTGAAGCGCGTGGAACCGCGCACCACAGAGGGCAATCGTCCCGTAAGCGAAATCGATCTGATCTCCCGATGAGGTACCTGAGTAGGTCCGCACCCGTGAAACGCGGACTGAATCTGGGGGGACCACCCTCCAAGGCTAAGTACTCCCTGGTGACCGATAGCGGACAAGTACCGTGAGGGAAAGGTGAAAAGTACCCCGGAAGGGGAGTGAAATAGTACCTGAAACCGCGTGCCTACAAGCGGTCGGAGCAGACTTGTTCTGTGACGGCGTGCTTTTTGCATAACGAGCCGGCGAGTTACTCGTCTGCGGCAAGGTTAAGCGATGAGCGGAGCCGAAGCGAAAGCGAGTCCGAATAGGGCGATTTAGTCGTAGGCGGTAGACCCGAAACTGAGCGAGCTACCCATGGGCAGGTTGAAGCGCGGGTAAGACCGCGTGGAGGACCGAACCGACCTAGGTTGAAAACTGGGCGGATGACCTGTGGGTCGGAGTGAAAGGCTAATCAAGCTCAGAGATATCTGGTTCTCTCCGAAATATATTTAGGTATAGCCTCGGATCAATTCCGTGGCGGCCGTAGAGCACTGTTTGGTCTAGGGGGCCCACCAGCTTACCGAAATCAGGCAAACTCCGAAGACCGTCACGGCTACTCCGGGAGTCAGTTGCTGGGGGATAAACTTCAGCGTCAAGAGGGAAACAGCCCAGACCGACAGCTAAGGTCCCTAAGTTCTAGCTAAGTGGCAAACGATGTCCGGGTGCATAGACAACCAGGAGGTTGGCTTAGAGGCAGCCATCCTTGAAAGAGTGCGTAACAGCTCACTGGTCAAGTGTCCGGGCGCGGATAATGTAACGGGGCTCAAGCTAGACACCGAAGCTTCGGGTTCGACGTAAGTCGAGCGGTAGGAGAGCGTTCCCATGGCAGTGAAGCGGCGGGGGAACCCAGCCGTGGAGCCATGGGAAGTGAGAATGCCGGCATGAGTAACGAAAGAGGAGTGAGAATCTCCTCCACCGATTTCCTAAGGATTCCTAAGTAAAGTTCGTCTGCTTAGGGTTAGTCGGGACCTAAGGCGAGGCCGAAAGGCGTAGTCGATGGACAACAGGTTGATATTCCTGTACCACGTCGCAATCATTTGACCGATGGGGGGACGGGGAAGGCTATGGGAACCCAGGCGACGGTAGTCCTGGGTCAAGCATGTAGGGGGAGCTCATGATAAATGCGGAGCTCCATAACCTGAGGTGCGATGACAGCTGGCTCTAAGCCGGCGAGTCCCGGACGCCATGCCTCCGAGAAAAGCCTCTAGGGAGATTGCACGTGCCCGTACCAAAACCGACACAGGTGGGAAAGTAGAGAATACTAAGGTGATCGAGATAACCATCGTTAAGGAACTCGGCAAAATCGCTCCGTAACTTCGGGATAAGGAGCGCCCTAGTAAGGTGAAGCGCTTTACGCGTGGAGCCTGAGAGGGCCGCAGTGAATAGGTTCAACCGACTGTTTACCAAAAACACAGGTCTCTGCTAAGTCGTAAGACGACGTATAGGGGCTGACGCCTGCCCGGTGCCGGAAGGTTACGTGGAGGTGTTAGGCGCAAGCCGAAGCACTGAAACTAAGCCCCGGTAAACGGCGGCGGTAACTATAACCGTCCTAAGGTAGCGAAATTCCTTGTCGGGTAAGTTCCGACCTGCACGAATGGCGTAACGAGTTGAACGCTGTCTCAACGATGGGCTCGGTGAAATTGCAGTCTCGGTGAAGATGCCGAGTACCCGCGGCTAGACGGAAAGACCCCGTGAACCTTTACTACAACCTGGTATTGGAGTGCGGTGCATCTCGCTCAGGATAGGAGGGAGTCTTTGAAGCATCGGCTGCGGCTGGTGTGGAGACAACCTTGAGATACCTCCCTTGATGTATTGTGCTTCTAACACTGCGCCGTTATCCGGGCAGTGAACAGTGCCAGGCGGGTAGTTTGACTGGGGCGGTCGCCTCCCAAAATGTAACGGAGGCGCGCAAAGGTTCCCTCAGTACGGTTGGAAATCGTACGTAGAGTGCAAAAGCAGTAAGGGAGCTTGACTGTGAGACCGACAGGTCGAGCAGGTGCGAAAGCAGGCTTTAGTGATCCGGCAGTAGCAAGTGGAAGTGCTGTCGCTCAACGGATAAAAGGTACTCCGGGGATAACAGGCTTATCGAGTCCAAGAGTCCACATCGACGACTCGGTTTGGCACCTCGATGTCGGCTCGTCGCATCCTGGGGCTGTAGTAGGTCCCAAGGGTTGGGCTGTTCGCCCATTAAAGCGGTACGCGAGCTGGGTTCAGAACGTCGTGAGACAGTTCGGTCCCTATCTGCCGTGGGCGTTGGAGAATTGAGAGGATTCGTCCCTAGTACGAGAGGACCGGGATGAACGCACCTCTGGTGTATCTGTTGTCCTGCCAAGGGCACCGCAGGTTAGCTACGTGCGGACCAGATAACCGCTGAAGGCATCTAAGCGGGAAGCTGACCTCGAGATGAATTCTCCCACCTCCTTGAGAGGGTAAGATCCCTGGTAGACCACCAGGTTGATAGGCCGGATCTGGAAGAGCGGTAACGCTCGTAGGAGACCGGTACTAATGGATCGAGGGCTTGACGGATATATTTTCCGTGATGCCCGTCGTTGGCAGGATTGTGCAGCTTTGAAGGCCCGCTTGAGGCGAGGTCTTGACAAATTTCTGGTGGCCATTGCGCGGGGGAAATACCTCTTCCCATTCCGAACAGAGCAGTCAAGCCCCGTAGCGCCGATGGTACTTGGCCTGAAAGGGCCTGGGAGAGTAGGTCGCCGCCAGTTCTTAAATAAGCAGTACGCTAGAGCCGCCCTTTGAGGCGGCTCTTTGTCGTTCTATGGCCTATCCCGCGCGAGTCATCACGCAGCGTTTGGTCCTGCACCGTTGGGATGCGCTGGCCCACACGGCGGCGCTGACGGCCGTGAACGCCGAGCCCGAGGTCATGACCTTCCTCAATGCCGGCGTCCCGTACAGCGAAGCGGCGTCCCGCGAGCAGTCCGAGCGGTTCGCCCAACACTGGGACCAGTTCGGCTTCGGCTTCTGGGCGGTTGAGGCTGCCGGAACGCTCGTCGGGTTCGTCGGCGTCGGCCATCCGATCTACTTCCCGGCTTACGTGCACGAGGTCGAGGTCGGCTGGCGACTGCATCCGTCGGCCTGGGGGAAGGGCTATGCGACCGAGGCCGGGCGTGCGGCCGTGGACGCGGCGCTCGAGCACCTCGCCGTCCGTCGGGTCATCGCTGTGATCGACCCGGGCAACGTGGCGTCGATCGCCGTCGCTGAGCGGCTGGGGATGACGCCCGCGGAGCGTGCCCCAGACCCGGAGGGGCCCGGCGAGCTCGTCATCTACGAGCAGCGCCGCCGTTAAACGACGAAGGGGCGGCCAGATGGCCGCCCCTTCATTAGGACCGCAGTATGTGCCGCAGGGCTACCGCACGGTCACGAGCTTGCTCGCCCCAGCCACGGTGACCTTGTAGCGGCCGGCGGCGAGCTTCGCGCTCGCCGTCCAGCGCTGGCCCTTCACCGTGGCGCGCACGGCCTTGCTCGTGCTGGCCTTGCCGACGCGCGCGATCGTGACCCGGAGCGAGGACCCGCAGCCCGTGGCGCCCTTGAGCGCGAGGATGCGCGCCTTGACCTTCGCCGAGGTCAGCGTGACCGCGCAGGTCGCTGCCTTCGTCGCTTCGGTCGCGGGCGCAACGGTCGTCGCGGCACCCGTCTCGAGGACGGTGGCGGCCGGCGCCGCGGCGGTGACGACGGTCTTGGCCTCCGGCGCCGGGACCGGAGCGGTCGTCGGCGGCACGTCAGCGAGCTTGTCGGTGTAGACGGCCGAGCCCCCGACCGCTTCCTGGAAGCGCACGTCAGACAGCTGGATCGAACCCGTCGGCGGCTTGCCGTTCTCGCCGAAGATCAGCTCGACCTTGCGGATGCTCGTGAGATCGACGCCCTGGGCCTTGAAGTCGCCCAGCGGCACGCGGATCGCGTTGAGCACGATGTGCGTGCGGGCGGTGGTGGAGCCCGTGGTCTGGTGCAGCGCGTTGCCGTAACGCGGCGAGCCGGCCGAGACGGTGCCCCTCGTGCCGGCCTTGTCGACGAGGACGATCTCGAAGTCCTGGGTCGTCAGCGTCGGGTTCCAGATCGCGTCCCCGGAGCGGGGCGGGTTGCGCGGGTCGAAGAAGTTGACCCCCGCGCCCATGGTGAGCGTCTTGAAGCCGGTGACGTCGCCCGATGCCGCCGGAACCCGGGTGCTGATCGAGGCCTTCTGCTCCCACGCCAGCGCGAGCTGCATGCCGTAGGAGTGGTTGACCGGGGCGTTCTCACGCGTGCCGCTCTGGCCGCCGAGCGCGCTCGCGGCGGGCAGCGGGCAGCCCTTCGTCGCGGTCGGGAGGCCGCTGAAGCCGAGCGAGGAAGGCGTGAAGTAGATCGGCTCCGGGTTGCACCAGTCGAAGCCGCCCGCGGTCGTCGCGGGCAGGGGGCTCACGCCGCCGCTCGCGATGTACGGGTTCGCGAACCCGCTGCCGGTGATGGCGGTGCCGAGCGCGCTGACGGTGAGCGGGTTGTCCGTCTCCGGCCGGAGCACGTCGCGGCGGGCGGCGGGCTCGGCGAAGTAGCTGACCAGGTTGCGCTCGACGCACGGGATCCGCGTGCCGGCCGTCGACGTCGGGCAGGCCGTGACCGGGATCTGGGGCGAGACGCCGTCCTCGCCGAGCTCACCCGTCATGTACGGGTCGAAGGCTGCGTCGCCGCCGACGTAGCGGCGGAAGAACGAGCTCATGAGCGCCAGGCCGGCCTTCTCCTGGTCACCCATCAGCGCCGGATCGCCGGAGCCGCGCGTCTGCGCGTTGTAGGTGCCGCCGCTCAAGCGGATGTTGTTCGGCTGCGACGTGCCACAGGCGGTGTCGGTGCCGGTCGCGTCGTCGCCGTCGGCGAACCAGACCGAGTTGAACCAGTTGTGGTTGACGCCGAGCATCGACACCTGGATGCGCGGGAACGGGTCGCCGTCGACGATGTACTGGCTGCGCTCGAACAGACGCGCGCCCTGCAGGTTCGTCACGTCGCCCTCGCAATAGCCGAACATCGTCATAAACGGCACGCCGTACGGCGCACGGCGCTCATAGTCGACCGGCGCGAGCGCGATCACGCCGCGCAGGTTGTACTTGCGGCCCGGCGCGGGGCGCGTGCGGTTGTAGTCGATGAAGCTGGAGACCGCGTCGCCGCCGCGGGAGTGACCCATCAGGCCCACGCGCGAGAAGTCGAGCTTGCCGACCAGCGCGCCGCCGATGTTGGCGTTGTCGCCGGCGGGGATCGGCGCGGTGTTCGCGTCCCACAGCTTGTCGAGCATGGCGGCGATGATGATCCGGCGCTGGTGCATGCCGCGCGCGGTGCCGTCCTGGTAGTACATGAGCTGGTCCTGGTCGATCGACGCGACCGTGTAGCCCCAGCTCGCGAGGTTCTCACCCAGGTACGCGTAGCCGCGGTCGTTGCGCTTGAACGCGGTGCAGTTCGGTGCCGAGCCGCTGTCGCAGCTCGAGTGGTTGCCGTGCACGAGCACGATGACCGGCGAGCCCGTCGCGCGGTTGCCCGGGTAGTAGATCGAGCCGCGCAGCTGCACGGTCGCCGCGGCCGCGCCGCCCGTGAGGCCACCACCGGCGGCGTTCGGCTCCTGCAGATCGACGGTGCCGATCTTCAGCGGGTCGAGCGTCACGGGCGTATACGGGCCGCGATCCATGGGGTCGGGCGGTGCGGCCAGCGATGTCGCCGGCGCGAGCACCGCCAAGAAGAGCGCAAGCGCGAGGGCCTTCAGGGCAGGGGTCACCAGTTCTCCGTGCGGTCGATTCATGAGTGCATCCGTGCTCGCACGACAACGACGTGCCGTACGCGGCGAAGCGGCGAGATCGTACGTTCCAGCCCGGGTGTCAGTGTGTGGACCATCGGTAGAAAGGTGACCAGGCAACGACCGACCGATTTCACATAACAACCGGCCCGGTGGTCCACGTAGATTGCGGCCGCTGCATCTGCGCGCCACTGACGGCTGCGCGGCCAACTCCCTCACGACAAAGGTCCCACTGTTCACATGAACCGAGTCTCTGCCGTGGTGGCCGCCGCGATCATCGCGGCGCTCGCCCCGACCAGCGCCTACGCGTCGACCTGGACGGTCGACGACGACAAGGCCGATTGCCCGAACGCCGCCTTCACCTCGATCCAGTCGGCGGTCAATCAGGCGGCGCCGTGGGACACCGTCGTGATCTGCGCCGGCACCTACTACGAGCAGTCCGTGCCGGCTTCGGGCAACAACTCGCCGAGCCAGACGGGCTCTCGCAACGGCCTCACGATCACGAAGCCGCTGACGATCAAGGGCGCCGGGGCGAACAAGGTGACGATCCGGCCCGCCGCGGCGCTCGGGGCCTCGCTCGCCGGCACCGCCCCGTACCTGCGCGACGGCGGCGGCAACGTCGTCACGATCTCGCGCCAGTCCGGCGGCTCGTCCGACGACAACGAGAACTTCCTGGATCTCTCCGGCGTAACGATCGAGTCGCCGGACGCCTACGCCGAGGCCGCGGTCGCGTTCTTCAACACGAGCGGGCGCATCGCCAACAGCCGCATCGGCACGATCAAGTCCGACGGCGGGCCGTACAGCTACGGCCTGGTGATGACCAACTCGCTGCAGGGCGCCGAAGCCGGCATCCGCCGCGAGGTCACGATCGAGAAGAGCCTCGTCAACGGCACCGTGTTGTTCGACGACGCCCGCGGCGCCGACGGCGCGGCCACGACCACGACGCGCTCCGGCATCAAGGCCTACGGCAACGTCGTCGGCTCGCGGATCGCGGGCTCGGTCGGCTACACGTACGGCCAGCGCGGCACGATCAGCGGCAGCGAGATCACCGGCCAGGTCGTCCTCACCGACGCCGAGACCGGCCCTGACCCGAGCAACCCGGTCGTGCGCGCGTTCAGCGCAACCGGCTCGAGCCTGCTCGGCGGCTTGACGAACACGGGCAGCACCGCCGCGCTCGTGGGCGGGAACTTCTGGGGGACGTCCACGACGACCGGCCCGGTCGAGCTCGGCACGACGCTGTCGGAGGCGCCCGCGCCGCTCAGCGTGCCCGCGGTCACCGTCGACGCCCCGCCGACCGGCGCGATCGTGGACCCGTACGGCCCGACCAAGGTGGCCTGGGACGAGACGATCTACCCGGTCGTGGTCGCCGCCGACGACTTCGGCGTGAAGTCGGTCGCGTTGAGCGCGAACGGCGTGCCGGTCGCGAGCAAGAGCACCGTGCCGTACGAGTTCGAGTACCGGCCCGCGTACGGGGACATCGGCAAGCGCGTCGTGCTGACCGCGACGATCACGGACTCCTCCGGCCAGACGAGCATCGTCTCGACCGAGCTCGACGTGCCCGTGGTCACGACCTCCACGACCGCGCCGGTCACCGGCACCGTGCCGGCGACGCTCGCGCTCACCCTCGGCACGCCGCCGACGTTCGGCGCCTTCACGCCGGGCATCGACAAGGACTACACGGCCACCACCGAGGCCACCGTGACCTCCACGGCCGGCGACGCGACCCTCACCGTGGTCGACCCGAGCCCGACGGCGCCCGGGCACCTGGTGAACGGGGCGTTCACGCTCCCGCAGCCGCTCAGCGCCCGCGCGACCAACGCCGCGAACACCGGCAGCCCGTTCGGCACGGTCTCCGGCGCCGCGCTCACGCTGCTCACGTACGGCGCGCCCGTCACCAGCGACAAGGTGACGGTCGAGTTCAAGCAGCCGATCACCAAGACCGACGCGCTCCGCACCGGCACCTACACCAAGACGCTGACCTACACGCTGTCGACGCTGAACCCGTAGCCGTCGCGCAGCGCGCTTAAACGCAGAAGGCCGCCCATCGGGCGGCCTTCTCTGCGTTGCGTGCCCGTTTCGGACTAGGTCCAGGTGGCGCGGGCCTCGGCGATGGTCGGGAGGAGCACCGGGACGGTGAGGACTGCAGCGGTGAGGACGATCTTGATGTTCTTCATGCCGCGCATCTTCGGCAGCACGAGAAAAGGCTCGGCAAAGGATCGGCAAAGCCCGCCCGTCACCCGCGTTACCCCTTCTATCGGCAGGTCTCCCCGAGACCTTTAGCCCTTTTCGCAAATTTCTTTGGGGACACGGAATGTTCCATCCGCGGCCCGGCCGGAACGATCAGTCCTCCCAGACCAGATCGCCGGCGGGCGCGGAGGTGTCAGGCGCTGCGTTCAGCCACCGGGCGATGAACCGGTGACGTGCACACCTGTGGCCGGGGCGGCACCATGCCTTGGCGCTTCCGGCGGTTACGACGATGATCCAGCGTGCGGCGATGCGGGTGCACGACGGTGGGGGCGGACGGCGGCGTGGTCTTTGCCGACGTATTGGCCTCGCCCAGCGTGACGAGCTCCAGGGCCGTATCCATGGCCCCGCGCACCAGTGCTCGGAGCGAGCGCTTGTTCGCGCGCTGTTCGGTCATCGAAGGGAACATGTGTTCGCAAGGCTACGGATCCGGTCGGACGGAAAAAAGCCCAACGTGCGGGATGGTCATCCCGGAAAATGCGGATTCCGCGGTCTAGAGCCGAACAGAGGTTCCCATGCTGCAAGCGATCTTGCAGACGGCGATTTCAGTCGCCGTTCTGGGACCACTCGTTGAGCTTGGCCTCGTACGGCTTGCCGCCGAGAGCGCCCGCGAGCTCGTCGTCCAGGCGGTCGGCAGCGCCCGCGATCTCGTAGACCGCGTTGACCAGCTCGCCCGTCTGGAGCGACTCGCCGAGGAGGTCGTAGCGGGCGATCAGCACGCCGTCCCGGAACGTGAACTTCACGAAGAAGAAGCTCCGGTTGAGGTCGTTGAGCAGGTTCAGGGCCTGCGCCGCGCCCGGGCTGCCGGGATCGATGTCCTGGAGGATCGGGG
The DNA here is from genome assembly GCF_027587195.1 of Solirubrobacter phytolaccae. Lineage (GTDB taxonomy): Bacteria > Actinomycetota > Thermoleophilia > Solirubrobacterales > Solirubrobacteraceae > Solirubrobacter > Solirubrobacter phytolaccae. The sequence continues at coordinate 15,895 of NZ_JAPDDP010000072.1, read as the reverse complement.
AGTGGACGATGATGACGACGGAGTCGTCCTGCCACTCACGGAAGTCGATGAAGACGGCGGCGGAGTCGAACCGCAGCCGGTAGGTGCGCCCGTCGCCGGACACGTGGTAGCGGAGTCCCTCGCGCACGAGGATCCCCGCCACCTGCTCGATGCTCGCCTCGACGTCCACCCGCCCCAATCATGCCGGATGGAGCGGGTGGGAAGACGTCACCTCGAGCCGAGCGAGGACCAGACCTCCATCTTGGTCTTGATCCGCTCCAGCACGTCGTCGGTGAACTCCGACGTCGTCGCGTGGCCGCCCAGGTCGATCGTCTTGACCCCGGAGGCGGTGGCCTCCAGCACGGACTCGTAGACGGCGCGCGAGGCGCGGTCGGCGCCGTCGTGGCCCTTCGCGGCCGCGTAGGAGAGCACGGAGCCGCAGGCCAGCAGCATCGCCATCGGGTTCGCGAGGTTCTTGCCGTACAGCGACGGCGCGGTGCCGTGCGGCGCCTCGGCCATCGCGACCTCGACGTTGTAGTCGGCGTCGAAGCCCAGGAGCACCGACTCGGCGCCCGCGATCGAGCCGAACATCGGCATCACGAGGTCGCTCAAGCAGTCACCGTCTCGATTCAGCGCGGGGATCACGAGCGGTGAGTCCGCGGCGCCCGAGATGAGGCCGGCGTACAGGGCGTCGATCAGCACCGGCTGGTAGACGACGTCCGGGTACTTGGCCGCCGCGGCGTCCATCTCCTCCTTCAGGAGCCCGTCGTAGGTCGGGGAGACGGTCCACTTGGGCCCGCCGTAGACCTTCGCGCCGATCCGCTCGGCGAACATGAACGAGTACTCGGAGACCGCGCGGCAGGTCGAGCGCGAGATCTTCATCGTCATGAACGCGGACTCTTCGTCGTCTTCGCCCTCGCGCCACTGCTTGGCGCCATAGGCGTCGTCGACGGCCATGCGCACGACGGAGATGGGGTGGTAGACGCCCGACACGGGCCCGACGACGCCGGGAATCCGCCGCCCGGTGCGCACGATCACCTTGCCGTCGACCTCCTCGCGGAGGATCCGGTTGGGGGAGCCGACGTCGTTGCGGCCCTCCGGCGTGATCGTCGCGGCCTTCAGGCCGAAGCCCGCTTCACGCATCGCGCGGGCGGCCTCATGGACGATCTCGTTGTTCGTCTCGCGCCGCTTCTCGAGCGACAGGTCGTAGCGGACCAGCTCCAGCTCGAGCCCGAGCAGCTCGGCGTCAAGGACGCGGACCGACTGCTCGAGCAGCTCTTGGCCCGTCTCGTCGCCCTCGAGGACGATGATCTTCAGCATTGGCTCGCAGGTTAGCCCGATCGCGTGCGCGTGCCGCTACGGGAACGTCAACGGCTGAGCACACCGTCGGGCGCCGCGTCAAGCAACTCGCGCTTCGCGGTGAGCCGCTTGACCCGACGCGGCCGGCGCGCTGTGTGCGGGTGAGGAGGGTTCCCCTCACTGAGTGAACGCTCAGGCGTTCACCGCGATTCGATCACGAAGGACCAAGCGCGATCGTGCGGGGCGGGGGGTGTGTCCCGGAAGTTCCGCTCAGCGAACGTTTCCGGACACACCCCCTCCGCAGGGGTGTTCGTTTGGGGGTGTGTCCCCAAACCGTCCTGTGAGGACGGTTTCGGGACACACCCCCGCGAATCGGCTCGCCGTTAGCCGTTCTCGGCCGGCGTGCCGGCCAGGCCCAGCTCGTCCGCGTGCGGCTCTAGCGCCGCGATCACGAACTCCAGGTGCTCGTCGAAGTCGATGCCGAGGAGCTCGGCGCCCTCGCGCATGCCCTCGCGGTCCACGGCGGCGGCGAACGCCGGCGTCTTCATCTTCTTCTTGACCGACTTGGGCGTCATGCCGTTGATGCCGGCGGGGCGCACGTAGGCGCAGGCCATCACGAAGCCGGAGAGCTCGTCGACGGCGAAGAGGGTCTTCTCCATCGGCGTGTCTCGCGAGACTTCCAAGTAATCCGCATGGGAGGCGACCGCGCGGACCATGTCCTCCGGGAAGCCCAACCGCTCGAGCTCGGCGAGCGCGTAGCGGGGGTGGCCGGTGTGGAGGTCCGGATAGCGCTCGTAGTCGAGGTCGTGGAGCATGCCGACGATGCCCCAGCGCTCCTCGTCCTCGCCGAACTTGCGCGCGTACGCGCGCATGCAGGCCTCGACCGCAAGCACGTGACGGCGCAGGCTCTCGGACTCCGTCCACTCGCAGAACAGCGTCCAGGCTTCGTCGCGCGTCATGGGCAGGGTCATGGGACTCGGTAGCCTAGCCGCCGCCCCCATGGAGAAGTTCGTCATCGAAGGCGGGGTGCCGCTGTCTGGCACCGTCACCCCCGCAGGCAACAAGAACGCCGCGCTGCCGCTGCTGGCCTGCGCCCTGCTCACGGACGAGGACGTCACGCTACGTAACGTTCCCGCGATCCGCGATACAGAGGCGCTGCTGGAGCTGCTCGTGGACCTCGGCGTGACCGTCGAGCGGATCGACCTCAACACGGTCAAGATGAACGCGGCCAACGTGAGCAAGACGCACGTGGACGCCGACTTGGCGGAGCGCATTCGTGCGTCCTTCCTGGCCGCGGGCCCGTTGCTCGCGCGCTTCGGGAGCGCGACGATGCCGCCGCCCGGTGGGGACGTGATCGGCCGTCGCCGGCTGGATCCGCATCTCGATGCCTTCCGGGCGCTCGGCGCCACGGTCGAGCACGGGAAGGACATCGTCATCACCGCCCCCGACAGCGGCCTCACGCCCTGTGACTTCTTCATGGACGAGCCGTCCGTGATGGGTACGGAGAACGCGCTGATGGCCGCCGCGGGCGTCGCCGGCACCACGATCATCCGCAACGCCGCGTGCGAGCCGCACGTGCAGGACGTCGCGCGCATGCTCAACAAGATGGGCGCCGCGATCGAGGGCATCGGCTCGAACGTGATGACCGTGCACGGCGTCGCCAAGCTCGGCGGCTGCGACCACGCCGTCTCGCCCGACCACATCGAGATCGGCTCGTTCATGGCCCTCGCGGGCGTGACCGGCGGTGAGCTGGACATCACGGGCTGCGTCGCCGACGACCTGCGCATGGTCCGGCTGGCGTTCCGGCGCCTCGGGCTGGAGTCCGAGATGCGCGAGGACGGCACCTGCCACATCCCGGGCAACCAGAAGCTGGTCGTCCAGCGCGACGCCGGCAACTACCAGTCCAAGATCGAAGACGGCCCGTGGCCCGCGTTCCCGGCCGACCTCACGTCGATCGCCGTCGCCCTGGCCACCCAGGCCGAGGGCAGCGTCCTGATCTTCGAGAAGATGTTCGAGAACCGCCTGTTCTTCGTGGACAAGCTGATCTCGATGGGCGCGGAGATCACGATCTGCGACCCGCACCGGGCGATCGTGATCGGCCCGCGGCAGCTGCGCGGCGCCCGCGTCTCGTCCCCGGACATCCGCGCCGGCATGGCGATGCTGATCGCCGCCGTCTGCGCCCAGGGCACGAGCGAGATCCACAACGTGCGCGACATCGATCGCGGCTACGAGCGGATCGACGAGCGCCTCCGTGCGCTCGGCGCGAACATCGAGCGCGTGCCGGTGACGTGATCCACCCGATTCCGAGCGGCACCCGGGATGTGCTCCCGGACGAGCTTCGCGAGTTGCGCGTCATCACCGACGCCATGCGCGAGGTCTTCGACCGCTTCGAGTACGGCGAGGTCTCGACCCCCGCGCTGGAGTACGAGGCCGTGCTCACGCGCGGTGACTCCGCGGCCGCGGACCCCGCCTACCGGCTGTTCGACGAGCACGGCAACGTGCTCGTCCTGCGCTCGGACATGACGATCCCGATCGCGCGCGTGGTGGCCACCCGCTACCCCAGCGCGCCGATCCCGCTGCGCTTCTCGTACGTCGCGCACGCCTACCGGGCCGTGCGCCAGCACCGGCTGCAGTCGCGCGAGATCCTGCAGGCCGGGATCGAGCTCGTGGGTGCGCCGGGGCCGAGCGGTACCGCCGAGGCGGTCACCGTCCTGTGCGCCGCGCTGGACGCCGCCGGGCTGAAGTCCTACAAGGTCGGCCTCGGCGACGCGTCCCTGTTCGGGCGCGTGCTGGAGCGCGAGGGCGTGCCCGAGGGCGCGCGCGCCGCGATCCTGCGCGAGCTGGGCTCCGGCGACATGGTCGGGCTCGAGCGCGAGCTCTCCGGTGTCGGCGCCGCGGCGCTCCTCGACGTCGCGCGAGCCCGCGGCGGGGTGGAGATCGTGCCCGAGGGCGAGCCGCTGCGCGAGGTGTTCGAGCTGCTCACGCCGGACGTCGCCGACCGCGTGATCTTCGACCTCGGCCTGGTCCGGACGCTCGGCTACTACACGGGCCCGGTGTTCGAGGTCTACGACGCCGCCTTCGGCGCGCCGCTGGGTGGCGGCGGGCGCTACGACGACCTTCTCGGCCGCTTCGGGCGCTCTCTGCCGGCCTGCGGCTGGGCGTTGGACGTCGAACGCGTCCACGCCGCGGCATTGGGAGAGGGACGATGAGGATCGCTGTCCCGCGCGGCGCGCTGATGCGCGAGGCGCTCGACCTGCTCGACGTGCTCGGGATCGACACGGCCGAGGTGCGCTCGAACGACCGCAAGCTCCTGTTCGAGGAGTCCGGCCTGATCACGATGCGCCCGTCCGACGTCCCGACCTACGTGGAGTCGGGCGCCGCGGACATCGGCATCACGGGCAAGGACGTGCTCGCCGAGCATCCCGAGCGCGACGTCTACGAGCTGCTCGACCTCGGGTTCGGCCGCTGCCGGATGGTGTTCGCGACGGTCGACGGGGAGGACCCCGCGGCCGAGGCGCTGCGCCGCCTGGGCAGCATGCGGATCGCCACCAAGTACCCGAACATGGCTTCGGCCTACTTCGAGAAGACGGGGCGCCAGGTCGAGATCGTCGAGGTCAAGGGCTCCGTCGAGCTCGCACCGCTCACCGGCATGGTCCACGGCATCGTCGATCTGACCGCGACGGGCACGACCCTGCGCGAGAACGGGCTCGTGATCCGCGAGGAGATCTCGGTCGCGACCGCGCGGCTCATCGCCAACCCGGTGTCGTACCGGGTGAAGGCGGCGGAGATCGACGCGGTGGTGGAGAAGCTGCGTGGGGCCTGAGGTGCTCGCCGCTCGCATCCGCGCATCGGTGCCTCCGGGCGCGTCCGTGGCTGAGGACGTCGCGAAGATCATCGCCGCGGTGCGGGCGGAGGGCGACGCGGCGGTTGAGCACTTCGAGTCGCAGTTCGGCAGCGGGGCGCGTCCGCCGTTCGCGCCGGGACCGGGTTCGCTCCCGGACGACGTGCGGGCCGGTTTGGAGGTCGCGATCCGCAACGTCGGCGCCGTGGCCACGTCCGGCCTCGACCGCGACCGCGAGGTCAAGTTCCCCGAGGGGCAGAGCATCAAGCTGCGTGAGGTGCCGGTGCGGCGCGCGGCGGTGTACGCCCCCGGTGGTCGAAATCCGTATCCGTCCACGGTCGTGATGGGCGTCGTGACGGCGCAGGCCGCGGGCGTGGACGAGGTCTACGTGGTCGGCGCGCCGCATCCGGTGATGGTCGGCGCGGCGGAGCTGTGCGGCGCCGACGGCTACTTCGCCGTGACGGGCGCGCAGGCGGTCGCGGCGCTGGCGTACGGCACGGACTCGATCCCGCGCGTGGACGTGATCGTCGGGCCCGGCTCGCTGTGGGTGCAGGAGGCCAAGCGGCAGGTGTCCGGCGTGGTCGGCATCGACGGCTTCGCGGGGCCTTCGGACCTGACCGTGATCGCCACCGACGGCGCCGACATGGAGGCGTTGCGCGCCGACCTGGCGGGGCAGGCCGAGCACGGCGAGGGTTCCTTGACGGTGGCGGTGTCGGACGATCAGACGATCTTGGACGCGCTGGACGCGCAGCACGGCGTCTTCGTGGAGTCGATGGATGACGCGCTGGCGTTCGTGGAGGTCCTCGCGCCCGAGCATCTGCAGCTCGCGGGGGAGGCGGCTGAGGCCTTGGCGCCGCGGATTCGCTCCGCTGGCTGCCTGTTCGTCGGCTCGGAATCCGGCACCGCGTTCGGCGACTACGTGGTGGGTTCGAACCACGTTCTGCCGACCGAGGGCGCCGCGCGCTTCGCCTCGGGCCTGAACGTGCGCCACTTCCGGCGGCGGATGGCGGAGGTGCGCGTGGGCTCCGCGGCGGCGTCGCTGGCGGCCGCCGGCGTGCCGATCGCGGAGGCCGAGGCGTTCGAGGCCCATGCCGCCTCGATGCGGTTGCGTCAGAATTCCCGCCCGTGAGTACTCGAAGCGCTGCCATCGATCGCAAGACCGGTGAGACGGACGTCTCGCTTTCGCTGTCCCTGAGCGGGCACGGCGAGGGCACCCGTTCCACCGGCGTCGGGTTCTTCGACCACATGCTCGACCTCCTCGCCCGCCACGGGCGGCTGGAGCTCGACGTGAAGGTCGCCGGCGACTTGCATACGGGCGCGCACCACACGGTCGAGGACACGGGGATCGTGTTCGGGCAGGCGCTGGATCGCGCACTGGGCGACCGTGCGGGGATCTACCGCTATGGGCACGCGGTCGTGCCGATGGACGAGGCGCGCGCGGAGTGCTCCGTGGACATCTCGGGGCGCCCATACACGTTGGTGACCGGCTTCGATCGCCTGCCGAGCGGGTCGATCAACGGCTTCGACTACGAAGAGGCCGAGGAGTTCTTCCGCGCTGTGGCTTCCGCCGCGCGGCTCACGCTGCACATCGAGCTGCAGGCGGGCACGAACGCCCACCACATGATCGAGGCGTGCTTCAAGGCGTTCGCGCGGGCGCTGCGCGCCGCCGTCGCGATCGATCCGGACGAGCCCGGCGTGCCGTCGACCAAGGGGACGTTGACCTCATGATCGCGATCGCCGACTACGGCATGGGCAACCGGCGCAGCGTCGAGAAGGCCCTGGCGCACGTGGGTGCTGCCTCGGTCATCACGAGCGACGTGCGGGACGCTTCGGCCATCATCCTGCCGGGCGTGGGTGCCTTCCCGGAGGCGATGCGGAGCATCGAGCGGACCGGGTTGGGCGAGCAGCTGATCGAGCGCGCCGCCGCCGGCGTGCCGCTGCTGGGGATCTGCCTCGGCATGCAGCTGCTGTTCGAGTCCTCCACCGAGCACGAGGGCGCCGCCGGCCTGGGGATCCTGCCCGGGACCGTGACGCGCCTCGAGTCGCCGCGGCTGCCGCACATCGGCTGGAACCTCGTGCGCTTCGGTCGTGAGTCCGCGTTGACGGAAGGGCTCGGCGACGCCGCGGCCTTCTACCACGTGCATTCCTTCGCCTGCCGCCCCGCCGATGACGGTGACGTCGTCGGCGTGAGCGAGTACGGCGAGCGGTTCGTGAGCGTCGTCGAGCGCGACAACGTCATGGCCGCCCAGTTCCATCCCGAGAAGTCCTCGATCGACGGTTTGAAGATGCTCAAGAACTTCGCGGCGCTGGCCGCAGTGCCGGTCGCATGATCCTCTATCCGGCGATCGACATCATGGAAGGCCAGGCCGTCCGCCTGGTCGAAGGCAAGTTCGAGGACTCCACGACCTACCACGACGACCCGGTCGAAGCCGGCAAGTCGTGGGTCGCGGCCGGTGCTCGCTACCTGCACGTCGTGGACCTCGACGGCGCCCGCTCCGGCGCCCCGAAGTCCCTGGACCACCTGCGCCGGATCGTGGCCGAGACCGGCATCCCGATCCAGTACGGCGGCGGCCTGCGCACGGTCGACAACGTCCGCGACGCCTTGCGCGCCGGCGCCGAGCGCGCCGTCATCGGCACCGCCGCCTTCCGCGACATCGACTTCCTCGACGACGTCGTCGCCCAGTACGGCCCGCGGATCATGATCGCCGTGGACGTCAAGGACGGCATGATCGCCACCGAGGGCTGGACCCAGACCACCTCGCTGCCCGTCGTCGACGCCATCCAGCGCCTGACGAGCCGCGGCGTCCGCTCCTTCATCTACACCGACGTCTCCCGCGACGGCAAGCTCACCGGCCCCGACCTGGAGAGCGTGAAGACCGTCGCCGACGCCGTCCGCGGCCGCTTCATCTACTCGGGCGGCATCGGCACGCTGGACGACCTCCGCGCGCTCGCCGAGCTCCGCCAGGTCAACCTGTCCGGCGTGATCGCGGGCAAGTCCCTGTACGAGAAGAAGTTCACTGTCGCCGAGGGCCAGGCCGCCCTCGACGGCAAGTAGCGTCTCAGTTGGCGTTGAAGGCGAGCGCGGTCGAGCGCTCGTCTTCAAGACGCACGATCACGGAGACGTTCCCCCGCTCGTCCGGCTCGACGTCGAGGGCGATGGCTTGCACTTGCTTGAGCTCGTATCTGGTCATGTCAAACAAGACCCCGCCGGTCCGCTTCGGTGACGCCGCCACGCAAGGTCTTACGAGCGGGTTAGCCGCCCCTTAGAACGAGAAAGACCGCCTCGGCGGGCGGTCTGATCCTGTTATCGGCAGGCCGGGCCAGAACCTTTAGCCCTGTTCACCGTGTTGGCGCGTTGGCGCTCGTTCGAGGCGCTCGAGGCGCGCGGCGATGGACGGTGTCCGCTACATCGGGTTCGCGGCAGCGAGAACACGACGCTTTCCCACCCGCTCGTGATCCATCGCGGGGCGGTTCGTGGCGCGCGGCCCGATTCCTACTCGCCGCCGCCTCCCGCGTCGCCTCCGTCGCCGTCCCCGCTGCCGTGGTCGTCGCCGTCGGACGGCCATGACCGCTCGGTCGGGAACAGGCCCCGGAGGGCGTCGGCGCGCTCGTAGGTCAGGAAGGACCAGAGGACGCTGCCCAGGACGAGGACGACCAGGCCGACGCCGACGGCCTCGGGCGCTTCGAGCTCGTACAGCAGGAGGTTGATCACCCCGACGGCACGCGTCGAGGCTACGCCGGGCGGGAACGCACCGTCAACGGCGGCTAGGGTCATATGGCGTGCACTACAAGCGTGTGATCCCCTGCATGGACGTGGACAACGGCCGTGTCGTGAAGGGCACGAAGTTCATCGACATCCGCGACGCCGGGGACCCGGTGGAGCTGGCCGCGCACTACGACGCGCAGGGCGCCGACGAGCTGATCTTCCTGGACATCACCGCGACGAGCGACAAGCGGGCGACCGTGGTCGAGCTGGCGCGGCGCGCCGCGGACCAGGTGTTCGTGCCGTTCACGATCGGCGGCGGGGTGCGGCAGGTGCAGGACGCGCACGACGTGCTGGGGGCGGGCGCGGACAAGGTGGCGATCAACTCGGCGGCGCTGGCGCGGCCGGAGCTGATCGACGAGCTCGCGCAGGTGTTCGGCGCGCAGTGCGTGGTGCTGGCGATCGACGCCAAGCGGCGGCCAGACGGGTCGTACGAGGCGTACGTGGCCGGCGGGCGCACGCCGACCGGCAAGGACGCGCTCGAGTGGGCGCGGGAAGGTGTGGAGCGCGGCGCGGGGGAGATCCTGCTGACCTCGATGGACCGCGACGGCACCAACGACGGCTACGAGCTCCGGCTCACGAACCGGGTCGCGAACGTGGTGGACGTGCCCGTGATCGCCTCAGGTGGGGCGGGGCACCCGCAGGACCTGGTCGAAGCGCTGACGGTCGGGGCGGACGCCGTGCTGTGCGCGTCGATCTTCCACTACGGCAGCCACACGATCCCCGAGGTCAAGGACGCGCTGCGCAAGGCCGGGTTCGAGACCCGGCCGATCGCCGCTAACCCTTTGGCCTGAGGGCGTACAGCGACGAGTAGCCGGTCAGGAAGATCGTCCGGCCGTCGCTGATCACGGGGTTGAACGCGCCGCGGCCCATCGAGAAGACCTTCTTGCCGGTCCGCACGCCGAGGCCGGTGGTCGTCTTCTTGCCCCAGTTGGAGTAGTAGACGATGTCGCCGACCACGGTCGGCGCGCCGCTGATCTTCCCGCCGTCCTTGTGGCGCCAGAGCTGCTTGCCGTTGCGCGCGTCGACGGCGTAGAAGTAGCCGTCGTAGGACCCGAAGAAGACGGTCGGCTTGCCACCCGGCACCTGCGCGACCGCGGGCGAGGAGTACACGTAGGAGCCCGTGCCCTTCGTCCACGCGAGCTTGCCGTTCGAGGACGAGAACGAGTACATGCGGCCGTCGGTGTTCCCGACGTAGACGCGGCCGTAGGCGACGGCGGGCGTCGAGTAGAACTGCCCGGAGCCGAGGCCGAAGCGCGCGCCGCGCGTCGTGGAGGACCAGACCTGCTTGCCGTCGGGCTGCCGGAGCGCGTACACGCGGCCCTTGTAGTCGCCGAAGAAGAGCTTGCCGTTGGCCAGCGCGAGCCCGGCCTTGACGGCACCGGAGGCCTTGAACGTCCAGCGGACGGCGCCGTCGCCGGCGCGCAGGTTGTAGATCGTCCCGTTCTCGGAGCCGAAGTAGATGCGGTCGCCGTCGAACACGGGCGAGGACTCCGAGCGCGACGGCAGGAGCCGCTTCCAGAGGATCTTGCCGGTCTTGGCGTCCAGCGCGAAGACCGCGCCCGCCTTGCCCTTCCCGCGCGAGAGCACGGTCGCGAAGATCCGACCGTTCCCGTAGGCGGGAGTGGAGGCGGCCAGCACGCCGATCTTCTTCTTCCAGACGGCCTTGCCCGTGCGCTTGTCGACCGCATGCAGCGCGCCGTTGTTGCGCAGCAGGAACAGCTTGCCCTCGGCCATCGCGGGCGAGAACTCCATGAGGATCGAGCCCGGGTAGGTCCACACGCGCCGGAACGGCGGGCGCAGCAGCTTCGACGCGGGCAGGAAGCGGCGCCGGTCCTTGGAGTAGCCGTAGCCCGCCCAGATGAAGTTGCGCAGCGGGTCGACCTTCTTGGACTCGGCTGGGGGCTCGGTCGGGATCGCCGTGGGCACGGCGGTGACCGTCGGCTCCTCCTCGAACGCGACGTCCGCGTTGTTCACGTCCTCAGGGGGTCGCGTGAGCGCGAACACCGCGCCGCCGGCGACGAGCACGAGCAGCACGAGGGTGGCGGCCCCCAGGATCCACTTCTTCCTGGCCGTCATCGGCGAAGCAGGGTAGTCGGGCCACTTAACGGAACATGTGGGCCATGGACGCGTTCGAGGCGCTGAGAGACGAGCCGCAGGTCTACCTGGTCGGCGGCGCGGTGCGGGACGAGCTCCTCGGCCGGACGCCGAAGGAGCTGGACTTCGTGGTCGAAGGTGACGCCATCGCGGTGGCGCGCCGCGCCGCCGAGCGCCTCGGCGGCGAGCTGACCGTCCACGAGCGCTTCGGCACGGCCACGATCCGCACGGAAGCGGACAGCTTCGACCTCACGTCCGCTCGCACCGAGACGTACGCGCACCCCGGCGCGCTGCCGACCGTGCAGCTCGGCGCGACGATCGAGCAGGACCTCGGCCGCCGCGACTTCACCGTCAACGCCATCGCGCGCAGCCTCGACGGGCGCGAGGTCGCCTATCCCAATGCGCGGGAGGATCTCGAGGCCGGCGTCCTGCGGGTGCTGCACGACCGCTCGTTCATCGACGATCCGACCCGCATGCTGCGGCTGGTCCGCTACGCCGAGCGGTTCGGCTTCGCGGCCGACCCACGCACGGCGGCGCTGTTCGACCTCGACCTCCTCAAGACCGTCAGCCAGGACCGCGTGAACCGCGAGGTCCGGCTCATCCTCGGCGAGGCGCCGCACCTGCTGCCGACGTACGGCCCGCTGTCGGACGTGCCCGAGATCACCGCCGCCACGAAGCTCCACACCCGTACAGACGTCCCGGACGCGGACCTGTGGCGCCTGTTGCGCCGTGAGCGCCCCGAGACGATCGACCTGCTCGTCGCGGCGGGCAACGAAGGCGCGCGGCGTTGGCGGGACCACGTGAGCGGGCTCGCCCTGGAGATCAACGGCCGCGACCTGATCGAACGCGGGCTGACGGGCGCGCAGATCGGCCAGGGGCTGGAAAAGGCGACGGTCGCGCTGCTCGAGGGCCGTGCGCCCGACCGCGCCTCACAGCTCGATGCTGCGCTCTCATGATCGTTTTAGGTTGACTAGGCCGTAAAACGCACATATTCTCTCCCTCCCAACACGGAGGAGAGACCGGTGCGGAGATTGGCTTTGTTGGTGGTCGGCGTGTCCCTGGGCGTCGCGATGCCCGCGCAGGCGGCGGACTTCCCGTCGGACTTCGCCAATCCACCCCGTGAGGTGCAGCCGAAGTTCCGCTGGTGGTGGCCGAACGCGCTCGTCGACAACGCCGAGATCGCCAACGAGGTCGACCAGATGGCCGACGCCGGGTTCGGCGGCGCCGAGATCTCCGACGTGCACCACTCGACGTCCACCGGCCTCGACCCCGCCGGCCACGGCTGGGGCACGCAGGCCTGGGTCGACGCGATGCAGGTCGCGCTGGAGCGCGCCAAGGCCCGCGGGATGACGATGGACTTCGCGTCCGGGCCGAGTTGGCCGTCCGCGGTCCCGTCCATCACGCCGGACAGCGGCTCCGCGATCAAGGAGCTCGCGTACGGGCGCGCGACGATCACCGGCGGCCAGACGTTCAGCGGCCCGGCCCCGGCGCCGGTGATCGCGCCGGCCTCGGGGGTGACCACGAAGCAGCTCCGGTACGTGCAGGCGCTGAAGATCGCGACCGCCGGCAACCCGCCGAGCACCGCCTACACGCTCGACAAGGCGTCGCTGGTGAACCTCACGCCCGACGGCGAGAACGTCACGTTCACGCCGCCCGACAGCGGCAACTGGCTCCTGATCGCCTACTGGGAGCGCGGCTCCGGCCAGAAGCCCGAGGGCAGCAACCACACGACGCCGGACTCCTACGTCGTCGACCACTTCAGCAAGGCCGGCACCGCCGCGATCACCGACTTCTGGGACGGGCACATCCTCACGCCGACGATTCGCAGCCTGATCAAGGACGCGGGCGGCGCTTTCTTCGAGGACTCGCTGGAGATCGAGACCGACGCGACGATCTGGACGCCCGAGTTCGCCGACGCCTTCGAGGCCCAGCTCGGCTACAGCCTCATCCCGTACCTGCCGCTGATCGTCAAGCAGGACGAGAAGACGATCTTCAACTACGACAGCGACACCAACGGCCGCGTCCGCCGCGACATCAACCTGGTCCTCACCAACCTCTACAACGACAACCACGTCAAGCCGCTGAAGGCGTGGGCGAACGCGCTCGGCCTGAAGCTGCGCGTCCAGCCGTACGGCCTGCAGACGGACGCGATGCAGGCGAGCGCGCTCGTGGACATCCCCGAAGGCGAGTCGCTCGGCTTCAAGAACCTCGACGACTACCGGCGCCAGGCCGGCGCACGCGACATGGCCGGCAACACGATCCTGTCCAACGAGGCGGGCGCGACCGCCGGCGGCGCCTACGCGACCACGTGGGACCAGACGCTGCGCAAGCTCGCCCCGATGTTCGCGGCGGGCGTCAACCAGAACGTCTTCCACGGCTTCAGCTACCTGACCGCGCCCGCCGCGCGCTGGCCCGGGTTCGCCGCGTTCAGCCCGTACAACGGCGCTTCCGGCTACGGCGAGTCGTGGGGCCCGCGCCAGCCGACCTGGAAGCACGTGAGCGATGTGAGCGCGTACTTCGCTCGCAACCAGGAGGTGATGCAGACCGGCCGCAACCAGCTCGACGCGGCCGTGCTCGCCCAGACCGGGTACGTGGCCGCGGGCTACGGCGCGCCGTTCTTCACGCCCGACACGCGTGAGGCCGCGCAGGTGCTCAAGGACGGCGGCACGCAGATCGGCTGGACGAACGAGACGATCTCCGAGTCGCTGCTGGACCTGCCGACCGCGAGCGTGCGGAACGGTCGCCTCGCGCCGGACGGGCCGAACTTCAAGACGCTCGTGATCGAGGGCGACGTCGCGTTCAGCCGCGGCATCTGGCTGCGCGCGAGCACCGCGACCAAGCTCGTCGCGTGGGCGAAGGCGGGGCTGCCGATCGTGCTGGTCGGCAACTGGAGCGCGCCGACGGTCAGCGGCCTGGCCAAGCCGGGCGAGGTGGACGCGGTGAAGGCCGCGGTCGTCGACCTGCTCGGGCAGCCGACCGTCCGCAACGTCGCCGACCGGGCCGGCATCCCGGTCGCGCTGGCGGCGCTCAACGTCCAGCGCGACGTCGAGTACGGCTCGGTGCAGCCGGTTCAGACCGCCCACCGCGTGGATGGGGCGAAGGACTACTACTTCCTCGCCAACACGCACGCGACGGCCGCGGCGAGCTTCGACGCGACGTTCGCGATGACCGACCCCAGCGCCGTGCCGTACGTGGCCGACGCCTGGACCGGCACGCTCAAGCCGGTCGCCAACTACAGCGTGGTCAACGGGCGGCTGAAGACGCGGATCGACCTCAAGGCGGGGCAGACGACGATCCTCGTGCTCGGCAAGGACCTGGCGAAGCTGCCGGTCCACGCGACCGCGAGCGACGCCGACCTCGTCCGCGCCGACGGGAAGAACGTCGTGATCCGCGACACGACGCCCGGCACGTACACGACGACGTTGGACGACGGCCGCGCGGTCGCGACCACGATCGGTGCCGTCGCCGCGCCGAAGCCGCTCACGCAGTGGTCGCTCGACGTCGACGACTGGATCCCCGGCACGACCCCGACCACGACCGCCCACGTCCCGCACACGCTGCAGCTCGACGGCCTGAAGGCGTGGCCGGCGATCCCCGAGCTGGCTGACGTCTCCGGTCTCGGCACCTACACGACGACGTTCGAGTGGGATGGCGCTCCCGCCTACCTGGAGCTCGGCGAGGTGTTCGACACCTACCGCGTGTGGATCAACGGCCGCGCGTTGCCGCCGTCCGACCAGCTGAACACCACGCTCGACGCCGGCCCGTACCTGATCAAGGGCCAGAACACGATCAAGGTCGAGGTGGCGACGACGCTCAACAACCGCCTGCGCGTCGTCGACGTCGCGTTCAAGAGCAACACGCGGCAGAACTACGGCCTCGTCGGCCCGGCGCGGCTCGTGCCCTACGGCGAGGCGGCGGTGTACGCGCAGACGGAGGCCGGCGGGACGGTCGGCGGCTCCGTCCCGGCGACGCTGGCGCTCTCCCTCAGCGGGCCGGCGAGCTTCGGGGCGTTCACCCCGGGGATCGACAAGACGTACGACGCGTCCACGCAGGCGACCGTGACGTCGACCGCGGGCGACGCGGCGCTGACCGTCTCCGATCCCGGCCGGCTGAAGAACGGGGCGTTCAGCCTCGCCCAGCCGCTCGAGGTCCTCGGCGTGCCGAAGACCTACGCCGGTCCGGTCAGCAACGACACGGTCGACGTCGGCTTCCGACAGCGGATCGGCCGCACCGAGCCGCTGCGCACCGGCAGCTACGCGACGACGGTGACGTTCACGCTGTCGACGACGACGCCGTGAGCGTCTGACGGCGCCCGAAGGCGAAGATCGCTCCGGGCGCCGTCGCCACGGCCACGAGGATCAGAGCGTCGCGCGGGTCGTCGTGGGCGAGCTGCCCCGCGACCGCCGCGCCGGCCGCCATGCCGAGCGAGCCCGCCGTGGTGAGCCACGTGAGCGCCTCGACCGCCCGCTGCGACGGCACCACGACGTCCAGCAGCTCGAACACGCCCACGTTGAACACGCCGTACCCGACGCCCGCGAACAGCAGGACGCCGGCCAGCGCGTAGGAAGACGTCACGAACGCGCAGGCCGCGAGCGCGACGGCCATGCCCGCCACGCCCGCGACGAACCGCCGGTCCGCGGCGATCGACGACTGGCCGCCCCACAGCGAGCCGAAGATGCTGCCGACGGCCATCGCGGACAGCGCCAGCGCCGCGAGCCCGGGTGACCCGTCGGCGAGAGCGGGCGCGGCGACGTCGATCGCGCCCGCCGAGACGCCCAGGCAGAGCTCGGCGACGAGGAGGGTGAGAAGCCCGGCGGAGAACGGGGACGCGCGCCGCGCGGCGCGGGGGGCCGGTGCGGCGTGGGTGGCCGGCGGGGGCGGGGCCGGCGCGGCGGAGGGAGTGCGCGGACGCCCAG
>NZ_JAPDDP010000071.1 GCF_027587195.1 Solirubrobacter phytolaccae | reverse complement strand
CCGCTGCGGGGCCGCGGTCCGACGGGGCGCCGCGGTGGGCGCGGGTGTCGTCGCCCGGCTCGGCGCCGCCGTCCTCGGCGCGGGCGTCGCGGTCCGGCGGGGGCGCTCACGCGATCGCTCCCGCCGCTCCCTCGCCTCGCGGGTGGGCGTCGGGCTGGGCGAGGCGGTGGGCGAGGCGGTCGGGGTCGGGGTCGAGGTGACCGTCGCCCGCAGCTGGATCGGGGCGGGCGTGCTGGACCCGCGCGCGCCGCCGATCAACGCGAGCGCACCTCCGAGCACGATCAGGCAGCCGGCGATCGTCAGGGCGTAGCGGCGCATGGGTCAGTCGCTCCAGGGTCGGGCGCCGGGCGCGTGCGGACGCAGCGCGGCGGCGACTTCGGTCAGGGACGGGCGAGCGTGCGGTTCGAAGGCCAGGCAGGCGGCGATCACGTCGCCGAGCGGTCCTTCCGCGCGGGGCGGCGCGTGGACGAGCTGCGGGAACTCGGGCTCCTCCTGCTCGAAGGCCGGCCGCCCGGTCACAGCCTCCAGCAGCACCGTGCCGAGCCCCCAGACGTCCGCAGCCGTCGTCAGTGCGTCCCCGCGGGCCTGCTCGGGCGAGAGGTGGCACCAGGTGCCGAGGCCGCGCTTGTAGCGGCCGGGCTCGCGGGCGAGCGACAGGTCGATCAGCACGGCGCGCCCGCCGGTGGCGATCACGTTCCCGGGCTTGACGTCGAGGTGCAGGAGGCCCTGGCGATGCAGGTACTCGAGCGCGGAGGCGAGCTGGAGCCCGAGCCACGCGACCTCGTCCGCCTCCAGCGTCTGGGCCGCGATCAGGTGCGCGAGGGTCTCGCCGTCGAGGGTCTCCATGATCACGGTCGGGCCCTCCTCGAGCACCTCGTAGCCGCGCACGATGTGCGGGTGGCAGAGCGCCACCAGCCGCTCGCCCTCGAGCCGCAGCTCACCGGCGGTCTTCTTCGGCGCGTCGGCGCGCGGGCGTTTGGCCACGCACGAGCACAGGCGCTCGGCGCTCCACACCTCGTAGGTGTCGTAGCGGTTCGAGCGGTTCAGGTGCGCGATCGTCGCGTAGCCCGTCATGCGAGCCGGCCTCCATCCAGGACGACGACCTCGTCGGCGGCGGCCGCCAGCTCGCGGTCGTGGGTGATCATCAAGGTCGCCCGGTCGCGCGCCAGCTCGCGCAGCGGGCCGACGAGCGCGCGGGCCGCCTCCGGGTCCAGCCCGGCAGTCGGCTCGTCGAGAATCAGGACGGGCGCGTCCTGCAGCAGCGCGCGCGCCATCGCGACGCGGCGGCGCTGGCCGCCGGAGAGCGCGCGGCCCCGTTGCCCGACGGGCGTGTCGGGCGGCAGGTCCAGCCCGATCGCGGCGAGCGCGCGCCGGACGTCGGCCTCGCTCGCGTCGTTCCCGTACGCGACGTTGTCGCCGATCGTGCCGTCGATCAGCGGCGCGTCCTGCAGCAGCAGCGCGACGTTGCGACGCAAGGACTCGAGCGTGAGGTCGCGGACGTCATGCCCGTCGAGGTGGACCGTGCCGGCGTCCGGGTCCAGGAAGCGCACCGCCAGCTTGGCGACGGTGGACTTGCCCGCGCCGCTCGCCCCGGTGAGCGCGATGCAGCGCCCCGGCGCCACCGTGAGGCTCACGCCGGCGAGCGCCTGGCGATCGTAGGTGAAGTGCACGCCGCGCAGCTCCAGCCGCCCACGGGCGCGCGACAGCTCACGCGCGCCCTGGCGCTCGGTGACGCTCGGGGGCGTGTCGAGCAGCTCCATGACGCGCTCGGCGCCCGCGGTGGCCTCGAAGACCTGCTGGTAGAGCCGTGAGAGGTCCCGGAGCGGGCGGTAGAGCTGGGAGAGATAGGCGAGGAACGCGAGCAGGCCGCCGAGGGTCAGGTCGCCGGAGCTCAGCGCCCAGGTGCCGAGCGCGAGGATGAGGATCGCGCCGAAGAGCTCGATCAGGTCGATCACGGGCGCGAAGAGCCCGGCGATGCGCGTGCCGGCCAGCTCGGCCTCCATGGCGCCCTCGTTCTCGCGCCGTAGCCGCGCCTGTTCGCGAGCCTGCGTATTGGCGGTCTGGACGAGCGCAGTGTTGGCGAGCGCCTCCTCGAGCACGGCGCCGACCGTCCCGGAGCGCCGTCGGCGTTCCCGTGCGGCACGGCGCGCGAGTCGCCCGAAGCGGCGCGCGGCCCAATAGAGCGGCGGGATCACGATCAGCGACGCGAGCGCGAGCTTCCACGAGAGCAGGAAGAGCGCGCCGACGAAGAAGAAGAGCCGCGCCGCGGCCTGCACGGCCTCGGCGAGCGCGGACAGCAGCAGCGTCTCGATCGCGTGGAGATCACCGGTCAGGCGGGACAGGACGTCCCCGTGGCGGCGTTTGTCGAGCGCGTCGGGCTCGAGGGACTGCAGGTGCGCGAACACGCGGCCGCGCATCGCGAGCGTGAACCGCTCCCCCACCCAGGTGGCGATGTACTCGTCGCCGAACGAGAGCAGGGCGCCGATCAGCGCGAGCCCCGCCATGGCGGCGGCGAGCGGCCACAGGGCGCCGAGGTCCGCCGGGACGAGGACCCCGTCGACGACGGACTTGAAGAGCCAGATCTCGACCGCCTCCACCGCCGGCAGCAACGCGGCCAGCACCAGGCCGGCCATCCACTTGCGCCGAAAGGGGCGAGCGAGCGGCCAGAAGCGGCGGACGATCCCGCGCACCCGCTGCGCCGGCGCGGCGGCGACCAACTGGTCGTCGTCCGCGGCCGGCGCGAGCGCGGCGCTGAGGCGGTCGAGCAGGCGCACGGTCGGTGCTTAGGTGTTCGAGCGGTTGCGGCGACGCCGGCGACGCCGGACCTTCTTGCGGCGACGGCCGGTGTTGCTGTTGGAGTCCGAGTTGGCGCTGGAGATGCGCGCCGCGGCGGTGATGGCCTTGAAAGACCGGTGAGCCATGGGGTTCCTCCCGTGGGTGGTTTGACGGTGTGAGAGGAGAATCCCCTCGCGCCGTAAGCCGACCGTGAGGAACCGATTAGAGACTTCTCACGTACCGAATTTCCGCTCCAGAGCGTGGAATGCGGCCTTTCGCGCCCATCGCGAGGGATCGTCCGGCGCGACCTTCACGACCCCGAAGCCCGCCATGTCCAGATCGTGCTCCGGGTCGTCGGGCCGGTGCGGGAAGTCCGGCATCGCGAACGTGAACGCGAACGCCCCGTGGACGCCGGCGCGCTCGTAGACCTCCACGCACTCCTCGAGGTACCGGGCCTGCACCTGCTCGTCGCGCACGTGTCCGGGCCGGATCGACGGCTGCGACCCGAGCCACCTGACGATCATGAACCCGCCTGGTCCGGAAAGCTCGCCGCCGACGTGCGCGCAGCACCCGAACTCGGTGATCACGACCGGCTTGTCCCCGACTTGCGCCTGCACCGTGTCCTCGTAGACAGCTGCGTTCCAGCCCATCCGGTAGAGGTTCAGGCCGACCAGGTCGAACCGAGACCAGTCCACGTCCTCCCAGAACGCCGCCGCGTACGTCACCGGCCCGTTGAACCGCGCCCGCACGAGCGGCTCCACCCGAGCCAGCAACGCGTTCAGCTTCCGTGTGACCCGTGGCCGCAGCCGCGGCATGAACCGCAGCATGCGCAGCCGGATCATCGTGTGTGGGCCGGGGATCATCCCGCGCGTGAACAGCGAGAACTCGCAGCCGGCGACGAGCACCACGCGGCCGGGATGCTCGACCCGGAGCCGTTCCGCGTCCTCAGCGGCGCGAGCGAGATGCCTGAGCAGCGCGCGGCGTGGCCGGTCGGCGAGCCGCGGCTGGAACCACACGTCGAGCCCGACGTCGAGCGCGCGCCGCGCCGCCTCACTCAGCCGCTCGAGATCGGACCCGTAGAGCAGCACCGCGGTGCAGTGCAGCTCCTCGCGGATGACGCCGAGATCGCGGGCCGTGTCGCCACCGGCGTCCGTGGCGTACGAGATCCCACGCAGCTCCATCCACCGATCATGCCGCAGGCTCGCCCGGGACTCCGGGTCCGAGGAGCCCTTCGAGCGGGCCGTCGAGCGCGGCGCGAACCTCGTCAGAGGCGCAGGCGAAGGCACCGAGCGCCGGCGGGACCTCGCCGTCGGGGACCGTCACGCACCGCAACTCGCCGCCAAGCAGCGAGAGGTGCTGCCGATGCGCGAGCGCCACGCTGGCGTACGCGTCGACGCGGCCGTCCAGCACGGCCGCGGCCGCGTCGGGGTAGGTGTCGAACTCCACGAGCGCGCCAGGAGCGACGCCAAGCCGCCGCGCGTGGTCGGCCTGGACCTGGCCGCCAAGGACGGCGAGCGTGAGCCCTTCACGGGCGAGCGCCGCGCAGCCGTCGACCTCCACGCACTCACGGCGGACGAGCAGACCGTCGCGCAGCGTCCAGATCGGACGCGTGAACCGCGCTTGCGTCTGGCGCTCGTCGGTGATGAACATCCCGGTCGTGACGTCCCACCGACCATCGAGCAGCCCGGGCAGCAGCTCCTGGAACGTCGTGTGCACCGGCTCGAACGTGAACCCCGCGGCGGCGAAGGCCGCCTTGGCCAGCTCGACGTCACAGCCTGTGAGCCCGTTCGGTCCCTCGTAGTTGAACGGCCGCTCGTCGATCCAGGCGAAACGCATACGCACCCCAAGCACGAGAAAGGCCACCCGTGGGGTGGCCTTGCGAGTGGGCGATCCAGGATTCGAACCTGGGACCTCTTCCTTATCAGAGAAGCGCTCTAACCGACTGAGCTAATCGCCCGCGAGGCGGCATGATAGCGACCCTGAGGCCTTATGCGCGGTCGAATCGTGACGCGAGTTCCAGAGCTTCGTCCAGGGACTCGAAGGTCAGAGCCACGGTGTAGCCCGCACCTCGCGGCTTGACCTTCACGTCGGCGCCGAACGCCCGTAGGAAGACGTCGCCGATCCGGGATGCGGCCTCCTCCTGGTCCGGATGCAGCTCACGGCCGGCCTTTACGGGCTCAGCCGGGCGTGTGGTCTCCCGCGCGCGGGCCTCGGTCTCGCGGACCGTCCATTCCTCGTCGGCGGCGCTACGGGCGAGCCGGCGGCGGTCGCCGTGATCGGGCGCCATCAGGAGCGCGCGCCCGTGGCCCTCGGTGAGCCGACCCTCGATGAGCATGTCCAGGACCTCGTCCGGGAGGTCCAGGATGCGCAGGAGGTTCGAGACGGCGACGCGAGAGCGGCCGACGCGGCGGCCGACCTCCTCCCGGGTGAGGCCGAGCTCGTCCACGAGCAGCGAGCAGGCGCGGGCCTCTTCGATCGGGTTGAGGTCCTCGCGGGCCATGTTCTCGATCAGGGCGATCTCGAGCGACTCACGGTCCTCGTGCGGCTGGACGACGGCCGGAACGACCTCCAGGCCGGCGAGCTGGGCGGCGCGCCACCGGCGCTCACCCGCGATGAGCTCGTAGGAGCCACCCGGACAGGGCCGGACGAGGACGGGCTGGAGGACGCCGCGCTCCTTGACCGACTCCGAGAGGCCCAGGAGTGCCGCCTCGTCGAACACCTGCCGCGGCTGGCGCGGGTTCGGCGCGATCAGGTCGACCGGGAGCTGACGCAGCTCCGCCGCCGGCGCGACACCTTCGGTGGGGGCGAGAATCGCGGCGAGGCCGCGACCCATGCCGCGGGGACGCTCAGCCACGCGCGGCCACCTCCTTGGCGAGCTCGAAGTAGGCCTCGGCCCCGGAGCAGTGCGGATCGTGATGGATGACGGGGATGCCGTAGCTCGGCGCCTCGCCCAGGCGGACGTTCCGCGGGATGACGGTGTCGAACACGAGCGCCGGGAAGTGGGCGCGGACCTCGCGCTCGACATCCTGGGCCAGCTTCGTGCGCGCGTCGTGCATCGTCAGGAGCATCCCCGCGACCGTCAGGCGCGGGTTCAGGTCGCGCTGGATCAGCGACAGCGTGTCCAGCAGGCCGGCGAGGCCCTCCAGCGCGAAGTACTCCGTCTGAACCGGGACGATGACCCGCTCGGCAGCGACCAGGGCGTTGACGGTCAACGGCCCGAGGGACGGCGGGCAGTCCAGGAGGATGAACGCGTAGTCCTCGCGGAGCGGCTCGAGCGCCTCACGCAGGCGGCGCTCGGACCCGGGGAGCCGCGGCAGCTCCATGGTCGCGCCGGCGAGGTCGGGCGTCGAGACCAGGATGGAGAGCCGCTCGATGTCCGTCGCGCGGACGGCTTCCCGGGCGGAAACGTCCCCTCCGAGGACGTCATAGACCCCCACGCCCTCTCGGGCGACGCCCAAGCCCACGGTGGCGTTGCCCTGCGGATCGACGTCCACGACGAGCGTCTCGTAGCCGGCGGCGGCGATGCACGCGGCGACGTTCACCGCGGTGGTCGTCTTGCCGACCCCGCCCTTCTGATTCGCGATCGCGTAGATGGTGCCCATGCGGACTCCGAAGCTAGCGGCGGGTTCGGTCGGACCCGCGTGTTTCACGTGAAACACCCCGCCGAGCGTTTCACGTGAAACGCGCTATTTGCGCGGAGCTCAGGCCAGCGGACGCTTGGTCGCCATGCCGGCCCGCCGCGGGAAGCGATCGGGCGTGACAGCGATCTTGCGGAAGACGTGCAGGGCAAGGTCCCGCGCGCCCGCGTACGGGGCTACGGCAACGCGCTCGACCAACTCGAGGCCCACGATGTCCGCGGCCAGCGCGCCGGCGGCCGCCTCCTCCTCGGACACGGCGCCCTTCCACGCGACGAAGTGTCCATCGAGCTCCAGCAGCGGCGCGGCGTACTCGACGAGCACCGGCAGCGCGGCCAGCGCGCGAGCCGTCACGAGGTCGTGCTCGCCGCTCCATTCCTCGATCCGGGCATGCACGACGCTCACGTTCGTGAGCTCGCTGATCTCGACGGCCCGCTCCAGGTACCGGCAGTGGCGGATCGCGCTCTCGACGAGCCACACGTGGGCGTCGGGCAGGGCGGCGGCCAGGGCGAGACCGGGCCAGCCGGCGCCGGAGCCAAGGTCCGCGATCCGCCGGGCGCCTCTCACCGCGGGCAACGGCAGCGCGGAGAGCGAGTCGGCAACGTGTCGGCCGACCGCCTCGGCCGGGTCACGGACCGTGGTCGACGCGGTCGGGTCGACCGACTGCAGCCCGAGGATCCGCGCCAGCGGCTCGACGGCGTGCGCCGGCGCGACCTCCTCGAGACGTTTCACGTGAAACGCGGACTAGCTGTCCAGCGGAGCAACCACGAGGTGACGATCGGGCTCAGCGCCCTCGGAGTAGGTCTCCACGTCCTCGCGGTCCTTCAGGTACTCGTGCACGACCTTGCGCTCCGTCGCGCTCATGGCGTCGAGCGCGACCGGACGGCCGGAGCGCACCGCTTCGGCAGCGGCCTCATCGGCCTGCCGCTGCAGCGCGAGCTCGCGACGCTCCCGGTAGCCGGCGGCGTCCACGACCACGCGCACACCCGCGGACGGCGGCTGATCCCGCGTCGCGGTCTTGAACGCCAAGTGCTGGACGGCATCGATCGTCTGGCCGTGACGGCCGATGAACAGACCGAGGTCGTCGCCTTCGAGCGTGGCCTTGATGATCCGGCCCTCCTCCTCGATGACGACGTCCGCATCCAGCGCGAGCGCATCGCTCACGTGCTCCAGCAGGTCCCGCACGCGATCGGCGGAATCGCTCATCGACGCCTCCCAGAACGTTTCTTCTTCTTACGCGGTGATCTCGGCGGCGGTCCGGCCGTCTTGCCCCTGGGCTCCTCGCCGCGGACCTTCGGCTTCTTCTCGGGCACGGCGGCCGTCGCCGGGCTCGCTTGCTTGAAGCTGTCGAACAGGCTCGGCGGCTTCTCGCCCTCGGCCAGCGGCGGACGCATCGGGCCGAGGCGCTTCTTGATGATCGCCTGCTGCACGATCGTCCAGATGTTCGTCGTGATCCAGTAGACCAGCAGGCCGGCCGGGAACTGGATGACGAACAGGACGAAGATGAACGGCAGCGCCATGAAGATCAGGCGCTGCGTGCGATCCGTCGTCGTCGACATCAGCAGCGTGGACAGCAGCTGCGAGCCGACGTACAGGATGATCAGGATCGCGAGGGTGCCGCCGGTCGCCTTGTCCGTCAGGTCGCTGATGAACAGGAACTGCGACGCGTCGTCCGATCCACACGGGATCGGGCTCTCGCGGCCGTTGTTGATCTGCGGGCAGATGTCGTACCGCAGATCGATGCGGAGCATGTAGTACAGCGAGATGAAGACCGGGAACTGCGCCAGCATCGGCAGGCACGAGGCGAACGGATTCACCTTGTTCTCGCGGTAGAACTTCATCATCTCCTGGTTCATGCGCTCCTTGTCGCCCTTGAACTTCTCCTGGACCTTCTTCATCTCGGGCTGCAGGTGCGCAAGGCGCTGCATCGAGTGGAACTGCTTGAAGGTCAGCGGGAGAAGACACGCGCGCACGAGCACGGTGAGGGCGATGATCGACCAGCCCCAGGAACCGATCAGCTCGTCGTGGATGA
Source organism: Solirubrobacter phytolaccae (assembly GCF_027587195.1). Classification (GTDB taxonomy): domain Bacteria; phylum Actinomycetota; class Thermoleophilia; order Solirubrobacterales; family Solirubrobacteraceae; genus Solirubrobacter; species Solirubrobacter phytolaccae. The sequence goes on along the minus strand of NZ_JAPDDP010000071.1, from coordinate 34,313 downwards.
AGAGCAGGATCCAGTGGAAGAAGTCGATCAGCGGTTGGATGATCGGCGTGCCACCGTGGGCATCAGCGAAGAGGTTGATCACGAGTTAGCTAACGGGAGAGGTGTCACGGACGGGCACGGGGTCGTAACCGCCGTGGCTAAACGGGTTGCAGCGCAGGAGACGCCACGCCGCGAGGGCGCCGCCCCTCAGGATGCCATAGCGCTGGATGGCTTGGACCGCGTACTGCGAACAAGTGGGGTGATACTTGCACCGGCGTGGAAACGCCGGCGAGATGAACCGCTGGTAGAAGCGAATCGGGCCGAGGGCCAGGACCTTCACGCGGACGTGCCGCCAAGGCCGTCCACGAGCTCCGCGAGCTGGAGGCGCACACCTTCGGTGCCCTCACGCTCGGCGAGGTCCTTCGCGTCCGGGCGCGCGACGACGACGTAGTCCGAGGTGGCCGGCAGCCGCTCGGCCTCTTGCCAGAACGCCTCGCGCAGCACGCGCTTGACCCGGTTGCGGTCGACGGCGCCGCCGACCTTGCGGGAGACGGACAGGCCCAGACGCGGCCCGTCCTGCTCCTCACGGCGCTCGTCCTCCTCGCGTGGGAACGCGTAGAGGACGAGAAAGCGGTTGCCCTTGGAACGACCCTGGCGATAGACGCGCTCGAACTCCGCGCTGCGGGACAACCTGCGGCGACGGGGGGCGCGATCGCGCAACGGTCTTGGGCTACTTGTCGCTGACGCTGAGCCGCTTGCGGCCCTTGTCGCGACGTCGCTTCAGGACGATGCGACCCGCTTTGGTGCTCATACGCTGACGAAACCCGTGGGTGCGGGCGCGCTTGCGCTTCTTGGGCTGATAGGTGCGCTTCACAGTTCGTGGACTCCTTAGCCGCGGGCCGGGATGGTTCGCGTGGCTCGGCGCAGCACCGAGCCGAGCACGCTGCGCGGCGGCGAAGAAGGATACAACGCCGAGCCCGTGCACAGGGCAATGCACATGCTGCGGACAGATGTGGACAACGTCCGCGTTCACATTCGTGCGCGATTTGCGGAGCCCTCCGGGGAAGGGGCGTATCGGGCTCCCGACCCTTTGCTATGTTCGCGCTCCGGCCGTCTCGCGGCCCCCTTTTCCAGCCTCATCCCCGTCCTCGGTCCCGCCGAGGAGGTTCTTCCGCGCCCGTGTCAGCCCTCGACTCCGCCACTGTCTGGCACCGCTTCCGCGGTGAGCTCCGCAAGGCGGTCAACGAGTCCACCTGGCACATCTGGCTCGAGCGCATGGGCTTCCGGGAGATCGACGGGACGACGATCGTCCTCGAGGCGCCCGACGATGTCCGCTCGTGGGCGCAGACCCGGTTCGGCCGCGTCCTCACCGCCTGCGCGGAGACCGTGCTCGGGCCCGGGGCAACGGTCCGGATCGCCGACCCCGAAGAGGCGCCGCCCGCGACGCCGGCCGCCCCGACCCCCCGCGTGCAGGCGCCCGCGTCGCAGCAGCTGAACCCGCGCCTGACCTTCGACCAGTTCGTCATCGGCGAGAGCAACCGGCTCGCGCACGCGGCCGCCCTGGCCGTGGCCGAGACCCCGGGCCTCGCCTACAACCCGCTGTTCATCTGCGGGCCACCCGGCCTCGGCAAGACCCACCTGCTGCACTCGATCGCGAACTACGTCCACGACCACGGCGGCGGCATGACCGCCCGCTACACGACGGCCGAGGCGTTCACCGACCACTTCGTCGCCGCGATCCAGGGCGGGGACATGGAGGCCTTCAAAGGCGCGTACCGCGGCGTCGACGTCCTGCTCGTCGACGACGTCCAGTTCCTGGCCCAGAAGGCGAAGACCGAGCAGGAGTTCTTCCACACCTTCAACGTCCTGCACCAGGCCGGCGCCCAGCTCGTCCTCACCTCCGACCGGCTCCCGCGCGATATGGACGCGCTCGAGGACCGGCTGCGCGAGCGCTTCGAGGCCGGGCTCGTGTGCGACGTCCGGCCGGCCGACCACGCCACGCGCCTGACGATCCTGCGCAAGCGGGTCGCGCAGGATGACGTCGGCGAGGTCGACCCGGCCGCGCTGGACCTGATCGCCGACCGCGTGGACGCGAACATCCGCGCGCTCGAGGGCGCGCTCATCCGCGTGGTCGCCTTCGGCTCGCTCACAGGCCGGCCGGTCACCGCCGAGCTCGCCCGCGAGGTTCTCGCGGGCCTCTACCCCGAGCTGACCAAGAAGAAGGCGATCCCGACCATCCAGGAGATCCAGGAACAGGCGTGTGAGGCGTTCGGCGTCTCGATGGACGCCCTGCTCTCCTCGAGCCGGACCCAGCCCGCCGCACTCGCCCGCCAGGTCGCCATGTACCTCGCGCGCGAGCTGACCGGCGCCACGCTGCCGACGATCGGACGCGCGTTCGGGAACCGCAACCACACCACCGTCCTGCACGCCTGCCGCCGCACCACGGAGCGGATGGCGTCCGACCGCGAGGCCTACGAGGCTGTGCACAACCTGCTCCGGTCACTGGGTGGTCACTGATGCGGTCCGGCACTCCTGACAGACTTCGACAGTTCATGCACAGGCCACGTCCGCTCTGGAGCGGGCTTCGTCAGGCTTGTGCACACACTGAACAGCCTCGATGACCACTGAACTGATTCATCACCCGATCTCGACGCGTAAGGCGGCAGCCGAATGAAGATCACCACCCGGCGCGACGCGCTTTTCGCCCAGCTGCAGACGGTCACGCGCGCCGCATCCACGCGCAGCGCCGTCCAGGCGCTGTCCGGCGTTCAGCTCCTCGCCACCAAGGACGGGATCGAGCTGCGCGCGACCGACATGGAGATCGGCCTGCGCGTGCCGCTCGAAGGCGAAGTCGTCCGCGAAGGCTCCCTGGTGCTCCCGGCCCGCCTGGTCGTGGACGTCGTCCGCGCCCTGCCCGGCAAGGAGGTCTCGCTCGAGCTGCGGCCCGTCGAGCAGGACGTCGAGATCCTCGGCGGCACCGCCTCGTTCCACATCCGCACGCTGCGGCTGGAGGACTTCCCGCCGTTCCCGGAGGTCGACGGCGACGTCGTCGAGGTTCCGGGCGCCGCGTTCGTCAGCACCGTGAACATGGTCGCCCGCTCGGCGTCACGCGACGAGACGCGCCCGGTGCTCACCGGCATCCTCGTCTCGGCCGCGGGCGACGAGCTGCGGATGGTCGCGACCGACTCCTACCGGCTCTCGGTCAAGGAGACCAAGCTCGAAGCGCCGCTGGCCGGCAGCTTCGAGGCCAACGTGCCGGCTCGTGCGCTGCAGGAGCTCACGCGCATCGTCCAGCACGAGAACGCGGAGATCCTCAACGTCTCCGTGCGCGCCAACCAGGTCGTGTTCGCGGCCGGCGGCATCGTGCTGTCCTCGCGGCTGATCGACGGCCAGTTTCCGAACTACCGCCAGCTGCTGCCCGACACGTACGAGCACGAGCTGCGCCTTGCCGGTGGCGAGGTCGGCGAGGTCGTCCGGCGCATCTCGCTGCTGGCGCAGAAGAACGCGCCGCTGCGGCTCGCGTTCACCGAGGGCGAGCTGACGGTGTCGGCCCGCACGCCGGACGTCGGCGAGGCGCGCGAGACGATCCCCGTCCCGTTCGCCGGCGAGCCGCTGGAGATCGGGTTCAACCCGGAGTTCCTGCGCGACGGCCTGGACGCCATCGACGGTGACGTGATCATCAAGCTCATCTCGCCGCTGCGCCCCGGCCTCCTCGATGACGGTGCCGGGTTCCAGTACCTCCTGATGCCAATCCGCCTCAACGTTTGATCCTGACCGGGCTTAGCCTCCGAGACTTCCGCACATACACCGCTGCGGAAGTCCGGCTGGGCCCGGGACTCACCGTCATCACCGGCCGCAACGGCGCCGGGAAGACGAACCTGCTGGAGGCGATCTACTTCGCCTGCACCGCCCGCTCGTGCCGGACGTCGAACGAGCGCGAGGTCGTCCGCTTCGGCGCGGAGCTGACGCGGCTGGAGCTCACGAGCGAGGACGGGCTCGGCCGCCACGAGGTGACGGTCGGCTTCAAGCCCGGGGAGGCCAAGCGGCTGAAGGCCGACGGCGCGCCGGTGGAGAACCTCGTCGGCACCGGCGCGCGGCCGCTCGTCTCGGTCTTCCTGCCCGACCGGCTGGAGCTTGTGCTCGGCGCCCCGGCGCTGCGTCGCGCCCACCTGGACCAGGTCGTCGCGGCGCTCTGGCCCTCGCGTGCGGGCACGCGTCGCTCCTATAGCGCCGCCCTGGCGCAGCGCAACGCGCTGCTCGCCAGCATCCGCGCCGGCCGCGCGTCACGGGCCTCGCTGCCGGCCTGGGACGCGGAGCTCGCCCGCCACGGCGTGGCGCTGATGGCCGATCGCGCCGCCACCGTCGACAGGCTTCGCCCTCGTTATGCACAGCATGCACAGGCGCTGGGCCTCGAGGGCGTGGTCGAGCTGCGCTTCAAGCCGCGGTCGTCGGCCGACACCGCGGAGGCGCTGGCCGCCGAGCTCGCCGAGCGCGTGGACTCCGACCTCGAACGCGGCTTCACCGGCCACGGGCCGCACCGCGACGACCTCGGGTTCAAGCGCGAAGGGCGTGAGCTGCGGTCCTACGGCTCGCGCGGTCAGCAGCGCCTCGGCCTGCTCGCGCTGCTGCTCGCCGAGCGCGAGGAGCTGGCCGCCGAGCACGGGGCCGCTCCGCTGATCCTGCTCGACGACGTGATGTCGGAGCTGGACGCGACCCGCCGCGGCCGTCTGGTGGACCTCCTGCGCCGCGAGGGGCAGGCTGTGATCACGACCACCGAGCTCGAGCACGTGCCCGGCGGGGAGGAGCCCGACGTGACCCGCATCGAGATCGTCGACGGCGAGATTCGATCCGAGCTCCCGGTGTGAGGCGCCGGCGAAGCCCACGCCCGATCTCGTTCGCGCTCGACGTGGTCGGCGATCGGCTCGAGCCGGCGACGCTGCTGGCCAAGATCCAGCGCCACTGGCCCGCGGTCGCCGGGGCGTTCGCGAACACGTGTGAACCGCGCTACGAACGCGACGGAGAGCTCGTCGTGGCGTGTGACAGCTCGGTCCAGGCGAACGAGCTCCAGCTGATGTCGGAGCTCGTCGTGGAGCGTCTGAACGCGGCGCTCGGGCAGCCCGCGATCACCCGACTCAAAGCTCAGGCGAACCGCTCCTAAGTCTTGACAAACCGGAATCGTGTGGTACGCGCGCGCGTCGTTATTTCGATCCCGGTGGACTGCTAATATTTGCCGCAACGATTGGCCACGCCCCGGCCTCGGACGCACTGTCCGGCCGGGGCGTCGCTTGTGTGTGGACGAAGGAGACCCTTGAGCACCGGCGATCCCCAGAACGGCAATATGCAGCCCGGCTACGACGCCCAGGACATCACCGTCCTGGAGGGTCTCGAAGCCGTTCGCAAGCGGCCGGGCATGTACATCGGCTCGACCGGTGTCCGTGGTCTGCATCACCTCGTGTATGAGGTTGTGGACAACTCGGTCGACGAGGCGCTGGCCGGCTACTGCGACACGGTCACGGTCACCATCCACCCGGACAACTCCGTCACCGTCACGGACAACGGGCGCGGCATCCCGGTCGCGAAGATGGAGAAGGAGGGCAAGTCCGCCCTCGAGGTCGTGCTCACCGTCCTGCACGCCGGCGGCAAGTTCGGCGAGGGTGGCGGCTACAAGGTCTCCGGCGGTCTGCACGGCGTGGGTGTGTCCGTCGTCAACGCGCTGTCGGACGAGCTCAACGTCACCGTCATGCGCGACGGCTACGCCTGGCGCCAGACCTACGTCCGCGGCTTCCCGCAGGCGGAGCTCGTGCAGGGCGAGGCGACGGAGGAGACCGGCACCACCATCCACTTCCGTCCCGACGGCGACGTCTTCGAGACGCTGGAGATGGACTACGGCACCCTCGAGCAGCGCCTGCGCGAGACCGCCTTCCTCACCCGCGGCCTCCGGATCACGATCACGGACGAGCGCGGCGAGGAGAAGAAGAGCCGCGAGTTCTTCGCCGAGGGCGGCATCGAGGACTTCGTCCACTACATCAACGAAAACAAGGACCCGGCGGGCAAGGTCATCTTCTTCGAGGGTGAGGACGACCGCAACGGCGCCGTCGAGGTCGCGCTCCAGTGGAACGGCACCTACCAGGAGTCGGTGTTCTCGTTCGCGAACAACATCAACACCCATGAGGGCGGCTCGCACCTGTCGGGCTTCCGCTCCGCGCTCACCGGCACGCTGAACCGCTACGCGCGCAGCTCCGGCCTGCTCAAGGACAAGGACAAGGCGCTCGAGGGCGAGGACATCCGCGAGGGCCTGGCCGCGGTCATCTCGGCCAAGCTCGAGGAGCCGCAGTTCGAGGGCCAGACGAAGACCAAGCTCGGCAACCCGGGCATGCAGGGCTTCGTCGCCTCCGTCGTGAACGCGAAGCTGGCCGAGTTCCTCGAGGAGAACCCGAAGGAAGCCGACCGGATCGTCCGCAAGGCCGTCGACGCCTCCCGCGCTCGCGCCGCGGCCCGCAAGGCCCGCGAGTCCGTCCGCAAGTCCGCGCTGGGCGGCATGGGCCTCCCGGGCAAGCTCGCCGACTGCATGGTCAAGGAGCCGGAGATCGCCGAGCTCTTCATCGTGGAGGGCGACTCCGCCGGCGGCTCGGCCAAGCAGGGGCGAGACCGCTCCACGCAGGCCGTCCTCCCGCTGCGCGGCAAGATCCTCAACGTCGAGAAGGCGCGCATCGACAAGGTCCTCCAGAACACGGAGATCCAGGCGATGATCACCGCGTTCGGCACCGGCGTGCGTGACGAGTTCGACATCAGCAAGCTCCGGTACCACAAGATCATCCTGATGACGGACGCCGACGTCGATGGCGCCCACATCCGGACGCTCATCCTCACGCTGCTGTTCCGTGAGATGCAGGATCTGGTCGAGGCCGGCCACATCTACATCGCCAAGCCGCCGCTGTACAAGGTCACGCAGGGCAAGCAGGACCGCTACATCGAGAAGGACTCCGAGCTGGAGGCGATCCTGCTCAACGACAAGCTCGAGAAGTTCGAGATCGCCGACAACGAGGGCCGCGCCTTCAAGCTCACGGACGTGCGCTGGCAGCGCTACTCGCGCCTGCTCAAGCAGTACGAGGGCTGGTCGTCGGCGCTGAGGGCCGAGCACGGCCACGAGGTCGTGCAGTTCCTGGAGGAGTCGCAGATCCTCGACAACGAGATCCGCACCCCCGAGGCGCTGCTCGAGCTGCTGGGCCGCGAGGTCATCGAGACCGACCCGTTCTTCACCGAGCTCATCTCGCAGGACGAGAACCTCATCCGCGTGAAGGCGACGGAGCGCCGGTCCAACCTGGCCCGCACGCATCGCCTGCGAACGTCGATGTTCACGGCCAACGAGTACCGCCAGCTGCTGCGCGTGCACATCGACCTGCTCAAGCTCGCCGGCGCACCGCCGTTCAGCGTCAAGCTCGGCAACGAGACCGACGAGGCCGCCTCCTTCGAGGAGCTGCGCCGCGCCGTGATGACCGTGGCGGCCAAGGGCGTCAAGCTGCAGCGCTTCAAGGGCCTCGGCGAGATGAACGCCGAGCAGCTCGCCGACACCACGATGAACCCGACCTCGCGGACGCTCGCGCAGGTCACGATGGACGACGCCGCCGCGGCCGACCGCCTCTTCACGATGCTGATGGGCGACAAGGTCGAGCCACGCCGCGAGTTCATCGAGGAAAACGCCCGCGTCGCCACCCTCGACGTCTAGCTCCCAGGTAAAGCATGTCGACCACCATTCAGTCCGGAAACGTCGAGCCCCGCGGGCTCGAGGAGGAGATGCGCTCCTCCTACCTCGACTACGCGATGTCCGTCATCGTCGGGCGCGCGCTGCCCGACGTCCGTGACGGCCTGAAGCCCGTCCACCGCCGCGCGCTGTTCTCGATGCACGAGAACGGCCTGCAGCCGAACCGCCCGTACGTGAAGTCGGCCCGCATCGTCGGCGACGTCATGGGCAAGTACCACCCGCACGGCGACTCGGCGATCTACGACACGATCGTCCGCATGGCGCAGGACTTCTCCCTGCGCTACCCGCTCGTCGACGGCCAGGGCAACTTCGGCTCGGTCGACGACGACCCGGCCGCGGCCATGCGGTACACCGAGGCGCGGCTGGCGCCGATCGCGCGCGAGCTGCTGCGCGACCTGGACGCCGACACCGTCGACTTCGGCCCGAACTACGACGGCTCCGAGCAGGAGCCGCTCGTCCTGCCGGCGCGGTTCCCGAACCTGCTCGTCAACGGCTCGTCCGGCATCGCCGTCGGCATGGCGACGAACATCCCGCCGCACAATCTCAAAGAGACGATCGCGGCGACCATCGCGTTCATCGACAACCCGGACATCGACACGACCGGGCTGATGCAGCACATCAAGGGCCCGGACTTCCCCACCGGCGGCGTCATCCTCGGCCTCAGCGGGATCCGCGACGCGTACGAGACCGGCCGCGGCCGTGTCCGTGTCCGCGCGACCGCGCACTACGAGCAGATCCGCGGCAACCGCGAGGCGATCGTCGTCACCGAGCTGCCGTTCATGGTCAAGAAGGGCGGCGACGGCGGCGTCATCCGCAAGATCGCCGAGCTGGTCGCGGAGAAGAAGCTCACCGAGATCTCCGACGTCCAGGACCATTCGGACCGCAACGGCATGCGGGTCGTGATCGAGCTCAAGCGCGACGCGAACCCGAAGGTCGTGCTCAACAAGCTCTACAAGCACACGCCGATGCAGACCACGTTCGGCGTGAACATGGTCTCGCTCGTCGAGAACGTGCCGCGCCTGCTGGGCCTGAAGGACGTCATCAAGTACTACGTCCGCCACCAGCGCGAGGTCATCGTGCGGCGGGCCAAGCACGAGCTGAAGGGCCTGGAGCGCCGCGTCCACGTGCTCGAGGGCTTGCTGATCGCCCTCGATCACATCGACGCGATCATCGCCCTCATCCGCTCCTCGCGGGACCGCGACACTGCGCGCACGGGCCTGATGGAGCGCTTCGAGCTCTCCTACGTGCAGGCCCAGGCCATCCTCGAGCTCCGTCTGCAGCAGCTCACCGGCCTCGAGGCCGACACGCTGCGCCAGGAGCACTCGGACAAGATGGAGCGCATCCGCGAGCTCAAGGAGCTGCTCGGCAACGAGGACATGGTCCTCGAGCTGATCAAGACCGAGCTCACGGAGATCTCCGACCGCTACGGCGACGAGCGCCGCACGAAGATCGCCCCGTCCGAGGACGACATCGACATCGAGGACCTGATCGCCGACCAGCAGATGGTCATCTCGATCACGAACACGGGCTACATCAAGTCCCTGCCGCTCGCCACCTACCGCGCCCAGCGGCGCGGCGGCGTCGGGATCATCGGCATGGACATGAAGGACGAGGACTTCATCGAGCACCTGTTCGTGTCCTCGACCCACGACTACCTGCTGTTCTTCACGAACCGCGGCAAGGTCTACCGGTCCAAGGTCTACGACCTGCCCGAGATGAGCCGCACCTCCAAGGGCCGCTTCCTCGGCAACGTGCTGCCGCTCCGCGAGGGCGAGCGGGTCCAGTCGGTGCTGGCGACGCGGGACTTCTCGGAAGCCCCGTACATCATGTTCGCCACCCGCAACGGCACGGTGAAGAAGACCGCGTTCCAGGCGTACAACACGCCGATCCGCGCCGACGGCATCATCGCCATCAACATCCGCGAGGACGACGAGCTCGTCGCCGTGCGGCGCGTGGACGAGGAAGACGAGATCCTGATCGTCTCGCACGCCGGCCTCGCGGTGCGCTTCAAGGAGTCGGACGCCCGCGCGATGGGCCGCGACACCAGCGGCGTCCGCGGCATGGACGTCGCCGACAAGGACAACTACGTCCTGGCGATGGACGTCGCGCGCCCCGGCCAGGACTTGCTCGTCGTGACCGAGGGTGGCTACGGCAAGCGGACGTCCGTGGACGAGTACCGGCTCACGTCGCGTGGCGCCAAGGGCGTCAAGACGATCACGTTCACGGAGACCAAGGGCCTGCTCGCCGGTGCCCTGGTGGTCCGCGAGCACGAGGAGCTCGTCTTCATCTCCCAGAACGGCATGGTCCAGCGGACCTCGGTGCGCGGCATCAACCGCTACGGCCGGGCCTCTCAGGGCGTGAAGGTGATGAACCTCCGCGCCGGCGACAGCGTGTCCGCCGTCGCGCTGGTCGTGGAGAGCGAGTCGTCCACCACCGCCGCGGTGCCGGACGAGGAGCTGCCGATCCAGATCGACGTCGAGGAGGGTGGCGCGGAGCCGTCCGAGCCGGTCAGTGAGGACACTCCGGAGACCCCGTCGGACGACCAGGATGGTCAGGAGACGACCTAACCGTCGTTTTCCGTCGGCTGGTTCTGTACTCTTCGAATCACCAGAGAAAGGGGGTGGTCCGAAGTTGAGTGACAGTTCTTGTGGGACCCTGGAGGTGCCCGGCCGCTAGACCAGCCGGCGCTGGACCCCGCGTTTAGCGGAATCCACACCGGTGCACCGCCGTAGTCGATGCCAGGAGTAGTCCCTCTGGCCGCTAGAAAGTTCGGCGACGGCAGAAGTCCAGCAGGTTGTTCGCGAGGCCCCCGTTTGTCGACGGGGGCCTCGTCCTTTTAAGCGGTGGCCGTTTGGCGCGCGCCGACGCCGAGCGGCAGGTCGGTGACGCCGAGCCCGGCCACCTGCGCCCGCCACGCGTCCGCGGTCAGCTTCCCGTCGCGCAGCGCGTGGACGGTCTGCATCGGCACGAACGCGTGCTCGCCGCGCACGGCTCTGACCGGTTCGGCCGGCGGGGCGTGCAGGTCCCACCCGTGCGCGTGGAGCGTGGCCAGGACCGCGTCGCCGAGCACCGAGGTCAGCACGTGCTCGGCGTACGGCTGCTGGTCCGTGTCGCGGTCCACCAGCTCGTAGGCCGTCGCCGGCACCGTCTCGAGCGTCTCGGGGACGGTCCCGATCGTCGCGCCCTCGAGGAAGTCGGCGAACTGCTCCGCGTTGGCGCGGGCCCGCGCGCCGTACACTTCGACGCCGACGTCGTCCCAGCTCACGGACGTGAACTCGGCCGCCTGCTCGCCGATCAGGTCCTCCAGGACGTCGCGCTCGAGCGTCTCCGGGTCGGCGAGCAGCGCCACGGCCGGCGGCGAGTGGTCGGGCTCACCCGCGGGCAGCGAGTCGACCGCCGCGATCCGCTCCGCGAGGGACGGATGCGAGTCGTACGGGTCGGTCTTGCGCTTCAGCGACTCCTCGACGAACGCGTCGCGTGAGTCGCGGACCTCCTCGTCGGCCATGAAGCGCATGAAGCCCTCGGCGATCGGTGGCCGGCGCCCGGCCTCCAGCACGGCGACGACCTCCTGCTGCCAGTAGGCGTCGAACGCGGCGGCCTGGCCACGGACCTTGCGCAGCGCGGAGCAGTGCACATCGCGCCCGACCCGTTCGACGGCGCAGCGGTCCGCGGCGAACTCCTCCCGGCGCGAGATCGCCGACGTGATCCGCATGAACGCCTTCCCGTACCAGATGAACGGGAGCCGGACGAGCCGTTGCGTCCACGACTCGCTGCCGTCCTCGTCGCTGAGCTGGTCGATCGTCCGGCCGATCGTGGCGCGCGTGCGCCAGATGAACGGGCCGGCCTTCAGGTCGCCGCCGCGGTAGTGCCCGAACTCGTGGGCGATCACGCCGCGCAGCTCCCGCTCGGTCAAGGCCTGGACCAGCGAGAGGCCGACCACCAGCACGCGCCGTCCGCCCTTGGCCTGCGTCACCGCCGCGTTGACCCCGAGCTCCACGAAGACATCGTCGGGCATCGGCTCGTCGCCGGCCTCGGCCTCCTCGCGGATGAGCCGCATCAGGTCCGGCGCCGTCGCGTCGGTGAGCTTGACGCCGGGTGGCACGAACTGGCTGCGCCGCGGCACGATCGCGTACAGGATCGATCCGCCGAGGAAGAACGCGGTGATCGTGAGGAAGATGTTGCCCGTGCCGTTCGCCCAGCCGATGATCGGGCCGGCGATCAGCCCGACGCCGATGACGAGGGCAAGCACGTAGAACGCGATCGTCAGCGCGATCGCGGCGGCGATACGACCCGCGAGAGAAGGCCCCGCGGCAGGTGAGGGTGTCGAAGCCATTGCACGCGCTCTAGTTCCCCAGAGCGCGTGGCACTACGCCGGAATTCAGGCGGCTTGGGGCAAGTACTGCCGCCAGGTCGCCGGGATGGTCGGCGACGCGAGCTGGATGAAGATGTGGGCGCCCGGGGTGTGCGGCTTGGTCCGCGGGTGCATGTGGATCTGGTGCGGCAGGCGGTCGGCCTTGCGGCGGTTGCACGGCGCGCAGGCCGCGACGATGTTGTCCCAGCCGGACCCGCCGCCCTTGGAGCGGGGGATCACATGGTCGACCGTCAGGCTCGTGCGGGCGCCGCAGTACTGGCACATCCAGCCGTCGCGGGCGAACACGGCGCGGCGCGTGATCTTGCGCTTGTGCGAGTCCCGCGGGATCCGCACGTAGGTGACCAGGCGGATGACGACCGGGCGCGGCAGCGAGCCGGTGGCCCAGTGCAGGTCGACCGTGCCGACCTCGACGACTTCGGCCTTGTCCTTCAGCAGAAGGACCGTGGCACGCCGCACCGTGCACACGTTGATGGGCTCGTACGTAGCGTTGAGCACCAGCACACGACCACCGCTCCAACGGCTTGGCGAGCCGTCGGTATCAGGTCCGCGCCGCTGGTGGTCATCAGGCGGCACGGACCCCAGTGGGCCTGGGGGGACGGCTGTAGCCATCTGCTGCGGGAGTGTAGCGGTCCTTCCGGACCGCGAAGTCACGTCCCGAACGAGCCGAGGACTCGAACCACCTCGGCGTGCTTATGGAGATCTGCGACGGCGCTCTCCACGGCGGGCGTGCCCGTCGAGCCTTCGAGATCGAGGAAGAACATGTACTCGCCCATCTTCCGGCGCAACGGACGCGACTCGATCCGCACGAGGTTCACGCCCGCGAAGGCGAACACGGCCAGGCAGGAGACGAGCCACCCGGGTGAGGCTGAGCCGGCGCCCCAGAAGATCAACATCGTCTTCCCGGGACCGTCCGGCGGTGGTGCCGGGGCGGCTTCCGCGCGGGCGAGCCAGCCGAACCGCGTGGCGTTGCCGGGATCGTCCTCGAGGTCCTCGGCCAGCATCAACGCGCCGTAGTGCCGGGCGGCGAGCCGCGGCCCGATCGCGACGCGCGTGCCGGTCGTGTCCGTCGCGACCTCGCGCACGGCGTCGGCGGTCGACACCGCGGGCACGACCCGGGCGTGGGGCAGGTTCGTCGCGATCCAGGTCTGGCACTGCCCGAGCGCCTGCGGGTGCGAGAGGACGACGGTCACCTCGTCGAACGCGAGCTCGCGGCCGGCCGCCAGGCAGTACGAGACCGGGTGCACGACCTCGCCGATGATCGCCACGTCGTGCGCCTCGAGCGCGAGGCAGTCCAGCACGGGGTCCACGCCGCCTTCGAGCGCGTTCTCGATCGGCACGAGCGCCCGCTCGAAGCGGCCCTCCTGCACGGACATCACGACGTCCCGCAGCGTCGGCAGCGGCACGCCTTCGAGAGCTGGCGCCGCCGCGGTCAAGGCTTCGTCGCTGACCGTGCCTGGCGGCCCCAGGTAGGCAACTCTCAAGAGCGGCACCCAGCCCAAGTACGACGCATTCTCGCGAGCCCCGCCCGCCGCTGCCGGCACCCCGCGGCCGGACACGTACCACCAGTATGCGACCGGCCACGATGCACCGGCAGCGACGACCGTTGCAGTCGCGAGCGATGCGCCGTACTTGTGCCGGGCACCGCTAGTGCGTCTCCAACATCACGGAGCCGACCTCGCCGGCGAGCGCGAGGCGTATGGCCTCTTCTTCCTCGGGTGAGAGCTGGTGCTCGCCGCGGCCGCCGTGCACCTGCTTGCAGTACAGGCGGGCCGAGTCACGGTGCACGATCGACGACATCACGACGCCATTGTGATCGGCGTCGAGCAGGGCGAGCGTGGTGGACTGGTGGCCGGACATCTCGTTGTACGCGTCATAGCGCACCAGGGCGCGGTAGGCGATCGAGCCGTCCAGGCGATCCTCGGCCGCCGCCATCCGCTCCGCGAGGTGCTCGGACACCTCGTCGACGCGGGCATGCAGCGCGGAGAAGGCGCGCTGCAGCTCGCTCGCGTGGGCGATGAGGTCCTGCTGGCCGTGCTCGCCGAGCACCAGCCGCTGGGCCGCTCGCAGCTTCCGGAACCGGAGGCTCAGGACGAGCAGCCAGACCAACGCCACCACCGCGACCCCCGCGGCGGCGAGCGCGACGATGCCTGGCCCGTCCGAGAACTCCGACACGGCTCGGAGGCTACCCCTGGCTGAAGATCGCGGGGTACGTCGCCTTGTTGTTGTCGGTCTTCTCCTCGCCCGGGACCTTGGCGACGGTGACCGTGATGGTGAGCGCGGTGTCGGCCGCCGGCTCCTTGGTGAGCGGCAGGGACACCGTGACCTTCTCCTGCGGGGAGATCTTGGGCACGGTCTCCTTCAGCGTGATCGTGCCGCCGCCGCCGCTCGTGCGAGCGATCTTCAGCGTCACGTCGACGTTGAACTCCTCGTTCTCGCCCTGGTTGGTGAACGAGACCGTGAACGGCTGGTCGGCCGTGTAGACCATCCGGTTCGGCGTGCCGGGTTGCAGGTTCACGTTGCCGTACGAGGTGCCGTTGAGCCCCGAGCCGTGCAGGCCGGGCCCGGTGGGCTCGTCGCTCGCGGTGTTGCCTTCGCCGTCACCGCCGTCCGTGGACAGCGTCTTGCCGAGCTTGGAGGCCACGAACGTGGGCGACACCCAGGAGATGTCACGCATGAACTGCGAGTTCGCCCGCGTCTGCCCGCCGATGCCCGAGCTCTTGAGCGCGTCGTCGATGAAGCGCTGCACGCGTGCCTGGTACAGGACGTCCGAGGCGTCGAACGACCGGTTCTGACCGGCGATGGCCTCGATCGCGTCGTTGGCGACCTGACCCTCGTCGCCCAGCGCGGGCTGGATCTTCGCCGCGATCGCCTCCAGTCCGTCCCGGCGCAGCTCGAGCGCGATCAGCAGCGACTGCTGCGCGTCCGTCATGTCCCCGGGGACCTTGAGCTCCTGCGCCTGCTTGAGCGAGCCGTCGGCCGAGCTCTTCATCGCGATGATCCGCTGGTAAAGGTCGTTCGGCGACCCGGAGCCGGCCTCGCTGAGGGCCTTGAACAGCGAGTCGCCGGTCTGCTGCGACGCCGTCGCGATGTTCGCGACCTGCCGGTTGTAGTCCTTGAGCGCGGCTTCATGCCGGTTGCTGTTGCACGACTTCACGATGAAGAACAGCGCGAACAGCAGGAACGCGCCGGCAACCACCGCCACGATGCGGCGCACGAGCAGCGCCTGGGCATCGGGAGCGCCGCCAGAGCCGGAAGGCCGGGCGGAGCGGGGACGGACACGCGCCTGGGTGCGTGTACGCGAGGTGGTGCGAGTGGGCTCGTCGTCCTCGTCGAAGAAGGACAAAGTAGGGGTCTCCTCAGCGGCGGCTGGTTGTCCCAGGATGACAGGGGTATCGGAGGGAAGTACGCCTTTGCGGCGAAATCGCCTGCAATGGAGATCACGGATGAGCTCCCGGCGACGTTCGCGGCCGACCTCGTCCTGAACCGCTACCGGCTCGGCCAGCGCCTGGGCGCCGGCGGGTTCGGGACGGTCTACGCCGCGACGGACGAGCGGCTCCAGCGTGCCGTCGCGGTCAAGGTGATCCCGTCGGGCGGACACGGTGATCCGGTCCGGGCCCAGCGCGAGGCGCTCGCCGCCGGCCGCCTCGACCACCCCGGGATCGTCGCGATCTTCGACGCCGGGCAGGACCAGCAGGCGCGGTACCTGGTCTCCGAGCTGATCTACGGGCGCACCGTCGACGACCTCAGCGCCGACGGCCTGTTGAGCGACCGCGACGTGCTGCGGATCGGCCTGGCGCTGTGCGGCGCGCTCAGCCACGCGCACGAGCGCGGCGTCGTGCACCGCGACGTCAAGCCGCAGAACGTGCTCATCCCGGACGCGCCCCGCTCCGCGGCGGGGGTCGCCAAGCTCGCCGACTTCGGGGTCGCGCACCTCGCGGGCGACGAGCCGCTCACGCGAACCGGGGACGTCGTCGGCACGCTGGCGTACATGGCACCCGAGCAGGCCGAGGGCAAGCGGATCGACCATCGCTGCGACCTCTACAGCCTCGCGCTCGTGCTCTACGAGGCGCTCGCGGGCGTCAACCCCGTGCGCGCCGGCTCCCCCGCCGCGACCGCGAAGCGCCTCGGCAGCGTCCTGCCGCCGCTCAAGCGCGCCCGCAAGGACCTCCCGCCCGAGCTGTGCGCCGCGATCGATCGCGCGCTCCGGCCCAAGCCCGCCGAGCGCGGCACGCTCGACGAGCTGGCCGACGAGCTCGCCGCGGCGCTCAACGAGGTCTCCGACGAGGGCGGGACCGTCGCCCGTCACCCGCTCGAGGGTGAAGCGCCGCCGCTGCCCCGCGGCCTCGCGCGCGGGCTCGCCGCCGCCGCGGCCGGTGGGCTGTCCGCACTCGCGCTCGCCTGGGCCGAGCAGCCCGCGCTCGGCGCCCTGGCCGCGGTGCTCGCCGTCGCGCTCTTCCCGCGCCTCGGCTGGCTCGTGGTCGCGGCCGTGACGATCGGCGCGGTCTCGGTCGAGCAGCCCGGCGCCGCGGTGCTCGCCGTCTGCGCGCTCGCCCCGGTCCCACTGCTCCTCCGTCACCACGGGATGACGTGGACGCTGCCCGCCGCCGCGCCGCTGCTCGGTGTGGCGACCGTCGCGCTCGCCTATCCCGCGCTGGCGGGCCGGGCCCGCGGCTGGTTCACGCGCGCCGCGCTCGGCGCGCTGGGCGCCTGGTGGACGCTGCTCGCGGCCCCGCTGGTCGCCCGCGACCTCTTCACCGGCACCCCCACGGCCACGCCGGCCACGGCCGACGACGCGGTGGACCGGGTGCTCGCGCCGATCTTCGAGAGCGGCGCACTGCTGCACCTCGCCGTCTGGGCGGTCGCCGCGGCCGTCCTGCCCTGGATCGTCCGCGGCCGGTGGTTCGCGTTCGATCTCGTCGGCGCGTCCGCCTGGGCCGCCGCGCTGGGCGCCTCGACGATCGCCGTGACGGACGCGATCGGCGCTCCAGAGCCACGCAGCGTCATCCTCGCGAGCGTCCTTGCCGGGGCGGTGGCGGTGGCGATCCCACACGTCCGGCGGCCCGGGGTGGTGGAGCCGTGACGCCGAGGCGGATACTGTGCACCGGCAATCATGGCCTTCCCATCCGCGTAGCGGCGCATGAGCGTACTGCGCAACCTCGAATCCAAGCTCGCTGGGCTCGTCGAGGGCACGTTCTCGCGTGCCTTCAAGTCCGAGGTGCGGCCTGTGGAGATCGCGCGCAAGCTCACGAAGGAGATGGACGAGCACAAGGTGCAGTCCCTCTCGCGGGTCTACGCGCCGAACGAGTACGCGGTCTGGCTGTCCAAGCAGGACCGCCAGCAGTTCGAGGGCTACGAGGACGAGCTCGCCAGTGAGCTGTCCGGCTACCTGCTCGAGCACGCGCGCCGGGAGCGGATCGCGCTGATGACGAGCCCGCAGATCACGTTCCGGACCGACGACCGGCTGCGGCTCGGCGAGTTCGGCATCCAGGCGCGGCTCGTGAAGCCGCCCGCGCGCGAGCACGAGGCGCCCAGCCAGGGCGACGAAGGGCATACGCAGGTCTACTCGGCGTCCGCGCGGCTCTCCGAGCCCCTGCGCGAGCCGAACCCGCAGCGCGGCCACGCGGTCCTGCACGTCGAGCACGGCGGCACCGTCGAGCTGTCCGCGCGCGGCGCGGTGCTCGGCCGCAGCCGGGACTGCGAGGTCGTGCTCGACGACGCGAACGTCTCCCGGCGTCACGCCGAGGTGCGGCCGTCCGGAGGATCGTGGATCGTCAACGACCTGGGCTCCACGAACGGCATCAAGATCAACGGCCGCCGCGTCGATGGCCCGCAGTCGATCCGCTCCGGCGACGTGATCGAGCTCGGGACCTCACGCGTGACCTTCGAGCTGGAGTAGCGGATGGAGCTCGAACCGATCTCCGTCGCGCTCAAGTTCGGGTTCCTGGCCGTGCTGTACCTGTTCCTGCTGTGGGTCGCCCGCTCGGCCCTGAAGGACCTGCGGCGCGGCGCGGAACCGGCCTACAGCGGGCCCAGCGCGGACTACGACGAGGGCGCGACGGGCATGTACAGCGCGTCGACGCCGATGGCGCGGGACATCGGGCGACCGAAGCTGCGGGTCGACATCGCGGCGGGCTTGGCGGCCGGCTCCGCCTATGATCTCAGCGAGGGGGCGCTGCTCGGTCGTGGTGACCAAGCGGACATTCGCCTCGAGGACGGGTTCGCGTCTTCAAAGCATGCGCGGCTGACCCCGCAGGGAGATGTGATGGTCTTGGAGGATCTCGGGTCCACGAACGGCACGTATCTCAATGAGGAGCCGCTGCGCGGGCCTCAGCCTCTGCATGCCGGGGACAAGATCCGGATCGGCGACAGCGTCTTCTCCTACGAGCGGTGATGCTGCGAATCGCTGAGCATTGGCACGGGTCGGACCTCGGCCTCCAGCGCACGGGCAACGAAGACAACTACTTCGTGCGTGCGCCGTTGTTCGTCGTCGCCGACGGCATGGGCGGCGCCCAGGCCGGCGAGGTGGCCTCGGAGATGGCGGTCGAGTCGTTCGCCCCCGGGCTGCCCGACGGCGGCCCGCCCGGTGAGGGCCTCAAGCGCATCATCGAGGAGGCCAACCGCTCCATCCACGAGCGCTCCCGTACCCAGTCGGGTCGCCACGGGATGGGCACGACCGTGACCGCCGCGTACGTCGGCGAGCGCACCGTGACCGTCGCCCACGTCGGCGACTCGCGCTGCTACCTGCTGCGCGACGGCGAGCTGCGCCGGATCACGAAGGACCACTCGCTCGTGCAGGAGCTGATCGATCGCGAGAAGCTCACGGAGGAGCAGGCGGAGACGCACCCGCAGCGCTCCGTGATCACGCGCGCGCTCGGGCCGGAGCCCAGCGTGCAGGTCGACGTCTTCGAGGAGCCCGCCCACGCCGGCGACCTGTTCATGGTCTGCTCGGACGGCCTCACCGCGATGGTCCGCGAGCCCGAGCTCAAGGCGCTGCTGGCCGACTCCGAGCGCCCGCTCGCCGACCTCGGCCGGGCGCTGATCGCCGCCGCCAACGACGCCGGCGGGCGCGACAACATCACGATCATCCTCTTCCGGATCGAAGAGATCCCCGTGGGCGGCTCGTCGCTCGACCAGCCCACCGAGGCCTACGAGATCCCCAACGACGGGGACACGCACGAGTACCAGACGTTCACGGGCGAGGCGGTCGCCGAGCCGCGCCAGGGCGTGAGCCGCCCGACGGGCCACACGCGCACGGGCGACGAGGCCGTCGCCCGGGAGGCCGCGTACCGCGCCTCGGGCACCGTCGCGCTCTCCGCGGTGCGTCCGCGCGCGCAGCCGATCGATGAAGAGGAGGAGCGTCCGCACGCGCCTCCCCGCCGGGAGGAGGCGCCGCCCCGCAGGCGCCGTCGCTTCCGCCTGTTCTCGCCCGGGAAGCTGATCGTCCTGGGCTCGCTCTTCGGCCTGCTGGCCGCGTTCTGGCTCGCGACCCGACAGGTGTACTTCGTCGGCGTCGACAAGGCCGGTGGGGACGTCGTGACGCTCTACCACGGGTTGCCGTACGACCTCCCGCTCGGCATCGAGCTCTACCAGCCGGTTCGTCCATCGGGCGTGACGATCCAGAACGTCCCGCCCGCGCGGCGCTCGACCTTCACCGACCACAAGCTGCGGTCCAAGGACGACGCCGAAGCGCTGCTGAAGGCCCTCGAGGACGGCGAAATCTCCTGATATGAGCGCCCGCAACCGCGAGTTGCTGGCGCTCATCCCGGCGTCCCTCTTGGTGACGCTGGGGTTCGCCGCGATCTTCATCCAACGCAACGAGCTGCTCTCGAACGTCTCGCTGACCTACGGCGGGATCTTCCTCGGCCTGTGCTTCGTCGCGCACCTCGTGATCCGCTTCACGCTGCCGTACGCGGATCCGTACCTGTTCCCGCTGGTGGCGGTCCTGGCGTGCTTCGGGCTCGTCGTCATCTACCGGATCGACGACGTGCTCGCGCGCGACCAGGCGCAGTGGTTCGTGATCGGCCTGATCGCCTTCGTGGCGACGATCTTCCTGCTGCGCGACTTCCGCGTGCTGGAGCGCTACCGCTACACGATCGCGCTCGCCGGCCTCGCGCTGCTGCTGCTCCCGCGCGTGCCCGGCATCGGCCAGCAGGTCAACGGCGCCTACCTCGGCGTCGGGATCGGGCCGGTCTCGTTCCAGCCCGCAGAGCTGGGCAAGATCGCCATCGTCATCTTCCTCGCCGCCTACCTCCGCGACACGCGCCAGGTGCTCGTGCAGGGCTCGCGCCGCTTCCTCGGCGTCACGATCCCGCCGTTCAAGCACCTCGGCCCGCTGCTCGTGGTCTGGGGCGCGGCGATGTTCATGCTCGTGTTCATCCGCGACCTCGGCTCGTCGCTGATGTACTTCGGCGCGTTCCTGGCGCTGATCTACGTGGCCACGAACCGGCTGAGCTTCGTCGTCATCGGGCTCGGCATGTTCGCGGCCGGCGCCTACTTCTTCGCCTCCACCGTCGGGCACGTGCAGGACCGCATCGACGTCTGGCTGAACCCGTTCGCGCCCGGGCTCTATGACGCGGAAGGCGGCTCCTACCAGATCGCCAACGGCATGTTCGCGATGGCCGACGGCGGGCTCTTCGGCCGTGGGCTGGGCGCCGCGGTGCTGCGCGTGCCGGACGGCGGGCCGCTGATCCCGGCGCCGGAGACGGACATGATCTACGCGGTGATCGTCAACGACCTCGGGCTCGTCGGCGGCCTCGGTGTGATCGCCACGTACATGCTGATCGCCGAGCGCGGCTTCAAGATCGCGACGCTCGCGGCGGACAGCTTCTCCAAGCTGCTGGCCACGGGCCTGACCGCCGTGATGGCGCTGCAGGTGTTCGTGATCGTCGGCGGCGTCACCCGCGTGATCCCGCTGACCGGCGTCACGCTGCCGTTCGTGAGCTACGGCGGCTCGTCGATCGTCGCCAACTTCATCCTGCTGGCGCTGCTGCTGCTGATCTCCAACCGCGCGAGGACGCCGGCATGAACGCCCCGATCCTGCGCCTCTACGTCGTCTTCCTCGTCCTGTTCGCGGTGCTGATCGGGTTCACGTCGCGCTGGGCGGTGTTCGGCTCCGAGCGCCTGCGCGAGAACCCGAAGAACGCGCGCGTGCGGATCGAGGAGCAGCGGATCAAGCGCGGCGTGATCCGGGCCGCGAACCGCGAGGTGCTGGCCGGCAGCACGCGGCTGTCGGGCGACCGCTACGGCCGCCGCTACCCGACCGGGAGCCTGTTCGCGCTGCCCGTCGGGTACGACAACGTGCGGTTCGGGCGGGCCGGGATCGAGAAGTACTACAACGACGCGCTCGTCGGCCGCAAGCAGGAGCTGACGAGCCTGATCGACTCCCTGACCAAGGACACGCAGATCGGCGACGACCTGCAGACGACGCTCGTCCCGCGCGCCCAGGAGCTCGCCTACGACCTGCTCCAGGGCCACCAGGGCGCGGTCGTCGCGCTCGGCATCAAGGACGGCTCGGTCAAGGTCATGGCGGGCACGCCGTCGTTCGACCCGGACCACCCCGAGGACGCCAAGAGCGTCCTCAATCGCGCGACCCAGGGCCTGTATCCGCCCGGCTCGACGATGAAGACGGTGACCGCGACCGCCGCGATCGACAGCGGCCGCTACGAACCCGACTCGCGCGTGAACGGCAAGAACGGGAAGGTGATCTCGGGTACGCCGCTGAACAACTTCGGACAGCGCGACTATGGCGACATCACCCTCACCGAGGCGCTCACGAACTCCGTCAACACGGTGTGGGCGGAGGTCGGCGTGAAGCTCGGCCGCAACCGGATGCAGGAGTACATGGACCGGTTCGGGTTCGGCTCCAAGCCGCCGCTGGACTACCCGGAGGAGCAGATGCAGTCCAGCGGGCCGCGGGACACCGTCAAGAACGAGCTCATCCCGATGTCGTCGGGCCGGGTGGACGTGGGCCGGACCGCGATCGGCCAGGGCCTGCTGCTCGTCACGCCGCTGCAGATGGCGACCGTCGCGCAGACGATCGCGAACGGCGGCGTGCGGATGGAGCCGCGGCTCGTGGCGAAGGTCGTGGACCCGGACGGGCGGACCGTGGACGAGCCGATGCCCAAGGAGGCCACGCGGGTGATGTCCGAGGACACGGCCGCGAAGGTCGGGACGATGATGAAGTCCGTCGTGCGCGAGGGCTCGGGCACCGCGGCCGCGCTGCAGGGCGTCGAGGTCGCCGGCAAGACCGGCACCGCGGAGATCAACATCGCCCAGCGCATCAACGACCTCTGGTTCATCGGCTTCACCGAGGACGTCGCCGTGGCCGTGATCATCGAGCGCGAGCAGGGCCAGGGCGGTACCGTCGCGGCACCGATCGCCAAGCAAGTCCTGCAGGCGCTGGGGCAATAGCGATGATCGTCTCCCGCGACACCATCATCGACGGCCGCTACCGGGCGATGAAACGCCTGGGCGCCGGCGGCATGGCCGAGGTCTGGTGTGCGGAGGACGAGGTGCTCGGTCGCCGCGTCGCGCTCAAGCTGCTCGGCGGGCGCTACGCCTCCGACCCCGAGTTCCGCGAGCGCTTCCGCCGCGAGGCGCAGGCCGCCGCCGGGCTTACGCACCCGAACATCGTCGGCGTCTTCGACCGCTCGGAGTGGGAGGGCACGCCCTACATCGCGATGGAGCTGGTGGACGGGCAGACGCTCAAGGAGCTCGTGACCGAGCGCGGCCCGCTGCCGCCGCACATCGCGGTCGGGCTGGTCGAGCAGATCCTGCGGGCGCTCGCCTACGCGCACCGGCGTGGGATCGTCCATCGCGACATCAAGCCGCAGAACGTGATCCTGGACCCCGAGGGCGAGGCGAAGGTCGCCGACTTCGGGATCGCCCGCGCCGGCCACTCGGAGATGACGCAGACCGGGTCGATCGTCGGCACGGTCCAGTACCTCTCGCCCGAGCAGGCCAACGGCCATCCCGTCGACCGCCGCTCGGACCTGTACTCGGCCGGGATCGTGCTCTACGAGCTGCTCACCGGCCAGGTGCCCTTCGACGGCGAGGCGCCGGTCTCGATCGCGCTCAAGCACGTCAACGAGCGGCCCGTCCCGCCCGGCCAGCTGCGTCCCGGGATCCCGCCGGCGCTCGAGGCGGTCGTGCTGCGCGCGCTGGAGAAGGACCCGAACCTGCGCTTCCAGAGCGCGGAGGAGTTCATCGCGGCGCTCGAGCAGGCGCGCCACGCGCCGACCCGGCCGATCGTCGTCGAGCCTCCGCCCGTCGAGCCGTGGGCCGAGGAGGAAGTGCGCCGGTCGCGCTGGTGGATCTGGGCGCTGGTCGCGCTCGTGGCCGTCGGGATCGCCGTCGCGGCGTACTTCGCCCTCGCCGGCGGCGAGAAGGTGACGGTGCCCAACCTCGTCGGCCGCAACGCCGACGACGCGATCGCGATCCTGCAGCGCCGCGGGCTGGAGCCGGACATCGAGAACGTCGTCAGCGACGAGGTCCCGCGCGACGAGGTCATCTCGCAGAACCCCGACGCCGGCTCGGAGGTGCGCGAGGGCGGCTCCGTCGAGATCCGCGTCTCCGCCGGCCGCGAGCAGGTGACCGTGCCCGCCGTGGTCGGCTCCTCCCAGGACGATGCGGAGCAGGCGCTCGCGGACGCGGGCTTCAAGAGCAAGGTGGAGCGCGAGTACTCGGACACCGTCCCCGAAGGCGACGTCATCAGCGCCTCGCCCGAGCAGGGGCGCGCGGTGTCCAAGGGCCGCACGATCACGCTGACCGTCAGCCGTGGCAAGGCGGGCGTCACCGTGCCCGGCGTCGTCGGCAACACGCGCGACGGTGCCGAGCAGGCGCTCCAGAGCGCCGGGCTGACCGCGCAGGTGACCGAGCGCGAGAGCTCGGAGCCGCCCGGCACGGTGCTCGAGCAGAACCCGGCGAGCGGCGCGACCGTCGAGCCGGGCTCGGCCGTGGCGATCGTCGTCGCCAAGGAGCGCCCGCAGATCCCGGACGTGACGACCGACAACCCGACGGTCGAGGAGGCGACGCAGGCGCTCGAGGACGCGGGCTACAAGGTCAAGACGGTCGAGCGCCAAGGCGATCCGTCGCTTGTCGGCCGCGTGATCGGGCAGTCGCCGGCGGCCGGAACGCGGCGTTCGACCGGTGGCACGGTCACCATTGCCGTCGTGCCTGACCCCAACGCCACCCCGACCGCCACCCCCACGCCATGAGGATCGTCGTCCTCGCCGGCGGTCGTTCTTCTGAACACGACGTCTCCCTGAACTCCGCCGCGGCCGTCCGCGAGGGCATCGCCGCCGCGGGCCATGAAGTGGTCGACGTGCTGATCGAGCGCAGTGGCGAATGGCGTCATGGCGCTGACACGCTGGCCCTCACACCCGGGGGCGGCCTGCTCGACGCCGACGTCGTCTTCCCGGTCCTCCACGGCCCGTTCGGCGAGGACGGCACGCTGCAGGGCCTCCTGGAGCTCCTGGACGTGCCCTACGTCGGCGCGGGGGTCCTCGCGTCCTCGCTGTGCATGGACAAGGTCGTCTTCAAAGAGGTGCTCGCCGCGGCCGACGTGCCGCAGGTGCCGTACGCGGGCGTCCACCTCGCGCGCTGGCGCGCCGAGCCCGAGGCCGTCCTGCGTGAGCTGGCCGCGCTGGGCACGCCCGTGTTCGTCAAGCCGGCACGGCTCGGCTCCTCGGTCGGCATCGCCAAGGTGTCCTCGGAGACCGAGCTCGGCCCGGCGCTCGACACCGCGTTCGGCCACGACAGCCACGTGATCGTCGAGGGCTTCTCGCCCGGCCTGGAGGTCGAGTGCGCCGTGCTCGGCTTCGGCACCGAGCCCGAGGCGTCGGTGCCCGGCGAGATCGTCCTCACCGGCGGCGCCGACTGGTACGACTACGAGGCCAAGTACACGGACGGCGGCATGGAGCTCGTCGTCCCCGCGCGCCTGGACGAAGCGGTGCTCGAGGACGTGCGCCGGCTGGCGATCGACACGTTCGTGCGCGTCGGCTGCTCCGGCCTCGCCCGCGTGGACTTCTTCGTCGAGGACGGCCACCGCGTGCTGGTCAACGAGCTCAACACGCTGCCGGGCTTCACCAAGACGAGCGTCTACCCGAAGCTCTGGGAGCGGACCGGCGTGCCGTTCCCGCAGCTCTGCGATCGCCTGATCGCGCTGGCCATCGAGCGCTTTGAAGCCGAGCGCTCGGTCGCTTTCTAAAGGCCCTGGGTCTTTATTTACGCCGCAACTTCCTGGAACAGGCGGATCTCGGAGATCTCGGCGCTGTCGCTGTCGCCGAGATCCGTGATCCAGACCAGGTAGTAGCGGTACTTCTTGCCGCCCGTGTCGAGCTTGAAGCGCTGGTCCTTGTCCTTGACCGTGCCGCCGCCGACCTTGGTCCAGCCGTCCGGCACGGACTTGGGCGCGGTGCCGGCGGGCGCGGCGTAGATCGTCGCCTTGAAGCCCGGCTTGGGCGTCTTGACCTGGATCGCGACGGCTTCGACCTCGGGCCGGGCGTCGATGTAGATGCCGACACCCGCCTTGCCGGCGCCTTCGATGCCGGCCTCGTAGGTCTCGGTCGTCCAGGTCGTGCCATCGTCGCGGTCGACGACGCGGTTGGCCTCCTCGGAGTGCTCCTCCTCGTCGCCCAGCGGGTCGTAGTCCTGGGCCGAGCCACGCGGAACCGAGACGGTCTTCGTGCCCTGCGGCGTGGACTCGACGCGGCCCGGACCCGTCCCGCGCTCGACGCGCTCGGGCACGTCGCCGATCCCGGCCAGGATCGCGACGATCGCCACGCCGACGCCGATCAGCGCCAGCACGCCCAGGAGCGGGATCGAGTGGCGCATGCGGAACGGCAGCCGCCGCTGCGTGCGCGCCGGGAGCGTGCGGATGACCGCGGTCGCCTCGCCCGTGGACGTGCCGGAGCGTGCGGCCTCGATCGCGAGCGCGTCCTCGAGGTCGGCGATCAGCGCCGGCACGTCGGGGTAGCGGTGCGCGAGGTCCTTGTCCGTCATCCGGTCCAGGACGGCGGCGGTGGTCGCGGAGACCTCCGGCCGCAGCGCCTGGATGTCCGGGAGGTCCTCGCGGACGTGCTTCATCGCCACCGCGATCTGGTTCTCGCCCCCGAACGGGACGTCGCCGGTGAGCATCTCGAACAGCACGACGCCGAGCGAGTAGATGTCGGACTGGCCGTCGACGTCGTGGCCGAGCGCCTGCTCGGGCGAGACGTAGTCCGTCGTCCCGAGCACGCGGCCGTCCGCGGTGAGCCCGTCGTCGCGCAGGGAGCGGGCGATGCCGAAGTCCGTGACCTTGGCCGAGCCCTCGGGGTCCAGCAGGACGTTCTGGGGCTTGACGTCGCGGTGCACGATGTCGTGCGCGTGCGCGGAGCCGAGGGCGCGGGCGATCTCGATCGCGTACGCCAGCGACTCGTCGACGGGCAGCCGCCCGAGCCGGCGGATGCGGTCCTTGAGCGTCTCGCCCTCGACGTACTCGAAGACGATGTACGGGCGGTTCTCGTCCTCGCCCGTGTCGATCACGCCGACGACGTGCGGATGCGAGAGCTGCGCGACCGCGCGCGCCTCGCGCCGGAAGCGCTCCAGCTGGTCGGAGTCGCTGGACATCTCCCGGTGCAGGAGCTTGATCGCGACCCGACGCTCCAGGTTCTGGTCGAACGCCCGATAGACCGTCGACATCCCTCCCGCGCCGATCTGGGCGTCGAGCCGGTACCGGCCACTGAGCTGCATGCCCACGAGCGTGCTCATGGAATGCGTCGTATTGTGGCCGATCCGGGCACGGGCTCGCGTTAAGTTCGCTGCGGCTTCGCCATCTCCCGCTCGATTTGCTCACGAAGGCGTAAAAGCGCCAGGTCCTTGCCCTTGGCCTCGAGCATCACGTCGAAGTCCAGGCCCGTGGCGATCTCGCGCAGGAACTGGCCGAACGCGATCGGGTCGATCAGGTCCGCGTGGGCGCGCAGCTGCGGCAGCACCCACTCGGTCACGGTCTTGCGGCCGACCTTCTTCTTGCGCTCCTCCATCGCCGTCTTGGGCGTGGAGTAGTGGATCTTGGGCGTGACGTCGTCCGGCCAGGTCGCGAGCGCGAGCTCCAGCGCCTCGCGGTCCGGGATGCCGTCCGGGTCGTGGCAGTGGTGGTGCAGGATGTCCCAGACCACGCGCAGGCCGGTGCGCTCGTGCAGGCCGAGCACGTCTCGCAGGCCGAACGTGCGGTCGTCGTTCTCGATCACCAGCCGCGCCTGCGCGCGGTCCGAGAGGCGCTCGAAGCCGGCCTCGAAGCGCCCGAGCGCGTCGCCCTGGCCACCGCCGACGTGGAGCACGACGACCGCCTCGGGCCCGCAGCCCATCGCGTCGAGCAGCGCGGCCTGCACCTCGAGGTCGCGGGCGGCCCCCTCGACGACCCGGTCGTTCTCCGAGTTCAGGACGATGTACTGCCCCGGGTGGCTGGAGAGGCGGATGTCGAGCTCGCGGGCGAGGGCGCCGACCCGCGCCAGCTCGTCCGCGCACTCCTCGACCTGCCGGTGGAACTGGGGCAGGTCGGGATGCGTCGCGTAGGGCGCCAGGTCCGAGGTGATCCGGTACATCCGGATGTCGTGGCGCCCGAGGTACTCCAGGATCGCGGTGAGGTGCTCCAGCGAGTGGCGCAGGTGAGGACCGGACTGCCAGCGCCGCGCGTCGTGGCTCGGCAGCCCGCCTTCACCCAGGACTTTGACCGCGAATCCGAGCTTCACGTCCCCCTTACGGGTTGACGGACCGCCCGGACCACGTGTTCCACTCCGAGTCGTCGCCCGGCTTGACCGGCTCGATCTGCTCGGTCGGGTTGTCGGCCGCCTCGATCGCGTCCTCGATCTGGTGCTGCGCGTCAGACGTGCCCTCGTCGGACTCGGCGGCGATCCGCAGCTCGTCCTCGGCCTGCTCCTCACCTTCGGACTCGCCCTCGCCGGCCTCGGCCAGCGGCGCGAACGCCTCGTCGGCGATTTCGCCTTCCGGGCCGGCGTAGTCGGACACGCTGCCGCCGATGTTGGCGGCCTCGGCCGCGGCGGCGGCTTCCTCGGCGGCCTCGTCGATCGCCGGCTCTTCGAAGGCCGGCGGGACCGGCACGGAGGTCGCGGTGTTGGCGACGGGACCGGAGGCGTCGTAGTTGGACACCGGCGGCGGGGTGTACGCGTCGGGCTCCGGGGCGGGAGCGGTGTCGCTCGATCCGCCGGGCAGGAGGCCCTTGACGCTGTCGCGCTTGAAGAACAGGGCTGCGACGGCGGCGGCCACGCCACCGCCGAGCAGGAGGGTCTTGGCGCCCGGACGCCGCTTCTTGCGCGGCTCGACGCCCGGGACCATCGCCGCAACGCGATCGCGAGCGAAGGCGAGAGCGATGTCAGCAACCGCGAGGTTGCGGGCGGTCTTGGCAAGCTTCATGCCAAGACCGTACCCGTATCGCTCTTCGAGCTATGCCTTGGACGGAGTTGGGAACTCGACGGGCGCGGCGTGGGCCGCGGCGCGGTTCTCCTCACGAACGGCGTGCCAGATCTCCTCGCGGTAGACCGGGGTGCTGCGCGGGGCCTGGATGCCCACGCGAACGGTGTTTCCGACGATCTCCATCACGTGCACGACGACATCGTCGCCGACCATGATCTTCTCGCCGACACGGCGGGTGATGAGCAGCATGGTTCCTCCTTGGATTCAGCTGCGGCGGGTTTGACTTGCGGTCTTAGGCAGCCGCCGCGACAGCGGCGGGGAACAGCGGGGCGCGGACGGGAGCGTCAGCGGCCTCGTTGATGATCTGGTGGCCCTTGCCCTCGGCGACGAGGATCGGGGCACGCAGGTTGGCGTAGAAGTCGGCGAGCTCGGCCCCGGCGCGGACGGTCACCCAGACGGCGACGTCGGCGGGATCGGCGGAGATCGGCTTGGCCGCCTCGTCCGAGAGGTCGACTTCATAGTCGCTGAAGAAGTGCCAGGGGTTCGCGACGGGGAGCGCGAGCTCCGCATCGTCGAGCGAGTGCAGCCAGGCGAAGGCGCCGTCCTCGGAAGGGGCGACGAGCGCGTAGGACTTGCCGCCGAGGCCGATCAGGCCCGTCGGGAACTCGATGACGTCCGAGGACGCGATCTCGAGCGTGCCGAAGCGCGAAGAGTCGATGGTGATGCTCATGGGCGAAGAGGGGTCCTGGAGGGAGGGAATGGAACGGAGGAGGGAGGGATGGAGCGGATCGCTTCTAGGGACCTATCGGCCTAGCGCAGGAAATCCATTAGCGACGTCTGCACGATGTTCGCGCCGGCGCGCAGGGAGGCCTGGTAGGCGGCCGACTGCGAGTTGAAGTCGATGATCGTCTTGACGATGTCGGCGTCCTCCGTGTTGGAGAGCTGCTCGGTCACGGCGCCCTGGATCTGGTCCAGGCGCGTGGCGGCGGCGGTGAGCCGGTTCGTCATCGAGCCGTTGCGGGCGCGGACGTTGAGCAGCGTGTCCTGCTGCGCCTTCAGCGCGCCGGTGTCGGCCAGCAGCGCGGGGCCGTCGTTGGCCTTCAGGTTCGTCGAGATCTGGCGCAGCGTGCTCAGGAGCTTGCCGTCGGCACCGCCGTCGCCCAGCACCTCGCGGCCGACGAGGTTGATCGTCATCGTCACGCCGGGGCCGATCTCGCGCACGATGCCCGGGATCGAGGGGTCGAGGCCGGCCTCGTTGCCCTGGAAGGTGTCGTCGGCGCCGAGCTTGTACGGCGGGATGTCGGTGGCGGTGCCACCCATCAGGTAGGTGTCGCCGTAGGTGGCGTTCGCCGATTCCTTGATGCCCTGGATGATCTGGTCGAGCTCCGCGGCGATCGCGAGCCGCGACTCGGCGTCGGCCGTGTCGGTCGCGCCCTGCAGGACGAGCGTGTTGGCGCGCCCGACCAGGTCGGTCATCGAGGCCAGGGCGGACTCGGTCGCGTCCTGCCAGCCCTGCGCGTCGTTGATGTTGCGCGTGTACTGCTTGTTCGCGTCCTGCGTCTGGCGCAGGCCCATGGCGCGGGCCGCGTTGAACGGATCGTCCGAAGGGCGCGTGATCTCCTTGCCGGAGGACGCCTTGCTCTGGGTTTTGGAGAGCTTCTCCGACAGCGTGTTGAGATCAGCAAGGACGTTGCGCTGAACCATCGAAGTCGTGACGCGCATCAGAGGCCAACCTTTCCGGTGCGATTGATCAGGACGTCGAGCATCTCGTCCATCGTGGACATGGCGCGCGCCGACGCCTGGTAGGCGCGCTGGAAGCGGACGAGGTTCGACATCTCCTCATCCATGGAGACGCCGGCGACGCTCTGGCGGCGGTTCTCGACCGAGTCGGCGAGGATCAACGCGTTGCCCTGCATGCGCTGGGACTCGTTGAGGTCGCCACCGACCTTGGCGACGAAGGACTTGTAGGCGCCGTCGATCGACGCGTTGCCGCGCAGCTGGGAGATCTTGAGGGCGATGTCGTTGGAGCCGGCCGCGCCGCTGCCGGAGGTGACCGACGTCGGGTTGGCCTGCAGCGCGTCCGCGACCTTGATCGTGGCGCCCGCGGGCGTGCCGACGCTGAAGAACTCGCCGCCGTACGCGGCGTTGACCGTGCTCACGAGCGAGGAGGTGATCGTGTCGAGCTGGTTCAGGTAGCCGTCGATCGTGCCGCCCGGCGACTTGCCGACGGCCAGCAGGCCACCCATCTCTCCACCCGGGTCCCAGCCGCCGACGGGCGGGCCGGACCAGGACGCCGTGCGGTCGGTCACGACCGGGTACGAGGTGCCCGTGCCGCGGTCGACGAACGAGACGTTCATGGAGCCGTTGTCGAGGTTCTCGACCGAGACCTGGCCGTAGCCCGAGAGCTGGTCGATCAGCACGTCGCGACGGTCCAGGAGGTCGTTCGGCGTCTCGCCGATCGTCATGGAGCGCGCGATCACGTTGTTCAGGCCCGCGAGCTCGGCCGCGATCTTCTCGACCTCGCCACCGGCGCCGGCGATGGCGTCGTACTGGCCCTGGGCGCCCTGCTGCGCGGCGAGCATCTGCCCGCGCACGGACTGGATCGAGTCGGCGAGGCCGTTGGACTTCTGGATCAGCGACTGCTTCGCCGACGAGTCGTTGGCGGCGCCGGCCAGGTCCGACCAGGCGTTCCAGAACGTCGCGAGCTGCGCGTTGATGCCGTCCGTGCCCGGCTCGGAGAGCGAGAGCTCAGCCGTGTCGAGGGCGTCGGCCTTCGCGGTCCACTCGTTCAGGTTCGTGTTCTGCGCGCGGTACTGCGAGTCCAGGAACTGGTCGCGGATGCGACGGAAGCCGGTCACGTCCACGCCGGAGCCGAGCTGGGCGCCGACACCGCCGGTCGGGGTCGCGACCGTCAGCTGCATGGCGCGCGACGCCTGGAGGGTGACCTCCTGGCGCGAGTAGCCCTGGGTCGACGCGTTCGCGATGTTGTGGCCGGTCGTGTCGAGCATGCGCTGATGAGCCAGTAGGCCCTTCAGCGATGTCTGCATGCCGTAGAAAGATGAGATGGGCATCAGGATTCAGGTGGGGTCAGGCCTGGAGGTCCAGAGCGCGGTAGGCAGAAGGTGCTGGTGCGGCGTTGGGGCGTGCGCCGTTGGGCGCGCTGTAGCCCGGCTCGGCCTCTTGGCCGATCAGGCGGGTCAGGTGTGACAGGAACGTGAGCTCCTGGCGCATCAGGGCGCGGTTGATGCCGTGCTCGCGAGCGATCTCGGCGAGCAGGCCACGAAGTTCGGCGGAGCGCTGCATCGCCGCGGTGGCGGCGGGCGGGGTGATCAGGCTGCACAGGCGCTCGAGCGTCACGTTCGTGGCGGGCATGCCGAGCGCGATGCCGGCACGCTGGAGCAGCTTGGTGCGCTCCTGCTCGAGTCCGTTGCGACGGACCATCTCGGACTGGATGTCGGCGAGCCGCGCAAGGACGGCCTCGGTGTCGCGCTCGCGAATGGCACCGCCCTGGGCGAGCACGAGCTTGAGCAGCTGGCGCGCCGAGTTGATCTGCTGATCCAGGTGGACCAGCAGCTCGGCCTCGAGAACCGTGCTCACGACTGCATCTCCTTGTAGATCTGACGGGCGAGGCCCAGACCTTGACCACCGGTCAATGCGCTGGTCAGCGTGTCCTGCATCGTCGACGCGTACGGACCTTCACCGAGCGAGCTCTCGCTCACCATGCTCTTGACGAGCTGTCCGGCGAGCATCTGCTCGAAGCCGACGGCCGACTTGTAGTCCTTGACCGCGTCCGTGCCTGCGGCGCGGATGTCCGCCGGCAGCGAAGTCGTGGAGATCGAGTTGATCGCGCTCATCGCTTGACCCCGTTCGCGATCTCCATCATCTGGTCGGCGGTCTGGATCGCCTTCGACGTCAGCTGGTAGGTGCGCTGCGCCTCGATCATGTCGGTCATGGCCTGCGCCATGTCCGTGTTGGAGGCTTCCAGCGTGCCCTGCTCGAGCGTCGTCGTGGCGGGCGCGGCGACGGCGTTGCCGGAGCGCGCGTTGGTGGTGAAGGCGTTGTCGCCGACCGACTCGAGGTTCTGCGGCGAGCGCACGTTGACGAGCTGGATGCGGCCGAGGGCCTGGCCCTTGGCAGCCACGGTGCCGTCGCGGGCGATCGAGATGTCGGACTCTGTCGTGCCTTCCGGGACCGTGATGCTCGGGTTGAGCATCCCGCCGAAGCTCGTGACGAGGCGGCGGCTGGAGTCGATGTGGAAGTTGCCGTCGCGCGTCAGCGCGTCACGGCCGTCGGCGAGCTTGACCTTCATGAAGCCGGGGCCCTGGAGCGCGACGTCCGTGGGCTTGTCGGTTCGGGTCAGGTTGCCCTGCTCGAAGGTGCGACCGCCCTGGACGGCGCGAGAGCCCGTGCCGAGCTGCGCCTCGTTGGAGATCGTGGGGCGCCCGCCCTGCTCGTACAGCAGGTCCGAGAACCCGACGCGCAGACGCTTGTAGCCAGTGGTGTTGGCGTTGGCGAGGTCGTTCGAGACGGCGTCGAGCTTGAACTGCTGCGCCTTCATGCCCGCCGCGGCGGTTCGGAGTCCTTCGAGCATTGATATCTAGATCGGCTTTCGGGCGGACGACTTGAACTAGGTCAGGGAACCGACGGCGCCGGCGGCCTTGCCGAGCGTCTCGTCAATGGTCTGGATCACTTTTTGGCCGGACTCGTAGGCGCGCAGTGACGCCATCATGTCCACCATCGACTGGGTCGGATCGGCGCTCGAGGCTTCGAGCGAACCCGAGCGGACGGAGCCCGCGACCTGGCCGGGGACGTTCCCGGGGGTGCCGGTCACATAGGAGTTGCCGACCTTCTCCGGGTTGTTGAGGTTCACGACGCTGAGCAGGCGCGGATCGACCTTGCCGTCGGCGCCGAGCGTGATCGGCTGGTTGTTGCGGCCGAGGACGAGATCGCCCTGGAGCGTGGTCAGCCGACCTTCGCCGTCGGAGGCGAACTGGCCGTTGCGCGTGTAGCGCGTGCCGTCGTTGGTCTGGACGGCGAAGAAGCCGTCGCCGTTGATCGCGAAGTCGAGCGGCTCGCCCGTGTCCTTCATGATCCCCGGCGTCCAGTCGGTGACGGTGTTCGTGACGGCCACGGCGGTGGTGACGTTGCCCACGCGCTGGCCGGTGACGGAGTTGGTGAGGAGCATCTCGCCGAAGGACTGCTGCGTGGTGCGCTCGGCCTTGTAGCCGGCGGTCGACGCGTTCGCGAGGTCGTTCGCGATCTGGTCCTGGCGGATCTGCTCGGCGAGCATGCCTGAGGCTGCGAGATAGAGGCCGCGATCCATACGGGACTCCCATCGGCGCCCGGACCGGCATCCTTGAGTCATGGATCCGATCGCTGTCACCGCCGCCCTGCTGCGCGCTCAGCTCCCGGAGGTGCCGATCCGGGAGGGCGCGTCGATGATGGCTCGCGTCGCCTCGCGTGGGCAGACCCACGCGGTGATCGTCATCGCCGGCATGCCGATCACCGCCCAGCTGCCGCCGGAGATCCCCGCGGGGGCGACCCTGCGGCTCCGCGTCAAGGAGGTCACCGCCGAGCGCGTGTGGATGCAGATCGAGCCCGAGCAGTCGCAGGCGGGCGGCGAAGCGGCGCCGGCGCGACCGCCGGTGCCGAAGCCGCCGGTCCCGTCGGGGGTGTACGCGCCGCCGATCAAGTTGCCGGGTGCGCCCGCGCAGCCTGGCGGCGCCGGGGCGCCCGCGAAGCCGGGGACGCCGGCTCAGCCTGGCGCTGCCGCGACGCCCGCTCAGCCGG
>NZ_JAPDDP010000070.1 GCF_027587195.1 Solirubrobacter phytolaccae | reverse complement strand
GGCGCGGCACGGCCGGCACGGCGCGGCCGGCGGCACGGGTCGGCGCGGCGCGCCCGCGACCGGCAACGTGACGCCCTCGCCGCGCGCGCTCAGGCGTAGGCGCGGCCCATGTAGGCCGCGACCTCGGCGCGGGAGCGCACTCCCAGCTTGCCGAAGATGTTCGTGAGGTGGCCCTCGACGGTCTTCTCGGCCAGGTAGAGCGCGGCGCCGATCTCGCGGTTGCTGCGGCCCTGCGCGACCAGCTCGGCGATCTCGCGCTCGCGGCCGGAGAGCTCCCCGCGGGCGAACCGGCGCTGCCGGCCGGGCGCCGTGTGGCCGAGGCGGCGGAGCTCGCGGGCGGCCTCGTCGTGCAGTCGCCGGGCGCCGGGCACGGCCTGCGCGGCCACGAGGTCCTCCGTCGTGCCGAGCGCGAGGCCGCGGATCAGGTGGCCTTCGGCGGCCGAGAGCGGGAACGGCGAGTCGGTCGCGGCCAGCGCGGCCGCGCTCTCCCGGTCGCCGGCCAGCAGGGCGAGGCGGGCGCGGGCGTTGCGCACCATCGCCTGCGGAACGCGCAGCGGCAGGCCGTCCACCAGGGCCCGCGCGCGCTCGACGCACTCGACGGCCGCCGCCGGCCGGCCGAGCGCGCCCTCGGCGAAGCCCTGCACGACCAGCAGCAGCGCGCGCCGTCCCGGATCGAGCTTCTCCCCCGCCAGCCGCACCTGCTCGAGGCTGCGCTCGGGCCGCCCGGCTTCGAGGAACGTCGCGGCGGTCAACGCGTGCGTGGCGATCGTGAGGAAGCTCGCGTCAAGCCGGCTCGCCAGCGCGACGGCCTCGTCGGCGGCCTCGACCGCGCGCTCGCGCTCGCCCATCACCGCCGCGATGTACGCCTCCTCGGCGCGCGCCCACGACAGCAGCTGGTCGTGACGGGCGAGGTCGACCGCGCGCTCGGCGACCTCCAGCGCCTCGGGCAATCGCCCCTGGCGCTCCAGCGCGTGCGCCAGCCCGACGAGCATCGGTAGCCGGAAGGGTCCCTGCGCGGGGCGGCGGAAGTGGCGGATCGCGTCGAGGTCGCGCTCGCACATGTACTCCGCGAACCCGAGGTAGTACGCGCTGTCGGAGAGCTGCTCGTCGGGCGTCGCGTCGACGATCGCGGCCGCCTCCTGCAGCGCCTCCTCGGCGGTCGTCAGCTCGCCGAGCGTCCCGTGGGCGAGCGCGAGCAGCGCCCACGCCGTGCCGCTCTCCGGCTCCGCCACCACGGCCCGCTTCGCGCGCGACTTGAGCGCCACGTAGTCCGGCTCGTAGACCGCGTCGACGAGCAGCGCGACGTCGTGCTCGGGCAGCGTGCTGAGCCGCGCGTGCGCGGTCGCGTAACGGCCGAGCAGGTGCTCGCAGGTCGCGACGGCGGCGATCAGGCGCGCGTCGCCGGGGACGAGCGCGAGCGCCTCACGCAGGGCCTGCAGCGACTTCTCGAGCTGCCCGGTGGTGGCCAGCGCATGCGCGAGCGGGACGAGCAGCGAGCGGCGGCGGTCGCGCTTGAGCCGCTGCGCGGCCGCGTACCAGCGCGCGGCGGTCTCGGGCGGCGCGCCCGCCGCGGCCTCGGCGAGCACCGCGACCGCCTCCTCGTCCCCCGCCTTCGCGCAACGCTCTAGATGGTGCGCCCGGGCCTTGGCTGGCCCGTCGCGCAGGGCGTCGGCGACACGAGCGTGCGCTGCGAGCCGCCAGCCCGGCGAGGTGGCGTCGTAGACCGCCATCCGCACGATCGGATGGCGGAAGCGGTAGTGGCGCGGCACACCGGTCGCGACAAGCAGGCCGGCGTCCACGGCCTCGTCGAGCGCCGCGAGGTCCTCCGGCTCGCCCGACGCCGCGACGGCGAGCTCCAGGCTCTCACGCCCGACCGCGGCACCCCGCACCAGCGCCTTGGCCGGCTCGCTCAGGCGCGCGAGCTCCCCCGCGACCGAAGCGCCGATCGCCGGCGGCACGCCGCCCGCGTGCTGCGCGAGCTCGAGCAGGTAGAACGGGTTCCCGCCGCTCAGGCGCTGCAGCGCCGGCCCGTAGGCGGCGGTGTCCTCGGCGGCGAGCGGGGCGAGCGGTAGGTCGGTGACGAGGCCGCGGCGGGTCGCGCCGTCCAGCGCCGTTGACAGGGCAGCGGGCAGACGGCGGTAGGCGAGCGCGATCAGCACGCCCCCACGCGGCGGTGTGCGCAGCAGCCGGGCGAACGTCTCCAGCTCGTCGGCGTCGGCCTCGTCGAGGTCGTCGGCGATCACGACCACCGGCGGACGCGGGAGGTCGAGCCCCTCGTCGACCGGCACGCCGTGCGCCCGGGCGACGTCGGCGAGCTCGCGCAGCAGCCGCGTCTTGCCGATCCCCGGCTCGCCGTGCACCGTGATGAACGCGGCGGAGGCAAGCTCACGCACGGCCGCCGTGATCGCTCTCAGCTCTGGCGTTCGTCCGAGGATGTTGCCGACACTAAACCCCTTGAGTGCTTCACCTCAAGGGGATTCCCGGATGGTTCACAGTTCGGTCGCGGTGCAGGGTCGTCCCCATGCGCAAACGCATCCTCCCCCTCACCCTCGCCGCCCTGGCGGCCACCGCCACCGTCGCCACCGCTCAGGTGCTCAACGACGACCACGACCGCGGGCCCGTGGCCGGCGTCGCCAAGACCACCGACTGCGGCCCGGCGCTCGCGAGCACCGTCCGCACCGTCAGCGGGCACGGCTCGACGAGCTCGGTCCCGTGGGCGCCCATCCCCACCCTTCAGGTCCCGATCGAGCTGGGCGGCGAGCGCTGCATCAAGGTGCTGCTCACGGCCGAGACGTCGTGCACGGGCTTCGCCGGCGCGCCCAACGACTACTGCTACGTCCGCGCGCTCGTCGACGGCGTGCCGATGGACCCGGACGGCGCGAACTTCCAGGCCATCGACTCAGAGGATGCGAGTGGCGACGGGCACGCGTTCGAGTGGGTCAAGCGCGTCCCGCCGGGCAACCACGTCGTGTCGATCGAGCAGCGCGTCGGCAACGGCGCCACGACGTTCACGCACGACGACAAGACGATGGACGTCCAGATCCACGGCTGACCCCGTCCTTCCACACCTCCGCGACCAGCGGCACGCCCGGCCGGTAGGCCAGATGCAGATGTGAAGGCGCTTCGAGCAGGACGGCGTCGGCTCTCGCCCCCGGGGCGAGGTGGCCGATGTCGTCCCGCCGGAGCGCCTTCGCGCCGCCCAGGGTCGCGGCGCGGACGGCCTCGTCGGGCGTCATGAACATCTCGCGTACGGCAATCGCGATGCAGAACGGGATGTTCGTCGTGTAGCTCGAGCCCGGGTTGCAGTCGGCGGCGAGGGCGACGGTGACGCCCGCGTCGAGCAGCCGCCGCGCGTTGGGATAGACGGCGCGCGTGGAGAACTCGGCGCCGGGCAGCAGGGTCGCGACAGTGCCTGAGTTGGCGAGCGCGTCGATGTCGGCGTCCGTGACGTGCGTGCAGTGGTCGGCGGAGGCGGCGCCGAGCTCGACCGCGATCTGCACGCCCGGCCCGTGCTGGAGCTGGTTGGCGTGCACGCGCGGGGTGAGGCCCTTCGCGCGGCCGGCCTCGAGGATCGCCCGCGTCTGATCGCCGTCGAAGGCGCCGTCCTCGCAGAAGACGTCGATCCAGGTCGCGTGCGGCGCGCAGGCGTCGAGCATCGCGCCCTTGACGAGGTCCGTGTAGGCGTCGGCGCTCGCTTCGGGCGGGACGACGTGGGCGCCGAGGAACGTGCGCTCCAGGCCGTCGGCGAGGCGGAGCGCGCGCTCCTCGTCGGGCACGGTCAGGCCGTAGCCGGACTTGGTCTCGACGGTCGTGGTGCCGGAGCGCAGCGCTTCGTCCACCAGCCGGTCGAGGTTCGCCTGGAGCTGCTCGTTGGACGCGGCTCTCGTCGCCGCGACCGTGGTCTTGATCCCGCCGGCCGAATACGGGCGGCCCTCCATGCGCGCGGCGAACTCCTCCGCGCGGTCGCCCGCGAACAGCAGGTGGCCGTGGGAGTCGACGAAGCCGGGGATCAGCGCGCGGCCCTCCGCGTCGAGCCGGGTCTCCCCCGCGCCCTCCGGGATCTCGGTCCCGACCCAGGCCACCTTGCCGGCCTCGAACAGGATCGCGGCGTCGTGCAACGTGCCCAGCTCGGGGTCGTTGGTGACCAGCGTGCCGAGGTTGGTGATCAGCATCCGACGATCACGTTGCTCACGTCGGCGGCGGTGGCGGCGAAGACGATCGACTCGAGCATGGTGGCCTCCTCGGCCATTTCCAGGCGGGGCGAGGTCAGGTCGAGCGTGACGAGGTCCGCGCGGGCGCCGACTTCGATCCGGCCCGCGTCCTCCCAGCCCAGACAGCCGTGGTTGGTCGCGCCGCGCAGGAGCGCCGCCGCCGTGAAGTGGCCGCGCCGCTCGGTCTTCAGCCGCAGGTTGAGCTCCACCGCCCGAGCCTCCTCGAACAGGTCGATGACCGCGTGGCTGTCGCTGCCGAGGGCGAGCCGCGGACCCGCGTCGCCGATGCCGTCGGCGAGGTCGCGCTCGGTCGTCGGGCACATGCAGGTCGTGGTCTCGCCCAGGTCGTCGCCGTCGTGCAGGTGGGTCGCGTGGACGGCCGTGGAGCCCTGGCCGAGCGCACCGTGCTCGGCCAGGAGCTGCACGGGTGTGAGGCCGTGGGCGGCCAGACACGCATCGTTCTCCGCGCGCTGCTCGGAGACGTGGAAGTGCAAGGGCTTGCCGCGGGCGAACTCGACGACCGTGTCGAGCTGGTCGCGCGGGACCGCGCGGACGGAGTGGATCGCGGCACCGACCTTCGCGCCCTTGATGGCGGAGACGCGCTCGGCCCACTTCGCCGCGTCGCCATCGCTGAACCCGCGCTGGGCCGCGTTCGGCGGCTCGTCGAAGCCGCCCGCGAGGTAGCACGCGTCCAGCAGCGTGAGCCGGATGCCGACCTCACGCGCCGCGGCGATCAGCGCATCCGAGAAGTGCAGGTAGTCGAACTCGCCGACGGTCGTGATGCCGGCCTGCAGCATCTCCGCGTACGCCCCCTTGGCCAGCTCGAAGCAACGGTCCGACGTCATCGTGGTCGCCAGCGCGTACATGTCCTCGCGCCACGTCCAGAAGCTGCCGCCGCCGCGTTGGGTCCGGCCGCGCAGCGCCCGCTGGAAGGCGTGCGAGTGCGCGTTGGCGAGGCCGGGCAGGGTCACGCCGCGCAAGTGGGTGCCCGCGCGCTCCGCGCCCGGGCGCACCGCGACGATGCGCCCGTCGGTGACGTCGATCGCGACGTCGCGGCTCACGGCGTCGCCGCCCAGCCACGCGTAGTCGGCGAAGTAGGTCTGCGTCACGCGCTCTCCGCCATCGGCACGCGCACGCCCCGCTCCGCGGCGACCTCCTCCGCGCGCTCGTAGCCCGCGTCGACGTGCCGGATGACGCCCATGCCGGGGTCGTTGGTGAGCACGCGCTCGAGCTTCTGGGCGGCGAGCTCGGTGCCGTCGGCGACGCTGACCTGGCCGGCGTGGATCGACCGCCCGATGCCGACGCCGCCGCCGTGGTGGATCGACACCCAGGACGCGCCGCTCGCGACGTTGACCATCGCGTTCAGCAGCGGCCAGTCGGCGATGGCGTCGGAGCCGTCGAGCATGCCTTCGGTCTCGCGGTACGGGGAAGCCACGCTGCCGGTGTCCAGGTGGTCGCGGCCGATGACGATCGGCGCGGCCACGGCGCCGCTCTCGACGAGCTCGTTGAACTTCAAGCCCGCGAGGTGGCGCTCGCCCTGCCCGAGCCAGCAGATGCGCGCGGGCAGGCCCTGGAACTGGACCTTCTCGGCCGCCATCTTCATCCAGCGGGTGAGCGTCTCGTGCTCCGGGAACAGGTCGAGCACGGCCTTGTCGGTGACCGCGATGTCGTTGGGCTCGCCGGACAGCGCGGCCCAGCGGAACGGGCCGCGGCCCTCGCAGAACAGCGGGCGGATGTAGGCCGGGACGAAGCCGGGGTAGTCGAAGGCGCGCTCGTAGCCGCCGAGCTGGGCCTCGGCACGGAGCGAGTTGCCGTAGTCGAAGACCTCGGCGCCGGCGTCCTGGAAGCCGACCATGGCCTCCACGTGGCGGGCCATCGACTCGCGCGCCTGTTCCGCCGTCCACGTGTCGCCGGGCGCGAAACCGCTCGGGACGTAGGCGAGCGGGTCGTGCGCGCTCGTCTGGTCGGTGACGATGTCGATCGGCGCGGCGCGCTTGAGCAGCTCCGGGAAGACGTCGGCGCAGTTGCCGAGCAGGCCGATGCTCAAAGGCCCGGTCGCCGTCGTCGCGAGCTGGAGCGCGTGGTCGATGCTGTCGGCCTGGACGTCCAGGTACCCGGTCTCCAGTCGGCGCTGGATGCGGGTCCCGTCGACCTCGACGCAGATCGACACGCCGCCGGCCATCGTGACCGCGAGCGGCTGCGCGCCGCCCATCCCGCCCAGGCCGCCGGTCAGCGTGATCGTGCCTTCGAGGCTGCCGTCGTGGCGCTTGTCGGCGACCGCCGCGAACGTCTCGTACGTGCCCTGGAGGATGCCCTGGGTGCCGATGTAGATCCACGACCCCGCGGTCATCTGGCCGTACATCGTCAGCCCGAGCGACTCCAGGCGCCGGAACTCGTCCCAGTTGGCCCAGTCGCCGACGAGGTTGGAGTTCGCGATCAGCACGCGCGGCGCCCACTCGTGCGTCTGCATCACGCCGACCGGCTTGCCGGACTGCACGAGCAGCGTCTCGTCGTCCTTGAGGGTCTGCAGTGTGCGGGAGATCGCGTGGAAGCTGTTCCAGTCGCGGGCGGCCTTGCCGGTGCCGCCGTAGACGACGAGCTCCTCGGGGTGCTCGGCCACATCCGGGTCGAGGTTGTTGTGGAGCATCCGCAGGGCGGCTTCCTGCGGCCAATTCAGGCAGCTGAGCTCGGTGCCCCGGGCGGCGCGGACGGTGGTCTTCATGCGAGCTCTCCGGTGATCGCTTCGGCGGCCCTGCGCGGGCCGCCCGCTTTGACGAAGTCGGTGGCCGCCGCGATCTCGGGCGCGAGGAAGCGGTCAGGGCCGGGTTCGGTGCCGAGGGCGTCGATGACGGCGGCGGTCGCGGGCGCCGGGGTCAGGGGCGCCCGCAGCTGGATGCCGCGCGCGGCAGTGAGGAGCTCGATCGCCAGCACCTGGGTGAGCGCGTCGAGCGAGCGGCGCAGCTTGCGCGCGGCGGACCAGCCCATCGAGACGTGGTCCTCCTGCATCGCGCTGCTGGGGATGGAGTCGACGGAGGCCGGAACCGCCAGGCGCTTCATCTCGCTGACGAGCGCCGCCTGCGTGTACTGGGCGATCATGTAGCCCGAGTCCACGCCGGGATCGTCGGCCAGGAACGCCGGCAGGCCGTGGCTGCGCGACACGTCGAGGAACCGGTCGGTTCTTCTCTCCGCCATGCTCGCGACGTCGGCCGCCGCGATCGCCAGGAAGTCGAGCACGTAGCCGACCGGCGCGCCGTGGAAGTTGCCGTTGGACTCGATCCGCCCGTCCTCGGTCACGACCGGGTTGTCGATCGCGGACTCCAGCTCCCGCCGCGCAACGTGCTCCGCGTGGTCGAGCGTGTCGCGCGCCGCGCCGGCGACCTGCGGCGCGCAGCGGAGGCTGTACGCGTCCTGCACGCGCGTGTCCTCCGGGCCGCGGTGGCTGGCGACGATCGCGCTGTCTTTGAGGAGGCGGCGGAGGTTCGCGGCGCTGTGCTGCTGGCCGTGCTGGGGACGAAGGGCGTGCAGCTCCTGCGCGAAGACGCGGTCGGTGCCGAGCAGCCCCTCGACGCTCATCGCGGCCGTGATGTCCGCCGTCGTGAGCAGGTTGCGCAGGTCGTGGATGGCCAGGACGAGCATGCCGAGCATCCCGTCCGTGCCGTTGATCAGCGCGAGCCCTTCCTTCTCGTGCAGCGTGATCGGGTCCGGGAACGTGGTGACGGTGCCGTCGGCATCACGCACCGGGCCGTCGCCGATCAGCGCGAGCGCGCAATGCGACAGCGGCGCGAGATCACCGCTGCAGCCGAGCGAGCCGTACTCGTGCACGATCGGCGTGAGGCCGTCGCTGATGAGCCGCGCGTAGGCCGCTGCGGTCTCGGGGCGCACGCCGGTCCGGCCCGTCGCGAGGGTGGACAGGCGCAGGAACATCAGCGCGCGCACGACCTCGCGCTCCACTTCGGGACCGGAGCCGGCGGCGTGGCTCCGGATCAGGCTGCGCTGGAGCTGGACGCGCTTCTCGTGCGGGATGTGCAGCGTCGCGAGCGCGCCGAACCCGGTCGAGACGCCGTAGTGCGGCGTGCTGTCGGCGGCGAGGGCGTCGATCGTTCGCCGCGTCTTGGCGATTTCGGCGAACGCCTCGGTGGAGAGCTCGACGGGCGCGTCGTGGCGTGCGACGTTGACGACGTCTTGGAAGGTCGGGGCGCCGATGCCGACGGTGACCGGGTGCGGCTTGAACACGCGGTCGATTGGACCAGCGGGGTTCGTGTTGCGCCACGGATTGCAGCTCGTTCCGTCTCGTATCTGAGACGGTGCTCGACGGTGGGCACCGAGGGGGGTGAGTGCCAGCCGCGCGGGTTGCGCATCGAGCGCGTCGAGTTTGTTACGGAATCCGTAACGAGAACGACGCACTGGGAAGCTGGTGTTGGCAGCGCCCTGTCTCATACCTGAGACACTCCGCGCTGGACTCCATGCCAAAGAACGCCCCAGCCGCCACCCACGCCCTGAAGGTCCTGCGCCTGCTGGCCCGGCACGCGCAACCCCTTCCCGCCTCGGCAATCGCACGGGACTTGCAGCTCCCCCGCTCGTCCACCTACCACCTGCTGAAGGTCCTCGCCGACGAGGGCTTCGTCGTCCACCTGCCCGAGCAGCGGCGGTACGGCCTCGGCGTCGCCGCGTACGAGATCGGCTCCGCGTACCTGCGTCAGGAGCCGCTGCGCTGGATCGCGCAGACCGTCCTCACGCGGCTGGTCAGCGCGACCACGCACAACGCGCACCTCGCGGTGCTGCACGGCCGCGACGTCCTGTACGTGATCGAGGAGCGCGCGCCGAACCGGCCGGACCTCGTCACGGACGTCGGCGTGCGCCTGCCCGCGCACCTGACCGCGAGCGGCCTCGCGATGCTCGCCGCGCTGCCGCAGCCGCAGCTCGACGCGCTGTTCCCCAGCCGGCGGGTGCTCACGCGCCGCCACGAGGCGGGCCCGGCCTCGCTCACGCAGCTGAAGGCGGCGCTCACGACCGCGCGCGCCAGCGGCTACGCCGAGGAGGACGGCTACGTCACGCCGGGCCTGGCGAGCGTCGCGACCGCGGTGCTCGACCACGCGCAGCACCCGATCGCGGCGGTCGCGCTCACGTTCCCGGCCGAGACGGGCGAGCGCGCAGAGCTGGCGGAGCACACGATGCGGGCGGCGAAGCAGATCGCCACCCGCATCCGCGGCGTCAGTCCGTGAGCGTCCAGAAGCCGTCGGCGCCGACGTGGTGCTCGGCGGCGACGCGGCCGAGCGCCTCGCGGGCGGTCGGGACGTCCGTGTCCATCACGACCGCGACCTCCTTGGACGCGAGCGGCGACCCCGCCCAGCTCAGCAGCTCGCTCACGTCCGCCGGCGCTTCGCGGCGCAGCAGG
This sequence comes from Solirubrobacter phytolaccae, assembly GCF_027587195.1. Classification (GTDB taxonomy): domain Bacteria; phylum Actinomycetota; class Thermoleophilia; order Solirubrobacterales; family Solirubrobacteraceae; genus Solirubrobacter; species Solirubrobacter phytolaccae. The sequence continues at coordinate 33,627 of NZ_JAPDDP010000070.1, read as the reverse complement.
TCGGGCGCGACGTTGGCGAGCGCGACCTCGTAGGCCGCCCAGGGCTGGAAACCCGGCACGGCGATCGTGCCGGCAGGGCCGCTGATCTCGTAGGACGGGCACGTGTAGCGCATGCCGCCCTCCCACTTGGCGAGCTTGTGCGACTGGGCGAGCGCGGCGGGCGACGGGTTGCGCGCCGTGGCCTTGTCCTCGCCGAGGTCGGTGGTCTCCATCCACGCGCTGAGCTGCGCGGGATCGAGGCCGACGTCGACGGCGGCGTCGGCGAGCGTCGCGGTGTCGTCGAGGAAGGCGCCTTCGAAGTTGCGGATCCGCAAGCGCCGCAGCAGCGGCCACTCGAGCTCCGGCGCGTGCTCGCGGGTGGCGACGACCGCGCGACACGCGGGCTCGGTGGCGGCCATCCGTGACCGCACCCGCGTGTCCATCGGCATTCCGTGCTCACCGGCGAGCCACTTGGCGCCGGCCGCCTGCATCTCGACGGTGAAGCCCTTCTCGACGTACTCCTCCGGAGACTCGGCCAGCACCACCAGGCGCAGGTGCCACTCCAGCTGGTCGCCGTAGAGCCAGTTCAGCCGCCACCGGAACGGCTCGGCGCTGAAGGCGAAGGGGCACCCCGGATCGGTGTACTCGATGATCTTGACCGCGGTCATGGACCGCGATCTTACGAAACGTTAGTCGCGACGCTCCGCGGTGGCGCCCAGCGCGACGCTCGAGACGGCGATGACGGCGAAGGCGACGAGCTGGGCGGTCTTGGTCAAGTTCATGCCGCCAGCTTGCGTTGGCGACGTTGCCCATTCCTTGCGCGAAGATTGCCGCTAGGTTTGACGGTCAACGTGCCGACTGTTCACGGCCTCGAGTTCAGCTACAGCCTCTACGCGCTTCCGCCGGGACGGTTCCCGTTCCGCCGCTGGCGCTGGGAGCTGTGGCACGGAGCGAACCTGATCGCCGCCGGCTGGCGGCTGTCCCGCCCGGACGCGGGCCGCGCGCTGCGGCTCTACGCCGCCGAGCACGGCCATCGCCTGTTCGGCCTGAAGGCGCCGGAGCGCACCGACCGCATGGCCCGCGGCGACCTCCCACCCGGCACGACAGAGCGCTTCGCCATCGGCTCGATCACGGCGCTGCTCGTCCCGCGCGGCCTGGAGCTAGTGCCCGCCTCGCTCTAGGTGCTTCTTGAGCTTGCGCTCCTCGCGGGTGAGCTTCCGGCCGCGCTGGACGTCCGAGCCGCCCATGATCGAGATCATCTTGATGTGAATGGTCGGGCCGCCCGGGTCGGGGAGCATCTCGCCGACCTTCGCGTCGTTGCCGCCCATGAACGCGAAGTCGGAGATGACGACGTTCACGTTGTCCGGCACGCGCACCTCGGAGCCGCCCATCAGCGAGAAGACGGTGATCGTGGTCTCGCGGTCGGTCAGCTCGGCGTCGTTGAGGTCCACGCTCGAGCCGCCCATGATGCTGACGATCTTCAGGTGCCGCCCGACGCGCCAGCGGCCCTTGCGGTCGTGCCCGCTCATGACCGACACGACCCACTCGGACCCGCCGCCGGACTTGACGGGCATCCGCTGGTTCACGCGGTGCGCGTCACCGGGGACGACGACGTCCGCGGTCAGCTTGTCGAGCTCGCGCTGGGTTCGAGCCGCGTAGGCGACGTCGAGCCGTTCGTCGAGCTCCTCCATGGTGAGTCGTCCCTCGCCCATCGCGTGGCGGAGCAGGTCGGCCGTGTGCTCGCGGTCTGCGTCGGAGGCGCGGAGCTCGGGGAGCGCGTCGTCGGTCACCACTTCAGCCTACGGACATCTCGCGTCGCCTGGGATTAGCCTCCCGGCCATGAATGGTGCCGAGAGCGTGCTGCGGACGCTGGCCGCGTCCGGCGTCGAGGTCTGCTTCGCCAACCCGGGCACGTCGGAGATGCACCTCGTCGCGGCGATGGACCGCGTGCCCGAGGTGCGCGGGATCCTGACGCTGTTCGAAGGCGTCGCCTCGGCCGCGGCGGACGGCTACGCGCGGCTGGCGGGCAAGCCCGCGGCGACCCTCCTGCACCTCGGCCCGGGCTTCGGGAACGCGTTCGCGAACGTGCACAACGCCTACAAGGGCCGCACGCCGATGGTCAACCTCGTCGGCGACCACGCCGTGCTGCATCGGCCGCTCGGCGCGCCGCTGACGAGTGACGTCGAGGCGATCGCCGGGCCGGCCTCGCACTGGCTGCGCAGCGCGCGCGACGCCCGCGAGGCCGCCGTGCTGGCCGCGGAGGCGGTGGCGGTCGCGCGCAGCGGAGCGGTCGCGACGCTGGTGCTCCCCGCGGACGCGGGGTGGGACGAGAGCCTCGGCCCGGCCGCGCCGCTCTCCGTCGGCGGGTTGCCGACCGTGCCCGAGGAGGCGGTCGAGGCGGCTGCGCGCGCGTTGCGGTCCGGCAAGGCCGCGCTGCTCCTCGGCGGCTCGACCACGCGTGAGCGCGGGCTCGCGGCCGCCGCGCGGATCGCCGCCGGGACGGGTGCGGCGGTCGTCCACGACACGTTCACGCCCGTCCTGTCGCGCGGCGGGTCCCGGCCGCGCGCGCGGCTCCTCCCCTACCTCACCGAGCTGGCCGTCGACGCGCTGGCCGGGTTCGAGCAGCTGATCGTCGTCGGCACGCGGCCGCCGGTCGGGTTCTTCGCGTACCCCGGCAAGCCGAGCCTGCTGTGGTCTCCCGACTCCGCCGTGACCGTGCTCGCGACCGCCGAGGAGGACGCGCTGACCGCGCTGGAGGCGGTCGCGGACCTGGTCGGCGCCGAGCCGGAGCCGGTGGAGCCGCTCGCCCGGCCGGAGCTGCCGACGGGCGGCGCGCTGGACCTGATGACGCTGACGGCCGCGGTGGGCGCCCTGCTGCCCGACGACGCGGTCGTCGTCGACGAGGCGGTGACGGCCTCCGCGCTCTTCCAGGAGCAGACGGGCGGCGCCGGCGAGCACGACTACCTGTTCCTGACCGGCGGCGCGATCGGCTGGGGCCTGCCCGCCGCGACCGGCGCCGCCGTGGGCGCGCCGGGGCGTCCCGTCTTCAACTTCGAGGCGGACGGGTCCGCCATGTACACGATCCAGGCCCTGTGGACGCAGGCCCGGGAGGAGCTCGACGTGACCACGATCGTCGTCGCCAACCGCTCATACGCGATTCTCGAGTTCGAGTTCTCGCGCGTGGGCGCCGAAGGGGACGGGGCCGCCGCGCGCGCCCTGATGGACATCGGCCGACCAGAGCTGGACTTCGCGGGGCTGGCGCGTGCCCAGGGCGTACCCGGGCGGCGCGTGGATGACGTTCCGGGGCTGATCGACGCGCTGCAGGAAGCGATCGCCGAGCCCGGCCCGCACCTGATCGAGGCGCTGGTATGAGTCGCGCGATCGTCACCGGCGGGGCGTCGGGGATCGGCGCCGCGGTCGTATCCCAGCTCCGCGAGCGCGGGTTCGACGTCGTGGTGCTCGACCGCGACGCGTCCGACGGCGTCGTCGTCGACGTGACCGACGCGGCGGCCGTCGACGCGGCCGTGCAGGAGGCCGCGGAGCGCCTGGGCGGGATCGACGTCGTGGTCAACAACGCGGGCGTCGGCGCGGCGGGCACGGTCGCCGACAACAGCGACGAGGAGTGGCACCGCGTCTTCGACATCAACGTCGTCGGCATGGTGCGCGTGAGCCGCGCGGCGCTGCCGTTCCTGCGTGAGTCGTCGAGCGCCGCGATCGTCAACACGTGCTCGGTCGCGGCCACGGCGGGCCTGCCGCAGCGCGCGCTCTACAGCGCGACCAAGGGCGCCGTGCTGTCGCTCACGCTCGCGATGGCCGCCGACCACGTGCGCGAGGGCATCCGCGTGAACTGCGTGGCGCCGGGCACCGCGGACACGCCGTGGATCGGCCGGCTGCTGGACGCCGCCGAGGATCCCGACGCCGAGCGCGCCGCCCTGAACGCGCGCCAGCCGATGGGACGGCTCGTCTCCGCCGAGGAGGTGGCGGAGGCGATCGTCTACCTTGCGACGTCAACCGCCACGACAGGCACGGTGCTCCACGTCGACGGCGGGATGCAGGGGCTGCGGCTGCGCCCCCAGTAACTAGAGGATGCCGCGGCCGGTCAGGTCGGAGATGACCCGGCGGCGCTTGAAGAGGCCGGCGTTGGCGAGCTTTTCAAGGGCGTTGCGGCGCTCGCGCGACTCGGCCTTGGTCGTGGCGAGCTCCGCGCGTAGCTCGGCGGCGTCCCCACGGGCGGCGTCGAGCGCAGCGCGCAGCTCGATCTGATCGGCGCGGGAGGCGTCGATGCTGCGGCGGATCGCGTCGAGCTCCACGCGCAGCTCGCTGCCGTCGGCGTGGGCGGTCTCGAGCGCTTCCCGCAGCTGCCGGATCTCCTCCTCCGCCATCTCCTCGTGCTCGTTGACGAGCACCGGGTTGCGGCGTACCTCCCCGCGCGGGATGAGGGCGGCGCGCAGCTCTCCGGGAGAGACGTGCGGCTCGTTGCGGTGATCCGTCTCGCTCATGCCCGTGCCATTCGCGGCGACCGGCCGGGTTCCTTCAGGCCACCGCAAGCACGCTTGCGGCGATCGCCGCCAGGAGCGAGAACGCGAGGCCCGGGCGGCTGTTGACGGCCTGCACGAGCACGGCCACGACGATCCCGCCGGTGTTGCCCGCGAGCCAGATGAGGGCGGGATCGGCGCGGCTGAGCAGCACGGGCAGCGCGCCGAGCAGCACGGCGCCGAGCGGGACGACGACCAGCCACGCGGCTCCGGGCGCGAGGGCGAGGACGAGGCAGGACGCGGCGGCGATCACCGCCGCGGTGCGGAGGAACGTGCGCTCCTTGCCCCGCGCGATCACGAGTGGCGACAGCAACGCCGAGCTGGCGACACCGGAAAGCACCATCGAGAAAAGGAGCAAGCCCGTCGTCTCTTCGCTCGTCCCCGAGGGTTCCAGGAGGGCTTGCAGCCACGTCATCAGGGCGACGAACACGCCGAAACCGAGGAAGGCCACCAGCGCCGGTCGTGCTCGGCGCGGCAGTGGCGCTGCCGACACGGCGTGGGCCGGTCGAATCACCGCGGTGAGCGCGATGGCGACCACGACGGCCACGATCGCGTCCACGACCAAGAGCGTCGGTATGGACAACGCCGGCGCGAGCGGCAGCGCCAACGCCGTCCCCGCGAAGATCCCCGCCGAGCCGATCGCCACGCCCTTGGGCTCGTCCGGCGCGGTGGTCGCGACGTAGGTGACCGCGTTGAGCAGCAGCGGCTGGGCGATCGCGACCAGGATCTGGCCGATGAGCGCCGCCGTGAACGTGTCCCCCAGCCGGACCGCGCCGCCGAGCGCCGTCAGCCAGGCGCCCGCGAGCAAGGCGGGGCGGAACGCGCGCCGGAGGGCGATCGCCGCCGGGATCGCCAGGACGACGTACAGCAGCGGGAAGACCTGGCTGAGCCACCCGACCGCCGACTCCGAGACGCCGTAGTGCTCCGCCGTGCGCGTCGTGATCGGGGCGTACGTCAGCCACAGCAGCTGGTTCGCACCAGCCGCCGCGGCGTAAGCGGCGACGAGGCCCCAGCGCGTGAGCACGCGGCGGGACGATACAAAGCCCTGATGAGCACCCCCGCCGAGGTCCGCGCCGCCATCCGCCGCGGCGAGCTCGACGGGCCCACCGCGGCGCTCGCCCCCGGCTTCTCGCAGGCGAACCTCGTCGTGCTCCCAGAGGCGGACGCGTTCGACTTCCTGCGCTTCTGCGTCGCCAACCCCCGGCCCTGCCCGGTGCTCGAGGTGCTCGAGCCCGGGTCGGTGGAGCCGGTCGCGACCGCGCCGGGCGCCGACCTGCGCGTCGACCTCCCCCGTTACCGCGTGTTCCGGCGCGGCGAGCTCGTCGACGAGCCGGATCGCGTCGAGTGGCGCGAGGACCTCGTCGCGTTCCTGATCGGGTGCTCGTTCACCTTCGAACGCGCGCTGCTGGCCGCCGGCCTGCCCGTCCGCCACATCGAGCAGGGCGTGAACGTGCCGATGTACCGCACGTCGGTGCCGTGCCGCCCGGCGGGGCGCTTCTCCGGGCCGTTGGTGGTCTCGATGCGGCCGATGACGCCCGACCAGGCCAAGCGCGCCGCGGAGATCACGTCGCGATTCTCGTCCGCACACGGCGCGCCCTTGCACGTCGGCGACCCGTCAGCGCTGGGGATCGCCGCCCTCGACGCGCCCGAGTACGGCGACGCCGTCGAGCTCCGCGACGGCGAGGTCCCCGTGTTCTGGGCGTGCGGCGTGACCCCGCAGGCGGTCGCGGCCGCCAGTCGGCCGGAGTTGATGATCACCCACGCCCCCGGGCACATGTTCGTCACCGACCTCGCCGAATGACCTCCACGACGTCCCAGGGCTCACGGACGCGGATGAGCTCGTAGCCGGCGTTGCGGAACAACTCGTCGCGCTCGGCGTCGCTGCGGCGGCTCGGCGGGCGCGTGTGTGCCGGGCCGTCGAGCTCGACGATGAGCTTCCGCTCCGGCCAGTGGAAGTCGACCTCCTCGCCGAGGAACGTGGTGTTGACGATCGGGCGCGGCAGGCCTTGGGCGTCGAGAAGGATGAGCGCGCGGATCTCGCCGCGGGAACGGGTGCCGGCACTTCCGGCCTCGTAGAGCTCGATCGCCTCGTCCAGGAGCTTGATGTTGCGTCTGCCGTTGGCTCTTGCTCGGGCGTCCTGGGTGGCGAGAAGCGAGTAGGCGCCGTTGTAGGCCGCTTGGCGGATCACGGCGGTGATCTCGTGCGGGACGCGGACGACGTCCGTGAGGTCGACGAGGAGGCGGGCGACGGAGGTGACGGGGATGTCGTCCCGGTCGGTGCGGTCGCGCCAGTGGATGCGGTTCGCCTCGCGGAACCTCGCGCCTGGCGGTGCCTGACGTTTACGTGGGACAACGACATCGATAAGGGAGGCGCGCCAGCTGATGAGCCCGTGGAGCTCAGCCGCGGCCCAGTGGCTCAAGAGCGGCCGCGCGAGCTGCGCGGTCGTGACGAGGCCGTGTTGGCTCTCGGCGAGCCTCGCGATCGCCAGGTCCACCGAGGGTGCGGTCGGAAAACTGCCTGAGAGGAAGCTTTCCGACCGCACCCCCCTCACTTTCTCGATGATGGTGTTACGGATCTAGACGCGTTTGCGTCAAACCAGCGCAATCGGACGCACGGGGCACCCCGTGCCGCCCCGGAGCTTCAAAGGCAGGCACACGAAACCGAACTCCGTCACGCCGTCGGCCGCCAGCTCCTCGAGGTACAGCGACTCGATGATGTGGATGCCCGACTGGACGATCAGGATCGTGTGGCCCGGGATCGAGCCGAGGTCGGGGTCGTGGCCGTCGATCGTGTCCCACGCGCAGTTGTCCGCGCCGACCGCGAAGGGGCGGCGCTCGGCCAGCCAGCGCGAGCCCGCGGCGGTCACGCCGCCGGCCGACAGGTAGGCCTCCGGGTCGCCGAACAGCGCGCCCGAGCCCAGGCGGACCAGGGCCACGTCGCCCTCCCGCACCTCCACCCCGCAGGCTTCCAGCTCCGCCGGCCCCACGGCTTCACACGGCGCGCAATCGAACAGGACGCCACGGCGCACGATCGGCGCGACCGTGTCGATGCCCAGCTCGGTGAAGCCCGTCGGCGTCTGGATCTGCGGCGTGACCGGCACGCCGCCATGGAGCTCGCCGTCATACGCCTGGTGGCACAGGGCGTCGATGTGCGTGCCGGTGTGCTCGGCCATGACCAGCAGCGCCGAGGCGCCGGTGCGGCGCTCCGCCCCGCCGTGCTCGTGGCGACGGTGCAAGGTGAGGGACACGCCGGGCTCGTGGGCCGGGTGGATCGGCAGGCCGGCGTGGCGGGGTTGCTCGAGGTCGTACACCCGAGCCGAAAGCAGCTCCGACAGGTTCACGACGCGATGTCCCTTCCCGCGGTCTCCGGCAGCACGGCCAGGGCGCAGATGGCGAGCACGTAGCCGAACACGCCGAAGGCGATCGCGCCGCCCAGCCCGATCGCGGCCGCGAGGAACCCGATGATGCCCGGGAACAGCGCGCCCACGCCGCGGCCGACGTTGTAACAAAAGCCACCACCGGTCGCGCGGGCGTGGGTCGGGAACAGCTCGGCCAGATAGGAGCCGAAGCCGCTGAAGCACCCCGAGGCGAAGAAGCCCAGCGGGAAGCCGACGATCAACAGCGCCGTGTTCGCCCCCTCGGGCACCAGGAAGTACAGGACCAGCGCGCAGCCCGCCAACGCCGCGAACAACGCGAAGGTCCGCCGCCGGCCGAGCCGGTCGTGCACGAAGCCGGCGGTCAGGTAGCCGAGGAACGCGCCCGCGATGACCACGAACAGATAGCCCGACGTGCCGACCACGGTGAGGTCGCGCTCGTCCTTCAGGTACGTCGGAATCCACGTGAACATCGCGTAGTAGCCGCCCTGGATGCCGGTCGCCAGCACCGAGGCCGCCAGCGTGGTCCGAAGCAGCGGCCCGCTCAGAATCTCACGCAGCGGCGCGCCGGTCTCCTGCTTCTCCGCCGAGCGGAACACCTCCGGGTCCTCCACCCGCGACCGCACGTAGAGGATCAGCAGCGCCGGCAGGATGCCCAGGCACATCAGCACGCGCCAGGCCGTGCCCTCGGCGAACACCTCGAACGCGATCAGGTACGCGACCACGGCCAGCGCCCAGCCCGCCGCCCACGCGCTCTGGACCACGCCCAGCGCCCGCCCGCGCGACTCGGGCCGCACGAGCTCCGCCACCAGCACCGCCCCCACGCCCCACTCGGCGCCGAACCCGATGCCCTGGAAGACCCGGAACACCAGCAGCATCTCGTACGAGGTCGCCAACCCGCTCAAGAACGTGAACAACGAATAGACGGCGACCGAGAGCATCAGCGTCCGCGCCCGCCCGATCCGATCGGCGAGCACCCCGCCGAGCACGCCACCGATCGCCGACGCCGACAGCGTGACCGTCGACAACGCGCCCGTCGCGCCCGTGCCGACGCTGAACGTCGCCCCGATCGCGGTCAAGGACAGCGTCAACACGATCAGGTCGAACGCGTCCAGCATGTACCCCGCGTACGCGGCCCGGAAGGCACGGCGCCCCTTCACGCCGAGCGCGGCGAACCAGCCTTCCTGCACTCGTACCGCGGCCCTGCCCGCCGGCATGGAGCTCATGTGCGCCTACGTACCCGGCGCTCAAGGCATGCACGCCAAAGCCGATGTATCGAGCACGATGAAGCGTCTTGCGCTTGGACTCTCCGTGCTCGCCCTCGCCGCCGGTTGCGGGAGCGACGGGCCGGCGGTCGACCCGGCCGTCCGCGCCGCCACGTTCCGCTGGGACACGACCGTCCGCGAGCAGGACAAGCAGTGGATCATCGAGGCGATCGACCAGGCCCGGCCCGAGGCGCGTCAGCTGATCGACGAGGTCGACGGCAAGGTCATCATCGGCACCTACGCGGAGCCGGGCGCCCCGCACGTCGGGATGATGCGGCCGCGCCCCGACGGCGACTACCAGGTCGTCTTCAACCTCGCCTACCTCAACGGGGAGCGCAAGATCGACCGTCCCACCGTCGTCCTGCACGAGCTCGGGCACGTGGTCGACCAGGCGGTCGTCCCGACCGACCTGCGTGACCAGCTGGCCGCCGAGCTCCCCCACAGCGGCGCCTGCCTCACGACCGACACCGGCGACTGCACGTCACCGATCGAGCGCTTCGCCGACACGTTCGCGAAGTGGGCGCTCCGCGGCGCCGTCTCCGCGGTCGGGTCCGGCTACTCGGTGGCGTCCCCGACCTCCCTGGAGAGCTGGGGAACGCCACTCGCCGGACTGGCGATCGAGCTCGAGGTCGCGGCCCGCAAGGCCGCGCACTGAGCCCTACTTGACGCGCAGCTTCTTCGTCACCGTCGTGCGCAGGGTGCCCTGCTTGAGCGTGACGGTGGCGGTGTAGGACCCGGCCTTCAGGGTCTTGCCGGACGCGAGCGCGATGTTGACCTGCTTGCCCGGGAGGATCCGGGTCGCCTTCACGGAGCCGTTCTTGGTGCCCAGAGCGCCCTTGACGCGCACCGTGCCGCTCACGGCCTCGTTCGTGTTGCCCTGGCTGCGGAGCGGGAGGACGATCGTCTTGTCGGACGCGACCTTCGGCGTGCCGGCGACCAGCTTGTAGGTCTTCGCCGCCGCGTGGTAGCGCAGCGCGCCGACGAGCCGGTAGCCCGTCACGACGCCCTTGCGCGAAGCGATGTCCGTCGGCAGCCCGACCACCTCGAGCGCACCGAACAGCGACCCGCCCGAGGCCGTGGCGCCGAGCGTCACGTCGACCTTGCGGCTCTCGCCCGGGGCGAGCGTGAAGTCGGTCGCGCTGACCTTGACCGCGCCGAGCGTCGAGCGCCGGTTCGGGCTCACGGCGCCGGAGGACGACTGCGTCCACGGCCGCGGCGCGACCGCGATGTCCAGCGCCTGCTTGCTGCGGTTGGTGACGGTCATCGAGTCGGTGGACCCGATCGTCGCCGCGTGATCGACCCCGAACGGGGAGACCGCGAGGCCACCCTCATCGGCGGCGATCCGCGAGTTCTGCGCGGTTCCCGACTGCGCGAGCACGGCCGCTCCGACCACCAAGACGCCCGCCGACACCACTGCTGTGCGCTTCAACTGCACTCCTCAGACCCTCGCTTCACTCGCGTCACGCCACCAGACCTACCACGCAAGAACCCGCCGATGACGCAATCGGAGCGGCAGGGTAGTGCGTAACCTGCGAGACCGTGACCCGTCGAGAGATCCACTCGTGGCTGATGGACATGGATGGCGTGCTCGTGCACGAAGAGCACGCCATTCCTGGTGCCGACCGCTTCCTCGCCAACCTGCGCAAGCGCGACGCGCCGTTCCTCGTCCTGACCAACAACTCCATCTACACGCCCCGGGACCTCGCGGCGCGGCTGAAGGCGAGCGGGCTCGAAGTCCCGGAGTCCGCGATCTGGACCTCGGCGCTGGCGACGTCCAGCTTCCTGGAGAGCCAGCGCCCGAACGGCTCGGCGTTCGTGATCGGCGAGGCCGGCCTCACGACCGCGCTGCACGACGCGGGCTACACGCTCACCGAGCGCGACCCCGACTACGTGGTCCTGGGTGAGACGCGCACGTACTCGTTCGAGCGGATCGCGCTCGCGATCCGGCTGATCGTCAACGGCGCGCGCTTCATCGCCACCAACCCCGACCCGACCGGCCCGTCGCCGGACGGCCCGCTGCCGGCCACGGGGTCCGTCGCCGCGCTCATCACCCGCGCGACCGGCGTCGAGCCCTACTACGTCGGCAAGCCGAACCCGCTGATGATGCGCAGCGCGCTGAACGCGATCGACGCCCACTCCGAGACGACCGCGATGATCGGCGACCGGATGGACACCGACATCGTGTCGGGGCTCGAGGCCGGCCTGGAGACGATCCTCGTGCTGACCGGGATCAGCACGGTCGAGTCGGCCGAGCGCTACCCGTACCGACCGTCCCGGATCGTCGACTCCGTGGCCGACCTCGCCGCCCTGCTCGAGTAGGCGCTACCGCACGCCGATCAGGTCGACGACGAACACGAGCGTCTCGTCCGGCCCGATCGCGCCGCCCGCGCCGCGCTTGCCGTAGGCGAGGTCCGGCGGGATCGTGATCTTGCGGCGGCCGCCGACCTTCATGCCCGCCACGCCCTCGTCCCAGCCGCGGATGACCTGGCCCTTGCCGAGGCCGAACTTGAACGTGTCGCCGCGGTCCCAGGACGCGTCGAACTGCTTGCCGGTCTTCCACGACACGCCGACGTAGTGGACCTCGACGATGCTGCCGGCGGTGGCCTCATCGCCCTCGCCGACCGTCAGGTCCTCGAGCTCGAGCTGGTAGGAGGGCGCTCCCTCCGGAATCGTCACTTCGGGCTTGCTCATGACCGCACCGTACCGTCAGGGGCGCGCCGCCCACGTCACGACGCCGCTGTCGCAGGGCTCGAAGTTGGTGTTCCGTCCTTCGCGGTAGCGCATCCGCACCCGAAGCGTCCCCGAGACGCCGTCCGCGAGGAAGCGGCCGCTGAAGTTCACGCGGTAGCGCTCGCTGGAGCCGTCGTCGTAGCGGACCGTGAACCGCTCGTTGCGGACGAACGAGCCGTCCGCGCGCACGGAGGTGACGGGCGTGGCGTTGTTCCAGGCCAGCGTGCGGTTGCCGCAGCGCATCGTCGACGCCCACGAGCCGTAGAAGCGACCGTTGGCGGCCACGCGCAGCGCGAGCGGCAGCGACACGCCGCCCGCCGACTGGCTCGTGAAGCCGAACACGGGCACGCTGGGCGCCGGCAACGCGGGGGCACCGGCGGGCGCGCTGGGCGTCCGCAGCGCGAACGTGCGCGTGTACTTGTGGCAGCCGCGTAGGCGGACCTGGCCGGTCGCGGAGTCGGGTGCGAGCGTGCCGGTGAGCGTGAAGCGCAGCGTCCCGAGCCCGCTGCCCAGGCGGCTGCGGCCGGTCACGGTGAAGGTCGCGCCGTTCACGCGGCCGGTCAGGCGCGTGGTCATCGTCGGGAAGTTGGTCTTGCGACAGCGGACGTTGTAGGCGAGGCGCCCGACGACGTTGCCGTCCGGCTGCACCGTCAGCGAGATCAGCGGAACCGCGATCCGGCCCTTGGAGACCGTCGCGGAGCCGGCGTACTGCGTCTGCGCGAGCGCGTCGGAAGCGCTCACAGCGAAGGCGGCCATCATCACTACCGCAAACTTGAGTTTCACGGCGGTGCGAGTACCCCGCCGACCGTGCAAGCATGCGCGGATGGCCGGGGTCGAGGAAGACGTGGTGGCGTGGCGGCGGCATCTGCACCGCCACCCCGAGGTGAGCTTCGAGGAGCACGAGACGTCGGCGTTCGTCGCGCAGACGTTGGCGGAGCTCGGCGTGGAGGTCTCGCGACCGACCGAGACGAGCGTGCTCGGGCGCCTGCGCGGGGACGGCGACGGCCCGGTCGTGGCGCTCCGCGCGGACATCGACGCGCTGCCGATCCAGGAGGAGAGCGGCGTCGACTTCGCGTCCGAGCGGCCGGGCGCGATGCACGCGTGCGGGCATGACGGGCACACCGCGATGCTCCTCGGGGCCGCCAAGACCCTCGCCGCCGACGGCGTGCCGCGCGGCGAGGTGCGCTTCATCTTCCAGCACGGCGAGGAGCTCGCCCCGGGCGGCGCGCGCGACATGATCGCGGCGGGCGTGATGGAGGGCGTGGACTTCGTCTACGGCTGCCACCTGTGGACGCCGCTCGAGTACGGGAAGGTCGCGGCCGTGCCGGGCGACTGGATGGCCGCGGCGGACTTCTTCGAGATCACGATCACCGGGCGCGGTGGTCACGCCGGGCTCCCCCACACCGCGGTCGACACGGTCGCGTGCGCGGCGGAGCTCGTGGGCTCGCTCCAGCACATCGTCGCGCGCCGGATCGACCCGCTGCAGCCCGCCGTGGTCACGATCGGCTCCATCCACGCCGGCGACGCGCCGAACGTCATCCCGGGCGAGGCGCGGCTGACCGGCACGGCGCGGTCGTTCGATCCCGACGTGCGGTCGCTCATCCCGAAGCTGATCGAGGAGATCGGGCACGGCGTGAGCGCGGCGCACGGCGCTTCCTTCGAGCTGCGGTTCGTGTACGGCTACAAGCCGGTCGTGAACGACCCCGTCGCCACCGAGCTGGTGCGCTCCGTGGTACGCGACGAGCTGGTCGAGCCGGACCCGATCATGGGCGGCGACGACTTCTCGGCGTACCTGGCCGAGGCGCCCGGGTGCTACGCGTTCGTCGGCGCGGGCGGCCCGTTCCCGCACCATCACCCGCGGTTCGTGATCGACGAGCGGGCGCTCGCGATCGGGACGCGGCTGCACGTTGACGTGGCGAACAAGGTGCTCGGGTAGGGTCCGGCTCGTGGAGCGCTTCTCGATCAACGTCGCCGAAGACGTGCTTTTGGACCTGTCGCGCCGGCTGGACGCGACCCGCTGGCCCGACGACGGGCCGGCCGGATACGGCCTCACGGACGCGATGGAGCTCGCCGCCTACTGGCGCGAGGAGTACGACTGGCGCGTCGCCGAGGACGTGCTCAACGGCTTCGAGCAGTACGTCGTGGACGGGATGCACTGCATCGTCGAGGGCGACGGGCCGCCGCTGCTGTTGCTGCACGGCTGGCCGTCGACGGTGTGGGAGTTCAACCGCGTGATCGCCGACCTGCGCGAGCACTTCCGCGTGGTCGTGCCTTCACTGCCGGGCTACGGCTGGTCGGTCGGGCTGGGCCGCGCGGGCACCGCCGAGATGGCCGACGCGATGCACGCGCTGATGGGCGCGCTCGGGCACCGCGAGTACCTGGTCGCCGGCGGCGACTGGGGCGCGCACATCGGCTGCCGGATGGCGTACGCGTTCCCCGACGCGGTGCGCGCGCTGCACCTGAACATGATGCCGCTGCGCAAGACGGAGTCCTACCCGGAGCACGCCGCCAAGGCGCGCGAGGAGCTCGCCCACTGGTCGCAGGAAGAGGGCGGCTACATCCAGATCATGGGCACCAAGCCGCAGACGCTGACCTACGGGCTGTTCGACTCACCCGTGGGCCTGATGACCTGGATCGCGGAGAAGTTCGACTCGTGGACCGACGAGCTAGGCGTGCCGCGCGACGACGTGCTGACCACCACGATGATCTACTGGATCACCGGGTCGATCGGCACGTCGTTCTGGCCGTACCACGCGCGCCTGCACGGCGGGTTCGCGCTCGACCAGGTGGTCGCGGCCGGCGAGAAGATCACGGTGCCGATGACGTACTTGGACTTCCCGCGCGAGATGATCCACGTGCCGCGCGAGGTGGCCGAGCTCGCGTTCGCGAACATCGAGCGCTGGGAGACGCCGGACTACGGCGGGCACTTCCCGGCGTTGGAAGTGCCCGACGTGCTCGTCGACAGCCTCCGGCGCTTCAGCCGATAGACAGGATCTTCAGCTCTTTGGTGCCGCGCGGCGTCGTGAGCTTGACCGTCTGCCCGACCTTCGCGCCCTCGAGCGCCTTGCCGACGGGCGAGTCCATCGAGAGCTTGCCCTCGCCCGGGACGGCCTCTGACGGCGACACGAGCGTGTAGGTCAGCGTCTTGCCGGACTTGGAGTCCTCGACCTCGACCTTGCTGCCGAACCCGACCCGCTCCGTCGAGGTCTGCACCTCGCGGACGTCCGCGTTGAGCAGGGCTTCCCGGATGCGAAGGATCTTCGTCTCCAGGTGCGCCTGGTCGTTCTTGGCGTCGTGGTACTCGGAGTTCTCCTTGAGATCGCCCCACTCGCGCGCGGTCTTGATGCGCTCGGCGATCTCCTTCCGCGACACCGTCTCGAGCTGCTCGAGCTCGTCCTGAAGCGCCTTCTGGGCCTCAGCGGTCATGACAACACGGTCGGTCAAGCCCGCCATTCTAGTCCTCGGGCTGAAAACTGCGGCGCCACTCACCGTGGTCGCAGACGGTCATCAACGCATCCGCCACCCGCGCCCGCAACATGAAGTCCCCCGTGTCGCACGTGAACGTGATCGTCGACGGCGTGCGGGTCATGGCGATCGGCGGACTTCCGCCCGCTTCGAGGACGGTCTCCAGGCGATCCCAGATCGCGGGCGGTTGCTCGGCAATGACCGAGATGCGGTGTACGGCGGGCTCCATGCGCCGCAGCTTACACGAACATCTGTTCGCAGAACACCCGTTCGCTAGCGGCTACGCGACAAGTGCCGGCGCGCTCCCCGAGCCGACCGCCGTGCCGCCCGCCATCACGCCGCGCCACGCCGGCCCCAAGCGTGAGACGACGTCGCGCAGCACGTCCTCGGGCAAGGAGTACGGGAGCCGGATGAACCGCTCGAACGCGCCGTCGACGCCGAAGCGCGGACCGGCGGCGAGCCGGACGCCGTGGCGGTCGGCCAGCGCAGCGAGCGCCGTCGAGCGCGGCGCGTCGAGCTCGATCCACAGGCACAGCCCGCCGGCCGGGACCGTGAACCGCCACGACGGGAGCTCCTCCCGCAAGGCCTCGACGAGCGCCGCACGGCGGACGAGCGCCGCCTCGCGCTGACGGGCGAGGATCGCGTCGGCGCGACCGAGCAGCTCGACGGCCATGAGCTGCTCGAGCACCGGGCTGCCGATGTCCAGCGCGGCGCGGGCCGCGGCGAGGCGCTGGATCAGGGACGGGTTCGCGCGGACCCAGCCGATCCGCAGGCCGGCCCAGAAGGTCTTGCTCATCGAGCCGATCGTGATCACGGTCTCGCCGGACTCGTCGAGCGCGGCGACCGAGCGCTCGGGCTCGCCGTCGAGGTGCAGGCCGACGATCGCCTCGTCGACGACGAGCGGCGTGCGCGTCGCGCGCGCGAGGGAGACGAGCCGCTCACGGTCGGCCTGCGGCATCGAGTGGCCGGTCGGGTTCTGGTGGTCGGCGATCACGTACGCGAGGCCGGGCGCGGCCTGGCGGAACGTCGCGGCGAACATCTCGAGGTCCCAACCGCCGTCGAGCATCGGGACCGGTACGGGCCGGGCGCCCGAGGCGCGCACGGCGTCGAGCGCCGCCGCGTAGGTCGGGTGCTCGACGAGCACGCGGTCGCCGGGGCCGGACAGCACGCGCAGGAGCAGCGTGAGCGCGTGCAGCGCGCCCGCCGTGACGAGGATCTGGTCCGGTGTCGTCGGCGCGCCGAGCCGCGTGAGGTAGGCCGCGATCGCCTCGCGCGCCACCGGCAGGCCCGCCGAGTCGTAGCCCGGGCCGGGCAGGTAGCGCGGCAGCTCGGCGGTCGCCGCCGCCAGCGCGTGGTGCAGGTCGCCGTCCGGCGCGGCGGTCGCGGCGCAGCTGAGGTCGATCACGTCCTCACCCGCGGGCGCGGGCAGCGAGGCGAGTCCGGGGTCGGCGGGCAGCCGCGTCCACGAGCCCGCGCCACGCCGGCTGGCGAGGAAGCCCTCCTCGCGCAGCGCGGAGTACGCGGCGGTCGCGGTGGTGCGGCTCACGCCGAGCGCCTCCGCCAGCTCGCGCTCACCCGGGAGCCGCGTGCGCAGCGGCAGTCGCCCGTCCAGGACGAGCAGCCGGATGGCCCGCGCGAGCGCCGCATAGGCCGCGCCGCCGGAACGCCATTCACCGAGCAGCCGCGCGAGATGGGGACCGGAGAGGCCGCGATCGGACGTCATGAGGCCGCGCCTCGCACAGCCGCGGTACGCCGCCAGCCGGTCGCCGAGTGGAGGCCGGATGGCTTGTGGTCGGACGTCATGCGGTCCACTTTCTCACGATTGGCTATGGAATTCAATGCCACTCGCGTCGATGATGCAGGCCATGACCCGTCGACTCCTGCAGCTCTACGCCGGCCTCGTCCTCTACGGGCTCAGCATGGCGCTGCAGGTGCACGCGATGCTCGGCCTCGGGCCGTGGGACGTCTTCCACGAGGGCGTCGCCGAGCACACCGGGCTGAGCTTCGGCACGGTCGTGGTCGTGGCCAGCGTCGGCGTGCTGCTGCTGTGGATCCCGCTCAAGCAGAAGCCAGGCCTAGGCACGATCAGCAACGTGTTCGTGGTCGGCATCGCCGCGGACTTCGGGCTCTCCTTCATCCCCGAGGGCGGGACGCTCCCCGTCCAGCTGCTGATGCTCGCCGCCGGCGTCGGCCTGAACGCCGTCGCGGGCGCGGCGTACCTCGGCGCGAACTTCGGGCCTGGCGCGCGCGACGGCCTGATGACCGGCCTCGTGCGCAAGACGGGCATCTCGGTCGGCAAGGTTCGAACCGGGCTCGAGCTGACGATCATGGCCATCGGCTTCGTGCTGGGCGGCACGGTCGGGCTTGGCACCATCGTCTACGCGCTGTCCATCGGCCCGCTGCTGCAGCTGATGATCCCGACGTTCAAAGTGCCGACGCCCGCACCCGCACCCGCTTGACTTTCTCGTCTGTACCGGTAAAGTATTTACCGGTACAGATGTCAGCTCGACCCACACTCGCCACGATCGCCGAAGCCGTCGGCGTCTCCCGCATGACGGTTTCGAACGCGTTCAACCGTCCGGACCAGCTCTCTCCGGAGCTGCGTGAGCGCGTGCTCGCGAAGGCGCGGGAGCTGGGCTACGGCGGCCCGGACCCGGGTGCACGTGCGCTCTCGAAGGGCAAGACGGGCTCGATCGGCGTGATCATCGACGCGCCGCTCACGCTCGCCTTCACGGACCCGGCGGCGGTGCAGATGCTTCACGGCGTCGCTTCGGTGTGCGAGCAGGAAGAGCTCGGCATCACGCTCGTCCCGCGGATCAAGGACCGGGACGCACACCTCGTCCGCACGGCGCTCGTGGACGGCTTCGTCGTCTACTGCATGGCCGACGACGACGCGCGGATGGACGCGATCCTCGAGCGCCGGCTGCCGTTCGCGATGATCGACTACGAGCCCGGCCGCGCCGACCTGGCCGTGAACATCGACGACCGCGTGGGCGCGCGCCGCACGGCGCAGCACCTGATCGACCTCGGCCACCGCCGGTTCGGGGTCGTGCTCGGCTGGGAGAACACCTTCAACACCGCCGACGAGGCGCTCGCCGCGATGCAGTATCACGTCGACCGCGAGCGCCTGCGCGGCTGGCGCGACGCGATCGAGGGCGCCGGCGTGCCCTTCGACACCGTGGCGCTCGCCTCCGCCCCGGGCTTCGACCAGGCGACGGGCCGGGTCGCCGGCGGCAAGCTCCTGGACCGCGCGAACCGCCCCACCGCGATCGTCTGCGAGTCCGACCAGATGGCCCTCGGCGTGCTGCAGGCCGCCCAGGAACGCGGCGTCGCCGTCCCCCAGCAGCTCTCGGTCGCCGGCTTCGACGACGCGCCCGAAGCGGCCCGCGCGGGCCTCACCACCGTCCGCCAGCCTCATCAGGAGAAGGGCGCCGCGGCGCTCCGGCTCCTGCTCGACACCGCAACGCCCCGAGCCTCGGTCCTCCTCCCCACCGAGCTCGTTCCCCGCTCATCCACAGCCCCCTCCCCCTGACACACATGCTCCCCACCGGCAACACCCACATGGACGCTCAGCGCGCCTTCGACAAGGCGGCCCGCGCACAGCGCCGCGCCGCGATCGTCAACCGGCTGCGCCGTCAGTGCCAGGACTGCGTGCGCCTGCAGGTCCACAGCACGAGCTACCGCACCGCCCCGCGCCACACCAGCGGCGTCAAGGAGATCCCGCTCGAGCAGATCTCGGCGACCGTCGAGCCCGCCCGCGCGCGCCAGTTCGACAGCGACTTCCGCCCGGCGGCCAAGCGCACCCGCGCCCGCTGGGAGCGGCTGTGGATGGCCGAGCAGCGCGGCGAGATGATCCCGCCGATCAACGTCGTCCGCACCCACGCGGGCTACGCCGTCGTCGACGGCCACCACCGCGTGTCGGTCGCCAAGTCGCGCGGCGCGATCACGATCGACGCGGTCGTCAGCGCCGCATGAACTGATCCAGGCCGGCCCGGGCCTGCTTGCGCACCTTGCCCCGCAGCAGCGGTGTCCAGCCCAGCACGAGCCCGGCCGGCCCGAGCGCCTGACGCGACCAGCGCCAGAAGCTGAACGCGTCCACGTGATCGACGATGAGCCCGTCGCGCACCACGAACGTCGCGTGCACGTCGTTGACGACCTTGCGCCCGGTCTGCGTGAACGTGTACGTCGCGATCCAGTGCGCGGAGGACTCGTCGTGCGAGACCAGCTCGAGCGACAGGTCCTCCGCCCGCGCCGTGAGCATGCGCCACATCTCCCCCGCCTCGACGCCGGTCAGGTCGCCGAACGCCGGGTCGCGGAAGTGCGCGTCCGGCGCGTACAGCGACGCCATCTCGTCCCCGTCGCGGCGGGCGAACGCGTCGTACAGGCGAGCGATGACGTCCATGGCGGTTATCGTGACGGACGGATGCCGCGCGTGCTGATCGCCGACGACGACCCCGTCATGCGGATGCTGCTGAGCGCCGTCGTCAAGAGCGACCCGGAGCTCGAGCTGGTGGCCGCCGCCGAGGACGCGACGGAGGCGATCGCGCTCTCGCGGGAGCACGCGCCCGACGTCGTCCTGCTCGACGTGGAGATGCCGGGCGGCGGCGGACCGCACGCCGCGCGGGAGATCAAGGCGGCCGCGCCCACAACGCGAGTCCTCGCCCTGAGCGCCCACGAAGGCGGCGAGCAGCGTGACGCGATGGAAGCCGCGGGCGCCGACGGCTACGTGATCAAAGGCACGCCGCCGGCTGAGATCGCACGCGCTCTACGCGGCGACTAGCGCCCGGGCACGCCCGGCGTGCTTGGCGTCGTACAGCGCGGCGTCGGCGCGGGCGAGCAGCTCGTCCTCGCTCTCGGAGCCGTTCCAGATGGCGATGCCGGCCGAAGCGGTCTGCCCGAACGGGACGACCGCGAGCAGGCGCTCGACCACGATCCGCGCGCCCTCCTCGTCCGAGTGCGGGAGCAGGACCGCGAACTCCTCGCCGCCGTAGCGGGCGAGTGTGTCCGTCGCGCGCAGCTCCGGGCGCCACGCGTCGGCGGCCGCGGCGAGCAGCTCATCGCCGGCCTGGTGCCCGTACTGGTCGTTGTAGGCCTTGAAGCGGTCCAGGTCGAGCATCGCGAGGCACAGCGACCCGCCGTGGCGGCGCGCGCGCTCGAGCTCGCGCGCGACGTCCTCGTCCCACACGCGGCGGTTCGGGAGCTCGGTCAAGGGGTCCGTCCGCGCCGTCGACTGCAGGCGGGCCAGCAGGTCGGTGCGGTGGATGGTGATCGCGGCCTCGGCGGCGAGCAGGCGCAGCAGCTCGGCGTCCCGCGCCGACAGCTCCGCGCGGCGCTCGAGCCAGCCGACGGCCAGCACGCCCACGGAGCGCCCGTCGCGCAGCACCGGCACCCAGGCGGCGGAGGTGGAGCCCGCGACGGCCTGGCAGCTCGCGGCGCGCACGTCGTCGAGCACGTCGGCGACGTGGACGAGCTCGCCCGTGAGGTACGCCTCGGCCGTGATCGCGAGCGCGTCGAGCTCGACCGACATGCCGAGCACGGCGGCGCCGGCGGCCGCGGAGACCGCGAGCGCGTTGGCGCCCGACGGCTCGAGCAGCACGACGGACGCGGCGCTCGTGACGTCGCGGGTCGCGCGGCAGAGCGTGTTGCGCGCCGCGAACAGGTCGTTCTCGGCCGCGAGCTGGTGCGCGACGTTCGACAGGGTCTTCAGGTCCTCGGCCTGCGCGGCCACGCGGGCCTCGGCGTCCCGGCGCTGCAGGAACGAGGTGACCTGGCCGCCGATCGCCTCGAGCAGGCGCGTGAGGCCGCTCTCGGGCTCCCGCGGCGTACGCGAGATGAGCGTGATCACGCCGACCGGCGCACCGTGCGCGCGCAGCGGCAGGGCCACCAGGGAGTAGATGCCCTCGGCGACCGCCTCCTCACGGCGGGTCGACATCGGATCGCTGGTGATGTCGCCGATCCACAGCGGCACGCGCGACATCCAGGCCATGCCCGGGAAGCCGTCGCCGACCTCGTGGGAGAGCCAGTCGCCGGCGCGGATGAAGCGGTCGAGGCTCGTCCCGGGGGCGGTCCAGGAGGAGAAGCGGCTCAGGCGCTCGTCGTCGCCCATCCGCCACAGTTCGGCGCCGTCCCAGCCCAGCTCGTGGCCGAGGATCTCCAGCAGCGCCGGGCCGGCGTCCTCGAGGCTCTCCATCGACGTCAGGCGGCGCATCACGGCCTGCTCGGCGGCGACGTGCTGCTGCGCGCGGCGCTCGTCGGTCGTGTCGCGCATGACGCCCACGAAGCCGGTCGGGAGCCCGTCCCAGCCGCTGATCGCCCGCACCTGCACCTCGCCCCAGCGCTCGGCGCCGGCGGCGGTCAGGTAGCGGTGCGAGTGGCGCAGCGCGGCGCACTCGCCGCTCATCAGCGGAGCGAAGGCGCGCGCGTGGTCCGGCCGGTCGTCGGGGTGCACGAACGCCCACACGGGCTTGCCGAGCGACTCCTCGACGCTGAAGCCGGTGGCGATCGTCCAGGTGCCGGTGAGGTGCGTCCAGCGGCCCTGCGCGTCGGTCTCGAACACGCAGTCGCTGACGCTGTCGATGACGCGGCGGTGACGCTCCTCGCTGCGGCGCAGGCGCATCTCCGCGTCGCGGTAGTCGGTCAGGTCGAGGCTGACCATGACCGCGCCGAGCTTGTCGCCCGTCGGTCCGAGCACCGGACCGCCGCTGGCGAGCACGGTGCGCCGGCCCTCGTCGGAGTCCAGCGTGACCTCCACGTTGGTCAGGCGCTCGCCGCGCAGCGCGCGCAGCAGCGGCGACTCGTGCGGGCCGAGCGGGCGGCCGTCGAGGTGGCGCAGGCCGAAGTGCTCCGCCCATTCGAGCGGGTGCAGGTCGTCGTCGACCGCGGAGCCGTCGAAGGCGTGCAGGCGCCCGCCGGCGTCGACGACGCGGACCCGGTCGCCGAGCTCGTTGAGCACGGCGCGCAGGAAGATCTCGCGCTCCTCGAGGGAGCGGCGCAGGGCGACCTCGTCGGTGATGTCCCGTAGGACGATCGCGGCGTGCGTGATCTCGCGCCCCTCGGCGAACGGCAGCACGTCCATCCGATAGTCGCGCCCGTTGCGCGAGCTCGCGGTCTCGAACGTGCCGGGGTGGCCTTTCAGCGCCTCGTCGATCAGCGCGAACAGGGTCGCCGAGCGCTCCGCGTCGAGCACGTCGGGCAGCCGGTTGCCGAGGAACTCGTCGCGCGACCAGCCCGAGCGCTCGAGCGCTTCGCCCTCGAGCTCGACGACCCGCAGGTCGCGGTCGATCAGCGTGAGCGCGATGTTCTGGTCGTGCACGGCGAGCCGGCGCATGCGGCGCTCGGCCGCGAGCGCGGTGTCGCGGGCCCGGGTCGCGCGCCACGCGAACGCCAGCGCGGCCAGGGCGACGAGCGTCGCGAGCGCGACGCCGATCATGACGCCTCTTCCAGGAGGGCCGCACGCAGCGCGTCGCGCGTGTCGGCGAACACGCGGTCGAGCGCGTCGAGCTCGGCCGGCGCCGCGACGCCCGCCCGCTCGACGTCGTGGGCGAGCTGGGCCATGAAGGCGGCACCGATGTTCTGGCAGGAGCCCTTGAGCTTGTGCGCGCTCTGGCGCACGGCCTCGCCGTCACCGGCGGTCGCGCCCGCGCGCAGCTCGGCGAGCAGCGGCGGCGTGCTGTCCACGAACAGCTCGATCAGCTGGTCGACGATCTCGGGGTAGTCGTCACGGAAGACGCGCATCCGGGCGTCGTCGACGAGCGCGTCGAACGGATCGGCGGCGACGGGCACCCCCGCGGCGTCGGCCTCGGCGACCGTGCCCGGCCCCGTGCCGAACACCCGCTCGAGCGCGGCGTCGAGCTCCTCCGGGCGCAGCGGCTTGGAGAGGTAGTCGTCCATGCCGGCGGCGAGGCAGCGCTCGCGGTCGCCCTTCATGGCGTGCGCGGTCATGGCGACGATCGGCAGGCGGCGCGTGCCGGCCTCACGGCTGCGGATCGCGGCCGTGGCGGCGTAGCCGTCCATCTCCGGCATCTGGCAGTCCATGAACACGAGCGCGTACGGACGCACGGAGAGCATCGTCAGCGCCTCGCGGCCGTTGCCCGCGCACTCGACCTCGTAGCCGCGCTTGGCGAGCATCGCCTGGATGACGCGCTGGTTGACGGCGTTGTCCTCGACCACGAGGATCGCCTCGCCGCCCGCGCTCGGCGAGAGCGCGGTGGCCGGGGCGGCGATGTGCTCGGGCACGGCGCCGAGCGCCTCGGCGACGGCTTCCAGCAGGCGCTCGCGGCGGACCGGCTTCTGCAGGTAGGCGGCGATCCCGGCCTCGCGCGCGTCGCGGCGACGATCGGTCGTGGAGGTGAGCATGACCAGGCCGCTGTCACGCAGCGACGGCGCGAGCTGGATCGCCTTGGCGAGCTCGATCCCGTCCATCCCGGGCATCTGGCCGTCGAGCACGACGACCTCGAACGGCTCGCCGGCGCGCGCCGCCTCGTGCATCGCCTGCAGCGCCGCGGTGCCGGCGTCCACGCTGTGGCACTCGACGCCCGGGCGGGCGAGGTACGCCTCGAGGATCTGGCGGTTGGTGGCGTTGTCGTCGACGACGAGGACCTTGAAGGTGTCGGGCAGGTTGCGCACCCGGATCGCCGGGCGCGGCATGGTCGGCTCGGCCAGGACGGCCGTGAAGGTGAACGTCGAGCCGGAGCCGGGGACCGAGGTGACGTCGATCGCGCCGCCCATCAGCTCCGCCAGCTGGCGTGAGATGGCCAGGCCGAGGCCGGTGCCGCCGTAGCGGCGCGTGGTCGACGTGTCCGCCTGCGCGAACGAGTCGAAGAGCTTGCCGATCGCCTTGCGCGAGATGCCGATGCCGGTGTCGGTGACGTCGAAGCGCACCCGGCCGCGTTGGCGCGTGACCCGCACGGTGACCTCGCCGGTCTCCGTGAACTTGATCGCGTTCGAGAGCAGGTTGGTGAGCACCTGGCGCAGGCGGCCGCGGTCGCCGTTGACCATCGCGGAGACGTCGTCGTCGATCCAGGTCAGCAGCTCGAGGCCCTTGCCATGCGCCTGCGGCGCGAGCATCTCGCAGGTGTCTTCGACGGCTTCGCGAAGATCGAAGTCGTGGTGGTCGAGCTCGAGCTTGCCGGCCTCGATCTTGGAGAAGTCGAGGATGTCGTTGATGACGTCGAGGAGCGCCTCGCCGGAGCTGGCGGCGGTCTGCGCGTACTCGCGCTGCTGGGGCGCGAGCTCGGTGCCCAGGAGCAGCTCGGTCATCCCGATCACGCCGTTGAGCGGCGTGCGGATCTCGTGGCTCATGTTGGCCAGGAACTCGGACTTCGAGCGCGAGGCGTCGACGGCCTCGGCCAGGGCGCGGCGGCGCTCGCTGACGTCGGTGCCCATCGTGCCGGTCGCGTAGACCGAGCCGTCCTCGGCGATGAGCGGGAACTTGACGAGGTGGACGGCCCGCGCGGAGTCGAGGTCGCGCTCGTGCTCGTGGGCCTCGCCGGTCCGCAGCACGTCGAGGTCGGTGACGCGGATCCGGGCGGCGACGTCGGGCGGGAAAAGCTCGTCGTCGGTGCGGCCGATCACGTCCACCCCGACCTGCCCCATCGTCTCGCGCCAACGCTCGTTGACGAGCAGGTAGCGACCGTCACGGTCCTTGACCGAGATCGTCGTCGTGGTGTGGTTGAGGATGCCGTGCAGGCGGTCGGACTGCACGCGCAGGGCCTCGTCCCGCGCGGAGAGCGCCTGCGCCATCGCGTTGAAGGACTGGGCGAGCTGCCCGATCTCGCCGGCGCCGCTGGCCTCGACGCGCGTGTCGAGCTGGCCGTGCTCGAGCCGCTCGGCGGCGCGGCGGACGCGGCGGACGGGGACCAGCACGCGGCGGTTGAGGACGTAGGCGAGGCCGACGAGCAGCAGCACGGACAGCCCGGCGCCAGCGGCGCCGAGGAGCAGCATGCGCTCGCGCAGCTCCTGCGAGCGGGCGCGGCGATCGAGCGTGAGCGACTGCTGCGCGTTGCTGAGCGCCGCGAACTCGGCGCGCAGCGCGTCCAGGCGCTCCTTGCCCTCGGCGGTGGCCTCGCTCGCGCTCGTCTCGCGGGTGCCGCTGATCAGCGGTTCCGTGTAGTCGCTGACGTACTCGTTGACGTGCTCGGTGATCGAGCGCACCCGCTTGTCCGTGGTCGGGTCGCTCTGGCGGGCGAGCTCGTCGAGCCGGACCGCGAGCAGCTGGCGCCCGTGCTGGTAGGGCTCCAAGAACTTGACGTCGTCGGTGAGCATGTAGCCGCGCACACCGGTCTCGAGGTCCACGGCCGTGCGCTCGAGCTGGAACGTCGCCTGCGTCATCGCGGTCGTGCGGCGCTGCGCCTTCGACACGGTGTCGAGCGCGCGCACGGACATGAACATGAGGGCGAACATGCCCGCGACCACGATCGCGATCAGGCCGAGCGCGGCGAGGATCGGACCGCGCAGACTGCGCGGACGCATACGGTGGAGGGACCGGACGGACATCTCAGTACCATCCATCGGCCGGAACGGACGAAAGACGTAGCCGGTGTGAGGGTCGCCCGGTCAGCGACCAGACTTGCAAGCCCCGGTCCGCCTGCCGCGTGAAGATTCTCATCGTCGATGACGAGCCTGGAACACGGCTCATGGTCGCGTCCACGGTCCGGCGCCTCGGTCACGAGGTGCTCGAAGCCGAGGACGGCACCGACGGCTGGCGGCGCTTCGAGGCTGAGCGTCCCGACGTGGTCATCACCGACTGGGCGATGCCCGGCCTCGACGGGACCGAGCTGACCGCGCGCGTGCGCGCGGCCCAGGGCGGCGGCTACACGTACATCATGATCCTGAGCGCGCGCGTGGACGAGCAGGCCTCGCGCGAGGCGGTGCGCGCCGGCGCCGACGACGTACTCGCCAAGCCGCCCGACCCCGCCGAGCTCGAGCGCGGGCTGATCACCGCCGACCGGCTGGTGACGATGCACCGCCGGATGACGAGCGACGCGCGTCGCGACCCGCTGACCGGCGCGGGCTCGCGCCTGCGGCTCGACGAGGACCTCGTGGCGCTGTGCGCGCGGGTCGTGCGCTACGGGCACGCGTACTGCGTCGCGATGATCGGCGTGCAGCCGGGCGGCGAAGACGCGGTCCGGCGCGCGGGCGCGGCGCTCGCGCACCAGATCCGCTCAGGTGACGTGCTCTACCGCTACGGGCCGGCGCAGTTCGTCGTGCTGCTGCCCGAACAGGGGCTGGAGACCGCGAGCCTGGCCGCGAACCGGCTGCGCGACGCGACGGAGCTCGCCGTGCCGGAGGGCACGAGCGTGAGCGTCGGGATCGTCATGACGGGCTCGGAGCCCGAGCCGGGGCCGCTGCTGGCGTCGGCGGAGGCGGCGCTGGTCGAGGCCGCGCAGTCCGCGGGCGGTGTCGCGGGGCAGGGCGCCGCCGAGGGGCAGGCGATCCGGCTGCTGCTGGCCGACGACGATCCCGTCTCGCGCCTGATGCTCGGCGCGATCCTCAAGCGGGAACCCGGCTTCGAGGTCGTCGGCGAGGCCGAGGACGCCAACCAGGCGGTCGAGCTCGCGCTGCGCCGACGGCCGGACGTGGTCCTGCTGGACGTCAACATGCCCGGGGGCGGCGGCGCGCGGGCCGCCGTGGAGATCCGCGAAGGGCTGCCGGACGTGAAGATCGTCGCGATCAGCGCCGACGACTCACCGAACTCTCAGTACGACATGATGCGAGCCGGAGCCGTCGGCTTCCTCACGAAGGGCTCGTCGGACGACGAGATCCTTCGCGTTATTCGGTCCTCAGCGCGTTGGTAGTCGTCAGTCGCCGGCAGTGAGGGGCGCGAAGTCGCCCGTGATGCGCGCGCGGCGCCGATCACGAACTTCGCGCTGGCCGCCGCCGGTTGAACCGGGGAGGCGGCGTTCCTTCTTGCGGCGGTCGACGATGACCGTCACGTTGGGATCGTCTTCGTAGTAGCCCGCGAGCTTCGGATAGAGCTCGTCGGCAAGGGGCTCGGGTACGACGCAGTAGATCACGGCGCCGATCCTAGTGACTCGGCCCGCGGAAAGAGATCGGTCATGTGTTGATTTGGAGGTGCAGAGCGCCGCGTTCATCCGCAGCGGCGTTCGGCACTTGCTCTTCCGGGATCAACTCGGACAGCTCGTCACCCTGCGCGTCGCGCCGCACGCCGCCCGCCTCGTCGGACAGGTCGACCTCGAAGCGGTACCAGGACAGCTCCCACATGACGGTGATCGCGACGACCGCCGGACGGTCCGGACGGGGGCGCACGCAGACCGCGGGCGGCCCGAGCGAGCGGGCGACGCCGCCGACCGTGCGAGTGTGGTCGGACGTGTTGAAGACGTCCAGCGCGCGCTGCATCTTCAGGTCCGCGTTGGTGGGCACGGCGCGGATGTTGCGCGAGGCGGACCGCGGCGGCGGTGCCGGTGCCGGCTCCGGACGCGGGGCGCGAACCGGCGGCGGGGGCTCCAGCCGCGACGGCGGCGCCGCGGGCAGCTCGTCGTACTCGGGCTCGCCCGGTTCCTGGCGCGACGCCGCGCGGTCTCGCCGGCCGGCGCGGAAGCGGTCGATCAGCCCGCGGCCCTCGCTGCGCGGGTGGCGCAGCTCGAGGTCGTCGGCGCCCGACTCGCGGATCCAGCCCTCGTGCTGGGCGCGCGTGATGCACAGGTCGCACACCGTCCGGCGCTCGCCGCCCGCGAGGTAGTGCTCGGGATGCTCACCGCGCAGCAGCGTCCGCCCGCAGATGTCGCACGCGACGTCGAGCTGGTTCGTGCGGATGTCGCGGGTACGGGCCATCGGAGAGGGTGAGGCTAGCAACGCTCCCCCACCCCCTCCGCAACCGTTTATGCGACCGCTTCGGCCTCTTCCTTCGCCTTCTCGGCGACCTTCTGGGCGAGGTGCGCGGGGATCTCCTCGTAGCGCAGGAACTCGAGCGTGTACTCGCCCTGGCCGCCCGTCACGGCGCGCAGATCCGGCGCGTAGCTGAGGACTTCGCTCATCGGCACCTCGGCCTTGACCTCGGTCATGCCGCCGGCGGGCTCGGTGCCCAGCGGACGCCCGCGGCGGGAGCTGAGATCGCCCATCACGTCGCCGACCGAGTCGTCCGGCACGGAGCAGCTGATGAGCATGATCGGCTCCAGCAGCACCGGCGTGCACTGGGACATCGCGTCACGCATCGCGATGCTGCCGGCCATCTTGAACGCCATCTCCGACGAGTCCACCGTGTGGTAGGAGCCGTCGAACAGGGTCACCCTGACGCCCTTGACCGGGAAGCCCGCGACGGCGCCGCTCATCATCGCCTCGCGGACGCCCTTCTCGACGGCCGGGATGAAGCCGTTCGGGATCGCGCCGCCCTTGATCGCGCTGACGAACTCGAAGTCGCCCTCGGGCAGCGGCTCGACCTCGATGTGGCAGTCGCCGAACTGGCCGCGGCCGCCCGTCTGCTTCTTGTGGCGCCCGTGGGCCTTCGCGGTCCCGCGGATCGTCTCCCGGTAGGGCACGCGCGGCGGCTTGAGCGTGACCTCGGCCCCGAAGCGCGAGCGCATCCGGTCGATGATCACCTCGACGTGGATCTGCGAGAGGCCGGCGACGATCTGCTCGCCCGTCTGCTCGTCGCGGTGCAGGTCGATCGTCGGATCTTCCTCCTGCAGGCGGCGCAGCGCGGTGTGGACCTTGTCCTCGTCGCCCTTGTTCTTGGGCTCCATCGCGAAGGCCATGACCGGCGCCGGCAGTTTGATCCGCGGCATGTGGATCGGCTGGTCGCGCGCCGCGAGCCAGTCGCCCGCGTGGGTCTCTTTGAGCTTGGCCACCGCGCCGATGTCGCCGGGCCCGAACTCGTCGGCGTGGCTGACGTCCTTGCCGCGTGGCACGAGCAGCTGGCCGACCCGCTCCTTGTGATGGGTGCGGGTGTTCATGACCTGCGTGTCGTGGTTCATCGTGCCCTGGTAGACGCGGAACAGGTTGATGCGACCCGCGAACGGGTCGGCGCGCGTCTTGAACACGTACGCGAACATCTCGCCCTCGGGGTCGGGCTCGAGCTCGAAGCCCTCCTCGACCGTGATCCGCTCGTGCTGGGCGGGCGACGGGAGGTCGTCGATGATCGCGTCGAGCAGCCGGTTCGCGCCCAGCCGCGTAGTGGCGATGCCGCACGTGACCGGGAAGATGTGCCCCGTGTCCGTGCCCTCCTCGAGCGCCTGGACGATCTCGTCGTGGGAGATCTCCTCGCCCTCGAGGTAGCGCTCCATCAGCGACTCATGGTTCTCCGCGACCTCGTCCATCAACTTCTCGCGGTACTCCTCCGCCTGGGCCTGCAGCTCCTCCGGGATCGGGATCTCGGTGCAGTTGCCCTCGGCGTCGTACTGGTAGGCCTTCATGTCGACCAGGTCGACGAGGCCGTTGAGGTCATGCTCGACGCCGATCGGGATCTCGGTCGCGACGACGTGCGGCCCGAAGGCCTCCTTCAGCGAGTCCAGCGCACGGAAGAAGTCCGCTCGCTCGCGATCGAGCATGTTGACGAAGACGAGACGGGCCACGTGCAGCTCCTGCGCCCGTTCCCACAGGCGGCGCGTGGAGACCTCGACGCCCATCACGCCGTTGACGACGAACACGGCCGACTCGCAGACGCGCAGGGCTCCCAGCGCGTCGGCGATGAAGCTGGGCTCGCCGGGGGTATCGATCAGGTTGACCTTCACGTCGCGCCACTCGAACGAGGCGAGTGACGCGGAGATCGACATGCCGCGGGACTTCTCGTCCTCGTCGGCGTCTGAGACCGTGGTGCCGTCAGCCACCGAGCCGAGCCTCGTCGTCGCGCCGGCCTCGAACATCAAGGCCTCGTGCAACGACGTCTTCCCGCTCCCTCGGTGGCCCACTAGGGCCACGTTGCGAATCCTATCTGCGGCGTACGACATGCCTGGCGCTCCTCTCTCCCAAGAAATGGCCGAGAGGAACGCTACAGGGCTTTTGACGCTTGTGACGTTAGTCGCGAAGGTTCTCGGCCTGGAGCCGAGACTTCAGCCGCAGCACGGCCTTCGTGTGCAGCTGGGAGATGCGTGACTCGGTGACGCCGAGGACCTCGCCGATCTCTCGGAGCGTCAGGTTCTCGTAGTAGTAGAGGGCGATCACGAGCTTCTCGCGCTCCGGCAGCGCGGCGATCGCGTCCGCCAGGCGGTCCTTGAGCTCGGACTGCGCGAGCAGCGCCTCCGGGTCGGGCGCGTCCGGGTCCTGCAGCGTGTCCAGCAGCGACACGCTGTCACCCGACGAATCAGAAACGGCCCACAGCTCGTCCAGCGCGACGACCGTCGACGTGGAGATCTTGACCAGCGACTCCTGGAACTCCTCGACCGTGAGGTCCAGCGCCTTCGCCATCTCCTCGTCGGTCGGCGTGCGGTGCAGCTGGTGCTCGAGCTTGGCGTGGACCTTCTCGATCTCACGGGCGCGGGCACGGACGGACCGCGGCACCCAGTCCAGGGCGCGCAGCTCGTCGATGATCGCGCCCTTGATGCGCGTGATCGCGTAGGTCTCGAACTTGATGTCGCGTGAGAGGTCGAACCGCTCGATCGCGTTGATCAGCCCGAGCAGGCCGTACGAGATCAGGTCGGCCTCTTCGACGTGCGCCGGCAGTCCCGAGGACATGCGGCCGGCGACGTACTTCACAAGTGGTGAATAAGCGACGACGAGCTGTTCACGTGCACGATCGGAGCCGTCCGTCTTGTAGACGGTCCACAGCTCCTTCAGCTCGATCGCTTTTACGTTGGTCTCCAGGACGGCCCCTTAGTTCCTTACGCCCGCGGGTGACTCTTCGCATACGCCGCCCGCAGCCGAGCGGACTCTACCCGAGTGTAGACCTGGGTCGTCGAGATACTCGCGTGTCCGAGCATCGTCTGGATCGCGCGCAGGTCCGCGCCGCCGTCCAGCAGATGCGTCGCGAACGAGTGGCGAAGGGCGTGCGGATGCACGCCCGTCTGCGTCGCAGCGTGCTTCGCCCACACCCGCAGGCGGCGCCGGACATCGCTCGTGGACAGCCGCTTTCCGCTCTTGGAGAGGAAAAGCGCCGGATCCTGGTCGGCGGATTGCAAGGCGGGACGGGCGCGCTCGAGGTAGGCGGCGATCGTGCGCAGCGCGGGCTCCCCCACGGGCACGAAGCGGGTCTTGGAGCCCTTGCCCTCGACTCTCACCTGCTCCTCGTCGAAGTTGACAGAGCCCGTGTCGAGGTCCACGAGCTCCTCGGCGCGCAGGCCGGAGCTGTAGGCGAGCTCGAACAGCGCGCGGTCGCGCATCTCTAGTGGCGTCGAGGCCGGGATCTTCTCCAGCAGCCGCTCGATGTCCTCGGGCTTGAGGGTCTTCGGCAGGCTCTGGGGGAGCTTGGGCGCGGGCAGCAGGTCCGCCGGATTGGACGCGATCTCGCCGTGCTCGACCAGGGAGCGGAAGAGGCTGCGGGTGGATGCGAGCTTGCGCGCCATCGTGCGCGGGGCGGCGCCCTTCTGGGACAGTCGGGCCGCCCAGCGGCGCAGGGCCTTGTAGTCGACCTGGGCGGGGCCGAGGCCGTTCGCGGTCGCCCAGGAGGCCAGCTCGGCGGCGTCGGTCCCGTACGCCTTGCGGGTGCGCTCGGCCGAGCCGCGGAGCTGCAGGTCGGCGTCGAAGGTCCGCAGCGCGGCGCGCCACGGCTCGGAGATCGCGGCCAAGCCTCGCCCTACGGGCTCGTTTGGCTGTCGGGATCGCCCAGAGGGCGATCCCGCGGGCACGGGTTGCGTCATGGCCGTGCCTTCGTAGTCTGGGTGGGAGTGAGCGCGTTCTTCATCGACACGTCATCCGGTCAGATCGCCACCCTGAACCGGCTCGTGCAGACCGGCGTGGCCAACGGCAGCGATCCGCCGCCGCGTCCCTGGCATCCCGTCCGCGGAGACCGGGACGCCAGCACGCTGTGGTACGCGGTGTTGCGCAAGCAGACCAAAGGCGTGTTCATCGGCACCCTTGCCATTCGCCACTCGGACCATCATGCCTCCCTGCTCGAAGGCGGATGGGAAGAAGTTGCCCCGGAAGCGGTCGACGGCGGCGAGGCCGGCGTGGCTCCGGGGCCCTTCTCGGTCTAACGCTGCTGCTGCGCCGCGTCGATGTTCGGCGCGTCCAGGAGCTTCAGGTTCTCGGGCGTCGGCTCCAGCTGCTCGTAGCGGTCGACGGTGGTCGTGATCGTCGTGGTGCCGAGCGGCTTGCCCTGCTCGGGCTTGCCGTCGACGATCTTCGGCTCGTAGCCGGTGATCGTCGTCCTGCTGCCGAGCGGCTTCGCGGTCTCCGGGTCGACGTAGTAGACCGTCGTGCCGGGCGGCATCCGCCGCTCGCTGGGCCCCGCGCGGTACGCGTGGGCGGGCTTGCCGTTGAACGTCGTCTCCCCCAGGTCCTCCGCGCCGCGGATCTCCTCGCGGAACCGGTCGACCAGCGTCGTGACGCCGACCTTGAAGCCCTGCTCGAGCTCCTCGGGGTCCCAGCCCGGG
Organism: Solirubrobacter phytolaccae; assembly: GCF_027587195.1. Lineage (GTDB taxonomy): Bacteria > Actinomycetota > Thermoleophilia > Solirubrobacterales > Solirubrobacteraceae > Solirubrobacter > Solirubrobacter phytolaccae. Next base: position 796 of record NZ_JAPDDP010000070.1, on the reverse strand, counting down.
TCGGTCTTCTTGGTCACCTGGACCTCGTGGCCGCCCTTGTCGTTGTGCATCAGCGTGCGGAACGTGCCGCCGTCCTGGTCGTGCTCATAGCGCCACTCGCCGCGCGGCTGCCGGGTCTCCATGACGTTGTGCATGCGGTCCCGGTACTGCCACTGGCGCAGCTTGTCGTAGCTCTCCAGGGTCGGCAGGCCGGTCTGGACGCTGGTCGTCTCGGTGTACGTGATGAGGTCCCGGGGCGCGGTGGCGGCGAACGCGCGCTCGGCGAGGCTCGCCCGGATCGGCCCTGGAGCGTGGTCGGCGCCGGGCAGCGCGGCGAGCGCGACCACGGCGGCCGCGGCCAGGGCCGTCACGGCAAGCGCGACGCGGGGCGCGCGCCGGGTACGGCGTCGATGCTGCTCGGGCGGCGTGGCGAGGATCGCGCGCAGGACGTCGTCCGGCGGCGGGGAGACGCGCGCGTGGGCGGCGGGATCGGACTCGCGCAGCTCGAGAACGGGATCAGGCATCGAGAGGCTCCAAGGGGAAGTCGAGGTCGAGCGCGGCGCCCTGCTCGCGCAGATGCACGGCGAGACGGCGGCGGGCGCGGTGGACGCGCATCGCGAAGGCCGGGCGGCTCACGCCCGCGGCGCGGGCGGCGTCGGCGAGGCTCAGGCGCTCCCACGCGACGAGACGCAGGGCTTCGCGGTCGGGCTCGCTGAGGGCGGCGAACGCCCGCAACGTGGCGTCGCGCTCGGCGAGGCGGTCCGCGGGGTCGCGGGCCGCGTCCGTGAGGGCGGCGCCGGAGCGGCGGCGGTCGGCG
>NZ_JAPDDP010000006.1 GCF_027587195.1 Solirubrobacter phytolaccae | reverse complement strand
GCGCGACGAACACGGGCGGAGCGGGCAGCGCGACGCCCAGCTCGAGCTCGGCCATCCGGCGCGTGATCGTGACGCGGATCGTCGAGCACCGGCCGCACCGGGGCGCGACCAGCGCGCCTGCGCCGAGCGCGCAGACGAGCACGCCGGCCGCGCCCGCGCCGTCAACCCCAGCGCCCGCGCCCGCGGCTCCGGCTCCTGCTCCGGCGGCACCCGCGCCCGCTCCGCTCGAGACGCGGTCGTCATGACCGACGTGACCTTCGACTGCATGGGCACGACGGTCCGGTTGGTCGTCGCCGACGAGGCCACGGCGCTCGCGTGCCAGGAGTTCCTGCACGACTTCGACGCCGCGCTGTCGCGGTTCCGGCCCGACAGCGAGCTGTCCGCGCTCAACGCGAGCCCGCACGCAGAAGTCGACGCGTCCGCCCTCCTCAGAGGCGCGATCTCGGCCGGGCTGATGGCGGCGGAGCTCACGGACGGGCTCGTCGACCCCACGCTCACGCCGGCGCTCGAGGCCAACGGCTACGACCGCACCCGCCGCGAGCCCGAGCTGCCGTTGACCGAAGCGCTCAACCACGCACCCCCGCGCGCCCCTGCCACGCCCGGCAGCGCGTGGACCCGCGTCGAGGTCACCGACCACTCGGTCCGCCGGCCGCCCGGCACCAAGCTCGACACGGGCGGGATCGGCAAGGGCCTCGCGATCGACATGCTCGCGCTCCGGCTCAACGGCGGTCGCTGGGCGATCGACTGTGGCGGCGACCTCCGCGTCTCCGGCGCGTTCGCCGTCACCGTCCGCCACCCGCTCACGCAGGAGCCGATCGAGACCCTGCAACTCCACGATCAGGCGGTCGCGACGTCCGGCATCGACCGCCGCCTGTGGCGCGCGCCCGACGGCACGCCGCGCCACCACCTGCTCGACCCCGCCACGCAACGCCCCGCCTGGACGGGCGTCATCGGCGCCACCGCCCTCGCCCCGACCGCGACGGAGGCCGACACGCTCGCCAAGGCCGCGCTGCTCAGCGGACCCGACCACGCCCACAGATGGCTCCGCCGCCACGGCGGGCTCTTCGTCCTCGACGACGGCACGGTGATCCACGCATGACCGAAGGCCACGAGCTCTGGCTCGTCAGCCGCTCCGCGGGCGTGGTCGCGCTCCTGCTCGTCGCGACGTCCGTGCTGATCGGCCTCACCCTCGCCGCCGGCCTCGGCGGACCCCCGCCGCGCAGAAGAGCCCTCGTCGCCATCCACGAGCAGACGGCGCTCGCGTCGCTGATCGCGATCGCCGTCCACGGCCTCGCGCTGCTCGGCGACGGCTTCCTCAAGCCCGGCATCACCGGCATCGCGATCCCGTTCGTGATCGACTTCAAGCCGGTCTACGTCGGCCTGGGGATCATCGCCGGCTACCTGGCGGCCGCCCTCGGCCTGTCCTTCTACGCCCGCCGCCGGATCGGCGGCAAGCGCTGGCGCAAGCTGCACCGGGCGACCCCGCTCGTCTACGTGCTCGGCCTGATCCATACGCTCGGCGCGGGCACCGACGCGCAATCGAGCTGGCTGCGCGCGTTCATGCTCGCCACCGCCGTCCCGGCCGCCGCGCTCCTGCTCGCCCGCCTGGCCAAGAAACCTCGTCTCAAGGGAGCCAAGGCATGAAGATCGTCCTCGTCGGCGCGGGCCTCGCCGCCCAGCGCTGCGCCGAGACCCTGCGCGCGCTCGGCCACGACGGCCCGATCGCGATGTACGGCGACGAGCCGCACCCGCCGTACGACCGGCCGCCGCTCTCGAAGGCGTTCCTCAAGGGCGAGCGACCCACCGTCCAGCTGCGCCCGGACGTCTGGTACCGCGACCACGACGTCGACTTCCGCCACCAGCGGATCGAGTCCCTCGACGGCCTCGAGTACGACCGCGCGCTGATCGCCACCGGCGCGACCCCGGTCGCGCTCGAGGCCCTCCCGCACGCGCACACCCTCCGCACGCGGGAAGACGCGATCGCGCTCGACGAGGCGCTCGCCACCACACGCCACCTCGCGATCATCGGCGCGGGGCTGATCGGGCAGGAGGTCGCGTCGGCGGCCGTCGCCCGCGGCGTCCGGACCACGCTGATCGACGCGGCCGAGCGCCCGTTCGACGCCCTGATGTGACCGGGCGGGGGCGAGCACCTGCGACGGCTCCACGAAGCTAACGGGGTCGAGCTCCGCCTAGGACAACGCCCGGGCCCGCTGAACGCCGACACGATCCTCGTCGCCATCGGCGTCAGACCCGGCTGGACGACGACCGGCCCGAACGTCTTCCACGCCGGCGACGTCACCGGCAGCGCCCACTGGGAGGCGGCCGTCACGCAGGGCGCGAACGCCGCGCGACGCATGCTCGGCGTGCAACCCAAGCCCGAGCAGCCGCCGCTCGTCTGGTCCGACCAGCACGGCGTCCGCATCCAGCGCGTCGGCGACCCGTGCGGCGCGACGCCCAACGGCGACCTGACCTACAACCGCGACGGCCGCCTCGCCGCCGTCGTGCTGCTCAACCAACCCGAAGCCGTGCGCAAGGCACGGCGCGACCTGAAGGAAGCCGCATGACCCTCATCGCCCAGATCGACGACGCCGCCTGCCTCGGCCACGGCGATTGCGTCCACGTCGCGCCGACCGTGTTCATCCTCGAGGGAGACGTGGCCGAGCAGCAAGCACCCGGCACGGACGACCAGCTCCGGCAAGCGGCGCGGGCGTGCCCCGCCGGCGCGATCATCCTCCTCGACGCCCAGAGCGGCGACGAGGTCAACCCGTAGCGACCGCCACCAGCCGCGGGAGCGAGGCGCCGATCAGGGCGCGCTGCGACGCCTCGTGCTCCGCCCAGTCGTCGGGGATCTCGACATCCACGGCCACGCGCGTGCCACCGTCCTCAGACGTGAGTCTCCACGCGTAGCGGATCGCGCTCGTCAGGCACGAGATCAGCACCTGTCCGTCATGCGCCTCCAGGCGCTGCGGCCACGGGAGCTCCGGCTCTTCCGGGTGGAAGAGCGCGAACTCGTCGGCCGCGCCGCCGGGCCGCACCGACGCGATCCCCGACCACCACTCGGGGTACCGCGACGGGTCGACGACGAGCTTCCACAGCTCCTCGATCGGCGCGGCCGCGAAGATCTCGTCGGTGAAGCGCCTCACAGCGCCGCCAACTCTGCCAGCAGGCGCGCCCGCTCGCGTTCCGGCTCGATCAAGCCCACCACGGGCGGGCGCCCGAGGTCCACGATGCTCGCCACCCACGCACGCCCGACCTCCGTCAGCCCGACGCGCCGGTCCCACCCGGCGAGTGCCTCGCGCAGCCGCCGCTCAGCTTCCGCGCTGTCACCGCGGGCGGCCGCGACGAGCCCTTGCACGCGGGCGAAGCGCGGCGCGAGCATCGCCGCCGCGTCGGCGGTCCCGACCGGCTCGACGACCGTCGCCCGCAGCTCCGCGTCGGCCTCGTCCGCGCGGCCGAGCGCGGCAAGCGCCTCCGCTCGGGCAAGTCGCGCCAGCGGCCGGCTGATCGCCCCGGCACCGTCGAGCGCGCGAGCCAGACAGGCCTCGGCGCCGGCGAAGTCCCCTGCCGCAAGCCGCGCGAGGCCCGCGTCATTGTCGGCGAGCGCCCGGAGCGCGGGGTCGTCGAGCCGGTCGGCGAGCCGCGCCTGCTCGGCCATCGCGGCCAGACCCTCCGCGTGGCGGCCGAGGCGGCTCAACAGATGGCCTCGCGCGGCGTGCAGCTGCAACGCGAGACCGACGAGGTTGAAGCGTCCCACCACCGTCAGCGCCCGTGAGCTGATCTCCAGCGCCCGCTCGAAGTCGCCCGAGGCCGACGCCGCGACGGTGGCGTTGACCCATGACGTGTAGGCGAGATCCGGCCGCTCCGCCGCCAGCTCCGCCCCGGCCAGCAAGGGTTCCACCGCCTCGGCGAAATGCCCGCGCCGGAGCAGCGCGAGCCCTCGAGCGCTCTCGATGTCGTGCGCGACCCGCTCGTCGGCGAGCTCGGCGACCTCGGCCAGCAGCGTCTCGACCTGTGCCGGGTCACCGGCGACCGCGACGCACCACGCGCTGCCCGCGAGCGCCGCGGCTCGATCGCCACCGGCGTCGAGCGCCGCGCGATAGTGCGTGAGCGCCGCGCGTGGGTCGCACACAGCACCGCGCAGCCACGCGCCCGCGCGCAGATGGGCCCCGGCTTGCTGGTCGGGAGCCGTGGCCGCGAGCGCGCGCTCCAGCGACGCGAGTGCCCGGTCGCCGCGGCCCGCCCACGCCTGCACCTCCGCCAGCTCCAGCAGGAGCGATGCGTCCCGCGGGACGATCTCGACCGCCTCGGTGAGGAAGGCCTCCGCTTCGGCGAGCGCCGCCATCCCCCGTGCCGCCGCGGCGGCGCGAACCAACTCGGCGACGGCCAGCTCGTCGCGGCCCGCCAGCCGGAGATGGCGAGCGCGCTCACCCGCGAGCGTCGATCCGAGCGCCTCGGCGATGCGGGTGTGCGCCCACGCGCGGCGCGGCGCCGGGAGGTCCGCATAGACGGCGTCGCGCAGCAGCGCGTGGCGGAAACCGACGCCGTGATCGTGCTCGACGAGCAGGCCGCAGTCGAGCGCGCGGACCGCCGCGTCGTCGGTGACGGGCAGCGCCGCGAGTGTCGCGGGGTCCAGCGGGCGGCCGGCGGCCGCCGCGAGCTCGACCAGCCGCCACACCTCCGCCGGCAGGCCCCGGGCGGTGACGCGCACGGCGGCCCGGAGCGTCGCCGGGACGGTCCGCTCCCCGGCCGCAAGCGCTCGCGCGCCCTCCACGGCGAGCAGCGCGTTGCCCTCCGCGCCCGCGACGACCGACGCGACCTGCTCGGCGTCCAACACGGCCACGGACCGCGCAAGCCGCGCGGCCGCGTCGTCGGGCAGCGGCCTGAGTGCAAGTTCCGCGGTGAGGAGCCCGCGGCTGCGCAGCGCGTGCACGACAGCGTCCACGTTCGGCGCCCGCGGATGCTCGCGGCGCGTGAGGACGAGCAGCGCGGGGAGCGTTTCCAGGCGTCGCGCCAGGTAGCCCGCCAACTCCACGCTCGCCGCGTCGGCGTCATGGAGGTCCTCGAGGACGAGGAGCAGCGGCGAGCGGACGCACGCCCACGCGACGACGCCGACGACCGCCTCATAAAGCCGCGCGCGCTCGAAGGCGGCAGGCGCGGGCGACGGGGTGCCGAGCTCGGGCACGAGCCGCGCGCACTCGCCCACGAGTGCGGCGGGGGGTCGCCCGTCACGGAGCAGATCGCGCAGCAGCTCGGCCCACAGGCTCAGCGGGACGCCGCCTCCGAACGGCAGCGCGGCCCCCGACGCGACCCGCGGCGCCTCCCGCTGGAGCTCGGCCACGAGCCGCGTCTTCCCGGTCCCGGCTTCGCCCTCGACGATCGCCACGCCGCCACGGCCCGCGACCGCCGCTGTCCACGCCGACCGCAGCGTCTCCAGCTCGCTGGCCCGTCCGATCAGGCGCGGTTCGCCGGCTCGTCCTCGCGGCACCGCGCCGGCCGGTGCTTCCGCCGCGGCCTCGGGCGCGCCGGCGTCGCGGGCCGGTCGCGCCGGTGCACGGCTCGCTTCGCGCAGCTCCTCCACCCGTGCGCGCAACGACGCTGACGGCGCCACGCCCAGCTGACGTCGCAGCCGCTCGGCGAAGCGTGTGTGGGCACCGAGCGCGGCCGGCACGTCGCCCGTCGCCGCGAGCCGTTCGATGAGCACCCGCTGCGGCGCTTCGGCGAGCGGGTCCAGCGCCGCGGCCCGCCGCGCCCAGGCCACCGAGCCGGTCGCGGCCGCCAGCTCGCAGTAGCGCTCGCGGTGCTGGTCACGCGCGAGCAGCGCCCACTCCTCCTCCAAACCGGCCAGGAGGTCGCCACGCGCCAGCGCCAACGCGTCGACCTCCCGACCCGCGGCGCAGAGCGCGTCGAACGCACGCGCATCCACCCAGGCGTCCAAGCCGATCCGGTCGCGCTCGACGACGACGCAGTCGCCGACGACGCCGCGCAAGGCCCAGAGCGCGGTGCGGAGGTTCCCCCGCGCGCTGCGGTCCAGGCTGTCCGGCCAGAACACGGCCGCGACGCCGGCACGCCGGTGCCGTCCGGGGTGCAGCGCGAGCCACGCGAGCAAGGCCCACGCCGCCCCTGACCGCGGCGGTGCCAGCGCGCGTCCGTCGAGGGACGCGGTGACTCCGCCGAACAGGCTGACGCGGAGCCCATTGACGCTCGGGAGACGCTCGGAAGACGCCGCACCGGCGACGGTCTCACCCATGACCGTCACATTCAACCCGCAGGCGTACAAAGACGCCACCCGGATCCAGTGGGACGAGGCCGCCGAGGCGTGGCACCGATGGGGTCCGGTGATCGAGGAGTGGCTCGGCGAGGCGACCACGACGATGCTCGACCTGGCCGGTGTGAACGCCGGCACGCGCGTCCTCGACGTCGCGGCGGGCGCGGGAGGCCAGTCGCTCGCGGCCGCCCGGCGCGGCGCCCACGTCCTCGCCACCGACATCTCGGCCAACATCCTCGAGTTCGCCGCGCTCGAGGCGTCCCGCGCCGGGCTCACGAGCATCGACACCCAGGTCCTCGACGGCGAGCACCTCGATGTCCCCGAGCAGACCTTCGACGCGGTCATCTCCCGGGTCGGCTTCATCTACTTCCCCGACCAGCACAAGGCGCTCACCGACATGCGCCGCGCGCTCAAGCCGGGCGGCCGGCTCGCCGGGATCGTCTACTCGACCGCCGACCGCAACGGCTTCTTCTCGACCCCCGTCTCGATCATCCGTCGCCGGGCGCAGCTGCCCGCTCCGGCGCCCGGGCAGCCCGGCCCGTTCAGCCTCGGCGCGCCCGGTGTGGCCGAGCAGGCCCTCCGCGACGCCGGCTTCGTGGACGTGCGTGCCGTGCGCATCCCGTCGCCCGTCCGGATGGCCTCCGCCGACGAATGCGTCCGCTTCGAACGGGAGTCGTTCGGCGCCCTGCACCAGATGCTGGCCGGCGTCAGCGAGGCGGAGCGTGAGGAGGCCTGGGAGGAGATCACCGCCGCGTTGCGCGCCTATGAGCGCGAGGATGGGTTCCACGGCCCGTGCGAGATGATCGTGGTCGCCGGCGCACGCGGTTGATGACCTGGTCGGCGCGCTGTAGAATCTCAGTCACACCGACTGAGATTTAGGAACGAATGCAAGCCGACCGCTTCACGATCAAGTCCCAGGAGGCGCTGCAGGCCGCCATCGCGGTCGCCGCCGCCCGCAACCACACCGAGACGCAGCCTGAGCACCTGCTCGTCGCGCTGCTCGAGCAGCCCGAGTCCGTCGTGGTGCCCGTCCTGCGCAAGCTGGGCGCGCGCCCCGAGACGATCAAGGCCGAGGTCGAGCAGGCGCTCGACCGGCTGCCCACCATCACCGCCGGCGCCAAGGAGCCCGGCACCAGCCGTGAGCTGATGGACGTCCTGCGCCTCGCCGAGCGCGAGGCCGGCAAGCTCCGCGACGAGTACATCTCGACCGAGCACATCCTGCTCGCGCTCTCCAACGCGCAGGGCGGCGAGGCCGCCAAGTCGCTCAATCGCAACGGCGCCACGCACAAGGCGCTCGAGGGCGCGATCGAACAGGTCCGCGGCCCGCACCGCGTCACCGACCAGAGCCCCGAGGACAAGTACCAGGCGCTGCAGAAGTTCGGCCGCGACCTCACGGCCGACGCCGAGGACGGCAAGCTGGACCCGGTCATCGGCCGCGACGACGAGATCCGCCGCGTCATCCAGGTCCTGAGCCGCCGCACGAAGAACAACCCCGTCCTGATCGGCGAGCCCGGCGTCGGCAAGACCGCCATCGCCGAGGGACTCGCCCAGCGCATCGTCTCCGGCGACATCCCCGAGTCCCTGAAGGACCGCAAGGTCATCAGCCTGGACATCGGCGCGCTGCTCGCCGGCTCCAAGTACCGCGGCGAGTTCGAGGAGCGCCTGAAGGCGGTCCTGAAGGAGATCGCGGACGCCGAGGGCCAGATCATCCTGTTCATGGACGAGCTGCACACGATCGTCGGCGCCGGCGCGGCCGAGGGCGCGGTGGACGCGTCCCAGCTGCTCAAGCCGATGCTCGCCCGCGGCGAGCTGCGGGCCGTCGGCGCGACCACGCTCGACGAGTACAAGAAGCACGTCGAGAAGGACGCCGCCCTGGAGCGCCGCTTCCAGCCGATCTACGTCGGCGAGCCGACGCTGGAGGGCACGATCGCGATCCTCCGCGGCCTGAAGGAGCGCTACGAGGCGCACCACGGCGTCACCATCACCGACGCCGCGCTGATCGCCGCCGCCACGCTGTCGGACCGCTACATCGCCGACCGCTTCCTCCCCGACAAGGCGATCGACCTCGTCGACGAGGCCGCCAGCCGCGTCAGCATCGAGCTCTCCTCCGTCCCCACCGAGATCGACGAGGTGGAGCGCCGGATCAAGCAGCTCGAGATCGAGATGGTCGCCGTCGGCAAGGACGACACCGCCGCGGAGCGCAAGGCGGAGATCGAGCGCGAGCTCGGCGACCTGCGTGAGCAGGCCAGCGCCATGCGCGCCCAGTGGGAGCGCGAGAAGGAGCAGGCCGAGGGCCACGGCAAGCTGCGCGAGCGGCTGGACGAGGCGCGCCGCGAGCTCGAGCGTGCCGAGCGCGAGCTCAACTACCAGCGCGCCGCCGAGCTGCGCCACGGCGAGATCCCGGACCTCGAGCAGAAGCTCGCGGACGCCGAGTCGCGGCCCGAGGAGAGCTACGAGCCGCCGGTCTACCTGTCCGAGCGCGTCGACGTGGACGAGATCGCCGAGGTCGTCGGCAAGTGGACGGGCATCCCGGTGTCCCGGCTCGTCGAGGGCGAGGTGGAGAAGCTCATCCACATGGAGGAGCGCCTGCACAAGCGCGTCATCGGCCAGGAGGAGGCGGTCACGGCCGTGTCCGACGCCCTGCGCCGCTCACGCGCCGGCCTGAGCGACCCCGACCGCCCGATCGGCACGTTCCTGTTCCTCGGCCCGACCGGCGTCGGCAAGACCGAGCTGGCCCGCGCGCTCGCGGAGTTCATGTTCGACTCCCAGGACGCGATGATCCGGATCGACATGTCCGAGTACATGGAGAAGCACTCCGTGGCCCGGCTCGTCGGTGCGCCTCCCGGCTACGTCGGCTACGAGGAGGGCGGTCAGCTCACCGAGGCGGTGCGCCGGCGCCCGTACTCGGTGATCCTGCTCGACGAGATCGAGAAGGCCCACAGCGACGTCTTCAACATCCTGCTGCAGGTGTTCGACGACGGCCGCCTCACGGACGGCCAGGGCCGCACGGTCGACTTCAAGAACTCCGTCCTGATCATGACCTCCAACATCCCCGGCGGTCGCGCCGGCGTGGAGGCCAACTTCAAGCCGGAGTTCATCAACCGCCTGGACGACATCGTCGAGTTCGCGCCGCTCTCCCGTGAGCAGCTGCGCGAGATCGTGGACCTCCAGGTCGCGCGCCTGATCGTGCGGGTGGCCGAGCGCGGCGTGGACGTCCAGCTCACGGACGCCGCCCGCGACCTGCTCGGCGACCTCGGCTACGACCCGGCGTACGGCGCGCGCCCGCTCAAGCGCGTGATCTCCAAGTACCTGGTCGACCCGATGGCGCTAGGCCTGCTCAAGAACGAGTACGCGGCCGGCGACCACGTCGAGGTCGAGGCGGAGGAGGGCGCGCTGCGGTTCACCCGCGTGCGCGTCGGCGAGGCCGAGCCGACCCCCGCTTAGGCCTTCGGCATCCGCCGGACCTTGATCGTCAACGGCACTCGTACTGCGGCCTTCGGGTCGTAGTACGAGAGCTGGTCGAACTGGATCGTCCACACGCCGACGCGCGGGCTCTTCTTGAACGGGAACTGCGTGCGCTTGACCGAGAACGTCCCGCACGGGCCCTGCGGGACGCCGAGCTTGACCGTCTTGCGCGACTTGCCGGCGAAGACGTAGTGCGCGTAGACGGGGGCGCCCGCCGTGGTGAAGCCGCGGCCGCGGAAGCGCACGCGGTCGGCCGTCGACGCGCGTGAGGGCGACTGCTCGACCGACAGCCGCGTGACCATCGAGGTCGCCTCGACGGTGTTCGCGGGCTTGGTGGGCTCGGAGATGCGCAGGGTGAACGGGCGCTGGCCCGCTTCGTGCCAGGGAGCGAGCACGGTGCCGACGATCGAGCCGTCGAACAGCGTCGCCGGCTGGTCCTGCAGCACTTCGTCGACGAAGATGTCGACGTTGCTGAACGGGGAAAAGCCCACGGCCTTGACCACGACGCTCTGCCGCTGCCCTTCGCTCGCGACGACGTAGCAGGGGTTCAGCGGCTCGGTCAGGTTGGCCGCCGAGGCGGGCCCGGCCAGCACGGCGAGCAGGGTGGTGGTGATGACGGTGGCGCGCAGGAACATCGACGTCATGAACACGGCATGGGCGACGGAGGTTCGGTAGAAGGTTCACAGAACCCATCGAGGAGGACGCTGTGCCGACCTACATCATGCTCTCGACACTCACACCAGAGGGAATCCAGACCGTCAAGAACAACCCGAGCCGCATCCGCGAGGTCAATCGCGAGGTCGAGCAGCTGGGGGCGGAGGTCAAGGCGCAGTGGGCCACGTTGGGGTCATTCGACTTCGTGAATGTCATCGAAGCGCCCGACGACACGACCATGGCGCGCATCTCCCTGGAGCTCGGCTCGCGGGGCACGGGACGCTACGAGACCTTGATAGCGATCCCGATTGACGATTTCATCGCGGCCCTGTGAAGGTTCTTGTCATTGGCGGCGGAGGCCGCGAACACGCCATCGTGCGGGCGCTCAAGCGCTCGCCGCAGGCGCCTGAGGTCTTCTGCGCGCCCGGCAACGCCGGGATCGCGGCCGACGCCCCCTACCTGGATCCGGCGAAGGTCGCCGAGGTCGACCTGGTCGTGGTCGGCCCCGAGGCCCCGCTCGTCGCGGGTTACGCGGACGACTGCCCGGTGCCGGTCTTCGGCCCGTCCGCGGCCGCCGCGCAGCTCGAGGGCTCCAAGGCGCACGCCAAGGAGGTCATGATCGCCGCGGGCGTGCCGACCGCCGACTACACGGTCGTCCACAGCGTCGAGGCCGGCCTGGGCGCGATCGCCCGCTACCCCACGGTGATCAAGGCCGACGGCCTCGCCGCCGGCAAGGGCGTCGTGATCGCGGGCGACGAGGCCGAGGCCCGCGCCGCGCTGGAGGAGATGCTCGTCGAGCAGCGCTTCGGCGAGGTGCCGGTCGTGGTCGAGGAGTTCCTGGAGGGCGTCGAGCTGTCCGTGCTCGCCCTCTGCGACGGCGAGGTCGCGATCCCGCTCGCCCCGGCGCGCGACTTCAAGCGCATCGGCGAGGGCGACACCGGCCCGAACACGGGCGGCATGGGCGCGTACTCGCCGGTCGACGGCGCCACGCCCGAGCTGCTCGAGGAGATCCGCGTGCGGGTGCTGCAGCCCGTCGTGGACGAGTTGAAGAAGCGCGGGACGCCCTTCCACGGCGTCCTCTACGCGGGCCTCATGCTCACCGAGGACGGTCCCTCGACGCTGGAGTTCAACGTCCGCTTCGGCGATCCGGAGACGCAGGTCGTGCTCCCACGCCTGAAGACGGACCTGCTGGACCTGTTCATCCGCGCCACCAAGCCCGGCGGCCTGCGTGGCGTCGAGCTCGAGTGGGACGAGCGCGCATGCGTCACGGTCGTGCTCGCCTCGCGCGGCTACCCCGCCACGTCGTCCTCCGGGGACGTCATCAGCGGGCTGGAGAACGCCGACGCCGAGGTCACCCACGCGGGCACGGCGGCGTCCGACGGCGCGATCGTCACCGCCGGCGGGCGCGTGCTGAACGTGACCGCGCTGGGCGAGGATCGCGAGGCCGCCCGAGCCGCTGCCTATGCTGCGGCGGACAAGATCGACTTCCCTGGCAAGACCTACAGACGAGATATCGCCGCATGACTGAGCCGACCACCGAGACGCAGCTGGAAACCGAACTGGACGGCCTGGAGGTGGACGCGCCGCTCGTCGGCATCGTCATGGGCTCCAAGTCCGACATGCCGGTGATGGAGAAGGCCGCGAAGGAGCTGGACGCGCGCGGGATCCGCAACGAGATCCGCGTCATGTCCGCCCATCGCGACCCCGACCTCGTCGCCGAGTACTCCAAGAACGCCCGCATGCGCGGGCTGAAGGTGATCATCGCGGGTGCCGGCCTCGCCGCCGCGCTCCCGGGCGTGGTCGCCGCGCACACCGATCTGCCGGTGATCGGCGTTCCGCTCACGTCGTCGATGACCGTCGCCGGCGGCCTCGACGCGCTGCTGTCGATCGCCCAGATGCCCCCGGGCGTCCCGGTGGCGACGGTCGGGGTGGACAACCCGAAGAACGCGGCCGCGCTCGCGGCTCGCATCCTCAGCCTCTAGTCACGGGCTCAGCGGCGGCGGCGCGGCCTCGAGCAGCGCCGCCGCGGCAACGACCGGATCGACGGTGGGGCGCAGCTCGTCCGTCCCGATCCGCACGAAGCAGCTGTCGAGCGCACTACACGTGGCGGTCGCGATCACGTCGCGACTCGGGCGGTCGGCGCGGAAGCGGAACTCGCCCGCGCCGGCGTCCTCGGGCCACGACCACGCCCCGGCGACAAGCACGCGCCAGGCGCCGATGAGGCCGGGCGGGACGATCGTGTACGGCGAGTCACGGTCGAACGTCCGATCGCAGGCCGCTCCGCCGACGCCTTCGGCCAACGGCCCGAGCGAGGACTCCTGGCGCGCCAGGACGTGCACGCCTTCCGTGGTCTCCACGACCTGCAGGTCCCCGGTGCTGCTCGAGATGCGGGCGGAAGCGGCGAGCACGATGTGCGCGTCGGCGAACTCGGCGACCTGGCCCAGTAGCAGTGCGGCACGTCCGTCGGGGCTGCTCACGGCCACGCTCTGCAGATGGCCGGCGCAGTAGGCGCGCACGATCCACACGCCCGAGCCGGCCGGAGCCTCGACCGCCGGCACGGAGCACCCGCCGATGTCGTCACCGACCCCGTGCTTCCCGCGCCACAACGCCAAGAGCCGCGTGGCGTGGGGCTCGGGAGCACCCGTGCCGGGGACGACCCGGCACGGCTCGTCGACCTGCTCGTCCGCTGGTGGCTCTTGCGGCCCGTCGTCGGACGTTGGGTCCGTGGCACCGGCGCTGCCGGTCGGCCAACCGAGCTGCTCCCCGACGGTGGGCATCGCCGCCTGGCTCACGGCCATGCTGAACAGCACCGAGAGCAGGGCAAGCACGTACGAGCTGGCGAGCCACTTCGGCTTCTTGATCGTCAGCGCGTCCCGGAGCGCGCGCACTCCGGGACCGTCGTACGCCTTGAGGGAGCCCCGGACCCAGTCGGCCGCGCCCGTCGCGAGCAGCCAGTCGGTCCCGCGTGGAACCCCTTCGGCGCTGGCGACGCGGGCCGTCATCCCGGAGACGAGCGCGACCGCGATCGCGGTCGGCACGGCGACCGCCCCGACGACGACCGGCTCAGCGTGAAGCGTGAGTGCGGTGACCGCCGCGGCGTCGAACAGCCCGGCCACCGCGAGGTCGGCGCGCATCAGCCCGCGCAATCGCGGTGTTCCGCGCCGGTACCCGAGGCAGATGTGCAGCGCATGGCGCGCGGAGTACGTCAAAGCGGCCACCGCGAGCACGGTCCCGGACGCATCGGGGCGAGCGGCGCCGACCGCGACCAGCGACGCGACGAGCGAGCCACGGGTCAACGGCGCGGCGAGGCGACGCAGGTACGGCCCGATCGCGGCGGTCCACATGAGCGGTTATCCGTCTCGCTCCCGCAACTGGTCGTCGGCCTTCCCCAGGAACTCCAGCCGCCGTAGATCCTTCGTCTTCGCCTGGTCGACCGTGGCCTGCCGGGTCGACACGGCTTCCGCGAGCTCGGCACCGGCCTGCAGGACCTTCAGGACCGGTTGGCGGAAGAGCAGGACGTACGGGCTGTGGCTGCGCTCGCGCGCGACGAGGCCCATCAGCTCGAGCTCGTTCATCCGACGGCTCAGCGTCGCGGAGGACAGGCCCAGCTCTGCGGAAAGCTGCTTCTGGGTCGCGTCCGACTCGAGGAGTCGCAGCACGATCTGCCAGCGCTCGGGGTCGCCGAGCGCCGCCAAGAAACGTACGTCCGATCCTGGATCTAACCTCTTCAGGTTTCCAAGAAAAGCAGATTTGGAGACACGGCGCGACCGTTCTTATGGGTCCCGCGCGCGATCTCCTAGCATCGGCCGCGTGATCGCTCGCTATACCCGCCCCGAGATCGGGGCCGTCTGGACCGATGAAGCGCGCTTCGGCGCGATGCGCGACGTGGAAGTCGCCGCCGCCGAAGCCCTCACCGACGGCCCCACCGAAGCCGACCTCGAGGCCATCCGCGCCGCGACCTTCACGGTCGACGCGATCAACGAGCGGGAGAAGATCCTCGACCACGACACGGCGGCGTTCGTGGACGTCCTCGCGGCGTCCGCCGGGCCCGCAGGGCGGTGGATCCACTACGGGCTCACCTCGTCCGACGTGGTCGACACGGGGCTCGCGCTGCAGCTCAAGCGGGCGGGACAGATCCTGCTGCCGGCGCAGCGCGCGCTGGCGTGGGAGCTGGCCGAGAAGGCGCGCGAGCACGCCGACACGTTGAGCGTCGGCCGCACGCACGGCGTGCACGCCGAGCCGACGTCGTTCGGGCTCAAGCTCGCGGGCTACGCGATGGAGGCGCACCGCAACGCGGAGCGCCTCGAGCGCGCGTTCGGCCAGATCACGGCCGCGATCTCCGGTGCCGTCGGCACGTTCGCGACGCTCGGCCCGGAGTACGAGGAGCGCGTCGCCGGCAACCTGGGGCTGATCACCGAGCCGATCTCCACGCAGGTCGTCCCGCGTGATCGCCACGCCGAGCTGCTCTCCGCCATCGCGCTCGCCGGCGCCGGCCTGGAGCGCTTCGCGCAGGAGATCCGCCACCTGCAGCGCACCGAGGTGCGCGAGGTCGAGGAGCCGTTCCGCAAGGGCCAGAAGGGCTCGAGCGCGATGCCGCACAAGCGCAACCCGGTCGTCGCCGAGCGCATCTGCGGCCTCGCCCGTGTGCTGCGCGGCAACGCACAGGCGGCGCTCGAGAACGTCGCCCTGTGGCACGAGCGCGACATCACGCACTCCAGCGCCGAGCGGATCATCCTCCCGGACAGCACCATCCTGCTCGACCAGATCCTCGCGCTGGCGCTGCGGATCGTGCGCGGCATGACCGTCCACACCGACCGGATGCTCGCGAATCTTGAGATCACGTCGGGCGCGCTGTTCTCGCAGCGCGTGCTGCTCGCGCTCGTCGAGTCGGGCCTGCAGCGCGACGACGCGTACCGGATCGTGCAGCGCCTCGGCCAGCAGGCGTGGGACACCCAGACGCCGCTGCGCCAGCTCCTGGAGGCGGAGGAGGGCGTCGACCTGGACCTGGACGCGGTCTTCGACTACCGGTACTACATCCGTCACGTGCCCACCGTCCTGCAGCGGCTGGAGGTCATCCCATCCCCGGAGTCCTGATCTACGGCGCCCCCGAGCTGTCGGCCACGCTCTTCCACGAGATCCCGGCCGGCATCGGCGACCCGTTCCTGTACCTGGAGCACGACGGTCGCCGCGTGGCGACCGTGTCCGTGCTGGACGCGCACAGCGTCACCCCGCACGGGATCGAGACGATCGACCCGCAGGCGCTCGGCCAGGACGGGCTGATCGCCGACGGCTGGGACCGGCTCGCGATCGAGGCCGAGGTCTGCCTGCGCGCCGCGCAGAAGCTCGACATCGAGACCGCGCTCGTGCCGCCGGACTTCCCGCTCTTCCTGGCGGACTACTTCCGCGCCGCCGGGATCGAGCTCAAGGTCGACGAGGACGAGTTCATCCAGCGCCGGCGCGTGAAGTCCGGGCCCGAGCTGGAGGGCATCCGGCGGGCGCAGAAGGCCGCCGACGCCGCGATGGGCGTCGCGCGCGACCTCATCCACGAGCTGCGCGCCGGGCTCACGTCCGAGCAGGTCCGCGCCGCGATGGCGAAGGTCTGCGAGGAACACGGCTGCGAGCTCTCCGACGACGCGATCGTCTCGCACGGCGAGCAGTCGGCGCGCGGGCACGACTCGGGCTCCGGCCTGATCGGCGCCGGTGAGCCGGTGGTCGTCGACATCTGGCCGCGCGACAAGGCGTCCCGCTGCTACGCCGACATGACCCGGACGTTCGTCGCGGGCGGCGGCGAGCCGCCGGAGGAGCTGGCCGAGTACCACCGCCTCACGCAGGAGTCGCTGCGCCGCGTGTACGCCGACCTGCGCGCCGGCGCGAACGGCCGCGCGCTGTTCGAGCGCTCCGCCGAGCCGTACATCGAGGCGGGCCAGCCGACCCAGCTCACAAAGGAGCCGGGCACGGTGCTCGAGGACGGCTACTTCCACGGGCTCGGCCACGGCGTCGGGCTCGAGGTCCACGAGCGCCCGTTCATGGGCCGGATGGGTGACGACCTGCTCGCGGGTGAGGTCGTGACGGTGGAGCCGGGCTGCTATCGGCGCGGGTTCGGCGGCTGCCGGCTGGAGGACCTCGTGCTCGTCACCGAGGACGGCTACGAGATCATCACCGAGTTCCCCTACGACCTGTGAAGTAGGCTGATTGCCCGTGACCACGCTGCCGCTGCTGCATTCGGGCAAGGTCCGGGACATGTACGACCTGGGTGGCGACCTGCTCATGGTCGCCTCCGACCGGATCTCGACCTACGACGCCGTCCATCCCACGCCGATCCCCGACAAGGGGAAGGTCCTCACGGGCCTCTCGGTGCTGTGGTTCGGGTTGACGAAGGACATCGTCCCCAACCACTTCCTGAGCGCCACCGACGGGGTACCCGCGGAGTTCCGCGGCCGCGGCCTGCGCGTGCGCAAGCTGAAGATGCTGCCGGTCGAGTGCATCGTCCGCGGCTACATCACGGGCTCGGGCTGGAAGGACTACAAGAACACGGGCGCGATCTCGGGCATCTCCCTGCCCGAGGGCCTGCAGGAGTCCGAGCAGTTCCCGGAGCCGCTCTACACGCCCTCGACGAAGGCCGAAGAGGGCCACGACGAGGCGATCGACTTCGCCGAGACGGTCAAGCTGCTCGGCTCGGAAGAGCTCGCGGCGCAGGTGCGCGACGTCTCGATCGCGGTCTACAAGGCCGTCGCCGCGTACGCGCTGGAGCGCGGCGTGATTCTCGCCGACACCAAGTTCGAGTTCGGCCTCGACGAGAATGGCGTCCTCACGCTGGGCGACGAGGTCTGCACGCCGGACTCCTCGCGCTTCTGGCCGGTGGACTCCTACGCGGTCGGCCAGGGCCAGCCCTCGTTCGACAAGCAGTACGTGCGCGACTGGGCGACGAACAGCGGCTGGGACAAGAACCCGCCCGCGCCGTCGATCCCGGACGACGTGGTCGCGCAGACGCGCGAGCGCTACGTGACGGCCTACGAGCGGCTGTCGGGCGAGCCCTTCGGCGCGTGGCTGGACCGGGTCGCATGAGCCGCGTCCGCGTGCTGATCCGGCCGAAGGCCGGCATCCTGGACCCCCAGGGGCAGACCGTCGAGCGGGCGCTGCCGGCGCTCGGCTTCGAGGGCGTCACGAACGTGCACGTCGGCCGCCTGGTCGAGCTGGACGTGGAAGACCCGTCGCAGCTTCCCGCGATGTGCGAGAAGCTGCTGGCGAATCCGCTCATCGAGGACTACGAGATCCAGTCGTGAAGTTCGGGGTCGTTCGCTTCCCCGGCACCTGCGACGAGGTGGACGCGTACCTCGCGGCCTCGCGCGTGGGTGACGCGGAGATCCTCTGGCATGCCGATCCGGACCTGAAGGGCGTCGACGCCGTCATCGTCCCGGGCGGCTTCTCCTACGGCGACCACCTGCGCGTCGGCGCGATCGCGCGCTTCGCGCCGGTGATGGCCGAGGTCGAGCGCTTCGCCGCGGGCGGCGGGCTCGTGCTCGGCATCTGCAACGGCTTCCAGGTGCTGTGCGAGGCCGGGCTGCTCCCGGGCGCGCTGCTCCCCAACACGTCGCTGAAGTTCACCTGCCGCCAGGTCGACCTCGAGGTCGTCAACGCGTCGACCTCCTGGACGAACGCGACCGCGGTCGGCGACACGCTGTCGATCCCGGCCAAGCACACGACGGGTCGCTACTACGCGTCCGACGCGACGTTGGACGAACTCGAGGCCAACGGCCAGGTCGTGCTGCGCTACGCCGCGGGGCACAACTTCAACGGCTCGGTGCGGGACATCGCGGGCGTGTCGAACAAGGCGGGCAACGTGGTCGGCCTGATGCCGCACCCCGAGCACGCGGTCGACCCGCTGACGGGCTCCGCGGACGGCCTGAAGCTGTTCGCGTCCGCCGCGGCGGTCCCGGCATGAGCAAGCATCGCGAGCTCGGGCTCACCGACTTCGAGTACGACCTCATCGTCGAGAAGATGGGCCGCGAGCCCAACGAGGTCGAGCTGGCCGTCTTCTCGCTGATGTGGTCCGAGCACTGCGGCTACAAGCACTCGCGGCCGCTGCTGAAGACGCTGCCGGTCGAGGGTCCGCGCCTCGTCATGGGCCCGGGCGAGAACGCCGGCGCCGTGGACGTGGGCAACGGCCTGTCGTGCGCGTTCAAGGTCGAGTCGCACAACCACCCGAGCGCGGTCGAGCCCTTCCAGGGCGCCGCGACCGGCGTCGGCGGCATCCTGCGCGACATCTTCGCCATCGGCGCGCGGCCGATCGCGATCCTGGACTCCCTGCGCTTCGGCGAGGTGGCCGATTCGGCGCGCTCGCGCTACCTGCTCGAGCACGCGGTCGCCGGCATCGGCCACTACGGCAACTCGATCGGCATCGCCACCGTCGGCGGCGAGATCTACTTCGAGGAGCCCTACGAGCAGAACTGCCTCGTCAACGCGATGGCGGTCGGCCTGATCGAGACGGACGAGCTGATCAAGTCCGCCGCGGCGGGCGTCGGCAACGTCGTCGTGCTGTTCGGCGCGCGCACCGGCCGGGACGGCATCGGCGGCGCTTCGGTGCTCGCGAGCGCCGAGCTCGACGCCGACATGGAGAAGCGGCCGACCGTGCAGATCGGCGATCCGTTCGAGGAGAAGAAGCTCCTCGAGTGCTCGCTGGAGCTGCTGGACCGCAAGCTGCTGGTCGCGCTGCAGGACCTGGGCGCCGCGGGCATCACGTCCTCGAGCGCCGAGATGGCCGCGAAGGGCGAGGTCGGACTCGATCTGCACGTGCGGCGCGTGCCGTTGCGCGAGCAGGACATGCACCCGTTCGAGATCATGATCTCGGAGTCGCAGGAGCGCATGCTGTGCGTCGTCGAGCCGGATCGGGTCGACGAGGTGCTGGCCGTCTGCGCCAAGTGGGAGGTCAACGGCACCGCCATCGGCGAGGTCACCGACACCCGCCGGCTGCGCGTGTTCGACGGCGACGAGCTCGTCGGCGACCTGCCGGTCACGGCGCTCGTGGACGAGTGCCCGACGTACACGCTCGAGCCCGCCGAGCCGACGACGCCGCTGTACCCGGCGCCGCCGAAGCGGATCGACACCGAGGACCCGGGCGAGATCCTGCTCGCGCTCCTCGGCTCGGCCAACCTCGCGTCCCGCAAGGCCGTGTTCGAGCAGTACGACTCGCTCGTCGGCTCGCGCACGGTCCGCCGGCCCGAGCAGGCCGACGCGGCCGTGCTCCTGCTGCCGGACCCGGCGAACGGCGACCGCTTGACGTCGCTCGCCCCGCCGCGGGACGACGATGCGCCCAAGCCCGCGATCGCGGTGTCGATCGACGGCAACGGCCGCCGCGTGGCCGCCGACCCGTACCGCGGTGCGGTCGAGGCCGTGCTCGAGTGCAGCGCGAACCTCGCCTGCGTCGGCGCGGAGCCGCTCGGCCTCACGAACTGCCTGAACTTCGGCAACCCGGAGAAGCCGCACATCGCGTGGCAGTTCTCGCGGGCCATCGCCGGTCTCGGCGACGCGTGCCGGGCGTTCGGCATCCCGGTCGTGGGCGGCAACGTCTCGCTCTACAACGAGGGCGCCTCGGGCCCGATCTACCCGACGCCGGTCGTCGGCCTGGTCGGCGAGCTGCCGGACGCGCGCAAGTCCGGCCGGCTGGCGTTCCAGCACGCCGGCGACGTGGTCGCGATCGTGGCCGCCGACTCGTGGGCGCCGTCGAATGCCGCTTCGGAGCTCTCCAAGCTCCGCGGCGAGGTCGTCGAGGGCCCGCTCCCGCAGGCCGATCTCGGCGAGCTGAAGGCCCTGCACGCCGCGATCCGCCAGGCCGTGCGGTCGGGCTCGCTGAGCTCCGCGCACGACGTCGCCGAGGGTGGCGTCGCCGTCACGCTCGCCGAGTCCGCGATCCACAGCGGGTTGGGCGCGACGATCGGCCGGCTGGAAGACCTCTTCGGCGAGGGCCCGGGCGCGTTCATCGTCACCGGCCCGGCCGACGCGATCACCGCGTTCGGCGCGGCCGCGAAGGTCATCGGCGAGGTCGGTGGCGACACGCTGATCATCGAGGGCGCGATCAGCGTCCCGGTCGCGGACCTCGAGCGCGCCTTCACCGGCGGGCTCGCCGACCTGTTGCATTAGGTGCTGTCACCGGCCGTTGTCACCAACGGCCGGTGAACGTTTCTCATCTACCGCTCACCGATGTAGGGTGCCGCCCTCGTACCGCTTTTTCGACCCTTGGGGAGGGTGGCTGAGTGAGGGGCATCAGGGCTTTGGCACCGCTGGCAGTGGGAGCTGCCATGGCGGTGGCCGCGGCGGCACCGGCGCAGGCGCAGGTCGCGCAACCGCCGGGCGCGATCAAGAACATGGAGCTGGTCGGCAACCTGCCGGAGGCCGCGAACGCGACCGCGATCAACTTCATGACATACGGCAAGAAGGACCGCGGTCACGGTCGCTTCGACTGGCTGTGGGACTGGTTCGGCAAGCCGAAGGACAAGGGCAAGACGGTCATGCTCGTCACGGGCCGCTTCGGCCTGAAGACGTACGACCTGTCGGACCCGGCGAAGCCGAAGTTCCTCGACGAGATCACCTCCGAGCAGCTGCGGCTCCCGGGTGACCCGCCGTACTCGCCGTCGAACCCGACGTCGACGTTCTGGCAGAACGAGGACATGGACGTCGACGACAAGCGCAAGCTCGCGCTGCTGTCGCGTGACCCGCGCGCGTTCCGTGGCTCGACGACGCGCTCGCCGGGTGATTCGGACCCGAACGGCGCGACCAACATCGCCGGCGTCTACGTCGTCGACGCCAAGAACCCGGCCGACCTGAAGCTGCTCTCGTTCAAGGAGCTGCCGACGGGCCACACGACGTCGTGCGTGAACGACTGCGAGTGGCTCTGGACCGGCGGCCCGGCGCCGACCACCAAGCAGGAGCAGGGCGGCTGGCTCGGCGGGCGCCCGATCATCGCGACCGACCTGCGCGACCCGAAGAACCCGGTCTCCTACCCGCAGAAGCCGGTCGACCTCTTCCGCCAGGACGGCGTCACCGCCTACGCGCACGACGTCGACGTCGACGAGCTGGGCGTGGCGTGGGTCGCGGGCCTGGGCGGCACGCGCGGCTACTGGACCGACGGCATCCACTGGGACCCGGTCCAGCGTGGCTTCCGCCGCGCGACGCCGGTCGACCCGGTGCCGTACGCGGGCGGCGGCCTCTCGCCGCAGACCACGAGCGAGAAGTTCAACCCGGGCGTCTCCCAGCTCTCACCGCTGCCGGACGGCAACGCGGGCGGGTGGATGCACAACTCGTGGCGGCCGATCGGCCTCAGCGCCCCGCTGACCGACTGGCGCTACATCAAGGGCGAGCTCCTGCTCGGCACCGAGGAGTGGTTCGGCGCCGGCGCGAACGCGTGCCGTGAAGAGGGCAAGTTCACGATCTCGTCGCTGAAGGGCTCCTACAACGGCGAGGGCTGGCGCTCGACGCCGGAGAAGCCGTTCCGGATGGAGGCCGTCGGCTCGTGGGCCCCGGCCGACAACGAGGGCACCGTGTACAACCTCGGCTCCTGCTCGGCGCACTACTTCGACGTCGACGGCTCGATCGTCACGTACGGCTGGTACGGCCAGGGCACGCGCATCCTGGACATCTCCAACCCGGCGAAGCCGATCCAGATCGCGTACTTCCGCCCCGACGGCGGCAACGTCTGGGCGTCGTACAACGAAGGCGGCTACATCTACACCGCCGACGCCGCGCGCGGCGTGGACATCCTGAAGCTCAAGAAGGGCGCTCGGGCGTCCGCGGCCTCCGCGAAGGAGGTCAACGCGCCGAAGATGTCCAAGGCGCAGGTGGACTACCTCAAGAACGTCGCCGCCAAGCAGTGGGTGGCGGACCCGAGCACCGGCGGGCTCTGCCTGCTGCCGGTGTTCTAGCGACCGGATGACTCAGGCGGGGCCGGCGGCGCGAGCCGCCGGCCCCGACCGTCAAGCCATCAGGTCGTCGGCCATCGCCTCGAAGACCTGCACGTACGCGTCGACCGACGCGTCGTCGTGGGTCACCGAGAGCGTCCACTCCTCCTCGCGGCCGGGCGTCATGAAGATGCCGCGGTTCATGTTGTAGAGCCACGCGAGCTCGGACAGGTCCTTGTCCTGGTTGGCCTTGAACGTCTCGTAGTCGACGATCTTGTTGGCCGAGAACGTGACGCAGCCCTTGGAGCCGACGCCGACCGAGTAGCCCGGGAGGTTGTGCTTGCGGATGACGCCCTCGCAGCCGGCCAGGATGCGCTCGTTGAGCGAGTCCAGGTGTGCGTAGGCCTCGGGCGTGAGCACCTCGAGCAGGTTCGCCTTGGTGGCGGCCATGCCGAGCGGGTTCCCGTTGTAGGTGCCGACCTGGTAGACCGAGCCGTCCTCGACGGCGGCCATGGCCTCCTCGGTGCCGCCGATCGCGCCGATCGGCGTACCGCCGCCCAGCGCCTTGGCCAGCGTCACGAGGTCCGGCGTGATGCCGAAGCGCTCCGTCGCGCCGCCGGCGGCGATCGTCAGGCCCGTCTTGACCTCGTCGAAGATCAGGATGATCCCGTGGCGGCGCGTGATGTCGCGGACGGCCTCGAGGTAGCCGGGCTCCGGGAGCACGACGCCGAGGTTCATCATCGCCGGCTCCATGATCACGCAGGCGGGCTTGCGGCCCTCCTCCGTGAGGCGCTCGATGCGGCGCTCCATCGCGGCCGCGTCGTTGAACGGGACCGGGATCGTGAGGTCGACGACGGCCTGCGGGATGCCTGCGCCGTAGGGAAGGCTGGCCAGGTTCTCGTGGTCGCCGATCTGGTCGTACTCGACGCCGATCGAGACCATCACGCCGTCGTGGTGGCCGTGGTAGGAGCCGAAGATCTTCACGATCGTCTCGCGGCCGGTGGTGCCGCGGGCGATCCGGATCGCGTCCATCGTCGACTCGGAGCCCGAGTTCGTGAACCGCCACTTCGGCAGGCCCCAGCGGCGCGCGAGCTCGTCACCGACCGCGATCGCGTCCTCGGTCGGCGCCGCGAAGTGCGTGCCGGAGGCGTAGCGCTCCTGTAGCGCCTTGCCGATCGCCGGGTGCGCGTGGCCCTGGACCATCGAGCCGAAGCCGTTGTGGAAGTCCCACATCTCGTTGCCGTCGACGTCCCAGACCTTCGGGCCGGACCCGCGCTCGAGGTAGATCGGCCACGGGTCCCGCAGCTGGTACGACGACGCGACGCCGCCGGACAGGTGGACCTGCGCGCGCTTGTACGTCTCATCCGAGCGCTGCGTGCGCTCGTTGAGCTGCTTCTCCTCACGCTCGATCAGCTCGGAGATGCGCTGACGAGGGATCTGAACAGGTGCGTCGGTGGCCATGGATATCCCGTTCCTTAGAGCGGACGAGCCCCCGCACGTGGCCACGCGCGGGGGCGGAAATGTGTCCGCTGGAGCCTAGTGCTTCAGCGCTTGATCTTCGCCGTGAGGTTCTTCGTCACGGGCTTGATCGCGGCGTTGCCCTGGAAGCGCACCGTGATCGCGAGCTGCTTCGCGCTGCCGACCTTGCTCTTGCTGAGGCTCACCGTCTTGGTGAAGGAGCAGGACTTGCTGAGCTTCGCGTTGCGCGCCGTGAGCAGCTTCTTGCCCTTCTTGATCGTCATCTGGACGGTGCCGGTGCACGCGGTCTTGGTGGACACGCCGGCCGGGACCTTGATCTTGCCCTTGATGACGACCTTGACCTTGCCGCCGCTGACCTTCGCGCTGGCGCCGTTGCCCGCGCCGGTCAGGGTGAAGGTCGGGAGCGGGCGCTGGTCCAGCGGCTTCGTCGGCGTCTGGGTGCCCGGGGTGGTGATCGGCGTCGGCACCGGCGCCGCGGGCGGCAGCGGGAGGCTGTTCGCGGCGGTCGTGATCGCGAGCTTGCCGTTGTCGCCGGCGATCGCGCCGTCGGTCGCGCTGGCGAGGCCGACCGCGTTCCAGCGCTGCGTGGCGAGCGCGCCGGCCGCGTCGTTGTAGAAGAAGGTCACGCCGTCGGTCGAGTTGAGCACGAGGCCCGCGTCACCCGCGGCGAGGACGGTGCCGCCGGCGTAGTCGACGTCGGCCGGGCCGGACGAGGGGAACTCGCGGACGGCGTCGTTGCCGATCTCGAACCAGTCGCTGGTCTGCCAGCCGTCACGCGTGTAGGCGGTGGTCGAGCGACCGTACGGCGCCGCGTTGACCGACCACATGCGGCTCGGGTTGGTCGGGTCGCCCGCGATCACGCGCCCGCCGGAGCCCGCGTTGCCCGCGCCGCCGGCCTTCTTCGCGGCGTCCGAGGCGAGGTCGTTGGCGGTGAAGAACACCTCCGAGAACGACGAGGCGACGATGTAGCCGACGTCCGGCGTCGCGAAGAACGCGTCCGCGTAGCCCTCGCCGTAGGACGGCCGGACCTTGCACGTGTCGTCGGCCGTCTGGGGCGTGCCCTTGGTGTCGCGGTTCCCGTCGACCCACGTGCCCGGGCCGCCGACCTGCGTCGGGCCGCCGATGGGCTGCGACGTCGCGATCTGCGAGCCCTGGGCGAAGAGCCACGCCCGCGAGGCGCCGGCGAAGCGGATGGCGTTGACGTCGCCGAGCAGGTCGGAGCCGGTGCAGTCGGCGAACGAGCTCGAAGCCTTGGAGGCGACGATCCCGCCACTCGGGTTCCACGTGGCGCCCGCGTCCGTCGAGCGCCACACCTGTCCGCCGTTGCCCACGGCGAAGCCGATGTTGCCCGCCGTCTGGAACTCGATGTCGTTGAACGGGATGCCGCTCGGCGCCTTCACCTGGGAGAACGTCCCGTCGGCCTGGCGCTTGAAGATCGCGCCGGCCGCGGTGGTGAACCAGAAGCGCGTCGCGGACTGGTACTCGACGGCCGTGATGTTCTGGGTGGTCCCGGTGGGGACCTCGGTCCAGATCGCGGCGGAGGCGGGCGCGGCGGCGACGGCGGCGGGAATGCAGGCGCCGAGGAGGGCGACGACGGCCAGGCGAGCCTGGCGGAACGGCGAGGGGGTGCTCATACCGGACCGATCATTCCGGTAGGCCTAACGCCCGCACATCACTCTCAAGGGTGAAGTCGCCGACCCGGTTGCTAGCCTCGGAGGGCAAGGTCCTTCCCCCGGCGTCCGGACCCCAGTTGCTTCCTTCTGAATCTTTTCTCGATGACCGCGATGGTCCGCGTGATGAGTGCGGCGTCTTCGGCATCGTGGCCCCTGGCCGCGAAGTCTCCCGACTGACGTACTTCGCGCTCTACGCGCTCCAGCACCGCGGCCAGGAGTCGGCGGGCATCGCCACTTCGCAGGGCGGCCACATCATGGCCATGCGCGACCAGGGCCTCGTCAACCAGGTCTTCGACGAGTCCAAGCTGCGCGCGCTCCAGGGCGACATGGCGCTCGGCCACGTCCGCTACTCGACCACGGGCGCCAACTCGTGGGAGAACACCCAGCCCGTCTGGCGCAGCGACAAGCGCGAGGTCGCGCTCGCGCACAACGGCAACCTGGTCAACGTCGTCGAGCTGCACACGGAGCTGCGCCAGGCCGGCGTCACGTTCCGCTCGACGTCGGACTCCGAGATCATCGCCGCGCTGCTCTCTACGCACGAGGCGGAGACGATCGAGGACGCCGTCGTGGACGTCATCCAGCGCGTCGAGGGCGCCTACTCGACCGTCGTGATGACGAAGGACCGCGTCGTCGCCTTCCGCGACCCGCTCGGCCTGCGCCCGCTCTCGCTGGGCATGATCGGCGACTCCTACGCCGTCGCCTCGGAGTCCTGCGCCTTCGACATCATCGGCGCGAAGTTTCTGCGTGACGTGCAGCCCGGCGAGGTCGTCTCGATCACCCCGAAGGGCATCCAGACGCGCCAGGCCGTCGAGTCGCCGCGCGCCGCCCTGTGCGTCTTCGAGCACATCTACTTCGCTCGCCCGGACAGCCGTCTCGGCGGTCGCGTCATCCAGGTCTCCCGCGGCCGGATGGGCGAGATCCTCGCGCGTGAGTCGCCGGTCGAGGCCGACCTCGTGATCCCGGTGCCGGACTCCGGCGGTCCCGCCGCTCGCGGCTTCGCGCGCGCCTCCGGGCTCCCGCAGGACGACGGCCTGATCAAGAACCGCTACGTCGCCCGCACCTTCATCCAGCCCGGCCAGGAGCTGCGCAAGCACGGCCTGCGGCTGAAGTTCAACCCGCTGCCCGAGGTCGTCTCCGGCAAGCGCATCGTCGTCGTGGACGACTCGATCGTGCGCGGCAACACCACGCGCCAGATCGTCCAGATGCTCCGGGACGCAGGCGCCTCAGAGGTGCACATGCGCATCTCGGCGCCGCCGATCAAGCATCCGTGCCACTACGGCATCGACATGTCGACGCGCGAAGAGATGATCGCCCACAACCGCACGGAGGCCGAAGTGGCCGCCGAGCTGGGGGCCGATTCGCTCGCCTACCTGTCGCTGGAAGGCGTCTACGAGGCGATCGGCTCGGCGCGCGAAGTGCACTGCGACGCCTGCTTCTCGGGCGAGTACCCGCTGGTCGGCACGTCCGACAAGAACGCGTTCGAGAACGCGCTCCCGCTCGTGCGGAGCTGAATCACAATCAAGAAGGGGGCATGTCCGCCGATCGGTGGAATACATGCTCCATCTCAAGACCGTTGTTCCCGCCGCGCTGGCCGTGCTCCTGCTCGCCGGCTGTGGCGCTGATTCCTCCCGCGACGACGAGCAGGCCGCCCAGGCTCCAGTAGCCAAGCGGGGCGGCGTGCTGACCGTCCCGTGGTCGGGCGACGTCGACTCGATCGACCCCGGCATCACCTACTACTCCGGCGGCTACATGGTCGCCAACGTCACCCAGCGCACGCCGCTGGCCTACGAGCCCGGCAAGGTCGATCCGCGTCCGGACCTGGCGTCGGCCACCCCCGAGGTGTCCGAGGACGGCAAGACCGTCACGGTCAAGCTGCGCGAGGGCGTGCGCTTCTCGCCGCCGGTCAAGCGCGAGGTCACCTCCGCGGACCTCAAGTACGCGATCGAGCGCGGCTTCTTCAAGACCGTCAACAACCCGTACGCGGGCTCCTACTTCGGCGACCTCGTCGGCGCGAAGGTCGGCGCGGAGCCGGGGACGCAGGTCCCCGGCATCACCACGCCGGACGAGCACACCGTCGTGTTCAAGCTCAGCCGCGGGACGGGCGGCACGCTCGCCGCGGCGCTCGTGCTGCCGCTGGCCGCGCCGGTGCCGCGCGAGTACGCGCTCCCGCTCGACCGTGAGAAGGCGTCCGGTTACGGCGCCAAGCAGGTCGCGACCGGCCCGTACATGGTCGCCGAGTACAACCCCGGCACCACCATCACGCTCGTCCGCAACCCCTCGTGGGACGCGAAGACCGACTTCCGCCCGGCCTACCTCGACAAGATCGAGATGCCGCAGGGCAACGACGACGCCACGATCGCCGCGCGGCGCGTGCTCGACGGCCAGAGCATGGTCTCCGGCGACTGGCTGCTGCCGCCGGCGATGCTCAAGAAGGCCGCCGAGGACACCCCGGACCAGCTCGAGCTCGTCGACTCCGGCGGCGGCCGCTGGGCCGCGCTGAACACCAAGGTCGAGCCGTTCGACGACGTCAACGTGCGCAAGGCCGTCCTGGCCGCGTTCGACCGCAAGGGCGTGCTGCTCGCGCTGGGCGGCAAGCACGTCGGCACCGTCGCGACGCACTTCCTGCCGCCGGGCATGCCGGGCTTCGAGCAGGCGGGCGGCGAGTCGGGCACGGGCGTGGACTTCCTCGCGAACCCGTCGGGCGACAAGGCCGTGGCGGCGAAGTACCTGCAGGCCGCCGGCTACGCGTCCGGCCGCTACGAGGGCACCGAGGAGCTCCTGATGGTCGGCCCGCGCGACGGCAACGGCAAGGCCGTCTCCGAGCTGGCGAAGGCCGCCTTCGAGTCGATCGGCTTCAAGGTCAACCTGCGCCTGCTCTCGCAGCAGATCGTGATGACCAAGTACTGCACGGTGCCGGCCGCGGAGGTCGCGGTCTGCCCGAACATCGGCTGGACCCGCGACTTCGCCGACGGCCAGACCTACCTGGACGCGACGTTCAACGGCAAGGCGATCCAGCCCGCCGGCAACGTCAACGCCTCCCAGCTCGACGATCCGGCCGTCAACGCCGCGATCGAGGACGCCAAGGTCGAGACCGACCCGGCCGTGCGCGCGCAGAAGTGGGGCGACGTCGACCGGGCGATCACGGCGCTCGCGCCGGCCGTCCCGCTCACCTGGGACCGCGTGCCGATGGCGCACTCGGCGAACGTGAACGCGGTCGCGAACGCGTCGCTCGGCGTCTGGGACTTCGCCTTCACGTCGCTTCGTTAGGAGTCACGCGCAGTCTGCAACAAAACTGCGCAAAAGGCGGGGGAGCGTCCGGATCGGTGGCTAATGTCGCCGATCCGGATGTCTCTCGCCTGGCTTGAAGATCCGCCACCGCCGCCCCAGCTCGGGTTCGATCTGGGGGAGGCCGACGGGCGCGTGCCGGCGGTACCCGTGCTGGCGTCCGGGGACGTCGACTCGGCGCTGCGGGACGCCTTCGGGTTCGCGAGCTTCCGGCCCGGGCAGCGGGAGGCGGTGGTCGCCGCCCGCGAAGGGCGGGACGTGCTGGTGGTGATGCCCACCGGCTCGGGCAAGTCGCTCTGCTACCAGCTGCCGGCGCTGCTGCGGTCGGACCTGACGCTCGTCGTCTCGCCCCTGGTCTCGCTGATGCAGGACCAGGTGGAGGCGCTGGAGGCCGTGGCTCCAGGGCGCGTGGCCTTGGTCAACGGCCAGCAGGACGCGGCGGCGAACCGGCGCGCGCTGGACGGCGCGATCTCCGGCCGCGTGCGGGTCTTGTACGTCGCGCCCGAGCGGTTCTCCTCGCCCGGCTTCCTCGAGCGGTTGCGGGAGGCGCGCATCGGCCTGTTCGTGGTCGACGAGGCGCACTGCGTGTCCCAGTGGGGGCACGACTTCCGGCCGGACTACTTCCGCCTCGCGGACGCGGCGCGCTGGCTCGGCGCCGAGGCGATCATCGCCTCCACCGCGACCGCGACGCCCGAGGTGGCGCGAGACATCGTGGTGCGGCTCGGGCTCCGCGAGCCGGTGCACGTCGCGACGGGGTTCGATCGGCCGAACCTGTCGTTCGCGGTCGTGCCGTGCCCGCGCAAGGAGGCCGTGGGCGAGCGGATCGCGGCGGTCTTGGGCGAGCCGGGCGCGCTGCCGGCGATCGTCTATGCGGGTACGCGGGCGGAGTGCGAGCGGCTGTCGGAGCGGCTCGGGTACGAGCTGGGCGTGGAGGTGGTCGCCTACCACGCCGGGCTGCCGCGGGATGTGCGGGCGGACGTGCAGCGGCGCTTCATGGACGGCTCGGCACCGGTCGTGGTCGCCACCAACGCGTTCGGCATGGGTGTGGACAAAGCCGACGTGCGCACGGTCTGCCACGAGTCGGTGCCGTCGTCGATCGAGGCCTACTACCAGGAGGCGGGCCGCGCGGGGCGGGACGGGCGGCCGGCGCGCGCGCTGCTGTTCTCCACGGAGCGCGACAAGGGCCTGCACGTGTTCTTCATCGAGCGCGCGGAGATCGAGGAAGACCAGCTGAAGTTCGTCGCGCGCACGATCGTGCGGTCGGCGGAGGGGTCGCCGCCGCGCTTCAACCTGCACATGAACGACCTCGCGCAGGCGGAGGGCGAGGAGGAGGCGGTGCGGGCGATCGTCGGCTACATGGCGCGCGCGGGCGTGCTGGCGCCGGCGCCTTCGGGGCCGGATCGCGTCGCGGGCCGTCTGGTCGGGGTGTGGGACCGCAACACGCTGGCGGCGTGCCGCGCGGCCACCCAGGAGGGCACACGCCAGCGCTGGCGCCAGTACCGTGCGGTGTGGGCGTGGGTCGAGGGCGAGGGTTGCCGGCGCGCGGGCATCCTGCGCCACTTCGGCGACCGGGCGGCGCTCGTGTCGGAAGGGCCGTGCTGCGACGTCTGCGACCCCGCGCTCGTCCCCGCGGTGCCGGAGCGGGCGGCGCGGCAGTCGACGCTCACGCCCGCGGCCGACCTGGAGAGCGCGATCCTGCAGGTCGTCGCTGTCGCCCAGCCAGGCATGGGGCGCAACCGCTGCGTCGAGGTGCTGCGCGGCGCGCGCACGAAGGCCGTCGAGAAGCACTCCTACGACGGGCTCCCGTACTACGGCGCCTACCGGGAGCGGCGGGCCGGCGACGTGCTCGCCACGATCGACGGGCTGGTGGAGACGGGGCGCCTGCGCCTGGGAGAAGGCCGCTACCCGAAGCTCGCGGTCGTGTGAACGTCCCATACTGATCGGCTCAATGACCGACCGCTTCCGCGTCGGGGTCCTCGCGTCGGGCACCGGCTCCAACCTCCAGGCCATCCTCGACCGCGTGCACGGCCGCGCTGCCGACGTCGTCGCGGTCGGCTCGGACAAGCCTGGCGCGCAGGCGCTGGCGCGCGCCGAGGCGCTCGGCATCGCGACCGCGACCTTCCCGGGCGCGGAGTACGCCGACCGCGAGGCGCGGGACACGGCGATGGCCGCGTGGCTGCTCGAGCAGGGCGTCCAGCTCGTCGTGCTCGCGGGCTACATGCAGCTCGTGTCGGCCGCGTTCCTCGGCCGGTTCCCGCAGCGCGTGATCAACGTGCATCCCGCGCTGCTGCCCGCGTTCCCGGGCATTCGCGCGGTCGAGCAGGCGCTCGAGTACGGCGTCAAGGTCTTCGGCGTCACCGTCCACTTCGTCGACGCCGGCGTGGACACCGGCCCTGTCATCCTGCAACGCGCGCTCGAACTACCGGAAGTCAGAGAAGCGGACGAGGTCCGCGCCCGTCTGCGCCCGGTCGAGCACGACCTGCTGACGTCCGCGGTCGCGTTGATCGCCCGCGGGGCCGTCCGCCCCGACCCCGTACACCCCCGCTTCGTCTCAGTAGAGGTTCAATGAATGGCTGCTCCAGGTAACGTCCGCGGTCCCATGGAGGCCATCGTTCAGCCGGGTGAGGTCCGTGTCCAGCGCGCGCTGATCTCGGTCTCCGACAAGACGGGTGTGGTCGAGTTCGCGCGCGGGCTCGCGGCGCTCGGCATCGAGCTCATCTCGACCGGCGGCACCGCCACCGCCCTGCGCGAGGCCGGGCTCGAAGTCCGTGGCATCACGGACTTCACCGGCTTCCCGGAGATCATGGACGGCCGCGTCAAGACGCTGCATCCGAAGCTCTACGCCGGCCTGCTGGCGCTGCGCGACAACGAGCAGCACCTGGCGACGGCGGCCGAGCAGGAGATCGAGTTCGTCGATCTCGTGTGCGTGAACCTGTACCCGTTCGAGGCCACGGCGCGCCGGCGCGGCGCCGCCGACCACGAGGTGATCGAGAACATCGACATCGGTGGCCCGACGATGATCCGCGCCGCGGCGAAGAACTTCGCGTTCTCCGCGGTCGTCGTGAACCCGGCGTCCTACGACGCGGTGCTGCAGGAGCTCACGGACGCGCAGGGCAAGCTATCGCTGGGCACGCGCGAGTCGCTGGCCGCCGAGGCGTTCTCCTACACCGCACGCTACGACAGCGCGATCTCCCGCTGGTTCGTCGAGAAGCAGGCCGACGACTTCGCGCCGCTGATGATGACCGCCTACGAGAAGGTGACCGACCTCTCGTACGGCGAGAACCCGCACCAGCGCGCCGCCTACTACGCCGACTCGGGCGCGCGCATGCACGTGCTCTCGATGGTGCGCCAGCTCGGCGGCAAGGAGCTGTCGTTCAACAACGTGCTGGACCTGAACTCCGCGCGGCTGTTGATGGAGGAGTTCGAGCTGCCGGCGTGCGTGATCATCAAGCACAACACCCCGTGCGGTGTGGCGGTCGGCGGCTCGGTCGTCGAGGCCTACCACGCGGCGTTCGCGTGCGACCCCCTGTCGGCCTTCGGCGGCGTGATCGCGGTCAACAAGCCGGTCGACAAGCAGTTCGCCGAGGCGCTCCTGAAGCAGTTCTGCGAGGTCATCCTCGCGCCGCACTTCACGGAGGAGGCGCTCGAGCTGCTCGCCACCAAGCCGAACATGCGCATCCTCGAGGACGGCGAGCGCCGCCGCCAGAACATCGCCGAGCGCGACTACAAGCGCGTCATGGGCGGCCTGCTCGTGCAGGACCGCGACATGGGCCTGGAGGACCGCACGGAGATGCAGGTCGTGACGGCCCGCAAGCCGAGTGAGGCCGAGTGGGGCGAGATGCTCTTCGCCTGGAAGGTCTGCAAGCACGTGCGCTCGAACGCGATCGTGCTCTCCAACGACCTGGCTTCGGTCGGCATCGGCGCCGGCCAGATGTCGCGCGTGGACTCCGTGCGCCTGGCGATCGAGAAGGCCGGCATCGCGGGCTCCGCGCTCCACGGCGCCGCGATGGCCTCAGACGCGTTCTTCCCGTTCCCGGACGGCCCGCAGCTGGGCATCGACGCCGGCATCACGGCGATCATCCAGCCGGGCGGCTCCAAGCGCGACCACGAAGTCGTCGAGGCCGCCGACGCGGCGGGCATCTCGATGGTCTTCACGCACCGCCGCCACTTCAAGCACTGATCCCGGCTCGGCGCGGGCTACTGCCCGCGCCCGGTCTTGCCCTGCAGCGCGTCGATCCGCTTCGAGGCGTCGGCCTTCGTCATCTTCTCGTCGAAGGCCTCGCCCGCCTCGTCGCTGAGCGTCTTCAGGTAGGAGGCCTGGGCGCCGGTCATCGGCTCGTCGCCGGTGACCCACTCGTTCGGGTCCTTCTCGGTGTTCGTCATCTCGCTCATAGGGCGGGGCTACCCGGCGTCACCGGCACTCGAACATACGTTCTATCGAGGGAGAGTGCCGCGTCCGGGCGGTAGCTGCCGGGACGGACGCCGTCGCCGTAGCTGAGCTCCGGTGAGGCACGGAAGAACGCGACGACCTCGTCGGCTTCCACGAAGACCCAGAGCGGGGCCGGGTCGCAGCAGTGGTACCCGAGCTGCTCGGCACGCTTCCAGTCGAAGCCGAGCGTCTGCCGGATCTCGTCGGCGGTGTCGTGACCGCTCAGGAC
Organism: Solirubrobacter phytolaccae; assembly: GCF_027587195.1. Classification (GTDB taxonomy): domain Bacteria; phylum Actinomycetota; class Thermoleophilia; order Solirubrobacterales; family Solirubrobacteraceae; genus Solirubrobacter; species Solirubrobacter phytolaccae. The sequence goes on along the minus strand of NZ_JAPDDP010000006.1, from coordinate 132,530 downwards.
CACGAATCGGTCGAACGACGCGTCGGTGAGCGCCGCCGGTGTGAGCGAGCGGCCCTGCTGCGCCAGCGTCTCCGCGCGCGCCAGCGCTTCCTCTCCGGCCGTGACGTCCCCGCCTCCGGGCCAGAGCGCCGTGCCGACGACCGCGAGTGCGAGCACGATGAGGACAATGCGCAGGATCACAGGCCTGTGATAGCCATGCGCGGCCCGCTCGTCCAGTCCTGAGCGGACGCACGGACGAGCGCTGGGTAGCGTCATAGGCATGGACGCTTCCACCGTCGCTCGTCTGATCGCTGTCGGCCGCCTTGGGCTTGGCGCCGGCCTGACCGTCGTCCCCGGCGTGTTCGGACGCGTCTGGCTCGGCGCGGACGGCACCACCACGGCCGCCAAGGTGCTCGGCGCGGGGTTTGGCGCGCGGGACGTGGCGATCGGCGGCGGGCTGTGGCACGCGCTGGAGAACGGCGCTGACGCACGTCCGTGGCTCTTGGCGGGCGCGGCGGGGGACGCGGCGGATCTGCTGGCGACGCTGGCCGCGCGGCGCTCACTGCCGCTGCTCGGCCGTACCGGGGTCGTCGCGTTCGCCGCGAGCGGCGCCGCGCTCAGCGTGTGGGCCGCGCGTCAGCTCGCGCCGTAGAGGACGCGCGTCCAGATCGTCGTCAGCGTGTCGGCGACGGTCTCGCGGTGCGTGCGGGGCTCGTGGCCCATCGAGCGGTTCAGGTAGCGCTCCATCATCCACACGAGGGCCCGCGCGGTCTCCTTCGGGTCCAGCGGGAGCACCCGCCCGGCCTCGATCTCCTTCTCGATGTGGCGGGCGGTGACGTCCACGAACTCGTGCACGAGCCCGGTGTACACGCGCTCGACCTCGCGGTCGTCCGTCGCCGCGTCCGCGAGGGCGCGCAGGACCGCGCCGTGCTGCGCGTAGACCTCGACGAAGCCTTCCATCGCCTCGCGCGCCTGGGCGGGCCCGTCGCCAGAGCCGGCGTACCAGCGCTGGGACATCGTCCGCAGCTCGGCGCCGACGTGCTCGACGACACGGAGCATCAGATGATGCCGGTCGCGGAAGTAGACGTAGAACGACGGGCGGGACAGATCCGTCCGCCGCATCACCTCGTCCACGGTCAGCTCACGGAACGACCGCTCGCGCAGCAGCGCCTCTGCCGCAGCCACGATCTCCGCCTCGGCGACCTCAGGCGTCCGCCGACGGCGGCGGCCGCCCGTCTCCTCCACTTGACCTGCGCTCACCTCGGTCAAGCCTACTCGCGCGATACAGTCGCACGCGCCAGCCGCCGTAGCTCAGTGGTAGAGCAGCGGACTTTTAATCCGTTGTGCGTTGGTTCGAATCCAACCGGCGGCACTCATGTTCTACGAAATCTGGGGCTGGGTCTCCATCATCCTCGGCCTGGCCATGTGCGCGGTGATCATCTACTTCCTCGCGAAGAAGGACGACGACCGCGCCAAGGAAGAGGCCGCGCGCGAGTACTTCGACGCGCACGGTCACTGGCCTGACGAGGCCTAAGCGGCGAGGTCGATCGTGACGGGGTCGGCGAGCAGCCGGCCACGGAGCGTGAGCACGGCCCGGCCGGCCGCGTGGTCGTCCGGTTCGAGGAGTCCTTCGGCGAGGTGGCGCGTGGCCGCGGTCCGGCCTTGCCGGGTGAGCTGGTCGAGCGCCACGCCGGACCGGAGTCGCAACCCGAGCATCACGCGCTCGAGCCGGACCTCCTCGCTGCCGGGCAGCTCACGCGCCGCGGCGGGTGACGTGCCGGCCTGCAGGCGCTCGCTCCAGGCCTTCGGGTGCAGCACGTTCCACCACCGCACGCCGCCGACGTGGCTGTGCGCGCCGGGCCCCGCGCCCCACCAGTCGTCGCCGCCCCAGTAGCCGAGGTTGTGCCGGCACCAGGCTGCCTCGCTCGTCGCCCACGAGCACGTCTCGTACCAGTGCATCCCGGCTTCCGCGAGCACCCGTTCCGCCGTCTCGAAGCGGTCCACGATCACGGCCTCGCCCGGGGTGACCAGCTCGCCGCGGCGCACCTGCGCCGCGAGCCGCGTTCCGGGCTCGACGATCAGCGAGTACGTCGACAGGTGATCGGGCTCCGCGCTCAATGCCGCGTCGAGCGAAGTCCGCCAGTCCTCAGCGGTCTCGCCCGGCGTCCCGTAGATCAGGTCCAGGCTGACCTGCTCGAACCCGGCGGCCCGCGCCTCCACGACGGCCTGCTGCGGCCGCCCGGGCGAGTGCGCGCGCTCGAGCGTCGCCAGCACGCGCGGCACCGCGCTCTGCATTCCCAGCGACAGCCGCGTGAAGCCCGCCTCGCGGAGCGCTGTCAGCTTCGCCGGGCCAACCGACTCCGGATTGGCCTCGGTCGTGACCTCCGCCCCCGGCTCGAGGCCGAACCGCTCCTCGATCCGCCGCAGGATCCGGATCAGCTCCTCCGCGGCCAGCAGCGACGGCGTGCCGCCGCCGAAGAACACGGTGCTCACGCGCGGCCGCGCCTCACCGAGCACCTTCGCCGCGAGGTCGATCTCCGCCAGCACCGCGCTCACGTACCCGCTCGCCTGCTCGGCCCCCTGCTCGCCGGGCACGTACGTGTTGAAGTCGCAATAGCCGCAGCGCGAAGCGCAGAACGGCACGTGCACGTAGAACCCGAACGGCCGCGTCCCGACACCGGCGAGCGCGCTGTCCGGGAGCTCGCCGTCGGCGGGCGCGGGATCTCCTGCGGGTAGACGAGCCACGGACCGTCGAGTCTAGGCCTCGGCAGTACCCCCAACGGGAATCGAACCCGTGCTACAAGCGTGAAAGGCTCGCGTGCTAACCGCTACACCATGGGGGCGCGGGGAGAGATTCTAGGTCAGACGCTTCGGGTGAGTCCGCCGTCGACCAGAATCGCCGTGCCGTTGATGTACGCGGCGGGCTCCGAGCACAGGAAGACGGCGGCCGCGGCGAGCTCTTCGACGGTGCCGAGGCGGCCCGCCGGGATGGTCTTCTTGGCGTCCTCGCGGGCGGCTTCGAGGGAGCCGGCGGTGTCGATCATGCGGTCGGTCGCGATCTTGCCCGGGTGCACGTGGTTGAACGTCAGGCCGTGGGCGGCGTGCTGGCGGGCGAGGACCTTGAACGCGGCGACGAGGCCGGGGCGGTGGGCGTTGGAGAGCTGGAGGGCGTCGATCGGCTCGCGCACGGCCATCGAGCCGACGGCGACGACGCGCCCGAAGCCGCGCTCGCGCATGCCGGGGACGAGGCGCTGGAGGATCGCCATCGGCGAGAGCAGGAGCGTGCGCTGGGCCGCTTCCCACTGCTCACGCGTGAAGGCGAGCGGGTCGCCGGCGGGCGGGCCGCCGGTGTTGGCGACGTAGATGTCGATCGGGCCGAGGTCGGCCTCGACCGCGTCGATGAGGCCCGGGACCGCGTCGAGGTCGTCGGAGTCGAACGCGTAGCCGCAGCCGCCGATCTCGCCCGCGACCTGCTCGGCGCGTTCGGTCGAGCGGGAGGTGACCGCGACCCTCGCGCCCTCGGCGGAGAGCGCGTCGGCGATGCCGCGGCCGATGCCCTTCGAGCCGGCCGTGACCAGCGCGGCCTTGCCTGCGAGCCCGAGATCCATCACGCCACCGCCAGTCGTCGAGAGCGAGCGAGTCGGCCGCACCAGATCGCGAAGATCGCCACCGCGAGCGGCGCGCCGAGCCAGTGCTGGTCGAGCAGCACGCCGATCAGGCTCGGGATGCCGGCGAGGGCCGCGCCCGCGAGCACGGGGAGGAGCGGGAGCTTGAGGACCGCGCCGGTGAAGAGCGCGCACACCGCCCACGCGCCCGGGCCGGCGAGCCAGCCCCAGGACACGAAGAACTCCCGATCCAGCGTCACCGACAACGTGAGCGCCACGACTCCGAGCGTCAGCGCCTGAAGCAGCGCCGCGCGCCACACGACCGACCCTTCCATGCCGGCCATCATGGCACGAGCGAGACGCGCTCCCGAAAGTCCGGCCAGATCGGCTCGAGCGGACCGCCACAGTCGCCGTAGAGCACGCACCAGACCCACCACGCGGGGTCGAACGGGTCCGGCGGCTCGGGGGTCTCGGTCGGCTCGGGCTCGGGCGAGGGCGTCTCGGTCGCCACGGGGGTGGGGGTCGCGACGGGCGTCTCCGTCGGCGTGGCGGTCGGGGCGGGTGTGGCGGTGGCCGTCGGTGACGCGGTCGCCGTGGGCGTCGCCGTCGGCTCGGGGGTGGTCGTTGCGGTCGCGGTGGGAGTCGGTGCCGGCGTTGCGGTCGTGGTCGGCGTGGCGGTGGCCGTCGCGGAAGGCGTCGGCGTCGCGGTCGCCGTCGGGGTCGCCGAGGGCGTCGGGGTGCTCGTCGCCGTGGCGGTCGGGCTCGCCGTCGTGGTGGCGGTGGCCGTCGGTGACGCCGTGCTGGTGGCCGTGGGCGTCGCGGTCGGGGTCGGGCTCGCCGTGCGCGTCGGGCTCGGCGCCGGCGTCTTCGTCGCCGTCGGGGTCGCGGTGGGCGTCTTGGTCGCGGTCGGCGTGGCGGTCTTCGCCGGGCTCGGCGTCGACTCGGCCGCCCGCCCGGCCGGCGTCGACCTCGCCGGCACCGTCGGCATCGGCGCCGGTCCGGGCGTCGTCGACGGGGCGGGCTGGGTGGAGCTCTGGGCCGGGTCGCCGGTCACGACCGGCGGGGCGTCGGGCGGCGGCGCCGGTGGCGTGCGGTCGCGGGCCGCGGTCTTGATCAGCGAGCAGGCCTGGCGGTGCTGGGCCGGTGTCGGGTCGTACTCGTAGATCGCGTAGTCCTTCACGGACTCGATCCGCGCGTAGCGGGAGCACCACGCGTAGGCCTCGGCGAACCACTCGGCCAGCGGGCGGGTCCCGCTCCACCAGCGCGTGTGCGGCCGGCGCATGATCTTGCGGAACCGTCCGCGATCCGTGTTCGAGAAGACGGTCAGGTCATAGACATGCCCGAGCTCGTGCAGCAGGACGGCCCGCGGCTGCTTGATGCCGGGCTTGACGTAGATCACGCGCGGCTGGCGCGTGTACACGCAGCCGGCCATCCGCGGGAGTCCCGGACACCCGGTCAGCCGCAGCGTCACCTGCCCCGTGACGGTCGGGACGAGCGCGTGCGTCGCCCAGCTCTGCCATTGGCCGGAAAGTGGCCCACCACTCGGGTCGACGAGCCGGACGGCGCCCTTCGCGGCGAGCGGCGCCGCCGACGCGGAACGCAGGAACGGCAGGCCGAGAAGCACGGACAGGCCTGCGAGTACGACGATCGGGGCGAGTCGCCGCAACACCAGTACGGGGGTGTACCAGAGGGGGCCCGTGCGTGTCGCCGCCTGTATGGCCGTTCGGCCTACAGCGGGTGGGCCGCGCTGACCGGTTCGAGCCCCTCGGTCGAGATCGGACAGGCGAGGTCTATCCTGGCCCCCGGTTTCGCCGCCCGCGCGAAACCCAGGGGCGGTTAGCTCAGTTGGTCAGAGCGCCTGCCTTACAAGCAGGAGGTCGCGCGTTCGAGCCGCGCACCGCCCACTCCCCGCTCAGCCGACGTTGGTGTCGGCGAGCTCGCCGATCTTGTCCGGAGACAGGAGCTGCTCGCCCCAGCTCTGGAATCCGCCGCCGGTGATCGCGAGCTTGGAGACGTCGTCGGTGTTCGGGAAGCTGACGGTGTCGCCCTGCTTGAGCGGCACGCCGCTCTTCTCCGAGACGGCGCCGAACGTGGCCTGGTTGAGGCCGCGCACCGCGCTGACCAGCTGGCCCGCCAGGCGCAGGCCGAACTGCTTGCAGTAGAGGTCGGTGTAGCTGTAGAGCGAGAGCTTCTTGGCGTTCCCCAGCGTCAGAGTCACAGCGCCCTTGGTGGGCGCCGTCCACGTGCCTTCCGCGGTGACGGCCGGACCGGGTGACGGCGTGTTCACGCTCCGGGACACGCTGATGGTCTTCAGGAGGTCCTGGGGCGTCACCGGCTGGACGAGGTTCCCGCGGCTGACGATGATCCGCCGCAGCTTCTCGCGTGCCTGGGCGAGCCGGTCGCCCTCCAGGCCGGGTTGCTCGCGCTCGAAGCTCCATGCGCGTTCGATGAGCTCCACGTCCCGCTCGGTCAGCACGAGCTCGCCGATCGATGCCAGGTCGCCGAGCGTGGGCAGGACCAGCGACCAGTCCCCCGGGCTGCGGTTGAGGATCTTGGTGATCTCGGCCGCGGAGGGCGGCCTGCGGAAGTCCGTGGCGAAGAACACGGCGAGCTCGGTCTCCGTCTTGTTCTCTACGCCGAACCCGGTGAACCGCTGGACCTGGTTCCCGTCGCGCCCGATGTAGATCGCGTTCTCGCCGCCCCAGATGCCGTCGGGGTGGCGGAGGGAGTACTTCGGGTGGTTCGCGAGGTAGTACCAGCCGCCGACCCGCGCCGGACGGTCGCCGGGCGCGCTGACGACGTTGCCCTGGAGATCTTGCGTCAGCTCGTTTGCCTCGTCGTCGTCGCTCACGTCGAGCGTCGGCGCCTCCAGGTAGGTCATGAGCGGGTTGTTGCGGTCCATGTCCTTCTGGAGCTTGAGCCGCTCGACCTCCGCGGTCGCCTGGTCCGCGCGGCCGAAGCGCCGGTCGAACCGCTGGTCGCCGACCGCGCGCAGGATCGAGTTGTAGAGCGCGGCCTGCGCCGCCGTCTGGCACTCGACGACCGTGATGCCCGGCCCCGGTTCGAGGAAGGCGCGCAGGGCCTGCGACGCGCTCTTGCGCTCGTTCAGCGTCCACGTGAACGGCTTGGTCCGGGTGAAGAACGCGGGGTTGGCGTACCCGTTGGCCGGGTCGTCGAGGGTCCCGAGTAGGTCGTTGTGATGCGCGACGGCGTTGTGGTGGTACATGACGCGGCCCTGGTTGAGCGCGTCCATCGTGTCCACGGTCGACTTCGCCGTCTGCTCCTTGAGCGTCCCGCGGAGCTCGCCGATGCGGTTGCCCAGCGCGTCGCGGTCGCCGACCTCCTCGGTGTAGACCCCGTGGTCGAGCTTCCACAGCGCGTCCTTCGCGGCGCCGAGCGAGTCGATCGCCTCGATGTCGACCGGCTCGCCTTTCTCGTCCTTCATCCGCTGCAGCGCGCGGGCGGTTGCGGCGTTCCCCGCCGTGCGCTGGAGCGTGCGCACGAGCTCGGGCGAGAGCGTCGACCAGTCGGGCGCCGGCGGTGGCGCCGGCCGCGCGGGGCGTACCGCCACCGACTCCTCGTGCGGGGCGTGCGTGTTCATGGCGTCAACGCCACGCTACAGGAAACCAAAGCGAGTGGCGAGAACTACATGATGGTGCATCGTCTCGCGTGGGCCACGGGCGTCCGAGGCCCACGCGGGAGATCAGCGCTTGCCGAGGAGCGTGTTCAGCAGCGCGGTGAGGTGCGCGGCGAGATCCGGCGCCTTCGGGGCGGCGGCGGTGGTCGGCTGGGTCGCCGCGGCCGGCTGCGTCGGCGTCGGGCTCGTCGTGGCGGCGGGCTGCGTCGTGCTGGCCGGTGCCGGCGAGGTCGTCGCCGCGGGCTGCGTGCTCGTGGTGGTGGCCGGCGTCGTGGCTGCGGACACGACCGTCGCGACCGGTGCCGTGACCGCGGCGACCGTCGTCGTCACCGCCGCGGCGACGCGCGTCGTGGCCGTGGTCGCGCTCGCGCTCGCGTTGCGCTGGTAGGCGGCGAGCGCGTCGAGCACGTACTGCTGGCCGAACTCGTGCTTGGACTGCGGCTTGTAGGCCCAGGCGGTGGCGGCGGTCGAGGCGGTCGTGGTCTCGCTCGGCGCCTCGACGACCTCGGCCGGCGTCGGGGCGGCCGTCTTGTAGCGGAGGGCCGCGTTGCGCAGGGACGTCGTGACGCGGTCGGACTGGGTGACCTGCTTGCGGTCCTCGACCGGGTCGAAGCCGCGGCGGTCGATCTTCTCCACGTCGACGAGCTGGTCGAGCGTGCGGTTCATCGTCGCGCCGGCCTTCAGGCGCATCGCGACCTCGAAGTCCTGCTGGGTCAGCTTCGGGGTGGCGGGACGGGTCGGGGCGGCGGTCTTGATCGTCGCGGTCTCGGCCACGACGGTCGTGCGCTCGCGCTCCGGTTCGGTCTGGCGCTTGGGAGCGCCGGCCCAGTCGGTCCACTGGGTGGCGCCGGTGGCGCCCTGGACGTTGATGCTCATAACGGCTCCTGATCGGGCTCTCGCCCTGGGGAGGGGACAGGGGCCGTATCGGGCAGCCAGATGACCGAATCGGGGTCCAGGGACGGATGTTCGACTAGACAGGGAAGCTGGCGCGAACAGCTGTCATTCACCTGGACTAGTCCCGTCGTGTTCCGGACCGCTCCGACCGGGTGGACGAGCGCTCCACCAGCGGGAGCGTCAGCGTTCGTCGCCGGCGATCATCCGCTCGAGCCGGCCGTCCACGACCGTCACCTCACGCCCGTCCCCGGCACGCTCGATCCAGCCCCGCTCGAACAACGCGGCGGCGAGCGCGTCGCCGAGCGCGCCGGCCAGGTGCGGCGCGTGCTCGGTCGCGTCCAGGCACTCGAACGCCAGTCGTTGGCGGCCGATCTCGACCGACTCGACGCCGAGCGACCGCAGCTCGTCCTCGCGCACGACGGTGACCACGCCGTCTTCGCCCGCCACCAGCGCGCCCCGCGCGACGAGCCACCGGTAGAGCGAGACGCCGAGCGGCCCGCCGAGGTGCCCGTAACACGTGCGCGACACGCGCGGCCGCGCGCTCGCCGGCGCCGGCCCCGCGCCGACCACGCGATCGAGCCACGGCAGCACCAGGTCCACGCCCGCCGTCAACGCGTACACGGACGAGCGGCCCTCGCGCGCCACCGACACGAGCCCCGCCGACCGCAGCACCCGCAGCGCCGCCGACACGTCCGGGAGCGACGCGTCGAGCTCGGCCGCCAGCGCGCTCACCGGCGCCGGCCCGACGTGCCCGAGCCGGTCGACCACGCGCAGCCGCAGCGGATGCCCGAGCGCCTTCAACACCGCGACCCGCGCGTCACTCACGCATGAACCCCGCGATCGCGTCCGCGAGCGCATCCGGCGCGTCCTCGGCCATGTGGTGCCCGGAGTCGAGCTTGACGCCCCGCACCGGCCCGGTCAGCCACTCGCGCCACACCGCGACCGGGTCGCCGTGCAGCTCCTCCAGGTCGTCATGCGCGCTCCAGCCGACCAGCGTCGGACACGAGGCAAGTCGCCCCGCCGCGAAGTCCGCCTCCTCGTCGGCCCGATCCACCTGCGGCCCCGCCCGATAGTCGCCGACCATCGCCGCCACCACCTCCGGATTCGTCACGGCCGCCTTCCAGTCCGCGTAGTTCTCCGCACCCATCGCCTCCGGGTCCGCGTTCCGGTACCAGGCCAGAGGATCGCGCGAGATCCACTCCTCCGCCGGCTTGTCCTCCTGCAGGAAGAAGAACCAGTGCCAGTACGCGGCCGCGAACTTCGCGTCGCACGTGCCCAGCGCGTGCGCGATCGGGACGCCGTCCAGGACCACCAGCCGTTCGGCGCCGTGCGACACCGCGAGCCGGTGCGCGACGTACGAGCCCCGGTCGTGGCCGACGGCGCAGTACGGCCCGAATCGCTCCATCAGCTCGGCCACCGCGCTCGCCATCGCCCGCTTGGAGTAGGACGCGATCCGCGACTCCCCATACCCCGGCAGGTCCGGGCAGACGACGGTGAACCCGTCCGCGATCAGCCGCGGTGCGACCCGCCACCACGTCGTGTGCGTCCGCGGGTGCCCGTGCAGCAGCAGCACGACCGGCCCGGCTCCGCCCCACCGGAAGCGCAGTCGCGCGCCCGAGACCTCGGCGACCTCCAACGTCATCTCATCCATAGTTGGGGAATTACCCAACTATGAGCGCGCCAACTCGGCCACGTCCATCTCGCGCCCGAGCGCAAGGCCCGCGATGTGCTTGCCGGCGAGCTGATGCACGTCGACGACGTGCCCGATCCGTTCGAGCGACGCCGTCTCGTCCGCGACGTCGCCGTCCCCCGCGCGCAGCAGCACGCGCAGGTCCTCGTCGGCAGCGCGCGCGGCCATCGCGGCCTCGATGTTGTTCAGGTCGTCCGGCGTGACGGCCGCCAGGCAGAGCGCCCGCTCCAAGGACAGCTTCCGGAGCATCGCCGGGTTCGCGCCGCGCCCGATCACCACCGGCAGCTTCGCCCGCCGCGCGAACCCGACGTTCTCGCCGTCCGCCTTGGTGTCCACCGCGACCACGTTCACGCCGCACTCGCGCAGGAGCAGGCACAGCCGCAGCCCGACTTGCCCGAGCCCGACGACCACGACGTGATCGCGCCGCGGCACCGCCCGCCGGCCGATCAACCCGGTCAAGGACGAGTCGACGAGCCGGTTGATCAGCCCGCCCGTGAAGCACGCCGCGCTCAGCAACGTCAGGACCATCGAGGCCACGATCGCGCCCTTGAACCACTTCGGCCCGTCGTCCACGGCGGCGTTCGGGCCGACCGTCGCCAGCGACTTGGTGGAGCCGTAGAGCGCGTCGATCGCGCCCTGCTCGAGCACGATCATCGACCCGACCCACTCGAAGGCCAGCATCGCCGCCAGCCCGATCGAGCCGTAGAAGAGCAGCCCGGCCGAGCGGTCGTAGGGCGCGAACACGGCCTCGACCAGCGCGCGCAGCTTGCGCGCACGCGTGTCCGGCAGCGGGACCTCCTCGAGCGAGTCGTCCAGCCCGACCCACCCAGAAGCGGAGTGACGCACCGCGACGATGTCTGGATCCAGACATGGCCCGGCGAGCAAGGGCGCCACGATGTCGGCCACCGAGGTGACCGTGCAGTGCGGGATCGTGCGCTCGACCTGCCGGGTGATCGCGGGATCGAAGATCGTCACCACGAGCGGGAGCTCCTCGTCCAGATGGCGCACGAGCAGGGCCATCCGCAGCGGGAACGCATCCTCGCGCGAAGCCGCGCAGGCCACGTCGTAGCGGGCGGATCGCATGGCCGACTGGACCGCCTCGTCGTCGGGCTCGTCGATCCAGTCGACGGTCGCCCCGGCGGCCTCCAGTGCGACCCGAACTTCCTTGGCGAGGTCGCCTCCACCCATCAAGAGCACGCGCTTCACGCGCGGACCCTATACAGGTGTGGAGAGATCTCCGCACGCCACCCGTCCATTGGCAGTTGCGGGCGGCGCGTTCCCCCAACAGACTCAAGCGTCTCTAGCTGGGTCGACGAGAGGGGTCGAGGGAATGGATTTGGGCAAGCGTCTCGCGAAGGCGAGCGCGTTCACGGTTACAGCGGCGCTCGCGGGCATCGTTGCGACCAGCTCCGCGGGAGCGTCACCGCTGCCGCCGAAGACGAGCGCCGCGGCCGTCGCAATGTCGGCGCCCGCGCAGGCGGCGCCCGCGCCTGCCGTCCCGACGTTCGTCAACGGCATGTCGCAGCCCGTCTTCGCGCCGAGCGCGGTGAACTGGGTCAACGAGGATCTCTGGGTCGAGCTCGACGTCGACACCGACGGCGACGGCAAGAAGGACCGCGTCCACACCGACGTGTCCCGCCCGACCGAGACCAACACGGACGGCCTGAAGGTCCCCGTGATCTTCGAGGACAGCCCGTACTACGCGGGTGGCCCGAACCAGGACAACTGGGCTGTGGATCACGAGCTCGGCGTCCCGCCGGCGATGCGTGCGCTGCCCGCCGCGTTCAACGGCCGCGCCCACACCTCGACGATCTCGACCATCTGCGAGGTCGCGAGCAACAGCTGCGCGAACTGGGTGCAGCGCGGGTACGCCGTCGTGCACGCCGAATCGCCCGGCTCGGGCTCCTCGACGGGCTGCCCGAACTCCGGCGCCCCGATCGAGACGCAGGGCGCGACCGGCGTCATCGAGTGGCTCAACGGCAAGCGCAAGGCCTTCACGTCGCGTGACGGCAACGTCGAGGCCGCGCCGGTCACCTGGCACAACGGCAACACGGCGATGATGGGCACCTCCTACAACGGCACGCTGCCGATCGCGGCCGCGTCGACCGGCGTCGAGGGCCTGAAGGCGATCGTCCCGATCTCCGCGATCTCCGACTGGTACGACTACTACCGCGCCAACGGCGCCGTGAAGGCTCCGGGCGGCTACCAGGGCGAGGACCTCGACGTCCTGACCGAGTACGTGTACACGCGCTGGGACGAGAACCCGCCGAACACGCGCTCCATCTGCCGTCCGCTGATCGAGCAGCTGAAGATCGACCAGGACCGCAAGACCGGCGACCGCTCGGCCTTCTGGGACGCGCGCGACTACATGAAGGACGTTCGCGCCGGCAAGCTGAAGGCCGCGACGCTGATCGCCCACGGCGGCAATGACTTCAACGTCATGACCAAGCACGCCACCCAGCTCTACGCCGAGCTCAAGAAGCAGAACATCCCGCACCAGTTCTACTTCCACCAGGGCGGCCACGGCGGCGCGCCGCCGGACTACCTGCTGAACCTGTGGTTCACGAAGTACCTGTGGAACCAGGACAACGGCGTGCAGAACCAGCCGAAGTCGTACGTCGTGCGTGAGACCACCGCGTGCCCGCCGCGTCAGTCGACGACGACGGTCGCGGCGCCCAACGCCAGCACGACGCTGACCGTCGCGGACGCTTCGCCGTTCCGCGTCGGCCAGACGCTGACGATCCCGCAGCTGAACACGACCGGGACGGTCACGAACACCACGCGCGTGATCACCAACATCGCCGGCAACACGCTCACGCTGGCCTCCGCGTTCGCGACGGGCGCCGGCCAGACGGTCGCCTCCGGCGCGGTCGTGAACCTCGTGTGCGGCAACGCGAACCCGACCGAGTACCCCGAGTGGCCCGACGTCGCCGCGGGTGACGCGGTGCTCAAGCCGACCACGGGCGGCCTGACGCGCGGCGGCCTCACCGTCGCGGGCGCCACGACCGGCTCCGAGACGCTCGTCGACGACGCCCGCCAGCCGGCCGCGACGCTCATGAACGCCGCGACCGACGACTCGCGCCTGCTCTACGTGACGCCGCCGCTCACGAAGGACATCCGCATCTCCGGTACGCCGAAGATCAAGATCAAGGCCGCGTTCAGCAAGGCCAAGGCCAACCTGACCGCGATCCTCGTCTCGCTGCCGGCGACCGGCAACGGCTCGATCCTCACGCGTGGCTGGATCGATCCCGAGAACCGCAACTCGGACTACGTGACCGACCCGATCACGCCCGGCACGTTCTACGACTACAGCTTCGAGCTCATGGGCAAGGACGCTGTCGTGGCCGCGGGCCGCCGGATCGGCCTGATGGTCCTGTCGAGCGACAACGAGTTCTCGATCCGCCCGGCCCCGGGCACCGAGGTGTCGGTCGACCTGGCCGGCACCGCGTTCTCGCTCCCGGTCGTCGGCGGGGCGAAGGCCTTCGCCAACGCCACCGGTGGCGATCTGGACCAGGAGGACGGGACCGTCGGTGGGAGCGTTCCTGCGACGCTCGCCCTGACGCTGGGCACGCCGGCCTCGTTCGGCGCGTTCACGCCGGGCGTCGCCAAGGAGTACACGGCCACGACCGAGGCCACCGTCACCAGCACCGCCGGCAACGCGACGCTGACGGTCGCCGACCCGAGCACCACCGCCACGGGTCACCTCGTCAACGGCGCCTTCTCGCTGCCGCAGCCCCTCCAGGGCCTCGGCACCGTGAAGACGTGGAGCGCGCCCACCTCGAGCGAGAAGGTCAACGTGACCTTCAAGCAGGCCATCGGGGACAAGGACGCGCTGCGCACCGGGTCTTACTCGAAGACCCTCACGTTCACGCTGTCGACGACGCAGCCGTAGTCGTCTGGGAATCGGCCCGCCGGAACCTTCCGGCGGGCCGGTCGCCCACGCTCGTCGCCTCCCGCACCAGCAGGAACAGGATCACCGCGCCGCCGATCAGCGCGGCGTCCACGAAGACGGCGGCGGACCAGCCGCCGGTCGCGTCGCGCAGCGCGCCGCTCACGGCGGGCGAGAGCACGGCGCCGATCTCCCCGATCAGGTTGTTCATGCCGAACGCCGCGCCGTGATGCTCCGGGGCCGCGATGTCGGCCAGCATCGCGTGCGCGATCGGCTGCATGGCGTTGAAGAACGTGCTCGCGGAGAACAGCAGGCCGGCCATCAGCCACACGTTCGCCGCGCCTGCCGCGACGACGAAGCCGAAGATCACGGTCAGCACGCACTGGGCGGCGGTGAAGCCGACCACGAGCGGCTTGCGGCCGATCCCCCGGCGCACCGCGACGTCCGACAGCCAGCCGCCGGTCGGGAAGCCGAGGATGCCCGCGCCGGCGTTGAACGCGGCGATCATCGCGCTGCGGCCGAACGACGAGCCGGCGGCGTCGGCGACGATCGACACCGACCAGAAGCTGAAGAACCATAGGTTCCACAGCACCGCGATGAACGCCAGGTTGATCAGCACCAGGTCGCGGTTCTGGAGCACCGCGCCCATCTCGGTCTGGCGGCGCGAGAAGACGAACGCGACGAGACCGAGCGCGAGCCCGACCTCGAGGATCGCGATCCACAGGTCGCTCAGCCCCGCGGCGTCCCCGACGAAGTACACGCCCATGACCGCCGCGAGGCCGACGGCGGAGTAGGCGAGCAGGTGCAGGGTGGCGCGGGCGTAGGGGAGCCCGCGCTCCTGACGGCGGAAGTACGCGGCGGTCGCGATCCCGACCACGAGCGTCGCCGCGCCGAGAATCAGGAACGGCATCCGCCAGGCGTCCTCGCCGTCGCTGAACACGCTGCCGCCGAGCTCGATCATGTTCGGCGCGAACACGGTCGCGATCGTGATGCCGAGCGCGAGGCCGGTGATGACGACGCCCATGCCGAGGCTGCGCTTCTCCTGGGGCGTCTCGGCGGCGATCAGGCTGCGGTCGTTGGAGTAGAACGCGCCCTCGCCGAGGCCCGTGAGCACGCGGATGGCGATGAACGCGACGAGGCCGGTGATGAAGCCGCTGAGCATCGTCGCGATGCCGGCCCAGATGAGGCTGATGGTGATGATCGTGCGGTGCCCGTACTTGTCGCCGAGGTAGCCGCCGGGGAACTGGGTGAGCATGTAGCCGGCGAAGAACAGGCCGCCGATCAGGCCGCCGAGCGCGTACCGGTTCTCAGTGGCGGAGAGGAACCCGACCTTGTTCTCGATCATCCAGGTGACCACCGGGCCGGTGAGGGCGCGGTCGGCGGCGCTGACGGTCCAGCCGAGCAGCAGGAAGATCCACAGGGTGCGATATGCGGGCCAGGCTCTCCTCATTGGAGCCGAATACCCACCAAACATCAGACATATTCCGGGCGTACCCTTGGGGCATGTCCACCGCCACCCTCCCGACCTTCGATCCGCTCGATCCGATCGCGCTGGACGCGCAGCTCGACGACGAGGAGCGGCTGATCCG
This sequence comes from Solirubrobacter phytolaccae, assembly GCF_027587195.1. GTDB lineage: Bacteria > Actinomycetota > Thermoleophilia > Solirubrobacterales > Solirubrobacteraceae > Solirubrobacter > Solirubrobacter phytolaccae. The sequence goes on along the minus strand of NZ_JAPDDP010000006.1, from coordinate 117,247 downwards.
CAGCACCGTGCGCCAGTACGTGCGCGAGAAGTTCCTGCCGGTGGTGGCGGAGCACTTCGAGGCCGGGTCGCTGCCGGACGGGATCGGGCTCGACCTCGGTCAGCTGGGGCTGCTGGGCATGCACCTGGAGGGCTACGGCTGCGCGGGCGCGTCGGCGACGGCGTACGGGCTCACGTGCCTGGAGCTCGAGGCGGGCGATTCCGGCCTGCGGTCGTTCTGCTCGGTGCAGGGCTCGCTGGCGATGTTCGCGATCCACCGGTGGGGCAGCGAGGAGCAGAAGGAGCGCTGGCTGCCGGGCATGGCTGCCGGTGAGCTGATCGGCTGCTTCGGGCTGACCGAGCCGGACGCGGGGTCCAATCCCGCGGGCATGCGCACGCGCGCGAAGAAGACGGACGCCGGCTGGGTGCTCAACGGCTCGAAGATGTGGATCACCAACGGCTCGCTGGCGGACGTGGCCGTCGTCTGGGCGAAGAACGAGGACGGCAAGGTCAACGGGTTCCTGGTCGAGCAGGGCACGCCCGGGTTCAGCGCGCCCGTCATGCACGGCAAGCTCTCGCTGCGCGCGTCGGTGACCAGCGAGCTCGTGCTCGACAACGTGGAGGTGCCCGAGTCCAGCCGGCTGCCGGAGGCGACGTCGCTGCGGGCGCCTTTGAGCTGCCTGAACGAGGCGCGCTTCGGGATCGTCTTCGGCGCGGCGGGCGCGGCGCGCGCGTGTTACGAGGCGGCCCTCGAGTACGCCAAGACCCGCGTGCAGTTCGACAAGCCGATCGCGGGCTTCCAGCTCACGCAGGCCAAGCTCGTGGACATGGCGGTCAAGGTCTCCAACTCGACGATGCTCGCGCTGCACCTCGGGCGGATGAAGGACGCCGGGACGCTGCGCACGGAGCAGGTGTCCTACGGCAAGTACCACAACGTCAGCGCCGCGATCGACGTGGCGCGCACGGCCCGGACGATCCTCGGCGCCAACGGCGTGACGCTGGAGTATCCGGTCCTGCGCCACGCGAACAACCTCGAGTCGGTGCTCACGTACGAGGGCACGCACGAGATGCACACGTTGATCCTCGGTCAGGCGATCACGGGGCTCCCGGCCTTCACGTAGTGATCGCGTTGTGGCCCGTGATCTCGCGGGCCACGATCAGGGCCTGGATGCTGTCCGTGCCCTCGAAGGTGAAGATCGCCTCCATGTCGGCGTGCTGGCGCGCGACGTGGTTCTCGAGCAGGATGCCGTTGCCGCCGAGGATGTCGCGGGCCATGCCGACGATCTCGCGCGCCTTCGCGGCGTGGTTCATCTTGGCCATCGACGCCATCCCGGCGGTGAGGCGGCCGTCCTCGACCAGCTCGGAGAGGCGCAGGCACAGCAGCTGCATGGCTGTGATCTCGGCGAGCATGCGGCTGAGCTTGTCCTGCACGAGCTGGTAGCTCGCGATCGGCTTGCCGAACTGCTCGCGCTCCTTCGCGTAGGCGAGCGCCGCCTCGTAGGCGCCGAGCGCCATGCCGAGCGCGCGCCAGGCGACGGTGTAGCGCGTGCGGGAGAGCACGCCCGCGACGTCGCGGAAGTTGCGGCAGCCGGGGAGCTTGTTGTGGGCGGGGACGCGGACGTCGGTCATCGTGATGTCGGCCTGCCAGACGGCCCGGAGCGCGGTCTTGCCGGTCATCACGGTCGCGTCGAAGCCGAGCGTGCCCTTCTCGACCAGGTAGCCGCCGACGTGGCCGTCCTCGTCGCGCGCCCAGACGATGACGACGTCGGCGATGCTCGCGTTGCCGATCCAGCGCTTGCGGCCGTTGATGACGAACTCGTCCTGCTCGCGCCGCACGCTCGTCTCGAGGTGGACGGCGTCGCTGCCGTGCTCGGGCTCGGTCAGCGCGAAGGCGCCGATCGCGTCCAGGTCCGCCATCGGCGGGAGCCAGCGCGCCTTCTGCTCGTCCGAGCCGAGCATCGCGATCGACTGCATCGCGAGGTTCGAGTGCACCCCGTAGAACGTGCCCATGCTCCCGTCGGCGCGGGCCCACTCCATGCTCACCAGGCCGGCCGCGGTCGCGCTCATCCCGGGGCAGCCGTAGCCCTCGATCGTCCCGCCGGCCATCTGCAGCGTCGCGATCTTCGGGACCAGCTCGAACGGGAACTCGGCCCGCTCCCAGTAGCCGTTGATCACGGGCGTGATCTCGGCCGCGCAGAACGCGCGCAGCCGGTCCCGGATGCCGCGCTCGTCGTCGGTGAGCTTCTCGTCGAGCAGGTAGAAGTCCGTCACGTGCCGGAGTGTGCCACCGTTTCGGGATGGACCTGCGCAGTGCCGTCGACGCGGGTTGGAACCGCCAACTCGCGCTGTTGAAGGAGCTCGTGCGCGTGCCCAGCACGCTGGGCAACGAGCTTGCCGCCCAGGAGCTCGTGGCCGAGGAGCTGCGCTCGATCGGGCTGCAGCCGCAGCTGTGGGACGTGAACCCCGACGTGCCCGGCGCCTCGCCGCCGTTGATGGGGTACGCCGGGCGCCCGAACGTCACGGCGCGGCTCGCCGGGCTGGGCGGCGGGCGCTCGCTGACCTTCAACGGTCACATCGACGTCGTCCCCGCGACCCTGGAGCATCGCTGGTCGTATGACCCGTGGGGGGCCGAGATCGACGGCGGCCGCATGTACGGCCGCGGCGCCGCGGACATGAAGGCCGGCGTGGTGGCGATGCTCGGCGCCGTGCGCGCGCTCAGCGAGGCCGGCCTGCGCGGCGACGTCTTCGTCGAGACCGTCGTCGAGGAGGAGTGCACGGGCAACGGCGCCGCCGCCTGCCGGGCCCGCTGCCCGCGCACGGATGCGGCGCTCATCCCCGAGCCCTTCAACCACGCGGCGTTGGAGGCGCAGGTCGGCGTGCTGTGGGCGCGGTTGACCGTCCATGGCAAGGCCGCCCACGCTGAACGGGCGGACCAAGCCATCAACGCCGCGCTGGCCGCGATGCCCGTGATCGAGCGGATCAAGGCCCTGGAGGCCGAGGTCAACGCCGAGCCACGGTCACGCTGGTTCGCCGACCACGCGCACCCGTTCAACTACAACGTCGGCGTGCTCCAGGCGGGCGACTGGGCCTCGTCCGTGCCCGAGGAGTGCATCGTCGAGGTGCGTCTCGGCGTCGACGTGGACGCCGACCTCGACGAGGTCATGTCCCGCTTCGAGGCCGCGGTGCGCGTCCCGGTCGAGTGGCGCGGCTTCCGCGCGCACGGCTTCGGGCTCGAGCGGTCGCTGCCGCTGTTCGACGTGCTCGGGCGGGCGCACGCGCTGGTCCACGACGACGAGCTGGAATGGCTCGCGTTCACGGGCACGACGGACGCGCGGGCGTTCGTGGTCCACGAGGGCGTGCCCGCGACGTGTTACGGACCGATCGGCGGGAACCTGCACGCGCCGGACGAGTGGGTGGACCTCGAGTCGGTGCGCGCAACGACCTTGGTGCTGGCGCTCGCTGCGGCGGAGTGGTGCGCTTGAAGCCGCGGTAACGGCGAGCACACCGTCGGGCGCCGCGGCCGGTGCGCTCTTGTGCAAATGAGCCGGGTTCCCCGGACTGTGGAACGCGTTGCGTTCCCCTCGGCGATTCGCTCGGGCTCGTTCCGCTCTGCAAAACGATCACGGCCCTTGTCACGCGAGCGTCGACTTTCTCGTGCTGGAGCCGAGAAACTCGACGCTCGCGTGGCATGTCTCCAAAACGGGCGTGCGCGCGGATGTGGCAGCCGTAGCCGCTAGGGCACGACGACCGTCACGCCCTCCTGCGCGAACTGGCCCATCGAGGCCACTTCGTCGCCGACCGCGTCGAGCGCGATCGTCTTCGCGACCAGCTCGCCCGGGCGCACCGACCCGGCCGCCACCGCGCGGAGCATGGCGTCGTAGTGGCGCACCGCCATGCCGTGGACGCCGAGGACCTGGAGCTCCCAGCCGATCACGCGCGCCATCGGGACCGCGACCGAGCGCTCTTCGGCGAGCAGGAGGCCGACCTGGGCGTGGCGGCCGCGGCGGCGCAGGCAGGACACTGAGTTCACGCACGTGGTCGAGGAGCCCAGCGCGTCCAGGGAGACGTGCGCGCCTCCGCCCGTGAGGTCGACGATCGAGGGCACCACGTCCGAGGACACGCCCGCGACCGCGCCGAGCTCGCGCGCTCGGGCGAGCTTGCGGTCGTCGATGTCCACCGCGATGACCTGCGCGCCCGCGGCGGCGGCGATCATCACCGCGGCGAGGCCGACGCCGCCGCAGCCGTGCACCGCGACCCACTCGCCGGCCTGCACTCGCGCGTGGACGTGGAGCGCGGCCCAGGCGGTCATGAAGCGGCAGCCCAGCGACGCGGCGTCCACCGAGGAGAGCGCGTCCGGCACGCGCACCAGGTTCAGATCCGCACGCGGCAGCGCGACGTGCTCCGCGAACGAGCCCCAGATCGTGAAGCCGGGCTGGATGTCGCGCTCGCACACCTGCGTCTCGCCCGTGCGACAGGGCTCGCAGACGCCGCAGCCGCAGCAGAACGGCACCGTGACCCGGTCGCCGACCGCGATGCCGTGCACCTCCGCGCCCACCTCGACGACTTCGCCGCACAGCTCGTGGCCCGGCACGTGGGGCAGCTCGATCGACGGGTCGTGGCCGATCCAGCCGTGCCAGTCCGAGCGGCAGACGCCCGTTGCGAGCACCTTGACGACCGCGCCGTCCGGCGCGGCCACGGGGTCCGGGACGGTCTCGAGCGACAGCGGGGATCCGAACGAGTGCATGACGGCGGCGCGCATGGCCGACAACTTAAACGTCCTGGACGTTTAACTTCCTGGGATGCTTGATCTGCCGCCCGACGAGCTACGCGCGCTCGGCCACTACGTGTGGGACCGGCTCGTCGATCGGTGGGAAGGGCTTGACGCGCAGCCGCCGATCGCGCCTGTGCAGGGCCCGATGGCGATCCCGCCGGCGCCGGACGGACCGAGCGACCCTCGGCAAGCGATCGACTTCCTGTTCGACGAGGTCCTGCCGCGCGGGCAGCGCGGCGATCATCCGCGGTTCTTCGCGCGGATCGGCAGCCCGAGCAACCCGATCTCGGTGCTCGCGGACCTGATCGGCACCGGCCACAACGTGTTCGCGGGCAGCTGGACGGGCGGGGCGGGCGCATCGGCGATGGAGCTCGCCGTCGTCGACTGGCTCCGGGGCTGGATGGGGATGCCGGCGCACACCGAGGGCATCCTCGTCAGCGGCGGGAGCGTCGGCACGCTCACCGCGCTGGCGGCCGCCGCGCGCGCGAAGGCCGAGGACCGCGACCAGGCGACGGGCTACGTGCAGGAGCACACGCACGCGGCGATCGCGAAGGCGTGGCGCATCCTCGGTTTCAACCCCGCGAACCTGCGGGTCCTGAAGGCCGATCCCGCGCACCGGCTCCAGCCCGCCGCGATCGACGCCGCGGTCCACCTCGACCGCGAGGCCGGGCTGCAGCCGTTCCTCGTCGTCGGCACGGCCGGGGCCACGTCGACCGGCAGCGTCGACCCGCTCAACGACCTCGCCGACCAGGCCGCCCGCGAGGACCTGTGGTTCCACGTCGACGGCGCCTACGGCGGGCCCGCCCGGCTGACCGCCCAAGGCGCTGCGCTCCTCGCCGGCATCGAACGCGCCGACTCGCTCGTGCTGGACCCCCACAAGTGGCTCTTCCAGCCGTACGAGATCGGGTGCGTCCTCGTCAGCCACCGCGGCCTGCTCGAGGCGACGTTCGGCCTCGAAGGCGCGTACCTGCGGGATACCGAGAATGACCACGTTCAGCTGCGTGAACGCGGTCCGCAGCTCACACGATCTTCACGTGCACTGAAGTTGTGGTTGTCGGTGACAACGTTCGGTGTCAACGCATTCCGGGATGCGATCGCCCACGGCATCGCGCTCGCCGAGCACGCCGAGACGACGCTCGCCCGCGACCCCTTCTGGGAGGTCACGTCGCCGGCGACGCTCGGCATCGTCACCTTCCGACCCGCGCACGCGACGGACGAGGAGACCGACGCGATGGTCGCTCGCGCCGTCGCCGACGGCTTCGCCGCGCCCAGCACCACGCGGCTCAACGGCCGCGTCGTCGCGCGGCTGTGCACCATCAACCCACGCACCACGGAGCGCGACATCGAGGCGACGATCGAGCGGCTCGCGACCACGTGAATGAAAGGGAGGGCCGGCGCACCGCCGACCCTCCCTCCGCCTCAGGTGCCGCTCCTACAGCCGGGGGGCTGGACTGGTCAGGTCCGAGCGGGAGGTCGGCAGGGTCGCTCTTTCGGGGGGTCCGTGAGGGGTGCCGACCGGCTAGGCAGGGAGATCGTAAACAGACCGGCGACTAAAGCGCAAGGTGTCCCGACCGCGCTCAATGCTTTGCGAGGTTGAAACCGGTTTCACTCGGTCACCGTTTACGATCGTTTGAGACCGAGTTGGCGCGCCGACGTTGACCGCTGGGGGTGGTAAGTCCTCTGACGGGTAGGCTTGCGGGCGACCATGCCCACCAGTTCATCAACCCCATCCGGTAACACCGGACGGAATCGACCACCGGGGGAAACCTCGGAAGCCCGGATCGCGAAGGCGCTCGCGCACCCGTTGCGCGCGCGGATCCTGCAGCGGCTGGGCGAGCGTGTAGCGAGCCCAGGTGATCTCGCAGTGGAGCTCGGCGCTCCGCTAGGGGTCGTCAGCTACCACGTGCGCATGCTGCGCGACTACGACTGCGTCGAGCTCGTGCGCACCGAGCCGCGCCGCGGTGCCCTGCAGCACTTCTACCGGGCGACCGCCCGGCCGACCCTCGACGAGGACCAGTGGCGCACGTTGCCCGCCGGCCTTCGCGGCGAGCTCACGGGCGAGACGCTCACCGAGCTCGTCACCGACCTCGGCGCCTCAGCCGACGCCGGACACCTGCAAGACCCGGACGTCATCCTGAACCGCACGCCGCTCGAGCTTGACGAGAAGGCGTTCAAGAAGCTCAACAAGCTTCTGAACAAGACGCAGGAACAGGCGCTCGCGATCGCCGAGGAGAGCGCTGCTCGGCACAACGACGGAGACACCGAGGTGTTCCCGACCGAGATCGCGATCCTGCACTTCAAGCGCGCAGCGTCCTAGCCCCGTTAAACGCGGAGGGCCCCGCCACGGCGGGGCCCTCGTTGCGCTTCAGCTAGGAGCTGAGAGTGGCTACTTCGCGGTGACCGTCGTGGTGACGGCCTTGCCGGTCGTGCCCTTGACCTTGATGACGACCTTCGGAGCCTTCTTCAGCTTCTTGGCCGACTTGAGGGTCATCGTCACCTTGCCGTTGCCGGACTTGGTGGTGGTCTTCTTGGAGCCCTGCAGGCGGATCGAGCCCGTCAGCTTGGCCTTGGCGCTCTTGGCGCCCGAACCGGTCGGCGGGATGGCCGTGATCGTGCAGACGATCGACTTGCCGTCAGCCGACAGGTCGCAGGTCACGCGGACGTTGGGCGTGTCGCCCTTGTCGCCCTTGTCACCCTTCGGGCCGGCGGGGCCGGTGGCACCGATCGGACCGATCGGACCCGCGGCACCCGTGGCGCCGGTCGCGCCCGTGGCACCCGTGGCGCCGGTGGCACCCGTCGCGCCCGTCGAGCCGGCGGGGCCCGTCGGACCCGTGGGGCCGGCCGGACCGGCGGGGCCCTGCGTGCCGGCGGCCGAAGCCGTGACGCGCGTGGACGTCGCCTCGACCGAACCGGCCGAGTTGGTCGCCGTGTAGCGGCACGTGAGGTCACGGCCGATGTCGCCCGTGGTCACGACGTACGCGTTCGTCGCCGCGCCCGTGATGACGACGCCGTCACGCAGCCACGCGACCGTGGTGCCCGTCGGCGTGTTGCGGAAGCCGCCGTTGACGCAGGTGAGCGTCGAGCCGACGGTCGGGGTGCCCGTGATGGTCGGGTTGGCGACCGGCTCCGGAGCCTGGGTGAACGTGCCACCCGACGGAGCGGCGTTGACAACGACGCTGAGCGGCGTGCCCGTGGTGGCCACGTTGCCGGCGACGTCGACGGACTCGGCGGTCAGCTGGACCGTGGTGCCGACGGCCGAGGCCGGCGGGGTGTAGCGGAACTGGAACGGGTAGACCGTGGTCGTCGCGTAGTAGACGCCGTTGGCGAACAGGCGGACTTCCTTCATGTCGCCGCGCTCGTCGTACGTCGTCAGCTCCAGGTCGACCGGGTCGGCCGGGGTGCCCTGCCAGTTCTGCGTCGGGTACTTCCAACCCACGATGGTCGGCGCGGTGGTGTCCGCGGCGGCCGGCAGCAGGTAGTCCATCGTGCGCTTGACGACCTCGTTGCGCTGCGTCTCGCTCAGCTGCTCGAGACCGAAGCCGAACGTGACGGCGTCACGCGTCGACAGGATGGCGCCGCCCGACGTGCCGTACGTGACCGGCGTGGCGTAGTCGGCCTCGACGCGCTCGGCGCGCAGCGGCTCGTTCGACGCGCCCCAGTTGCGCAGACGCGAGGGGATGCGGGCCAGCGGCAGCGCGGTGCCGTCCGTGGCCTGGTTCGGATCGCCGGTCGAGCCCTGCTCGATGACCAGCGGGTCCATGCCGGCGAAGATGCCACCGGCGCGCCCGGCCACCGGGTAACCGGCGATCGCGGGGTTGTTGTTGTTGGTCGCGGTCGACGTGCTCAGCGCGACGCCGATGCCCGACTGACGGCCGATGACGCCGAGGTAGTTCTGCCACGTGTCGTTCGAGATCGTGCGCGAACGCTGGTACGCGGTGCCCGGGAGATCGTCGTCGCCCGAGTTGTTCGGCGGGTAGAAGAAGCCGAACAGCTTGTCCGGCGTCCACGTGTACGGGCCGGTGGCCGACAGCGAAGCGCTGGTCGACGTGAACGGCTGGTGCACGTTGCGGCCGTCGACGACGAGCTTGCCGCCCTCGTTCGCGTAGTCACGCAGCTCGAGCATGATCTTGTGCGCCCACGGCGCCATCTCGAACGAGCCGGTCTGCGCCGTCGCGGACGACATGCGACGCGGGCTGGTCTCGGTGATGTCCTGCGGCGCGAAGTCGTCGCCGGAGTAGTAGTTGACGGCGTCGAAGTGCGAGAGCACGCCGATGTTCGTCGGGTACTTGATCGCCGGCTGGATGTACGTGCTCGGCGAGCCACCCTTCACCGGGGGCGCGTCGATGTTGTAGACCTCGACCTCGTAGCCGGCGGCCTCCAGGGCGGAGACGTGCTGCGCGAGGTAGCGGGCCTGCGTGTCGTAGCCGGGGGTCACGTTCGGCGAGACGCCGGTGTAGTCCTCGGCGGCGACGACGAGCACGCGCTTCTTGGCCGCGTCGTCCTTCTTGGCCTCGATGCGGTAGCGGAACTCCTGCTGGAGGCCGGCCGCCTTGACCACGACGTTGACGATGTCGCCGACCTGCAGGTCACGGGTGCCGATGCGCGCCGGGATGGTCGCGCGGCGGCGCTCGAAGTAGTAGCCCTTGACCTCGTTGTACCGCTCGCCCGGGGGCGCGGCCTCCATGCGGCCGGTGAAGTTGCCGTTCTGGCCCACGACCGTGGCCGTGACGAACGCCGGGCCGAGCTCCTTGCGGACGGTGGCCTCGACCAGCTGCGGCGTGCCGTAGGACACGTCGAAGCGGTTGAGCTGGATGTCCTGGGTCGCCTTGACCTGGTAGTGGCTCGGGTCGTTCTCGAAGTTCTTCGGACGGCCCATGTTCGGGATCGACTCCGCGACGTTGAGCGCGAAGGCCAGGTTCTTGTTGAAGACGGCCTGGACGATCTCCTCGTCATCCGGCGAGGCGAACTGGTTGCAGCCGCTGGGCTCGCCGAGCGTCGCGCACGTGTCCATCTCCGGCGTCCAGCCGATGATGCCGTAGTTCATGTACGCGTTGTCGATCGTGTCGCCGTTGGACTCGTAGAGGTCCGAGGAGTGCTGCGAGCGGTACGGGAACACGGCCTCGTCGCCGTCGGTGCCGGTGATGGCATCGAAGATCGTCGAGTCGGGCGGGTAGTAGTCGGTCGTGTAAGAAACCGGCGTCAGCAGCAGCTGGCCCGCGGAGTGGTAGTTGATGTTTGCGGTGAACTTGACGCGACGCTGGAGGCGGTCGACGGCCAGGTTCTCCGGCTCCGACAGCGGGTACGGGCCGCGGTAGGTCTCGCCCGAGATGCTGTTGGACGCGCCCTCCTCGTCGATGCCGCGCTTGGCCGGGTAGTTGCGGTTCGGGTCAACGCCGTCCTGGTTGTTGCCGTAGACGCCGTTGTTGTCGTTGTCACGCAGCGTCTTGCGCCAGAAGCGGTTGTTCGGCGACGTGGTGCGGTAGTCGCAGTTGACCTGGGCGGTGCCCGTGCCGCAGGTGAAGGTGAAGTCGTAGCCGTCCGGGTTCTGGATCGGCAGGAACCACAGCTCGCGGGTCTTGATCAGCTCGCGGATGTTGGTGTCGTTCTTGTGGGCGGCGAACCAGCCCGGCAGACGACGACCCATCTCGGCGGCGATCCACTCACGCGCGTGGTTGACGGCGGAGAAGAGCATCGCGGGCTTCGAGCCGTCCGGCGTCGTGCGCGCGTTCTCCGTCATCTTGATGACGTAGATCGGCTTGCCCAGCGTGGACGTGCCGATCTGCTCGAGCTTCATGACGTCGGGGTTGGCCGCGGCGATGGCCTTCATCTCGTCCGCGATGCCGCCCGTCTCCATGTAGGAGCGGTAGACGTTGAAGTACGGGTTCGGGCTGTCGCCGAGCGCCGCCGACTTCTTGACGGGCTTGTCGATGGCGAGCGGCGCGACGTCGAGGCCGCTGGCCTCGAGGTCGTCGACCTGCTTCGGCGTGGCGACGATCTCGAGCGGGAGCGTGCCGGACGAGCCGTCGGCGCCACCCTCCTCGATGTCGTAGCCCTTCTTGATGAGCTCGGCCGCCTGGCTCGGAGTTGCTTCGACCGAATACGGAGCCAGGGTCTGAGGCTCGGCGGCCGAAGCCGCCGCGGGAGTGGCTGCGAAACCTGCCAGAACGGCAAGCAGAGCCACGGGTGCGCGTGAGCGCATGTGGTGTGTACCCCCCTCTAGGGAAACGAACGAACCGCCCCTCCCTCAAGGGGCGCTTGTGTCGATTGCACCTGACGCGGGCGCCTGTGGCAACGCGCCGCGCGTGGAGATCACTCCACGTATCCCCGTAGGTCTAGGAAATGCGGCAGGCTTGGCAGCAACCGTGCAGGGTGACGTCGTGGTCGGAGACGTCGAATGACACGCGGCTTGCAAGCTGCCGGATGGCCTGCTCGAGCGCGTCGTCCTGGAACGGCTCGAGCCGCCCGCAGCCGTCGCACACGAGGTGGTGATGGTGCTCGTGCTCGGCGTGGCCGCGTTGGGGCTCGTAGCGCGCGACCCCGTCGCCGACGTCCACGCGGGTCAGGAGGTTCAGCGTCACCAGCTCGTCGACGACGCGGTAGATCGAGGCGCGGCCGACCCGCCGGCCCTCGCCGGTCCGCAGGCGGTCCTCGATGTCCTGCGCCGACAGGGCGCAGGGCTGCTCGTCGAGCAGCTCGATGACCGCCTCACGCGCCCCGCCGCGCCGGTAACCAGCGCCGGAAAGCCGCTCCAAAGCCTGCTGGGACCAGTGCGCCATCGCCTCTCAATGATAGGCGCGGGCCTGCGGCGTTCCGACGTCCTTGAGGTCGCTCTCGATGCGCGCCGCGGTGGCCAGCAGCGGCGGCAGCAGCGTCTTGCGGACCGCCTCCGGCGTGGCGCGGCTGGCGTGGGCGGAGACGTTCACGGCCGCGACGACCCCGCCCTCGCGCCCGCGGACCGGAACGGCGACCGAGCGCAGCCCTTCCTCGAGCTCCTGGTCCACGAGCGCCCAGCCCTGGGTGCGGATGCGGTCCAGCTCGGCGCGCAGCGCGGCGGCGTCGGTGATCGTGCGGGCGGTGAGCGCGCGCAGGTCGGCGCGCTCGAGGTAGGCGTCGAGGTCGGCAGGCGGGAGCGAGGCGAGCAGGACGCGGCCCATCGAGGTGGCGTACGCGGGGAAGCGCGTGCCGACGTTGATCGAGACGCGCATGATCCGGCTCGTCGGGACGCGGCCGACGTAGACGATCTCGTCGCCGTCGAGCACCGAGACGCTGCTGGACTCGCGCACCTCGGCCGCGAGCCGCTCGAGGTGCGGCTCGGCGATCTCCGGCAGGCTCAGGCTGCTCAGGAACGCGTAGCCGAGCTCGAGCACGCGCGGGGTGAGCGCGAAGCGCTTGCCGTCCGAGCGCACGTAGCCGAGGTCGCAGAGCGTGAGCAGGAAGCGGCGCGCGGCCGCGCGGGTGAGGCCGGTGCGGCGGGCGACGTCGGAGAGCGTGAGCTCCGGCTCCTCCTCGCTGAACGCGCGGATGACCAGCAGCCCGCGCTCGAGCGACTGGACGAAGTGCTCGCCCCGTTCATTCACCTTCAGCCAGCACCTTGTTCGCGATCGCCACGGCCGAGTTCGCGGCCGGCACACCCGCGTAGACCGCCGTGTGGATGAGCACTTCGAGGATCTCCTCGTCGGTGAGCCCGTTGCGCTTGGCGGCGCGGACGTGCATCGGGATCTCGTTCTCGGCGCGCAGGGCGGTGAGGATGGCGAGCGTGATGCACGAGCGGGTCTTGCGGTCCAGGCCTTCGCGCGTCCACGCCTCGCCCCACGCGGAGCGGGTGATGTACTCCTGGAACGGTCGCGTGAAGTCGGTCGCGTTGTCGGTCGCGCGGTCCACGTGCTCGTCGCCGAGCACCTCGCGCCGGACCTTCATGCCGGCGTCGTACCGCGGGTCTTCACTCATCGCAGGTGCTCCCGGATCAGGTCGGTGACCTCCTGCGGCCGCTCGACGTTGAGCAGGTGCGCGCCGGGATCGACGATCTCCAGCCGCGCGCGCGGGATCGCGCCCGCGATCACCGCCGCGTGGTCGTCCGGTGGGGTCGCGGGGTCCTGCGCGCCGCCGATGACCAGCGTGGGCGCCTTCACGTTCGGCAGCCCGTCGGTCAGGTCCATCCGCTCGATGATCGCGCAGCAGCTCGCGTAGCCCTCGTCGGGGACGCCGACGAACATCGCGCGCAGGTCGCTGAGGTCGTTGTTGGAGCGATAGTCCTCGGTGAACCAGCGCTCGAAGGTGCCGTCGACGATCGCCTCCGTGCCCTGCTCGCGCACGGTCTTGGCGCGGTCGACCCACATCTCGGCCGGACCCATCTTCGGCGACGTGCACAGCAGCACGAGCCTGTCGATGCGCTCGGGCGCGTTGATCGCGAGCCACTGCCCGGTCATCCCGCCCAGCGAGAGGCCGGCGAAGTGCGCTTTCTCGACCCCGAGGTCGTCGAGCAGGTCCAGCACGTCACGGCCGACGTCCTCGATCGCGTACGGGCCGGGCGGCGTGTCGCTGCCGCCGTGGCCGCGCGTGTCGTAGCGGACGAGCCGGAACGTCCGGGCCAGCTTCGCCGCCTGCGGCTTCCACATGTCGAGCGTCGTGCCGAGCGAGTTCGAGAGCACGAGGACGGGCGCGTCCTCCGGTCCCGTGACGCGGTGGTGGGGGATCATCGGTGCTCCAGCGCGCGGTCGACCAACGTGGCGGCCGCGCCGAGATCGGGGTCGGGTTGGTTCAGGTTGGTCCGCATGCGCTCGGCGTCCACCTCGAGCTCCTCGAGCGACGTGCGCAGCCAGCTCGCGGCCGAGCCGGTTGCGACGAGCAGCTCGTTCAGCGGCCGCCACTCCGCGTGCCAGGCGCCGGCGGCGCGCTCGTGCTCCTGGACCATCGCGGCGAGCAGCGTCGCGACGAGCCCGGGCGCCTGCTTGGCGTTGCCGATCGCGGCGATCGCGGCGACCGGGTTGTGCTTGTGCGGCATCGAGGTCGAGCCGCCGCCTGTGCCCTCGCGCACCTCGCCGACCTCGGTCTGGGCGAGCAGGACGACATCGAGCGCGGCCTTGCCGATCGCGCCGGCGGCGACGCCGAGCGCGCCCGCCAGCTCACCGATCCGGCCGCGCAGCGTGTGCCAGGGCAGCAGCGGCACGTCGAGGTCCAGCTCCCGCGCGATCGCGCGCACGAGCGCGACGGGCGGCGGCTCGTTGCGCACGCCCTCGATCCCGGCCACGCCGACGTCGGGTGGCGCGCTGGCCGGGCAGGCGCCGGCGAGCGTGCCGACCGGCCCGCCGAACTGCACGGACAGCCGCACGTTGTGCAGCGCGTCGGCGGCCTCGTCGAGGCCGACCATCCAGCCCGCGGCCTTGAGCCCGAAGGTGGTCGGCTGCGCCTGCTGGAGCAGCGTGCGGCCGATCATCGGCGTCTCGCGGTGCGTGCGGGCGAGCTGCTCGGCGGCGTCGGCGGCGCCGCGCAGGTCGCCGAGCAGCGGGCCCAGCGCGCGCTTGGTGACGAGCATCGCGGCGGAGTCCATCGCGTCCTGGCTCGTCGCGCCCTTGTGCACCGGCGCGTCGGCGACGGCGGCCTTGAGCGCCTTGACCACCGCGCCGGCCGGGTTGCCGATCTCCGCCGCCCCCGCGCCGATCTCCGCCACGTCGTAGAGGTCCGCCTGGCACGCGGCCTCGATCGCCGCGGCCTCGTCCACGGTGATCAGGCCTGCCCGCGCCTGCGCCCGCGCCAAGCCGGCCTCGAAGTCCAGCAGCGCCTGCAGCCAGGCGCGCCCCGAGACGTGCTCGGGCACGCGCCCCCGCGCGAGCACGCCGGAGAAGACGTCGTCAGACCTTGAAGAAGACGGTCTCACGTTCGCCTTGGAGGTACACGTCGAACCGGTAGCCGTCGGCATCCGGGCGGGCGACGAGCGTCGTCCGGCGCGCCTCGGGAACCGACTCGAGCACCGGGTCCCCGGTGTTGTCCTCGTCGGCGAAGTAGATCCGGGTCACGCAGCGGTTCAGCATGCCACGGGCGAACACGTTCACGTCGACATGTGGTGCCTGTCCGTCTCCAAGCCGACCAGGCTTGAGCGTGAACACCTCCCAGGCGCCCTCCTCGTCGGTCGCGCAGCGGCCGAAGCCGCGGAAGGCCGTGCCGAACTTGCCGTCCGGGTCGGCCTGCCAGGTCTCGATCAGCGCGTCGCCGATCGGGTCGCCCGCGCCGTCGAGCACGCGGCCGTACAGGCGCAGGCGGCCCGGCGTGCCCTCGGGGACGACGTCCGGGCCGTCCGGCCACGGCAGGCCGATCGCCAGGTAGGGCCCGACGGTCTGCGACGGCGTCGTGCCCAGCGTCATGCGTGCGGCTCCTCGGTCGGCGTGGCTTCCTCGCCGCGCAGGACGATGTCCCAGCGGAAGGCGAGCGCCCAGTGATCCTCGGTGGCGTCGTAGTCGAACGCCGACACCATCCGCTTCGCCGCCCGCTCGTCGCGGATCGCGTTGTACATCGGGTCCTGGAAGAACAGCGGGTCCTCCGGGAAGTACATCTGGGTCACGAGGCGCTGCGTGAAGGCACGCCCGAACAGGCTGAAGTGGATGTGCGCAGGCCGCCAGGCGTTCGGGTGGTTGCGCCACGGGTACGCGCCCGGCTTGATCGTGAGGAAGCGGAAGTAGCCGTCTTTGTCGGTGATCGTCCGGCCGGCGCCCGTGAAGTTCGGGTCCAGCGGGGAAGGCCACTGGTCCACGGCGTGGCGGTAGCGGCCGCCCGCGTTGGCCTGCCAGATCTCGATCAGCGTGTCCGGCACCGGGCGCCCGTCGTCCTCCTTGACGTGGCCGTGGACGATGATCCGCTGGCCGATCGCCTCGCCGCTGGGACCCTGCGTGAGGTCGTTGTCGAACTCGCCGATGCGGTCGTCGCCGAACACGGGTCCGCTGACCTCGGTGAGCCGGTGCGGGAGCGCGATCAGCTGCTGCTTGGGATGGCGCAGCGCGGTCGACTTGTAGCCCGCGTAGTCCATCGGGGGATGTGAATCCGAGTCGTCGCGAAAGCGCGTCACACTTCGTCCTTTCCAGCACCGCGGGAACGAGCCGCAAGGCGAGTTCCCGACAAGGCATGCGAGCGCGCAGCGCGAGTCATGCCTCGATCACCACCGCGAGTCCCTGGCCGACGCCGATGCAGATCGCCGCGACGCCCCACTTGCCGCCGGTGGCCTTCAGCCCACGCGCCAGCGTGCCCAGGATCCGGCCGCCGGAGGCCCCGAGCGGGTGCCCGATGGCGATCGCGCCGCCGAACGCGTTGACCTTCTCGGGATCGATCGGCCACTCGCCCACGCACGCCAGCGACTGCGCGGCGAACGCCTCGTTGAGCTCCACGAGGTCCACGTCGTCCCACGTGATGCCGGCACGGGCGAGGGCCTTGTTCGCGGCCTCCACCGGCCCGATGCCGAAGATGTCGGGGTCGACGGCGTGGGTGCCGCGGCCGGCGATCCGGGCGAGCGGCTCACCCAGCCCGGCGCTCTCGCTGCCGAGGAGCACGGCCGAGGCCCCGTCGTTGAGCGGCGACGCGTTGCCGGCCGTGACGGTTCCGTCTTTGACGAACGCGGGCTTGAGCTTGGCGAGCTTCTCGAGGCTGCTGTCGGCGCGGATGCCCTCGTCGCGCGCGAGCTCGGCGCCGGGGACCGCGATCACCCAGTCGTCGTAGAAGCCGTCGTTCCACGCCTTGTCGGCGAGCTGGTGGCTGCGCAGCGCGAACGCGTCCTGCGCCTCGCGCCCCACCCCGTGGATCCCGGCCAGCTTCTCGGTCGACTCGCCCAGCGAGATCGTCCACTGCTCCGGCATCTCGGGGTTGACCATGCGCCAGCCGAGCGTCGTCGAGTGCATCGTCTGCGGCGTGGCGGGAAAGCCCTTCTCGGGCTTGAGCACGACCCACGGCGCGCGGCTCATCGACTCCACGCCGCCCACGAGCACGACGTCGGCGTCGCCGGTCTCGATCGCGCGGCTGGCCTGGATCGCCGCGTCGAGGCTGGAGCCGCACAGGCGGTTGACGGTGTTGCCGGGCACGGACGTCGGCAGGCCCGCCAGCAGCGCCGCCATCCGGCCGACGTTGCGGTTGTCCTCGCCGGCGCCGTTCGCGTTGCCGAACATGACGTCGTCGATGCGCGCGGGATCGACGCCCGTGCGCTCGACGATCGCCTTCACGACCGTCGCGCCGAGGTCGTCCGGGCGCGTCTTGGCCAGCGCGCCGCCGTAACGGCCGAACGGCGTGCGGACCGCGTCGTAGATGTACGCGGTCATGCGGCGAGCAACTCCCTCAAGGCCTTCAGCTCCTCTTCCGTCGGCGGCTCGGTGGTCTGCAGATCATCGGCGAGCTTGAGGTCCCAGCCCGTCGCCTCGCGCGCCTGCTCAGCGGTGACCCCGGGGTGGAGATGGGTGAGGGTGAGCTCGCGCGTCTCGGGATCGGGCTCGAGGATGCCGAGGTCGGTGATCACCTTGGTCGGACCCTTCCCGCGCAGGCCGAGCCGCTCACGCGCGCCCGCGCCGTCCCCGTGGCCGACGCTCGTGATGAAGTCGACCTGCTCGACGAACGCCCGCGGAGACTGGCGCACGATGATCACGACTTCGCCGCAGGACGCCGCGATCTCGGGCGCGCCGCCCGCGCCCGGCAGGCGGACCTTCGGGTTCGCGTAGTCGCCGACCACGGTGGTGTTGATGTTCGCGTAGCGGTCCAGCTGCGCGGCGCCGAGGAAGCCGATCTCGATCCGGCCGGGCTGGACCCAGTAGTTGAAGATCTCCGGGACGGAGGCGATCGTGTCGGCGGTCTCGCCGAGCATCCCGTCCCCGATGGAGAGCGGCAGGCTGGGCGGCTTGGCCCCGATCGCACCCGCCTCGTACACGAGCACGAGGTCCGGGTTGTGCGTGCGGCGGGCGAGGTTCGCACCTGTGCTGGGCAGCCCGATCCCGACGAAGCAGGCGGTCGTGTCCCGCAGCCGGCGCGCGGCCTCGACGGTCATCATCTCGTCGGCCTCGTACGCGGTCACAGCGCCTCCAGCCACGCGTCGAACTGTGCCTTGTCGCGGGAGATCTCGTCCCAGGCCTTGTACGCGACGTTGTCGCGGTCGTAGTAGCCCTGCGCGTAGGAGGGCTTCGCGCCGCCCGGCACCTCGCACACGCGGGTGACGACCCAGCGCGGGAGGACGACCGAGTACGGCTTGTCGTCGAGCTCGTCGACGATCTCCTCGACGGTGACGATGCTGCGCTTGGCGCCCAGCACGGTCTCCTTCTGGACGCCGGTCTGGCCCCAGAGCTGGACGTTGCCGTCGCGGTCCGCCCGCTGCGCGTGGATGATCCCGACGTCGAGGTCCAGCGCCGGCACGGCGGTCAGCTGCTCGCCCGTGAACGGGCAGGTGATCGACTTGATCGTGCTCGTGTGCTCGGGGAGCGAGGTGCCGTTGTAGCCACGCATGACCGCGAACGGCAGCCCGGAGGCGCTGGCCACGTAGCGGTTGGCCATGCCCGCGTGGCTGTGCTCCTCGATCTCCAGCTCGCCGGCCTGGACCGCCGCGCGGAAGCGATGGAGCGAGCCGACGCCCGGGTTGCCACCCCAGGAGAAGATCAGCTTCCTGGCGCAGCCCGCGCCGATCAGCTGGTCGTAGACGATGTCCGGGGTCATCCGCACGAGCGTGAGGTCGCGTTTGCGCTGGCGGATGAGCTCCTGTCCCGCGGCGACGGGGATCAGGTGGGTGAAGCCCTCGAGGGCGACCGTGTCGCCGTCGCGCACCAGATCCGCGACGGCGTCGGCCAGTGGAGTGATCTCGGCGTGTGTTCGCATAGTGAACGCTGGTTCGGTGATCGAACAGTATTGCAGGGTGTGATGTCTCGTGCGCTGCGGGACACTCACCCGGCATGCACGATGAAGCGCAGCTGGAACGGCTGCATCGCGAGCACGCCGGAGCCGTCCGGTCCTTCGTCCGCCGACGCATCGGCGACGACGAGGCCGACGAGGTCGTCGCCGAGGTGTTCGTCGTGGCCTGGCGCCGCCTCGACGCCGTCCCCGCCGCCCCGCGGACCTGGCTGCTGGGCGTGGCCCGCAAGCTGCTGGCCAACCGCTTCCGGGCGTCCAGACGCCAGCGGGCGCTGTACGAGCGGCTCGCGCACGAGGCCGAGCGGGGCCCCGCGCACGTCGGCGACGCCGCGTCCGGCATGGAGGCGGGCGTGCTGCTGCGCGGGCTCGCCGCTCTGCGGCCCGGTGACCGCGAGGTCCTCCTGCTCGTGACGTGGGACGGGCTGAGCCACGCCGAGGCGGCGGAGGTGCTCGGGGTGCGCGCCGCGACGCTGACGATGCGCGTGCACCGCGCCCGCGCCCGGCTCGAGCGCGCCATCGAGTCCGACACCCCGCTTCCTCCGGCGCCGGCCACGGCGCCGTTGACCCGACCTTCCAGCTACGGAGCCTGACGCATGCCCACTGAGACCCCTGATCTGCTCGACCGCCTCCAGGCCGTCGACCCCGCCGCCGGTGATGACCGCGCGCCCGCGTGGGAGGACACGCGTCGCCGGATCGTCACCACGCCGCGCCGGACCGCTGGTTGGCGCCCCCGCCGCGCGTTCGCCCTGGGCGGCGCCGTGGCCGCGCTGGCCGTCACGGCGTCGTTCGTCTACGACTCCGGGCCCGCGCCGCCGGACGGCCGCCCGCGCCTCGGCGTCCTCGAGGCGGCCGCGGCGACGGCCGCGTCGAACCCGCGCTTCTCCGGCTACACGGCCGAGACGCGCCTCGAGATCCTCGCGGCCCCGGAGATCGAAGGCCACGTCGACCTGAGTTGGACGATCGTGCGTCCCGTCTCCGAGACCGAGTACGAGGCGCGGATGGAGTCGCTGCGGCCCGTCCCGGAGCAGCCGATCGAGCCGCCGCCCGGGTCGGCGATCCCCGAGCTCCCGGGCGTGAAGCGCACCGAGCGGCGCGAGGGCGACCAGATCCGCGACATCACGACATGGCGCCAGCCCTACGGCACCGTGTTCCAGGGCATCCCGGCCTTCTTCCGCCCGGGCAGCACCGAGGGGCCGGTGACCGTCCCGACCGACCCGGACGCCGTCGCCGCCGCCGTGGCCGCGTGGGCCGCCGGCCGCGTGCCCGCAGGCCTGCACCCGGAGCAGGCCGACCTGATCCAGGAGGCGGGCCGCTCACCGATCGCCCGGGCGCTGATCTACGCCGGCAACGTGCTCACCGCGCCGCGCGTGGCCCCGGACGTGCGCGCGGCGGTCTACCGCGCGCTCAGCCGCGTCCCGGCCGTGAAGGTCGACCCGACGGCGAAGGACGCGTTCGGCCGGCCGGGCGCCGCGCTGATCGCCGAGGACTCCGACGGCCCGTCGCACACCCGGTCCGAGCTGCTGATCGACCCGAAGACCTCGCGCATCCTCGCGGAGCGCCACGTCTTCACCGTGGACCCGGGAACCAACGAGAACCGCGGCAAGAACGACCCGCCGCACGCCGAGGGGTCACAGGAGACCACCTACCGCTACGACGGCTGACGCGCCGGGTCGCGAGATCGTCGCAAACCTCACAAACACAACTCGAGCCTCACATTTGGACCGGATCGCTCAAGCTCAGTATTTGCCCTGCCGAAGGGGGAGTACAAGCCGAGCAGGCAACCTCAACCGTCCACACGCCTGCCGAAAGGCAGGGTCGCAACGCTGAGCGACTCCTCCGGAGTCCCCAGGTTTGCCGATGGCCCGCCGTTCCTCGAACGGTCGGTGTCGAAAGACACATCGAACGAGGCCTGCTCACCCACGGAGGCATCCAACATGCCGAAGTACTTCTCATCCCGCGGCACCCACATCGCCGTCGGTCTCATCGCCGTTTCCTCGTTCGCGGCGCTTCCGATGGCAGCACTCGCGCAGGTCCCCACCGACGCGACCGGCACCCTGGCGGCCGGCCAGCTGACGAACTCCGCGCCCGCCCTCGCCCCGTTCGCCGCGAACCTGACCGGCGTCACCCAGACGATCACGACCGCGGTCGGCGCCTGGAACGTCACGGACGCGACCGGCAGCAACGAGGGCTACAGCATCACCGTCGCGGCGACCGCCCCGGTCGTCGCCGGCGGTGCCGTCGGCACCTTCGCCGGCGGTGAGGCGTGGATGACGCTGACCCCGACCACCGCGACCGCGACCGCGGGCAACCCCGCCGCGGCCGGCCCCACCGCCGGCGGCGCCCAGGCCCTCAGCACGACCGCCGCCACGATCCAGAACGCCGACGCCGACACCGGCCAGGGCTCTTGGGACTTCGCCGCCGACGCCGGCGCCGTCGAGAACCTCGCCGTGGTCATCCCCGGTGACGCGAGCGCCGGCAGCTACAGCAGCACGCTGACCTACACGGCCGCGCCCCCGGTCGCCTAGGTCCTCCGGCGGCCGTCGGTCCCAACCCCAGATGCACCTCCCCAGTCCCCACGTCGGGACCGCGGCCGCCACGGCCGTGCTGGCGCTCGTCGCAATCGCGGCGGCGCCGGCCGCGGCCGCTCCGGCCAAGCCCGCGTTCGCGCTGACCGTCTCGGACACGGGGTCGGGCAAGCTCGTTCGCGGCACCCCCGGCCGCGTCGTCCGCGGCGCGGTGGTCGTCCGCAGCCTGTCCAGCAGAGCGGTGACCGTCAAGCTCCAGGCGGCGGACATCGGCGCCGCCAGCAACGGCAACGCCGCGTACAAGACCTCGCGGCTCAAAGGCGCCGGGCGCTGGCTGCGCCTCGCCACGCACACGGTGCGTCTGCAGCCGAACGCCGTCCAGACGGTGACCTACACCCTGAGCATCCCGTCGACCGCTCGGCGCGCCTCCTACTACGCCGGCATCGTCGGCGTCAACGCCGCGGAGCTCGCCGCCGCCCGCCGCAAGCCCAGCCAGAAGAAGGCGTTCAACTTCAGCAACGTCAACCGCCAAGCGCTGCCGATCACCGTCCGGCTCCCTGGCCGGCTGTATCGGCGTCTCACCCTGCGCTCGGTCACGATCAAGGTCGAGCCCGCGGGCGCCGGCCTGGTGCTCGCGCTGCGTCCAGGCGGGACGCAGCTCATCACGAGCGCGTCGGTCAACCTGACGGTGTCGCGCGGCGCGAAGACCGTCATCACCCACGCCTCGACGCTCGGACAGCTGTTCCCGGGCGAAGGCCTGAACTTCCGCATCCCGTGGACGGGCCGTCCGACCGAGGGCGACTATCGCGTCAAGGGCGTGATCCGGCCGAAGCTCGCCAAACCGATCTTCATCGACCAGACGGTCACGTTCACACCCAAGAAGGCCGCCGAGGCGGAGGCGGAGACGACACCGATCGCCTCCACGGGCGGCACGCCCGGGTGGGTCTGGGTCGCGCTCGCCCTGGGCGCCGCGTTGGTGCTCGCGCTGCTCGTCACCATGCTGGTGCTCGTCCTCAAGCTCAGGCACCAGCGGCCGGTCGGGGTCGCGTGACGGGTGCACCCGCAAGGTGTCCGCACCGCGACGCGGCGCGGCGGCTCGTGAGCCGCCGCACCGGACGCGGTTCTACGGTGTCGTGGTCGACAGCGTGAAGGTCAGCGTCTTGCTGTAGCTGCCGGTGCGCAGCGGCTGCGTCGCGCCGATGTGCTGACGGAACGTGACCGCCACGGGGTCATTCGTGACCGGTGCTGTCCACGCGCTCCTGGAGAACGCGACCCGGAGCGGGTCCGACAGCGCGAACGCGCCGTTGGTGAGGAAACCGGGGTCGCTCACGCTGAGCGTGGCGTCCCCCGCGGTCGACAGGACGGTGGCGGTCGTAGTCGCCGTGTAGTCGTTCTCGACGCCTGGGACGAAGGGCGGGAACGCCGCCGCGGCACCGAGCGTGAGGGACAGGGTCGCCGGCACGGCGCCGCCGACGGTGCCGTCGGCCGTCGTCGCCTCGTAGGCGCCGATCGCGTCGGTGAGCGCCGCGGTCGCGCTCTTGACCGCGTTCACGCCGTCGATCGAGTAGATGCGGGTGGAGACGAGGGCCTTCGCAGCGTCGCGCGCGGCGGTGACCTTCTGCCACGCGTCGGTGGCGTAGGTCGCGGGCACCAGCGTGTCGACGCGGGCGATCGCGTCACGCAGCTTCTCGCGGGCCGGCGCGCCGATGACCGCGAAGAACGAGTACTTCTCCGGGTTGCCGGACAGCCCGGACCACAGGTGGCCGCCGGTCGTGCGGTTGAACGTGCTCGAGTCCGACGTGCCGTCCCAGTCGTACAGCGCGACCTTGCCCTTGTACGAGAGCAGCAGGTCCATCCAGTCGGCCGCGAAGTCGGCCTGCTTGCGCATGATGTCCGGGCTGTTGGCCAGCGTGTCGTTGGACGCGGTGCCCCAGGCCGGGATGCGGCGCACGGGTGAGTTGCAGACGTCGAACGTGTTGCCGTTCGCGGCCGCGCGGTTCGTCCACGAGCACGAGCCGTACGTCGGCCACTGGTGGGACGGATCGGCCCCGTCGGCCTCGGTCACGCGCCGGGTGGGCTGCGACGGGTCGTAGTCCGGGTTGGGCTCGAAGTCGCTGCGGATGTCGGACTCGGTGATCGAGATCTCGTCGGCGACGGTCAGGCCCGCGTCGATCTGCTTGCGCAGCATGTCGATCGTCGGGTACGCCCACGCGAGGCGGCCCTGCATGCCGTAGCCGTCGATGTTGCCCGCGGCGTGGATCGGCTTGAGCAGCTTGATCGTCTGGCTCTCCTTCGGCTCGTAGAGCTTGTTGGAGTCCTGGTAGTCGTTGTAGTAGAGCTTCCAGTGCACGCCCGCCGCGTTCTCCCACTTGCGGGCCGACTCGAACGCCTGGCGCACCCACGCCGACTCGGCGGTGAGGCGGGCGTCCGGGTCGCCGTCGAGGTCCGGGCGCCGGAAGATCCGGCCCCACTGGCCGACCTGGGCGTCGTCGGCGTTGCGGATCTGCCCGGTGTAGTCGTCGACCGACTCGTTCACGACGTCCCAGGCGACGATGACGTCCGAGTACTTGGCGTACTTGTTCGTCATCGCGTGGATGTAGTTGTCGAGCCGCTTGAGCATCGTCTGCGGGCTCGCCCAATCCGGGTGGGCGGCGTCGTAGTAGAAGCCGTTGGTGAAGAACCAGTTCGGCTGCTGGCCGCCGTGCCACGCGAACACGTGCCCGCGGACGACCTTCTTCTGGTCCGCCGGGAGCGTCGCGTTGTAGGCCTGGATGGACTGCAGGATCTGCTCGGCCTGCCCGTTGCCGGTCGTCGGCTGCAGGACGATCTGCTGGTTGGCGTCCTCGATCGCCGCCGCCTTCTGGTCGGCGGTGAGCGTGGCGTCGGCGTTGATCTGCGCGACCTTGGCG
Organism: Solirubrobacter phytolaccae; assembly: GCF_027587195.1. Lineage (GTDB taxonomy): Bacteria > Actinomycetota > Thermoleophilia > Solirubrobacterales > Solirubrobacteraceae > Solirubrobacter > Solirubrobacter phytolaccae. The sequence goes on along the minus strand of NZ_JAPDDP010000006.1, from coordinate 93,204 downwards.
ACGTACGCCTGCCGCGAGAGGCTGTTGGTGGCGCTCGTGCCGATCTGGCTGTCGAGCTTGAGGTTGTTCGGGATGCTGTTGGCGCGGTAGTGGTAGAGCGCCTGCTGGCTGTTCCAGTTGCCGAACGTGCCCATCGTGAAGTCGTCCTTGTACGACTGCCACAGCGACGGCAGCGTGTAGTCGACCGCGGCGGCCGTGCCGACGCCGAAGGCGCCCGACAGCGCGATCGCGCTCACGACACCGGCGGCGGCGATCCGCCTGATCTGGTTGATCCTCATCTCTCTCCTCGACTCGAAACTGTTTCCGCAACATAGTGCTTAAAACAGCCTTGAGACCGCCGTGATGAGACCGCTATACGAAAAAGACTTCAGAACTCATGAGAGCTCGCGAAGAGCTCTCACGCGGCGTCGGCGGCAAGGATCGCCGGAGACTCCCCGAGGATCAGCGCCACCGCACCCAGCACCTCGGCCTGGCTGCCGAGCGCGCCCGCGCTGACGGTCACGGCACCGGCCGCCGGCCCGATGGCGTAGCGGTCGATGGCCGTGCGCAGCGGCTCGAGCAGCGTCTCGCCGGCGGCGGCGAGATCGCCGCCGACCAGCAGCAGCTGGGGGTTGAAGAGGTTCACGACGGACGCGAGCGCCTCGCCGATCGTGCTTGCGGCCTCGGAGACCGCGCGGGTCGCGCCGCGGTCCCCGCCGGCCACCAGCTCCAGGAGCCGCTCGACGGTGATGCGCTCGTCGCGGCTGCTCGCGAGCAGCCGGGCGACCGCCGCCGAGCTGGCGACGGTCTCCAGGCACCCGCGGTTGCCGCAGCGGCAGATCAGGCCGTCGGGACGGACGCGCAGGTGGCCGAGCTCGCCGGCGATCCCGCTCGTCCCGCCGTACGGGTGTCCGTCGAGCACCAGGCCCAGGCCGATCCCCGCCGACAGGCGCACGTAGAGCATGTCGGCGACGCCGCGGCCCGCGCCGAACGTGTGCTCGCCGAGCGCGCCGAGGTTGGCGTCGTTGCGCACCTCGACCGGCACGCCGAGGCGGCGCTGCATCTCGAGCGCGGGCTGGACCCCGGACCAGTTCGGCAGGATGCCCTCGGCGAGGATGGCGCCGGAGGTGCGATCCAGCGGCGCAGAGAGCGCCATGCCGGCGCCGATCACCCGGTCGCTCGTCACCCCGGCCTGCTCGAGCACCTCGCTCACCAGGTCGCGGGCCAGGTCCAGGCTGTCGATCGGGTCGTGGTCGACGTCGGCGTCCTCCCGCCGCTGGCCGAGGATCTGGCCCGAGAGGTCGCTGACCGCGACCTGCACGTGGGCGTGCCCCATGTCCACGCCGACGGCGAACGCCGCGCCAGGGGCGAGAGAGAGCAGCACGGGCGGCCGCCCGGTGCGCGGCTGGGAGTCCTCGTGCTGGCTGACCAGCCCGGCCTGGACGAGCTCGTCGGCCACCACCGAGACGGTGGGCCGCGAAAGCCCGGTGTGCTCGGCCAGCTCCGTCCGCGTGCTGCCCGGATGGGTGTAGAGCGCCCGCAGCACTCTGAAGCGGTTCTCCTCGCGCCCGCTGAAGCGCCGGGGAGACGAACCTGGACGATCGTTGACGCTCACTCTGGTCCAAGACTCTATTCCACCCGCTATACGTAGAATCCTTCATAAGTACCAGTCGGCACTTGCACGAGCGGTGTCGGAGACGGCGAGGAGACGAGATGGCAGCTACACAGCCGGCCACGAGCAGCGCGACGACGGCGACCGACGTCCTCTTGGGAGTGCGCTGATGCGTAACAAGATCATCGCGGGCGCGGTCGCCGCGGCCCTCGCCATCACCGTCGCCGCGTGTGGCAGCGACGATGCCGCCCCGTCCGGTAGCGGTTCGAACGGCTCCTCGACGCCCGCGCCGACCGCCAAGGTCGGGGTCATCCTTCCCGACACCGCGTCGTCGGCCCGTTGGGAGCAGGCGGACCGCCCCTTCCTCGCCGACGCGTTCAAGGCCGCCGGCGTCGAGTCCGACATCCAGAACGCCAACGGCGACAAGGCCAAGTTCGGCACGATCGCCGACCAGATGCTCAACGAGGGCGTCAACGCCCTGCTGATCGTCAACCTCGACTCGCCGTCGGCCGCGGCCGTGATCAACAAGGCCAAGCAGCAGGGCGTGCCGGTCATCGACTACGACCGCCTCACGCTCGGCGGCGGCGCTTCCTACTACGTGTCCTTCGACAACGTCGCCGTCGGCACGGCGCAAGGCGAGGGTCTCGTGAAGTGCATGCAGGCCAACGGCGACAAGAGCGGCCCGGTGGCGCTGCTGAACGGCTCGCCGACCGACAACAACGCCACGCTCTTCAAGCAGGGCTACGAGAAGGCGATCAAGGACGCGGGCTACACGATCGCGGCCGACCAGAGCGTCCCGGACTGGGACAACACGAAGGCCGGCACGATCTTCGAGCAGATGTTCACCAAGGCCAAGGGCGACTTCGTGGGCGTCGACTCCGCCAACGACGGCCTGGCGGGCGCCGTGGTGTCCGTGCTCAGCCGCAACGGCGAGGACGGCAAGATCCCGACGACCGGCCAGGACGCGACCGACGAGGGCCTGCAGCGGGTGCTGCTCGGCACGCAGTGCATGACGGTCTACAAGGCGATCAAGAAGGAGGCCGACGCGGCCTCCAAGCTCGCCATCGCGCTGGCCAAGGGCGACACCGCGGGCGCCGACGCGCAGGCCACCGGCTCGGTCGAGGACACCGAGACCAAGCAGCAGGTCAAGTCCGTGCTGCTGCAGCCGCAGGCGATCTTCAAGGACAGCGTCAAGGACGTCGTCGCCGACGGGTTCACCACCGCCGACAAGCTGTGCACGACCGCGGACCTGAAGAAGGCGTGCCAGGAGAACGGGATCAGCGGATGAGCGAGCCCCTGCTCTCGCTGCGGGGCGTCAACAAGTCCTTCGGGGCGGTGCACGTCCTCCGGGACGTGGACCTCGACGTCCGCGCCGGTGAGGTGACCGCGCTCGTCGGGGACAACGGCGCCGGCAAGAGCACGCTCATCAAGTGCATCGCCGGCATCCATCCGATCGACGACGGCGAGCTGCGCTTCGAGGGGCGGCCGGTGACGATCCACGGGCCCAAGGACGCGAACGCGTTGGGGATCGAGATCGTCTACCAGGACCTGGCGCTCTGCGACAACCTGGACGTCGTCCACAACCTGTTCCTCGGGCGTGAGATCCACTCGGGGCTCACGCTCAACGAGACCGAGATGGAGAAGCGCGCGGGCGAGACGCTGAAGTCGCTGTCCGTGCGCACCCTCCGCTCGCTGCGGCAGAACGTGTCCTCGCTCTCGGGCGGCCAGCGGCAGACGGTCGCGATCGCCCGGGCGGTGCTCTGGAACTCGAAGGTCGTGATCCTCGACGAGCCGACCGCCGCGCTGGGCGTCGCCCAGACCGAGCAGGTGCTCAAGCTCGTGCGCCGCCTCGCGGACAACGGGCTGGGCGTCGTGCTGATCACGCACAACATGAACGACGTCATGCAGGTGGCGGACAGCATCGCCGCGCTCTACCTGGGCCAGATGGCGGCACAGGTGCGGGCGAAGGACGTCACGTACACGCAGGTGATCGAGCTCATCACCGCGGGCCGGTCCGACGCGCTGGCGGCGGTCGCATGAGCGCGCAGGCGACCGTCCCGGCCCCGCCGGTCTCGGAGTTCGAGCGCGAGACGACGCCGGGGCAGGGCGGCATCGGCGAGGCCGCGGGCGGCTACTGGGAGCGCATCAAGGGCGGCGATCTGGGCGCCCTGCCGGCGGTCATCGGCGCGCTGGTGCTGGTGATCGTGTTCGGGATCATGGAGCCCGACTCGTTCCTGACCCAGCAGAACTTCGCGAACCTGCTCAACCAGGGCGCGGCGATCATGGTGCTCGCGATGGGGTTGGTGTTCGTCCTGTTGCTGGGCGAGATCGACCTCTCGGCCGGCTTCACCGCCGGTACCGGCGCGGCCATCCTGGGCGTGACGCTCACCAACCACGGCTGGGCGTGGCCGCTGGCGGTCGCCGCGGCGCTCCTCACGGGCGTGGCGATCGGGTTCGCGATCGCGTTGCTGGTCGCGCGGCTCGGCATTCCGTCGTTCGTGGTCTCGCTGGCCTTCTTCCTCGGGTTGCAGGGCGCGATGTTGTTGATCATCGGCGAGGGCGGCACGATCCCGATCCGGGACGACGCCGTCCTGTCGGTGATGAACAAGAACATGCCGACCGGCCTCGGCTGGCTGTTCGCGGTGATCGTCGTCGCCGGGTTCGCCGCCACGTCGCTGCGGGCGATCCAGACGCGCAAGCGCGCGGGTCTGCAGACGCCGGCCATGTCCGTCTGGGCGGCCAAGGTCGGCGCCCTCGCGGTGGTCGTGCTGATCGCCGTGTTCCTGCTCAACCAGGAGCGCCAGCGCGCGAACGCGCCGATCATCATCCAGGGCGTGCCGTGGGTGGTGCCGCTGGTCGTGGCCCTGGTGGTCGCGCTGACGTTCCTGCTCATGCGGACCAGCTTCGGCCGGCACGTGTACGCGGTCGGCGGCAACGCCGAGGCGGCGCGCCGGGCGGGCATCAACGTCCCGAACATCAAGACGGTCTGCTTCATCCTCGGATCGACGCTGGCGATCGTCGCGGGCATCCTGCTCGCGTCGCGCGACAACAGCGTCTCCCCGACCACGGGTGGCGCGCAGACCCTGCTGTACGCGGTCGGCGCGGCGGTCATCGGCGGCACCTCGCTGTTCGGTGGGCGCGGCCGGATCGTGGACGCGGTCACCGGCGGTCTGGTCGTGGCGATCATCGCCAACGGTCTCCCGCTGGTGACGCAGAAGTCCGGCGTGCAGTTCATCATCAACGGCCTCGTGCTCCTGCTCGCGGCCAGCGTCGACGCGGTCTCGCGCCGACGAGCCGCGGCGACCGGCCGCTGACACGCCGCCCCTGAAGTCGTCGCGGGCCACGGGTCCGCGACGACGGCAGGAGGTCGGGGCTAGCGGTCGATTCGGAGCTCCACGCGGCGATTCTGCGCGCGGCCCGCGGCCGTGGCGTTGCTGGCCTTCGGCTGCGTGGCGCCGGCCGAGACCAGCGTCGCCTTGGCCTTCACGCCGTGCGCGCGCAGGTACGCGGCCACCACGCGGGCGCGGCGCTGTCCGAGCCGCTCGAGGTAGTCGGCGTCGTCGGACGAGGCGTCGGTGTTGCCGACGACACGGATCGCGACGGCGGTGCCCTTGACCTGCTTGGCGAGCCGGTTCAGCTGCCGCTTGGCGCCCGTCGTCAGCGTCGCGCGGTTGACGGCGAAGCCGCCGATCGTGGCGGTGACGCGCTGGCGGACCAGCGTCGCGACGCCGGTCGCCTCGAGCTGCTCGCCCTTGACCGGCGTGCCCGTGATCTTGACCGAGACCTTCAGGCCCCGCGGCGACTTGCGCATCAGCGCGCGGCCGGTGGCGTTGAGGGCCACGTCGACCTCGAGCTTCTTCGCGCCGTCCGCGTTGCGGTACGTGCCGGTGCCGATCAGCACCGGCTTGGCCGCGGCGGCGTGCGCGATCGAGGCCGTCCCGCCGGCGACCGTGAACAGGTCGACGCGGCAGGAGGTCAACACGGTGCCCGTGATCGAGCAGCCGACGGCGACGCCCTGGTCCTTGACCGCGATCGTCGCGCCCGAGCTCGTGCCGGAGGCGGTGTCGCCGATCACGGCGGTGAGCTTCGGCTTGGTCGGCGTCGCGGTCGGGGTCGGGGTGGCCGTGGCGGTCGGCGTGGGCGTCGCCACCGGCGGCTCGACGACCGGGGTCGTGGGCTCGTCGAGGAACGCGGTGAAGGCGTCCTCGGCGGCCGGGCTCGTGTTGCCGGCCGCGTCGACCTGGCGCACGCGGAACGTGTGGGCGCCGCTCGTGTAGCCGCTCACGTTCGATGGTGACGTGCAGGCGGTCCAGTCGCCGGCGTCGAGCCGGCACTCGAAGCTCGCCCCCTCCTCGCCCGTGAACTGGTACTCGGCCGTGCGCTTGTACACGGCGTCGTGGGAGCCGATGATCAGCGGCGCGGCCGGCGCCGTCGTGTCCAGCGCCCACGTGTACGCGCTGAAGAGCCCGGTGTTGCCGGCCGCGTCGACCTGGCGCACGCGGAACGAGTGCACGCCCTCGCCGCTGACGGGGAACGTCGAGCCCGACACGCACGCGGTGAACGTGCCGTTGTCGAGCGAGCACTCGTACGTGCCGCCGCCCTCGGCGCCCGTCCACGCGAACGTCGGGGCGGCCTCGTTCGAGGTCACGGGCGGCTTGGTGGTGATCGCCGGAGCCGTCGGAACGGTCGTGTCGTGCGTCCAGGTGTGCTCGGCCGGGGTCCCGGCGTTGCCCAGGCCGTCGACCTGGCGGACCTTGAAGCTGTGGGCGCCCTCCCCGGTGATCGGGAACGTAGAGCCCGAGGTGCAGGTGGTGAAGGTGCCGCTGTCGACCGCGCACTCGTACGTGCCGCCGCCCTCGGCGCCGGTCCAGGCGAACGTCGGCGCGGTCGTGCGCGAGCTCGTACCGGGGTCGGTCGTGATGGTGGGCGCCGCGGGACCGGTCGAGTCCAGCGACCACTCGTGGTCGGCCGCCGTGCCCGCGTTGCCCGCGGCGTCGACCTGGCGGACCTTGAAGCTGTGCGCTCCCTGCCCGGTGAGCGGGAACGTCGAGCCCGAGATGCACGCGCTGTACGCGCCGCTGTCGATCGCGCACTCGTACGTGCCGCCGGCTTCGGCGCCGGTCCAGGCGAACGTCGGCGCGGTGGCGCTGGAGAGCGTGCCCGGCTTGGTGGTGATGGTCGGCGCCGCGGGTGCGGTGAGGTCGACGGTCCAGCTCACGGTCTCCGCGTCGGAGCGGTTACCGGCCGTGTCGACCTGGCGGATCGAGAGGCTCTTGTCGCCCTCGGACAGGTTGGACATGGTCACCGGCGACGCGCAGGCGATCCAGGAGCCCGCGCCGAGCCGGCATTCGAAGCTGCCGCCCGCTTCGGCGCCGGTGTAGGCGACGGTCGCGCTCGTCTGCTTGGTGCGCGTGGCCGGCCGGGTCGTGACGGTCGGCGTGCCCGGCGCGGACGTGTCGAGCGTCCACGTGTACTCGGCGGGATCGCCGGCGTTGCTGGACGCGTCGATCTGGCGGACGCGGAAGGAGTGCGAGCCGTCGCCCGTCACCGCGAAGGTCGAGCCCGAGGTGCAGAGGGCGAACGCGGCGTTGTCGAGCGAGCACCGGTACGTGCCGCCGGCCTCGGCGCCGGTCCACGTGAACGTGGGGGAGGCGACGTTGGAGCGGCTGCTCGGCTTGGTCCCGATCGTGGGCACGCCCGGCGCGGTGGTGTCGGGCGCGACGATCGCCTCCGTGATGAGCGAGGCGTCGGTGTCGGTGCCCGCGCCGTTGGTCACGGTGCGGATGACGCGGAAGCGCTTGCCGACGTCGCCCGCGGTCACGGCGTAGCCGGCGCTGGTCTGCCCGCTCACGTTCGTGCAGGTGCCGTTGAGGTCCCACTGGTCGACGTCGACGCACGTCTGCCACTGCCACGTCGTGATGACGGGCGCGGTCGGCGTGTCGTACATCTCGTTCAGGTAGAGCGTGCTCCCGACCTCGGTCGCGCTGCTGATGTCGCCCTGCGCGAGGTTCGGGATCATCGCCGGCTGCCACGACAGGCCCTTGAAGTTCATGCCGGACGCGAGCTTGGTGTTCGGCACGACGGTCGTCGTGTTGGCGATCAGGTCGCGGATGTAGATCGACCAGGTGCCGTCGCCGGCGCGGTTGGAGGCGAACGCGACCTTCTTGCCGTCGGGCGAGATCGTCGTGAGGTTCTCGTGGGAGCTGTTCGTGTTGCCCTCGACCTTGGTCCCCGGGCTGTCCTGGCCGTCCGCGCGGACGAGGACCGCGTCGTAGCTGGGACCCGACTCCTCGAGGCCGAAGCCCGTGTAGGCGACCTTCGTGCCGTCACGCGAGATCGTGGAGTGCAGGGGATAGACCCCGTCGAAGATGACGGACCAGTTCGCGGTGGCGTGGTTCGTGGCCACCGGGTCCGGGAAGCGCAGGGCGCCCTCGCCGTCCTTCGTGATCAGGAGCTGGTCGTCGTTGGACCAGGCCGTGCCGTCGGACGCGCCGGGGAAGACCTGCGTGGTGGTCCCGTCGGCGGTGGTGTAGATGTTCGCGCCGTTCGCCGTGCTGCCGAACGCGTAGGCGGTCCCGTCCGGGGACATCGACGGCCCGACGATCGCGAACGGCTCGTCGACCTTGGCGATCTGGGTCCGTGTCCACGGGTTGACGTCGAGCAGGTCCTGGCTCGAGTCCGACAGCAGGAGGCGGGTGCCGTCCGCGCTCCACTCGCCGACGGTGCCCCGGACGCCGAGCGGCGCCTGCAGCGCCGTGCTGACGATCGCGTCGTTCGTCCCGTTCTGGAAGATCGTGTGGACGACGCCGTCCTGGGTGGAGTACGCCAGGACGCCGTTGTCCGACTGCTTGTACATCTGCGCAGAGGCGCCGCTGGGAACGGCAAGGGCTGCGGTGAGGACGCCACCGATCGCAGCCGCGGTGATACGCGCTGCGCGGCGCGTCTTCGGGTACGACATGTTCCCCGGTGATCGGCACCGCGGGCCGAACTACGGCGTCACTGTCGTCAGGGTGACGGTGACCGTCCTCGAGTAGGAACCCGTGCGGAGCGGGTCGGTGGGCTTGATCCGCTGCCTGAACGTCACCGCGACGTCCTCGTTGGCGGTCGGCGCGGTCCACGTCGTCTTCGCGAGCTCCACGCGCAGCGGCTCCGGCAACGTGAACGCGCCGTTGGTCAGGTAGCCGGGATCGGAGACGGAGAGCGCAGCGTCACCGGCCGTGCTCGTGACGGTCGCCTTCGTGGTCGCCGTGTAGTCGCGCTCGACGCCGGGGACGAAGGTGCCGAAGCTCGCCGGGGCGAGGCTCAGCGCGAGCGTGGCGGGCACGGTGCCGCCGACCGTCCCGGAAACGAACTCCGACGCGCTCGGCGCAGCGCCGAGCGCGCGGCCGCCCGGTCCGTCCTCGAAGGTGAGCCAGCGCGCCTTCGGCGGCTGCTGCGACACGCCCGGCTTCGCGTGGTCGCACACGCCATCCGGGAACGCGGCCTGCAGCGCCGCCCACTGCTCGTCCGTGAAGCTCACGCCGTAGTCGGCGCGCGCGAGCGGCTTGAGCCGGCACTTGACGATGTCGAGCGTGTACGGGACGCCGGCCGCGAGCCGCGGGTTGCCGTAGGCGGTCCACGTGCCGTTGCAGCTCAGGTCGCCCTGGACGCCGCCGGCCATGAAGCAGGCGTCGCGCGTGGGCTTGACGCCGGTGTCCAGCCACTGGCGCATCGCGTCGAACTGGTTGGGCACGGTCCCGCCCGTGCGCGAGAGCCAGATGACCTGGTTGGCGTGGTCGCCGTTGGAGCGGTCCAGCCGGGCGCGGTACGTGAACGAGTGGAACGCTGGGTGGAAGCCCGTGTCGTCCATCTGCGCGCCGGTGCGGTTGTCGATCTCGGGGAGGCGCGCCGCGCCGGTCGCGCTGTTGATGCGGCCGGTCTCGTAGGCGATCCGGACGGCGTCGGGGTCGGCCACGGTGCGCTGCGCGATGAAGTTCCCGTCGATGTCCATGCCGCCGACCTTCGCGTTGAGGTCGACGAACTGCGCGGGCGTGATCTGCCCGCGTTGCAGCGCGACCAGGCCGTACTGGACGCCGACGTTGTCGACCGCGAGCTTGCCCTTGCCGTTGGGCGCGTCCGGCGTGACGGTGACGCCGAAGATCGCGCGCATGAAGTCGGCGATGCCGCAGCGCTCGCCGGTCGGGTTGCTCACCGGGTGCCAGACCTGCGCGGGCTGCAGGCCGCAGGCGACGTTGCCGGTCGGGACGAGCTCCGTGCGGTCGGCGCCGAAGGCCAGCACCTTCTGGCCGCACAGGTTGTCGGGGTTGGTCGGGTTCGAGCCCCACACGGGCTGCCTGGACGCGGCGGTCGGGAACAGCGCGTTCGGCGGCGCGGCGGCGTGGCCGGGGTTCGAGAGCGGGCTCGTCGGCCAGAAGTAGTGCATCAGCACGCGGCAGTCGAGCGAGCCCTGCACCTGCGTGAAGTGGTCCTCGAACGCCTGGCTCGTCATGAGCCCGTCGAGCAGGCCCGGGTAGTTCTCGGCGAGCAGGTGCTGCTGCATCGTCGCCGCCGAGCCGCCGGTGCCGATCGTGTATCGCAGCGGGCCGTAGCGCTCGACCACGAGCTCCTTGGTCATCATCGCCGCCTCGGCGCTGACCACGTCGTTGCAGTTGTTGGCGTAGATGTTCAGGCTCGAGGTCGCGACCGCGAAGCCGGTGCCCAGCGCCTGGACCTGGCCGAGCACGCCCGCGGGCGCGAGCTGGCGGTGCTCGGTGCCGCACGCGCCGCCGAACGTGTAGAGGAGCTTGCGGCTCCAGGGCTGGTCGGCCGACCACGGGGAGATCGGCTTGGCCGGGTCCACGAGCACGGCCAGCTGGAAGATCCCGCGGTCCACGGTGCCGGTCACGCGCTGGACGACGAACGGCACGGTCCGGCCGCGGTCGGTGGTCGTCGGCTGCACGTCGGCCGGCGGGTCGGCCGGGTCGTAGGCGACGAACTGGTTGGCCGCGTTGCGGTACAGCAGCTCGACCCGCGTGGGCGCGTTGCACTGCGCGTCGGTCGCCGCGCCGAGCGGGGGCGTGGACGCGTTCGGGTTGCAGGCGTAGGGCGTGACCTGCGGGCCGGCGAAGATCGGGCCGCCGATCGGGTGGTTGGTGATCGTGATCCGCTTGCCCGCGCCAGAGGCGTCGCGCACGGTCAGCACGTTCTCGCCCACCTTCAGCCCGGTGACGAGGCCTTCGAGCCGCCCGCTCGGCCGGACCGCGAACGCGCTCGTCACGTCGGCGCCGTCGAGGTCGGCGGTCACCGGGCCGGTGACGCTCGCCGCGACGAGCGCATCACCGCCCGAGATGAGATCCGCCCGGTTGGACAGCACTTCGAGCGAATGGACCCCGCTCGCGTGCGCGGCGCTCGCGCCGCCCAGAACCAGCATCACGGCGACCGCGGACACACGGACGACCATGGCCCTCTCCTCTCCCCAGATGACAGGTGGCCTGAGACTCGGTTTCGACAATACTCCTCGTGTCCAGTACTGTCGCCGCGTGGCTTCGGAACCGCGCGTCGTCAGCCCCCACGTGGGGTACGTCATCGGTCGTCTGGACCGGGCGATCCGGCGTGAGATCGGCGCGCTTGTCGCGCCGTTCGGGCTGACCGTGCCCAAGTACACGGCGCTCTCGATCCTGCGCGACCGGCCCGGGCTCTCGAACGCCCAGCTCGCCCGCCGCGTGTACGTCACACCGCAGTCCATGGCCGAAGTGCTTAACGCCCTGGAGGCCGACGGCTACATCGTCCGCTCCCCCGCCGCGAACCACGGGCGGGTGCTCGAGGTGTCGCTGTCGGCGCGCGGGAGCGAGGTGCTGGCGGCCTGCGACCGGGCCGTCAACCACATGGAGAACGCGATGCTCGCCGACCTCGACGAGGCCGGCCGCGAGCAGCTCCTGGAAGCGCTCGTGAACGCGGTCTACCGGCTCGGCGCCGGGTTCGGTCCGCGTTGACAGTCATCAGGTAGCCGAATACTCTCCTCGCAGGTCCACCGGCGAGGAGAGAGATGTGGTGGAAGTGGCCGTGACGGCCCCGGCCGTCCTGGACGTGCACGACCTGCGCGTGAGCTACGCGGGCGCGGTGCAGGCGCTGCGAGGCGTCTCGCTGTCCGTGCCCGAGGGCTCGGTGGTCGCCGTGCTCGGCAACAACGGCGCCGGCAAGTCCACGCTGCTGCGCGCGCTCTCCGGGACGCTGCCCGCGCAGAACGGCGCGGTCACCGGCGGCACGATCGCCTTCGCCGGCCGTGAGCAGCCACGCGACGCCGCGGCGATCGCGCGCGGCGGGCTCGTCCAGGTGCCCGAGGGACGGCGCGTGTTCTCCAACCTCACGGTCGAGGAGAACCTGCGCGCCGGCGGGCTGGCCGCGCCCGACAAGGCGGCGCGGGCGGAGGCGCGCGCGTGGGTGGACGAGCTGTTCCCGATCCTGCGCGAGCGGGCGACGCAGCGCGCCGGTCTCCTGAGCGGCGGCGAGCAGCAGATGCTCGCGATCGGCCGCGCGCTGATGGCCTCGCCCAAGGTGCTGCTGCTGGACGAGCCGTCGCTCGGGCTGGCGCCGAAGATCGTCGAGCGCGTCGGCGAGGTCATCCGCGAGATCAACGACCGCGGCGTGACGGTCGTGCTGGTCGAGCAGAACGCGGCGATGGCGCTGTCCGTCGCCGACCACGCGGTCGTGCTCGAGGTCGGCGAGGTCGCGCTGCAGGGCACGGCGGACGAGCTGGCCGAGAGCGAGGCGGTCAAGGAGCGCTACCTCGGCGTGCCGAGGGCGACGAGCACGGCGGAACGGGTGGAGAGCCACGCGCAGCCGCTGGAGGTCGAGGCGCTGTCGGTGCGCTTCGGCGGGCTCGCCGCGCTGAGCGACGTCTCCTTCACCGTCGAGCCCGGCTCCCTGCACGCGCTGATCGGGCCCAACGGCGCGGGCAAGTCGACCTGCCTGAACGTGCTCTCCGGCGTCTACGAGGCCACGGCGGGGTCCGTCCGGTACGGCGGGCGTGAGCTGACCAAGCTCCGCCCGCACCGGATCGCCGCGCTGGGCGTCGCGCGTACGTTCCAGAACATCGCGCTCTCGCCGCGCGTGTCCGTGCTGGACAACCTGCTGGTCGCGCGTCACCGGTTGATGCGCAGCGGCTTTCTGGCCGACGGGCTGCGGCTGCCGGCCGCGCGGCGCGAGCGGGCTGAGCACGAGGCGCGCGTGCGGGAGATCGCGGAGCTGCTCGGCCTCACCGAGCTGGAGCGGCCGGTCGGGACGCTCTCCTACGGCACGCGCAAGCGGGTCGAGCTCGCCCGCGCGCTGTGCGCCGAGCCGGAGCTGCTGCTGCTCGACGAGCCCGTCGCCGGGATGGTCCGCGACGAGTCGGCGGCGATGGCCGAAGCAATCACCCGCTCGCGCGCGGAGCTCGGCATCTCCGTCCTGCTCGTCGAGCACGACATGACGTTCGTGATGGGGATGGCCGACCGGGTCACGGTGCTGGACTTCGGCAAGCGGATCGCCGACGGCACGCCCGCGGAGGTCCAGCGCGACGCGGAGGTGCTGCGCGCGTACCTGGGAGGCGCGGCGTGAACCAGTTCGTGACGCTGCTGGTCGGCGGGCTGTTCCTCGGCGCGATCTACTCGCTCGTGGCGCTCGGCTTCGTGACCGTCTTCAAGGCCACGCACGTGATCAACTTCGCGCAGGGGTCCGTGCTGCTGCTGGGCGCGTACGTGATCGCCCGGCTGCACGAGTCGCTCGGGTTCTGGCCGGCGGTGGCGGTCGGGCTGCTGGCCGCCGCGGCGTGCTCGGTGCTCATCGACGTCGTCCTGATCCGCCGCATCCGCCGCGCCGACCTCGGCACGCTGGCGATCCTCACGCTCGGCGTGGACATCCTGCTCGCGACCGAGCTCTCGCGCCGGATCGGGACCGACGTGCTGAACATCGGCGCGCCGTGGGGCAACCACGTGACCGAGCTCTTCGGCATCCGCGTGGCCACCTCGCGCGTGGTCGCAGGATGCGTGGCGGCGGTGCTCGTCGCCGGGTTCTGGGCGGCGTTCAAGTTCACGGACTGGGGGATCGCCATGCGCTCCGCGGCCGAGGACGGCGAGACGGCGTCGCTGATGGGCATCAGGCTGAACCGCGTGGCCGCCGCGGCGTGGGCGCTGGCGGGCGCGCTGGCGGCGGTCGGCGGACTGTTCCTGACGAGCTTCCCCGCCGCGGGCGTGACCGGCGGCGTCGGCGTGCTCGCGCTGGCGTGCATCCCGGCGGTCGTGCTCGGCGGATTCGACTCGCCGGGCGGCGCGGTGATCGGCGGGCTGATCATCGGCGTCGTCTCCGTGCTCACCGCGGGCTACCAGGAGGAGCTGTCGTTCCTCGGCCGTGGGCTCGGCGGCGTGGCGCCGTTCGCGGTGATGCTGCTCGTGCTGCTGATCCGCCCGTCCGGGTTGTTCGGGACGCGGGAGCTGACCCGTGTCTAGGCGCCTGGCGATCTACGCCGTCGTCATCGTCGCGCTGGCGGCGGTGCCGATCTGGTTCGAGAGCTTCTGGCTGCAGACGGGCCTCTTCGCGATGGCGGCGATCATCGCCGCGATCGGGCTGACGATCCTGGTCGGCATCGCGGGCCAGCTGTCGCTCGCGCACGCGTTCTTCGTCGCGGTCGGCGCTTACGGCTACGCGTACCTGGCGGACAAGATCCCGCCGCTGCTCGCGGTCGTCGCGGCGGTGCTGCTCGCGGGCCTGGCGGGCGCGCTGTTCTCACCGATCGCCGGCCGCGTGCGCGGGATCTACCTCGGGCTGGCCTCGCTCGGGCTCGTGTTCCTCGGCCAGCACATCCTCCAGAACGCGACCGGCATCACCGGCGGCTACCGCGGGATCGCCGTGCCGCCGTTCTCCGTCCTCGGCTTCGAGTTCACGGGCGCGGACGGGATGGTCGTGCTCGGCGTGCCGTACGGGCCGCTCGAGAAGCTCTGGTACCTCGGGCTCGTGCTGGTGGCCGTGTCGCTCTGGTACGGACGCAACCTCGTGCGCTCGCGTCCGGGACGGGCGCTCGCCACGGTCCGCGACAGCGAGGTCGCGGCCGCCACCAACGGCATCGACGTCGTCCGCTACAAGGCGGCGGCGTTCACGGTGTCCTCGATGTACGCCGGGCTCGGCGGCGTGCTGATGGCGCTCGCGTTCGGGCGCATCGTGCCGGAGTCGTTCGGCTTCCTGCTGTCCGTCGACTTCCTCGTGATGGTCGTGATCGGCGGCGCGGGCTCGGTCGGCGGCGCCGCGGCGGGCGCGGTGTTCGTCACCGCGCTCCCGTTGATCCTCAATCACTACAGCGGCTCGCTGCCGCTGCTCGCTGAACCCGGCTCGGGCGGCGTGGGCGCCGCCGAGCTCAGCCGGTTGCTGTACGGCGCGGCGATCGTCGCCGTCCTGCTGTTCGCCCGTGACGGGCTCGCCGGGCTCGTCCACCGAAAGGAGAGGGTTGTATGAGGCGTCTCGGACTGGTCGCGGTGGTGCTCGCGTTCGCGGTGGCGGCGTGCGGCAAGGGCGGGGCGGACGAGAGTGCGGGCGGCGAGGCGGCCGGTGGGGAGGCTGCAGTCAAGACGGGTCCGGGGACGACGGCGGACACGATCACGCTCGGCTATCTCCCCGACCTCAGCGGCGTGTTCGCGCCCAACGGGAAGGCGATGATGGAGGGCGCGAACCTCTATTGGGACGCCAAGAACGAGGCGGGCGGGATCTGCGGGCGCCAGATCAAGGTCTCCGTCCAGGACACGGGCTACGACCCGCAGAAGGCCGTCGCCGCCTATCAGCAGCTGAGCGGCGACGTGGTCGGGCTCGGCCTGGTGCTCGGCTCCTCGATCGTCAGCGCACTGCTGCCCAACGTCCAGCAGGAGGGCATGTTCCTGAACTTCGCCGGCTGGACGTCGGACATCCTCCCGAACGAGAACGTCGCGATCGCGGGCACGACCTACGACATCGAGGCCATCAACGCCGTCGACTTCCTCCTCACCCAGAAGGGCCTGAAGGAGGGCGACACCGTCGGCCACCTGTACTTCGAGGGCGACTACGGGGAGAACGCGCTCAAGGGCTCCAAGTTCGCCGCGGACAAGCACGGGCTCAAGCTCGTCGAGCAGAAGATCACGCCGGCCGACCAGGACATGACGGGCCAGGTCTCGGCGTTCAAGAAGGCGGGCGTGAAGGCGATCCTGTTCAGCGCCGCGCCGCCGCAGGCCGCTTCGCTGGCCGGCCTGGCCGCGTCGCAGAAGCTGGACGTGCCGATCGTCGCCAACGGCCCGGGCTGGACGCCGCAGCTGCTCACCACACCGGCCGCCGACGCGCTGGCCGCGAACTACCACGTGGTCTCCTCGATGGCGCCGCTGTCGGTGCAGAGCGAGGGCGTCACGAAGTTCCTGAGCGAGTACGAGGCCAAGTTCCCCGAGGGCACACCGTCCTCGAACGGCTCGCTGTACGCGTACGCGGGGGCGCAGATCGCGGACGCCGCGCTGACCAAGGCGTGCGAGAACAAGGACCTCACGCGCAAGGGCGTGCTGGACGCGCTGCACTCGCTCACGGCGCTGGACACCGGCGGCGTGGTCGCGGGAACGCTGGACTTCAGCGACCCGGCCTCGCCTCCCGGCAACCTCGTGTACATCGCGAAGGTGAGCAAGGAAGCGCCGGGCGGGCTGGAGGCGCTGGGCGAGCCGTCGCAGGCCGCCGACGCCGAGGGCTACTCGTTCTGATGCCGACGTTGGAAGAGCTGCCCGGCCTGGCCGGGCAGCGCCTCGGGCCGACGGACTGGCAGCCGATGACGCAGGAGCGCGTCAACGAGTTCGCCGACGTCACCGAGGACCACAACTACATCCACGTCGATCCCGAGCGGGCCGCGGCGTCCCCGTTCGGCGGGACGATCGCGCACGGCTACCTGAGCGTCGCACTGCTCGCGCCGATCTCGCAGGAGCTGCTTGACGTCTCGGGGGCGACGGGCGTGAACTACGGGATGGACCGCCTGCGGTTCCCGGCGCCGCTGCCCGTGGGCGCCGCGTTTCGCGGCGTCGGTGAGGTGACCGAGGTGGAGGAGGTGCGGGGAGGCATGCAGGTGAAGGTGACGCTCACGCTGGAGGTCCGCGACCAGGAGCGCCCGGCGCTCGTCGCCGACTGCCTGTTCCGGTACTACGCATGAGGCTGGACGGGAAGGTTGCGGTCGTCACCGGCGCGGGGCGCGGGCTGGGGCGCGCGTACGCGGAGGCGCTGGCGGCGGCGGGGGCTTCGGTCGTGGTCAACGACGTGGCCGGCGCCGAGGAGGTGGCCGCGGCCGTAGGGGGCGTGGCGCATTCGGGCGCGGTCGGGTCGGCGGAGACCGCGGAGTCGCTCGTCGAGACGGCGGTGTCGGCGTTCGGCCGGCTCGACGTGATGGTCACCAACGCCGGCGTGCTGCGCGACAAGGTGCTGTGGAAGATGACCGACGAGGACTTCGACCTCGTCGTGGAGACGCACCTGCGCGGGACCTTCACGTGCGCGCGGGCGGCGGCGGTGCGGCTGCGCGAGCAGGGCTCGGGTGGGCGGATCATCGTGGTGGGGTCGCCCGCCGGGCAGTACGGCAACTTCGGGCAGACGAACTACGCGGCGGCCAAGGCGGGGGTCGTCGCGTTCGCGCGGACGTGGGCGATGGAGCTGGGTCGTGCGGGCGTGACGGTCAACGCGGTGGTGCCGACGGCGTGGACGGCGATGACCGAGACGATCCCGCTGTACGCGCCGCTGGTCGGGCGGGACGAGTTCCCGCGCGAGGTGCGGCAGGAGCATGCGCTGGGGCCGGCGTCGGACTGCGCGCCGCTGGTCGTCTACCTGGCTTCGGAGGCTTCCTCGGGGGTGACCGGGCAGGCGCTCGGGATCGGCGGCGACCGGCTCTCTTTGTACTCGCACCCCGCCGAGGTGGCGTTCTCGCTGCGCGAAGGCGGGTGGACCGCGGACGCGATCGCCGATGCGGTGCGGTCGTTCGAGCCGCAGCCGTTCGGGGTGCGCCTGCCGGAGCTGGATCTGTCGTGAACGTCGACGAGCTGGTCGCGATCGATGTGCACACCCACGCGGAGCGCAACGACGGCGAGCCGCAGGACCCGGTGACCGCGGAAGTGCTGGAGGCGGCGGGCAAGTACTTCGGGGGCTCGCCGCCGCAGCCGACGGCGCAGGAGGTGGCCGACTACTACCGCGAGCGGCGCATGGCGGCGGTGATCTTCACCGTCGACGACGAGGCGGGGATGGGGCGGCGGCGGCTCGGCAACGCGGAGGTGCTGGAGGCGGCCTCGCGCAATCCCGACGTGCTGATCCCGTTCGCGTCGGTCGACCCGCGCAAGGGGAAGCTCGGGGTGCGGGAGGCGCGCGAGTGGATCGAGCGCGGCGCGCGCGGGTTCAAGTTCCACCCGAACACGCAGGCGTTCTGGCCCAACGATCGCGAGTTCTACGCGCTCTACGCGGTGATCGAGGAGGCAGGGCTGATCGCGCTGTTCCACTCCGGCACGACCGGGATCGGGGCGGGGATGCCGGGCGGCGGGGGCGTGCGCCTGAAGTACTCCAACCCGATGGCGGTCGACGACGTCGCGGCCGACTTCCCGGGCCTGAACATCATCCTCGCCCACCCGTCGTTCCCGTGGCAGGACGAGGCGCTCGCGATCGCCGTGCACAAGCCGAACGTCTATATCGACCTCTCGGGCTGGTCGCCGAAGTACTTCCCGGAGAACCTGGTGCGGTACACGAATACGCAGCTGCGGCACAAGATGCTGTTCGGCTCCGACTTCCCGCTGATCACGCCTGACCGCTGGCTCTCGGACTTCGAGAAGCTGGACATCCGCGAGGAGGTGCGCCCGCTGGTGCTGAAGGAGAACGCGGCACGGCTCCTGGGGCTATGAGCGATCTGTCCTGGCCGTTGGCGAGGGCGGCGCGGTTGTTCGCGGGCGAGGTGGCCGTGGTCGACGGCGATCGGTCCGTCACCTATGGCGAGCTGGAGCGTCGCGTGCGCGCGTTGGGCGGGCTCGACGCCGCGCGCGTCGGCTACCTCGGCCCGAACTCACGTGCGCACCTGGAGTGCTGGCTCGGGCTGCCGGCCTTCGGCAAGGTCCTGGTCGACCTCAACTACCGGCTCTCGCTGGACGAGCTCGCGTTCATGGTTCGGGACGCGGGGCTCGAGGCGCTGATCAGCGACGATCCGCGGGCGGCGGAGCTCGGCGTGCCGCTCGTCGACTACGAGGCGCTCGTCACAGGCCCGGAGTGCGCGTTCCCGGGCGTGGCGGAGGATTCGCTCGCGGCGATCTCCTACACCGGCGGGACGACCGGGACGCCCAAGGGCGTGATGCTCTCGCATCGGAACCTGCTCTCGAACGCGCTGCACAACCTGGCGGTGACGGGTCATGCGCGCGAGGATCGGTGGCTCCACGTGTGCCCGATGTTCCATGTGGCGGGCACGTCCAACGTCTTCGCGTGCGTGTGGGTCGGCGCGACGTCCGTGATCCTGCCGCGCTTCGAGCCGGTTTCGGTGCTGGAGACGATCGCTTCGCGCGGGATCACGCACAGCGTCTTCGTCCCCACGATGCTCGCGATGCTGCTCGAGGAGGCTTCGGGCTTCGACGTGTCGTCGCTGCGGCACCTCCAGTACGCCGCGTCGCCGATCTCGCCGGAGCTGCAGCGCCGCGTGCTCGAGTGGCTGCCGGACTGCGACGTCGTCCAGTTCTACGGCATGACCGAGGCGGCGCCGACCGTGACGCGGCTCTCGCACGCGGACCACACCTCGCGGCCGTCCTCGATGGGCCGGGTCGTCCCGGGTGTCCAGGCCGAGGTCCGGGCGGCGCGCGGCGAAGTCGGCGAGCTATGGGTGCGCGGTCCGAACGTGATGCTCGGCTACTGGAACCGGCCCGAGGCGACGGAGGCGGCTCTGGTCGACGGCTGGTACCGCACCGGCGACCTCGCCCGTGAAGACGAGGAGGGCTACTTCTTCATGGTCGACCGCGCCAAGGACATGATCATCACGGGCGGCGAGAACGTGTACTCGGTGGAGGTCGAGGCGGTGCTCTCCCAGCATCCTCGTGTTGACGAGGTCGCGGTCTTCGGCGTCCCGTCGGAGCGCTGGGGTGAGGCCGTCCACGCGGTCGTCGTGGCGCGCGCCGGGGTGTCGGAGGAGGAGCTGATTGCCTGGTGCCGCGAGTCGCTGGGTGGCTTCAAGGTCCCGCGCTCGATCACGTTCTCGGACGAGCCCTTGCCCAAGTCCGGGGCGGGGAAGCTGCTGAAGGCGCGGCTGCGCGAGCCGTTCTGGGAGGGCCGCGAGCGCCGGGTCGGCTAGACGCTCTGGCGGAACGTCTCGATGGCCAGCTCCGCGTCGCCGAGGTGGCCGGCGACGAACGCGCCGTCACGCAGCATCACGAAGCGCCGTGCCGCCTCGTCGGAGCCGAGCGCGTCACGGACGACGCCGAGGTACCACTCGCGGTGCGCCGCGACGGCCCGGCGGACGGGGTGCTCCGGGTCCTCGAACTCCGCGGCGGCGCAGATGAACGCGCAGCCGCGGAACTCGGGCCGCCCGATCTGCCCGCAGACGTCGGCGGTCAGGGCCTCCAGCGTGGGCTCGGGCCGATGGGCCTCGATCGCGTCGTGGGCCGCCTGCAGATAGGCGAGGACGAGGTCGGTCTTGCTCGGGAAGTGGCGGTAGAACGTCGCTCGCGTCACCTTGGCGGCGGACACGATGTGGTCGACGCCGACGCTGTTGATGCCCTCGGAGTAGAAGATCATCGAGGCGGTCCTGAGCAGCCGGTCGCGGGCTTCTGAGTCCTTCGCCTTCGGCAGCGTCGCGATCCGCATGCCTCAACTCTAGCTCAAGAAAGAACGATCGTTCTTGACGTTGGCGGCTCGGCGTGCTTCACTGACGAACATGCAAGAACGAACGTTCTCTCTTCTCACGGCCATCCGAGCCGCAGCCGCGCTGCTCTGGGCGGCCGCTCTGGTGATCGCCGTCGGCGATCGCATCCCGACGACCGCTTCCGACGTGACGGTCGCAGCGGCGCTGGTGCTCAGCACCTATCCGCTCATCGACGCCGTCGCGTCCTTCTTCCAGGCCCGTTGGGTCAACGGCGCGATCAGCACGACCGCGGCGGTCGCCCTCGCGGTCGCGACCTTCGCGGGTGACGCCGGCGCGGCGCTCATCGTCTTCGGCGCCTGGGCCTTCGTGTCGGGTGCGATCCAGCTCGCCGGCGCACTCTCTCCGCGCCAGTGGCCGATGATCATCAGCGGCGGAGTCTCCACGCTCGCCGGCCTGAGCTTCGTCGCCGCGTCGGGCCAGGACGAGGCGAACCTCGCGCAGCTGGCCGGCTACATGGCGGTCGGCGCCGTGCTCTACCTGATCTGGACCGCCCGCACGTGGCGGGCCGCGCCGGTCAGCGCCGGAGCTTGACGGTCCGCTGCACGCTGGCGGCGCGGTGACCCGCGTCGCCGCCGTAGCTCACGCTCACGCGAGCGCTCCGGGCCCGCCGCGCATCGGTCCGCGACAACCGCACCCGCGCGCTGAACCGCCCACCGCGGAGCGTGGCCTTGACGGTGCGTGAGCGCTGCCGGTCGTTGACCCGGTACCGCACGCGGACGGTGACCGTGCCGCTGCCGGCCGCCGTCCCGCTCGTCGTGAGCGTGCGCGCCGAGCGGTCGAGCGTCGCCGTGGTCACGCGCAGCCGCGGGTCGACCGGGGTGGGCGTCGGCGTGGCGGTCGGCGTGGGGCTGGGCGGCGCCGGAGCGAGATGCGGAAGCGCCACCACCGCCTCCTCCCCGCGGTTCCCGGCGGCGTCCTCGAGCGCCACGTGCAACGTGTGCGTCCCGTAGCCCGCCAGGGTCCCGCTGACCGAAGTGCCGCTGGTCGTCCCACCCGTGCACCCGCTCGGCGAGCACAACCGCCAGTGCGCCATGGCGATCGGCGCGACCTGCCCGCCGGGCGAGGACCACGACACCGTGAACCGAGGATCGTCGGCCGGTCGCGCGCTGACTGTCAACGCAGGCGCCCCCGGCCCGGTGTGATCGACGACGATCGTCGCCGGATTCGACCGCGTCTCGTTCCCTGCCGCGTCAACCACGGCGACCTGCACCGCGTGCGTCCCGTCCGCGAGCGCGTTCAGATCAACCCCGAGCGTCACCGCGGCCCCAGGATTCGCGCACGGCACCATCCGCGTGTAGTCGCACGCCAGCGCCTCCTCCGCGACGGTCTGCTCGTCGATCACGAGCCGCCGAGCCTTCAACCCGAGCGCGTCCACCCCGTTGAACGTGACCGACTCCGTCCCTTTGTGGAACCCACCCCCGACCAGCGCCCCGCTCGGCGCCCCGACCGTCGGCGCCGTGGGATCACTGATCGTGACCGTGGCCGAGTAGATCGCGGCGCTGGCCGAGTGGATGGTCGCCCCGGTGATGCACCCTGTAGGGCAGTCGAAGCCGTAGGCGATCGAGCTCGTGTTCACCGCTCGATCGATCGCCCCGGAGACTGTGCAGTCGTCGAATCCCGGCTGCACGGTGCAGGTCTCGCCGGCGAGTGTCGTCCCGTCCGCCTGGCGCCCGTACAGTCGCCAACCGGTACCGCCATCCATGTTCAAGTACCGATCAAGGCGAATCCGCGTGATCGTCGTGCCAGCAGGGGAGTGGATCACCCACTGGCCATAGCTGCCGCCGCCGGCGCCGGCCGTGGTCAGCCGGTCGGTGACTAAAAGGCCTGAGCGCGTCCCCGCCGATGGACATAGGGCGAAGCCCTCGATGTGCGATGCGTCATTCGTCTCGAGCGCCCACGCGTTGTTCGTTCCTCCAGCCGCCGCATTGCAGGCAACGACGTCGTAGGTGCCCGCCTGCGCCGCTGCGGGCGCGAGCAAGAGCGTCAGTGCTGTGATGGCGAGCCGCTTCATCGTCGAATCCTGAGTGCGGGAGATCGAACACCCCACTCGTCTTCAGTGAACACGGTCACGGGTCTCCAGGAGCGGACCTTGAGCCGCAGCTTGCCGTTCCGACGCGGGTACGAGCGCGTTCCAACGCGGAATACCGTCCGCCCACCGTGCGGCGGTCGACCCACTTCGATCCGCAGCGTGCCGCGCCTGAGCGTCAGTCTGCGTACCTGGGGCCTGTCCGGGCGGCGATCGACGACCATCGGGCTGGGAGTCGCGTCCGGTGCAGCTGCCCCCGGCGGGCTGGGCACTTTGAGACCCGCAGCCTTGAACACCGCCGCAGCGTCGAGGACACGGCCCGGCGACAACAGCAGCCGCTCGGCCTGATCCGAGGTCAGCTCTGGCCTGTACGAGCGGAGTGCAACGAGCACCGCGGCGACGCTCGGGACCGCGAATGATGTGCCGCGGAAGGCACCAAGTCGGCCGTCGAACGCGGTGACGTGTGCTGGACAGCCTGGCGCGCCGAGGTCAAGGCCCTCGCCGCGATTCGAGAACGCGCAGAACGAGCCAGATGCCTCGGTCGCACCGACCGCGAGTGAAGCGCTGAAGCGCGCCGGATAGTCGACCGAGTTCGCGTTGCCGTCGTTGCCGGCTGCCGCGATGACGTTGACCCCGAAGTACTCGTGGGCGTTGACGATCTTGTTCTCGAGACGTGCCAGGTCTCCCTGCGACGTGCCGAGCGCCAGCGTGATCACGTTCGTTCGACGAGGCGGCTGGATGCATTCGGAGACGGCGGACTGGTAGTCCGCCGCCAAGGCGCCGTTGGTCGCCGTCTTGAACGCGCGGACGCTGATGATCTTTGCGGCCGGCCAGAGCTCGGTGATCATCTTCGCCACGAAGGTGCCGTGGCCCGAGAACGGGTTGGCCGGGGTGTGCATGACGTCGTCGACGTCGTCGCCGACCACGCTGATCCGCTCGACGAGTTGGGTGTCGAGGCCCGGCATCGGCGTGACGCCGGTGTCGATCACGCACACCGTGCCCGCGCCCGAGGGGGGCGCGGGCAGCTGGGCCAGGAACTCCGCGTTGGCGAGCTTGGCCTGTGGGCTCGCCGACGCCGGGCCCGCGAGGACGCAAGCGGCGAGCGCCGCGAGGATCAGGGCGCTACGGGCGGACATGCACCTTGACGGCGTTGGTCTGTCCCGTGACGAACGGCCAGCCGGCTTCGGCGCGGACGACGGCGCGGAAGCGGTAGTTCGTCGGCCAGGTGGTGCGGGTGAACCGGTAGCGGTAGAAGAACGTGCCACGCTCGCCGCGGAGGCGGGTGGTGGCGAAGGTGCGCCAGCGGCCTCCGTCGTAGGCGCGGAGCTCGACGACCTTGCCGGAACCCGCGGGGGCGCCTTCGACGCGGCCGCGCAGCGTGACGGCCTGGCGGTTGCGCAGCTTGCGCCGGTCGGCCGTGAGGGTCACCTTCGGGATCACGCGCGCGGTCACCTCGGTGCGCTGGGTGTGCGTGCGCTCTTCGAGGATCGGCCGGTAGGCGAAGCGGACCGTGCGCGAGATCCCGCCGACGAGCTCGTAGGCGAAACGGCCGTGGACGTCGGTGACGACCTCGCCGAGAGCGGCCGCCGTCGCGTCCATCAGCTGCGACGTGACCGCGACGTCGACCTTGGCGCCGACGATCGGCGCGCCGTCACGGCCGAGCAGCGTGCCGATGACGCGGCGCTTGGCGCCCCAGCCCATGGTCGTCGTCGGTCGGCGGGTGTCCGTGAACTTCGCGTCGAGCGTCGCGGTGGCCACCGGGCCGGCGCCGTTCTGGGTCCGCGTGACCGGTGTCTCGGCGGGCTCCTGGACGGGCACGCCGGTCCCGGTGCCCTCGGGGAGCACCGTGCCCTTGGGCTCCGGGATCGCCACCGACGGCGCCTCGGCCTCGGTCGTTCCGTCGCCGTTGCTCGCGCGCACGAGCACGCGGAGGGACTTGCCGCCGTCCTCGGCCGTGACGGTGTAGTCCGGGCGCACGGCGCCGGCGATGCTGCGCCAGGTGTTCGCCTCGAAGCGCTGCCACTGGTACTCGAACTTGAGCCCGGAGCCCGTCCACACGCCGCTGGTCGCGCTCAGCGAGCCGCCGACGGAGCGCGTGCCAATGATCGACGGGCGCTCCGTGTTGACCGGCGGCGGGACGTTGTCGATCACCCGCGGCGCCGGCCCGAACACGGTGCTGGCGTTGCCGGCGGCATCCTCGACGACCACGGAGATCTGGTGCTCGCCGTCGCTGAGCTTGGTCGTGTCGAGCGTGACCGAACCGCCGGCAGCGACCTTGCACGGACGCTGCACGATGAACACGTGCGTCGTGCCGGACACGGGTGAGCAGTAGCCGCCGTTGGCATCCAGGATCGTGCTGGACCGGGCGACGTTGTCCACCCAGACCTGTGCGCGGTAGACGCCGGCGTTCTCGTCGGTGGCGTTGACCGTCAGGTCGGTCGTGCCCTTGAGCGGAGCGATGCCGTTGACGAGCGGGCCGACGGCGCTTGCCTTAGGGCTCTCGGGGTCGCTGAGCGCGACGTCGACGTTGGCGAGCCGGATCTCGGCGTTGCTCCCCAGGCAGGAGCGCGGCCCGCCGCACATCAGGGCCATGGTCACCATCCGGGCGCCGGGGAGATTGAAGCCGTAGTTGTGCGCGCCGTGGTTGAAGCTCGGCACGTCGGCGACCAGCCACGGACCGTGGCCGGACGAGGCCAGCGTGTTCCAGTCCCCGCCGGCGATCCCGCTGACGGTCTCGGTGAACGACCAGCCGACGATGTTGTCGCGGTCGCTCTGGAATCCCCAGACCATCTGCTCGCCGGGCGCGAAGTTCGTCCGTGGGAGCGAGAACTGTCCGACGAGCCCGCCGGTGCTCCACGCCGAGACGAAGTTCGACCCGAGCGACTGCACGTCACCGATCCAGCCGTGCGACGTCGGAACGCCGGGGGAGACGGCGCGCACCGTGTAGGTGCCCGCGTGGGCGGACGAAGCGCCTCCGAGCGCGCCGACCAGGGCGATACAGGCCAATCGAGCCACATCCTTGCGGCCGAACGAGCGAGACACGAGAACCCTCCTTCCTGCGTCATCTACCGTGACTCCATCAACGTATGCTCACTGCTCAGCGATGAACCCCGCCGAATGGTCAGGTTCTGCGCGGACGTATCGTTGGGGGATGCGCACACAGGTGGCGATCGTCGGCGGCGGGCCGGCCGGGCTGATGCTCGGGCGGCTGCTGGACCTGCGCGGGATCGAGTCCGTGATCCTCGAGGCGCGCGACCGCGAGTACGTGCAGCAGCGGGTGCGGGCGGGGGTGCTCGAGCAGGCGACGATGGACCTGATGGACGAGGTCGGCCTCGGCGAGCGGATGCACGCGGAAGGGCTCGTGCACGAGGGCGTCGAGCTGCGGTTCGACGGCGAGGGGCACCGGATCGCGCTCAGCGACCTCACCGGCGGTCGCGCGATCACGATCTACGGCCAGCAGGAGGTCGTCAAGGACCTGATCGAGGCGCGGATCGGTTCCAAGCTGCCGCTGCACTTCGAGGTCTCCGACGTCAAGGTCGACCCCGAGCAGGGCACCGTCACGTACACGCACCAAGGCGACCAGCACCGCCTCGAAGCGGACCTGATCGCCGGCTGCGACGGCTTCCACGGCGTCTGCCGGCCGACGATCCAGGACGTGCTGACCGTGTACGAGCGCGAGTACCCGTTCGGCTGGATGGGGATCCTGGCCGAGTGCGCGCCGAGCTCCCACGAGCTCATCTACGCGCACCATGAGCGCGGCTTCGCGCTCGCCTCGATGCGCTCGCACGCGATCACGCGCATGTACCTGCAGTGCGCGCCGGACGCGGAGCCGCTGCCCGACGAGGAGATCTGGGACGAGCTGGACCTCCGGTTCGGCATGGAGGTCAACCGTGGCCCGATCTTCGAGAAGGGCGTCACGCCGATGCGCTCGTTCGTGGTCGAGCCGATGCAGCACGGCAAGCTCTACCTGGCGGGCGACGCGGCGCACATCGTCCCGCCCACGGGCGCGAAGGGCCTGAACACGGCGATGGCGGACGTGGCGCTGCTCGCGTCCTCGTTCGGGAACGAGGCCGCATTGCAGGCCTACACGCAGCGCGCGCTCGAACGCGTCTGGCGCGTGCAGCACTTCTCCTACTGGATGACCTCGATGCTCCACCGCATGAGCGACGACCCGTTCGAGACGCAGATCCAGCGCTCGCAGCTCCGCTACACGGTCAGCTCGCAGGCCCAGGCGACCGCGCTGGCCGAGAACTACGTCGGCTTGCCCTTCATCACCGCGTGAAGCGCGGCGGGGAACTGCACGACCGTCATGACCAGCAGCACGGCCAGCGGCCAGTTCCACTCGCCTGAGACGTCGTGCACGGCGCCGACCAGCGCCGGTCCGCCGGCGGCGATCAGGTAGCCGACGCCCATCGCCATCGCGGTCATGCCGGCCACCTGGCCGGGGTCGTGGCCGCGCAGCACGGGCAGCATCAACGCCAGCCCCAGCGCTCCGCCCTGGCCGATCCCCAGCGGCACCATCCACAGCAGCGACAGGTCGGGCAGGAGCAGCACGCCGAGCAGGCCGACCAGCGCCGTGCCCACGATGACCAGCAGCAGATCGAGCTGGGTGTTGCGGCGCGCTGCGAGCACCGGCATCGCGAACGCGGGGACCATCTGCACGAGCTGCGTCACGCCGGACAGGAAGCCGGCGTAGCCCTCGCTCATCCCGTCGTCGACGAGGATCTCCGGCAGCCACGAGATGGTCGAGAAGAACGCCATCGACTGCAGGCCCATCAGCAGCGCGATCGACCAGGCGACGCGGTTGCGCCACAGCGGATGGCCGACGGTCGCGGCCACGGGCTCCTTCGCCCGCAGCGCGTACGGGACCCACACGGCGAAGCCGATCAGCGCCGGCAAGGCCCAGATCGCCAAGGACGGTTCCCACCCGCCGAACGCGTCCTCGAGCGGGATCGCGGTGAACGTGGCGATCGTCGCTCCCGCCACCAACGCGGTGCTGAACAGGCCGGTGAGCAGCCCCGTGCCGTGCGAGGTCTTCGCGCGCACCCACGCGGGCGTCACGACCTGCGTCAGCGCGATCGCCGCTCCCGCGAGCAGCGTGCCGAGGTACAGCGGGGCGACCCCGCCGAGCCCGCGCAACGCGGTGCCGATCGCCGTGCATAGCAGCGCCAGGGCGATGATCCGCTCGACCGGGAAGCGTCGCGCGATCCGCGGGCCGAGCGGGGCGAGGATGCCCAGGCACAGCAGCGGCCCCGTCGTCAGCAGCCCCGCCGCCGCGGCCGACAGCCCGAGATCGTCCCGGACGTCGGCCAGCAGCGGCGGCAAGCTCCCGAAGAGCGGCCGCAGATTCAGCCCGGTCAAGAGGACCGGGAGAACGTACGGTCTAACCGAAGAAGACTTCAGCGGTCTCGTAGAGCTCCGAGTCGACGAGCTTGGGCTCGGCGAGCGCCTCGGCGAGCGGCACGAGCTCGATGCCGGTCCCGCGCAGCGCGGTCATCTTGCCGTAGTTGCCCTCGGTGATCGCGTCGACGGCGGCCACGCCGAAGCGGGAGCCGAGCACGCGGTCGAACGCGAGCGGGGTGCCGCCGCGCTGGATGTGGCCGAGGATCGTCGTGCGGGACTCGAAGCCCGTCTTCTCCTCGATCTGGCGCTCGAGCATCATGCCGATGCCGCCGAGGCGCACGTGGCCGAACGCGTCCTTGGTCTCGTAGGCCGTGAGGAGGCCGCCGTCCTTGGGCGTGGCGCCCTCGGCGACGACGACGATCGAGAACGTCGCGCCGCGCTCGTGACGGCGCTTGAGGTGGTCGACGACCTCGTCGATGTCGAACGGGCGCTCCGGGATGAGGATGACGTCCGCGCCGCCGGCCATGCCGGAGTAGACGGCGAGCCAGCCGGCGTGGCGGCCCATGACCTCGCACACCAGGACGCGGTTGTGCGACTCGGCGGTCGTGTGCAGGCGGTCGATCGCGTCCGTGGCGATCTGCACGGCGGTCTGGAAGCCGAACGTGAAGTCGGTGGCCGCCAGGTCGTTGTCGATCGTCTTCGGCACGCCGACGACCGGGATGCCGTCCTCGTGCAGCTTGCCCGCGACGCCGAGGGTGTCCTCGCCGCCGATCGGGATCAGCGCGTCCAGGCCCTGGGCCTTCATCGACGCCTTGACCTTGTTCAGGCCGTCCTCGACCTTGTACACGTTGGTGCGGGACGACCCGAGGATCGTCCCGCCGCGGTGCAGGATGCCGCGCGTGCTGTCGAGGGTGAGGTCGACGCCTTCGTTGTTGATGACGCCGGCCCACCCGTGACGGAAGCCGAAGAACTCGTGCCCGTGGGTGTTGATGCCCTTACGGACGATGGCCCGGATGACCGCATTCAGTCCGGGGCAGTCGCCGCCCCCGGTGAGCACTCCAATTCTCATGCCCCCCAGGTTATGCGTGAACCGGCTCGGGTGCGGATTCGTGTTCCCACTTGGGCAACCAGCGCAGCCCGTGCGGGAGGTACCAGTTGCGATCCCCGAGCAGCTTCATGGCGGCCGGGAGCAGCACCGCGCGCACCAGGGTTGCGTCGAGCAGGATGGCCACGGCGAGGCCGACGCCCATCTGCTTGAACTCGATCATGGAGAGCGTGGCGAAGATCGCGAACACCGCGACCATCACCATCGCGGCGCTCGTCACGACCCCGGCCGTGGCCTTGATGCCGTGCGCGACGGCGTCGTCGGTCGACTCGCCGCGGTCGAACGCCTCACGGATGCGGCTGAGGATGAACACGTGGTAGTCCATCGAGAGCCCGAACAGGATCACGAACAGGAACAGCGGCAGCCAGGACGTGATCCCGCCCGTGGACTCGAAGTTCAGCAGCGACTCGAAGTGGCCGTCCTGGAAGATGAACGTGATCACGCCGTAGGCGGCGCCCACCGACAGCAGGTTCAGCACGATCGCCTTGAGCGGGATGATCACGCTGCGGAACGTCACGAGCAGCAGCAGGAACGCCAGGCCGAGGACGAACGCGAACACGAACGGCAGGCGCGAGCTCATGCGGTCGTTGAAGTCCTTCGAGCCGGCGGTGAGGCCGGTCACGTTGACGTCGGTGCCGGCGACCGCGCCGATCGTCTGCGGGATCGTCGTGTCCCGCAAGGTCTTCAGCGCGGCCTCGGACGCGTCGTCGGTGCCGTTGCCCGGGAGCGGGATCGAGACGATCGCGACTTCCTTGCTCGGGGAGACGATCGTGTTGGTCGGCCCGGACGCGTTGGCGACGAGCGCCTTGATGCCGTCCTGGACCGGCGCGGCCGTGACGTCGTCCGCCTGGACCACGACGACGGCCGGGAGCGGGCCGCCCGGGAACGCGGACTGGATGCGGTCGTAGGTCTGCATGATCGGCAGGTCGTGCGGGAGGCCCGCGATGCCCGGGTTGATCAGGCGCATGTTCAGCGCGGGGGCGGCGAGCACGAGCAGGATCGCGGTGGCGCCGACGACCGAGATGACCGGGCGCTTGAGCGACTTGTCGATCACGTAGCCCCAGACGCGCGACTCCCCGTGGTTGCGGTGGCGCAGGCGGCTGATGAACGGGACACGACCGCGTTCGACTTTGTCGCCCAGCTTCGAGATCACGGCCGGGAGGACGGTGACGCTGCCGAGCATCGCGACGCCGACGACGAGCATCGTGCCGATGGCGAAGCTCGTGAAGACGGCGTTGCCGGCGATGAACATGCCCGCCATGGCGATGAGGACGGTCAGGCCGGAGATCAGCACGGCCTTGCCGGACGTGGCGGCGGCGAACTCGAGCGCGTCCTCGGAGGACCGCCCCGCGTCCCGCTCCTCCATCTTGCGCCGGAGGTAGAACATCGAGTAGTCGACGCCGACCGCGAGGCCGATGAGCAGGATCACGGACGCCGCGGAGTCCTCCATCGGCACGATCTGGCTGATCGGCCCGACGAGGCCGAGCGTGCCGATCACGGCCGTGACGCCGAGCAGCAGCGGCACGCCCGCGGCGACGAGCGCGCCGAACGCGACGATCAGGATCAGCAGTGTGATCGGGAGGCTCAGGAATTCGGCACGCTTGAAGTCGTCGTCGAGGGAGGCGGAGAGCGCCTTGTCGGCGGACGCGTCGCCGAACTGCTCGATGCGCAGGTCAGGGTGCGCCTGCTGCGCGGCCTTCGTCGCCGCGAGCGTGGTGTCGACGCGCGTGCTGGTCGCGTCGCTGTCGCCCTGGATCGAGAACGTGACCAGGGCGGACTTCTCGTCCTTGGAGATCTGGCCCTGGTTGCCGTCCGCGTACGGGGACAGGACCTCGTCGGTGTGCGGGGTCTGCTCGATGCGGGTGACGACGTCCTCGACGCCCGCTCTGAACTCGGGGTCGGTGGCCTTCAGCGCTCCATCGCGCGCGGTGATCAGGACCTGCTCGTCGGCCTTGTCGGGGAAGTCGGCCTTGGCGATCGCCTTGTCGGCGACCTGCGAGCTCCCGTTGCCGGAGTCCTCGTCCTTGAGCGAGTTGGTGCCGATGGCGCCGCCGAGCACGAAGGCGATGACGACGAACGCGAGCCATCCGAAGATGGCGGTCTTCCGGTGCCGCGCGCTCCAGTGTCCGGCGCGCGCGGCGAGGTTCCTCTTAGGCATGCGCGGAGCGTCCCGTGGATGGGGCCGGACTTCACTCGCGCATACCGGCCTCTGGGCCTACAGCACCCCACCGTCTAAGGGGTGGGGAAGGCCATAAATCCCCTGCTCAGAGAAGGAAGATGAGCAGCAGGATGATGATGATTACGAGGAGGGTGCCAATGCCGATGTACATGGCTGGAGCCCTACCCCTCGCTTGACCGCGTTAGTCGCGGGCGGTCGAGGCTTGCGCGGGATCCGCGTTCTCCCGTTGATCGTCGCCCTTTTTGAGGCGTCGCGCACGGTTGACGACCTCGCACTCGGCCGGGTTGGCGAGCACGTCCTTGAAGTCCGCGTACACGGTGTCCACGCCCGGTCCGCAGTCGATCGTGTCCGCCTCGCCATCGCGCGTGCGGAACGTGTCGTTGCCGTTCCCACCGTGCAGGACGTCGCCGGCGGTGTCGTTCTTCCCGTGCACGTCCGCGCGCGCGAGTGCCCACAGCGTGTCGTCGCCGTCCTCGCCCCACGTCTCGTCCCGTCCGACGCCGGCGTAGATCGTGTCGTTGCCGGCGCCACCGAACTGCCGGTCCGCACCCCACCCGCCACGCAGCAGGTCGTTGCCCTCACCGCCGGTGACCGTGTCCGCACCACGCCGCGCGTTGATCTGATCGTCGCCGGCCGCGCCGTCGATCACGTCGGCTTTCACCGTCCCGCGGATCTGGTCGTTTCCGGCCGTCCCGCCGATCTGCGCGGCCATCGCCGTCCCGCCGACGGCAAGCGTCGCCAGCACCGCCGAAACGGCGCCTCCCGCCATTACCCTGAACATCAGCCCTACCTCCGGGCTCGCATCGGTTGACACCTCGTGGAAACCCGTCCGGTCCGTCAAGTTGCGCCCGGGCGGAACTCCGCGGCCCGAGCTCGGCGGTGGGGCGCTACTATCTCCTCCGCGCCCGGGGGCGTAGCTCAGTTGGTTAGAGCGCCGGCCTGTCACGCCGGAGGTCGCGGGTTCGAGTCCCGTCGCTCCCGTAGGACGTACTGAAAGCCTCGCCGATGCGAGGCTTTCGTCGTTAAGGCGTTGAGCCGTCGCGGGGCGTGGGCTTCGGCGGTGGTCAGGGCCTGTGCCCCGAGTGCCCTGCCCGAGCGCCAGCAACTTCCTCCGTCGACGCCTTGTCGCAGGAGTCAGCGAGCGCGCCCAGCATTCGAAGCGCAACGCTCTGCGTGGCCACGATAGGTGACAACACTGTCATGTGACACCTTCGTCAGATATGCCGAGACCCGGCGCGGCGGTCGCGGTTTGGGTACCTTGAGGCACATGCAGCAGCGTGCGGTCGGCGATGACGAGCCAACATTTCACGAGCGACCGCTACGGCCGTGGGTAAACGGTTCGGACCTCGACAAGGTCTGGGACACGCCCGCTCCGGAGGCGCTTGCCGCAGACCTCGAGGAGTTCCCCGCCGCGCTTGACGATCCGTTCGCCTAGAGCGAGCTCGGCGGGTCTCGCCAGCGGCGACGTTCGCGGACTGCGCGGGCCGCGATGTGGTCGGCCACGAGCGAGAACGCGGCGACGAGGGCCCAGACCGACGCGAGGCGCAGGAGCCAGCCGGACAGGGTGTCGCCGAAGAGGTCCGCCAGGTCGAGTAGGACGGCGAGGACCAGCGCGGCGACGAGGCCGGCCGACACGCGCAGCGGCGTGGAGGCCTTGGCGGGTTGCCTGCGCGGGTCGGACGAGGTGTCGGTGGAGACGAGGCCGAAGTACGACGCGAGGCGTGTCGGAGAGACACGATCCATTGTCCTTCGTCTACCCAACCAGCGCAATCGTGGACATGGGCACCATGTGCGGATGAGCCATGAGGATGTGCTGGGCACGGTGGACGCGCCGATCCGGGCGGCGTTCGAGGCGACCAACCGTGGCGACAGCGCGGCGTTCGTGGCCGCGTTCGCGCCCGACGCCGTGCTGAACGACTGGGGACGGACGTTCACCGGTCATGCCGAGATCGCGCGCTGGGACGAGAACGAGAACATCGGCGTGCAGAGCCGGTTCGAGGCGCTCTCGGCAGCGAAGGAGGGCGACACGACGACCGTGCAGATCCAGGTCAGCGGCAACGGCTACAACGGCGGCGGCGCGTTCAAGATCGCCACGGACGGGGAGCACATCACGCGCTGGGACATCTCAGGCTGAGCCACGCTACGCCGCCGCCAACCGGCGGGCCGCCGAGGAGAAGAACGCCTTGTAGGCCGCGGCGAGCTCGTCGTTGTCCGGGAGCGTCGTGTGGTCCACGAGCGCCTTCGTGGTGGCGAGCACGGTCCTGTCGATGCGCGCGAGGCGGTCCGCGAGGTCGTCCACGAACGCGTCCAGCTCGGCGTCGGGCAGCGCGCGATTGACGACGCCGTAGCGTTCCGCGGTCGCACCGTCGAGCACGCCGGAGCCGAGGATCACCTCGAGCGCGCGGGCCCGTCCGGCCAGCGCCGGCAGTCGCCCGATGGCGCCGCCGCCGGGCACCAGGCCCTTGCTGACCTCGGGCTGATCGATCGCGGTGCGCTCGAGGCTGGCGAACCGCAGGTCGGTGGCGTACGCGAACTCCGCCCCGACACCGCGCACCGCGCCACGGATGCGCGCGATCGACACGACCGGCAGCCGGCTGAGCCGGACCGTGAGGTCGAGCCACGGCACCAGGCCGGTCGGCCCGGGTGTGCTGGGCGTGTCGGCGGCGCGGCTCAGGTCGTACGGGCCGAGGTAGTGCTCCTCGTCGTCGGAGGCGAAGACCACGACGGTGACGTCGGGGTCGCGCTCGAGCTCGTCCACCAGGGACTGCAGCTCGAGGATCATCTCCGGGTCGGCCAGGTTGACCGGCGGGTTCGTGAACGTCACGTCCCACCGGGTCTGAGAGCGGGTGACGGTGAGCGTGGGCATGTCGTCAGCTTCCGATCTTCGCCGCGACGCGCGCGGGATCGTTGGGGTGGGCTTCGAGCGGCGTGACGTCGATCCGCATCCACGGGTAGAGCGGCAGCGTCTTCAGCAACGCGTCGAGGTGCCGGCTGTCGTTGGCGCGGTACAGCCCGACGATCGCGCCGTCGTCGGGCCGCTTCCAGACGCGGAGGAGATGGCCGGCGTCCGCCAACGACGCGGCGGCGACCGACTCGCCCGCGAAACGCTCCTCGGTCTCAGCGGCGGGCGTCCCGGCCGGGACGGTGACTTCGAAGTCGACGAGGTATTCCATGACGAAGGTTCCTTTCAGAGGAGCTGCTGGCCGCCGCCGATGTCGAACGTGGCGCCGGTCAGCGCGGTGTTGGTCATGAGGTGCACGGCGAGCGCGGCGATGTCGTCCGGGCCGACCACGCGGCCGATCGGCAGCGAGTCGCGCAGTTGCTGGCGGCGCGCGTCCAGGCCGTCGCCGAGCAGCTCGGCGGAGAGGCCGGTGTCGACGAACCCCGGCGCGATCAGGTTCACGCGCGTCGGCGCGAGCTCCAGCGCGAGGTTGCGGACGGCGGCGGGCATGCCGACCGTCCCGACCGAGATCGCGCCGAGGCCGATGCCGGTGCGGCGGCCGCCGGTGCCGCCGATGAAGGTCAGCGAGCCGCCGGGCCGGACCGCCGCCCGGGCGAGCTGCGCGACGCGGAACGCCAGCCAGACGTGGTCGTCGAAGGACCGTGCGGCCTGCTCGAGGTCCATCTCCGCCAAGGGCGCGTAGTAGGGCCGGCCCGCGCTCACCAGCACGTGATCGACCGGCGCGGTCAAGGAGGTGAAGAACGCCTCCAGCGCGGCCGGATCGGTCGCGTCGAACGCCGCGGAGCGCACGGCGCCGAGCTCCGAGGCCGCATGCGAAAGGCGCTCGGCGTTCCGGGCGGTGATGATCGCGTCAGCGCCCGCCGAACGAGCGGCCTGGGCGGTGGAGTACCCGATCCCGGCGCTGCCGCCGATGACGAGCACGGTCTGGCCGGCCAGGGTGGGCGCGGGCGAGACGGTGGGGAGAGAAGCGGTCGAGGTCATGCCCTCACTGTCCCGCGGCGGGCGCCCCGTCGCGCCCGGGGAACTCCCTGGTCTACGCGTCCCGGGCGGCGGCGTCCCAGAGCTCGAGTGTGCGTTCCTCGACCCCCCGGATGCGCTGCAGGTTCCGCCCACCGCGCGCGAACGTGTCGGCGACGGCGGCCGGCACGGCGTCGGGCGCGACCGGTTCGTCCAACCACTCAGCCGGTCGCACGTGGTGGATGCCCACCGCCCGCGCGGCGGCCCCGTCGTCGTAGCGCCACGGTCCGCACACCCGCCCGAGGTGGAACCAGCCGTCCGCGTCGCGCGTCCACACGAACACGCCGTCGTCCAGTGACGCGAACCGCTCGAGCATCCGCCCGGCCTTCCCGCCCTGCTGAGCGACGGCCTCGTCGAGCGACGCCGGCACCGCGGCCAGCGCGTCGCCGATCCCGACGACCCCGTGCGCGAGCCCGAACGCCGCGCCCGCCCCGGGCGGCAGCTCACGGTCACGCGCGCGCATCGGCGCGCGGAAGACGTCGACGGCGGGCACGATCGTCACGACCCTACCCCGTAGCCTTCTCGCGGCATGGCCGACAGGACCTTCACCACGCCGCAGGGCCGCGGGACGCGCGAGCGCATCATCGAGGTCGCGATCGGCGTGTTCGCGAGCCGCGGCTTCCGGAGCGTCCCGCTGGACGTGATCGCGGCGGAGGCCGGGGTGTCGCGCCAGGGCATCCTCTACCACTTCGACAGCAAGGCGGAGCTGCTGGTCGCCGTGCTCGAGCAGCACGAGCGCGACAACGAGCGGCGCGGCGTCGAGCTGTTCGCGGCCAACAACCGGGACCTGATCGCGACCATGCGCGCGTACGTGCGCGCGAGCGTGGAGAACCGCGGGCTGATCCGGATGCTGCTCGTGCTCGCCGCGGAGGCGATGGACGCGGACCATCCGGCGCACGAGTTCTTCGTCGAGCGCTACCGGTACACGCGGGCGGGGCTCGAGGGGCGGATCGCGGCCGAGCAGGCGGCGGGGCGGATGATCGACGACGTGCCGCCCGCCCGGCTGGCGGCGGTGGCGGTCGCGGTCGCCGACGGCCTGCAGCTCCAGGAGTACCTGGACGAGGGATCGGTCGACCTCGAGGAGACGCTCGCCGACCTGCTCAGGTTGTTCCTGAAGCGGCCGGCGAGCGAGTCCTGACTCCTAGGGCATGGTCGTGGAGAGCGTGAAGGTCAGGGTCTTGGTGTAGGACCCGGTGCGCAGCGCGTCGGTCGAGCGGATCAGCTG
This sequence comes from Solirubrobacter phytolaccae, assembly GCF_027587195.1. Lineage (GTDB taxonomy): Bacteria > Actinomycetota > Thermoleophilia > Solirubrobacterales > Solirubrobacteraceae > Solirubrobacter > Solirubrobacter phytolaccae. The sequence continues at coordinate 56,888 of NZ_JAPDDP010000006.1, read as the reverse complement.
CTTGAACGTCACCGGCACGACTTCGTTGGTCGTCGGGCCGGTCCACGTCTTGACGACGCCGAGCCCGGTCAGCGGCAGCGGCAGCGTGAACGCCCCGTTGACGAGCTGCCCCGGGTTCGAACCCGTGTCGGCCACGGACAGCGTCGCGTCCCCGGCGGTGGAGACCACGGTCGCGTCGGTCGACGCGGTGTACTCGCGCTCCACGCCCGGCGTGAACGCGCCGAACGAGGCGGGCGTGCCGAGCGTCAATGAGAGCGTGGCGCCGACGCTGCCGCCGACAGTCCCGGGCACATCCGAGGCGAACGTGATCGCCGGCGCGGCGGCGGTCGCCCACGTCGTCCCGCCCTCGGCGTTGGTGGCCGACACGCGGCACCAGACGACCTTGCCGAGATCGGCGGCGGTCGGCGTGTACGACGCGCCCGAGCCGGCCTTGACGGTGCCCATCTCGGCGTCGGTGGGAGCGTCGCTCACCGGCGCGTTCGAGCGCAGCCACTCGACCACGTACGCCTGGTCGGCGGCGACGTTGGCCCACGTCCCCGGCGTGCAGGTCAACGCGCGGCCGGTGAACCCGTCCCCGGTCACGGCCGGCGCCACGGTGTTCTTCGGCGCCGCGGACAGCTCCTTCACCCGCACGTCGCGGTAGTCGATCGTGTCGCCGTCACCGTGCGCCTGCAGGCCGATGTAGCCCTGCGCGAGCTGGCGCGCCATCGTCGGCGGGTCGCCGAGGCCGCGGTCCGGGAAGCGCATCGGCACCGCGCCGTCCCACTGGTTGATGACCTTGCCGTCGACGAGCACCGTGTACTGCTGGCCGACCGTGCGGATCTCCATGGTGTGCCAGGTGCCGACCTGGCCGGACCGCACGTCCGCGCCGGAGCGCGTCGCGTCGAGATCGGCGAAGCCGTAGATCGAGCCCGTCTTGCGCGGGTCGGGCGCGCCGACGTCCGGCGAGTCGTTGATCTGGACCTCCTCGCCGCAGACGACCGGCACCCACGCGGGCGCCCAGTCGGGCGGCAGGACCGACGGGACCGCGCGCTGGCAGCCCGGCTCACCGGCGTACTGCTTGGCGGGCGGGAACGGGCCGCTCGCGCCCTTCCAGTCGTAGGACCACGACGCGGGCGTCTCCGCGGCGGGTACGCGCGGGTCCGGGAACCGCACCAGCACGCCGCCGTTGGAGTTGCCGGGCGCGCTGCCGCGCGCGTCGCGGTAGTCGACCTTCAGCGAGACGTCGCCGAACGGCTTGACGGTGTACCAGCGCATGCCGAACCCGCCGGACGAACGCATCGTGCCGTCGGCCTGCAGCGCGACGGCGCCGCCACCGGCGAACGCCCACTTGTCGAACGACGCGTCACTGCCGGTGGCGGTGCCGTCGAAGATCGTCGTGTAGCTGGGTTCGGCTGCCTGGACGACAGCGGGAACCGCCAACGCGAGGGCGACGCCGAGCGCCGCACCGGAACGCAAGATCTGCATCACAGATCATCTCCTCGAAACAGACCCGAAGGTCATGACTTCCTTGTCCGTCAGACCTTACTTACATTTAAGTCAGACGTCCAACCCGACCGCAAGCCGCGACGAACCCGGCGCGACCGGGTAGGGTTGCCCTATAGCGCGGAGTTTCTCTGCGACCCGCGGCCGCCTTCGGCGTTCGCACTAACGAGGAGGGCCTATGCCCGCCAGCACATCCAGCGAGGCCGGCGAAGCCGCCGGGGCCGTCCGTGACACCGTCTCGCGATTGGCTCGACCCGACGGTGACGGCGCAGTCGTCATCGAGCGCGCCGCGATCATGGCCGAAGGCCGTCAGGCCGACGAGATCGAGTCGTGGATCCTGTCGCACGGCGGCGAGCCGGAAGTGCCGCTCATCTCCCCGCCTCGCCTCGGCCTGTACGCCGAGCGCAACGAAGCCGCCGGTCGAGGCCTCGCCTCCCGCCCGCCACGGCGTTACGTCCTTCCTGCGTCGGCCTTGGAGCGAACCGATGGCTGAAGCCGCAAAGAAACCGCCCCTGCGCGGAGAAGCCGCCTACCGCGCCACCCGCGACGCGATCGCGAAGAGCAACGAAGCCGCGTGCGCGGCCGCGGTGCGCCGCCGCGCGGAGAAGGAGACCGAGGCGGTCACCGAGATCGCTCGCCAGGACAAGCGCGACGCGCTCGCCGCGCGCAAGGGCTGGGAGAGCTAGGAACATTCCCGGGAGGGCGCCCGCGCCCTCCCGATCCATCGCCCGGCGCCGTTGGGTAGTGCCGCGGGATGGAGTTGCAGCCCAAGCTGATCCCGGTCCGCGTGCCACACGCCCCGAAGGGCGTCGTGCTCGTCCTCCACGGAGGCGCCGCGCGCCGCGACCGCATGATGGTCAGCCCAACCCAGCTCTCGGTGCTGCGGATGATCCCGATCGCGCGCACGCTCGCGCGGCGCGGGAAGGGCGAGCTCGCCGTGTTCCGGCTGCTGAACTCCCGGCGCGGCTGGGACGCGCATCACACGCCCGTGCATGACGCCCACTGGGCGCTCGACGAGATCGCGGAGCGTCTCGGCACACGGCTCCCGACCAGCCTCGTCGGCCACTCGCTCGGCGGTCGCGCGGCCCTGCTCGCCGCGGGCGCGCGCGACGTCGCGAGCGCGGTGGCGCTCGCCCCCTGGGTCTACCCGACCGACGTCGCCCCGGGCCTCGAGGGCCGGCGGCTCCTGATCGTCCACGGCGACCACGACCGGATCGCCAGCCCGGAGCGGGCCCGCGCGCTCGCCGACGCGCTCTCCGGGCACGCCGACGTCCGGTACGTGAACGTCGTCGGCGGCAAGCACGCGATGCTCAGCCACGGCCGCGAGTTCGTGGAACCGGCGGTCGAGTTCGTGCTCGAGACGCTGCTCGCCCCGGTGGGCGCCCGCTGAGCCCGGTCAGAGCAAGATCGGCCGCTACGATCCGACGCGTGCCCGACATCCCGCAGAAACCGTCGCTCACCGGCCTCGAGACCAAGTGGGACGCCGTATGGGAAGAGTCCGGCACCTACGCCTTCGACCGCACGAAGGAGCGCGGCGAGGTCTACAGCATCGACACGCCGCCGCCGACGGTCAGCGGCTCGCTGCACCTGGGCAGCGCGTTCGGCTACATCCAGACGGACGCGAACGCGCGCTTCCGGCGGATGCACGGCGCCGAGGTCTTCTACCCGATGGGTTGGGACGACAACGGGCTGCCGACCGAGCGCCGCGTGCAGAACTACTACGGCGTCCGTTGTGACCCGACGGTCCCCAACGGCCAGATCCCGGACGAGCCGCTGCCCAAGGGCGAGACGCGCGCGATCTCGCGGCCGGACTTCATCGAGCTCTGCCACCGGCTCACCGCCGAGGACGAGAAGGGCTTCGAGGACGTGTGGCGCACGCTCGGCCTGTCGGTCGACTGGAAGCTGACCTACGCGACGATCGACGACCGCGCCCGCCGTGTGGCGCAGCGCGCGTTCCTGCGCAACCTCGCGCGCGGGGAGGCGTACTCGCAGGAGGCGCCGACCGTCTGGGACGTGGACTTCCAGACCGCGGTCGCGCAGGCCGAGATCGAGGACCGCGAGCAGCAGGGCGCGATGCACAAGCTCGCGTTCGCGCGCACGGACGGCAACGGCGTGATCGAGATCGAGACCACGCGTCCGGAGCTCGTGCCGAGCTGCGTCGCGCTCGTCGCGCACCCCGAGGACGAGCGCTACGCGCCGCTGGCGGGCACCACCGTCAAGTCGCCGCTGTTCGAGATCGAGGTCCCGATCGTCCTGCATCCGCTCGCGGAGCAGGAGAAGGGCACCGGCATCGCGATGATCTGCACGTTCGGCGACACGAAGGACGTGACGTGGTGGCGTGAGCTGAACCTGCCGCTGCGTGCCGCCATGCGCCGCGACGGCCGCTTCCAGGTCGAGGCGCCCGAGTGGCTGGCCGGCAAGGAGCCGCTGTGGGAGCAGCTCGGCGGCAAGAACTCCAAGCAGGCGCGGCGGATCATCGTCGAGCTGCTGACCGAGTCGGGCGACCTGATCGGCGAGCCCAAGCCCGTCCAGCAGCAGGTCAAGTTCTTCGAGAAGGGCGACCGGCCGCTCGAGGTCGTGACGAGCCGCCAGTGGTACATCCGCAACGGCGGCCGCGACGAGGACCTCCGCGAGGCGCTGCTCACGCGCGGGCGCGCGCTGAACTGGAACCCGGAGTTCATGGAGACCCGGTACGAGCACTGGGTCGAGGGCCTCAACGGCGACTGGCTCATCAGCCGCCAGCGCTACTTCGGCGTGCCGTTCCCCGTCTGGTACGCGCTGGACGCCGAGGGCGAGCTCGACTACGAGCACCCGATCGTGCCGGAGGAGTCGGCGCTCCCGGTGGACCCGCAGAGCGACGCGCCCGCGGGCTACACCGAGGACCAGCGCAACCAGCCGGGCGGCTTCACCGGCGACCCGGACGTGATGGACACGTGGGCGACGTCCTCGCTCAGCCCGCAGATCGCCTGCGGCTGGGAGGACGACCCGGACCTGTTCGCGCGCACGTACCCGATGGACGTGCGTCCGCAGGGCCCGGAGATCATCCGCACGTGGCTGTTCTCGACCGTCGTGCGCTCGCACTATGAGCACGGCGTCGAGCCGTGGAAGGACACGCTGATCAACGGCTGGATCCTCGATCCGGACCGCAAGAAGATGTCCAAGTCGCGCGGCAGCGTCACGACGCCGAAGCCGCTGATCGAGGAGTTCGGCGCCGACGGCATGCGCTACTGGGCGCTGAAGGCCGCGCCGGGCGCCGACACCCAGGTCGACAAGGCCGTGTTCAAGAACGGCCGCCGGCTCGCGATCAAGCTGCTCAACGCGTCCAAGTTCGTGCTCGGCGTCGGCACCTTCACGGAGGGCACGGTCACCGAGGCGATCGACCGCTCGCTGCTGCTGCAGCTGGCCGACGTCGTCGACGACGCCACCTCGTCCTTCCAGGCCTACCGCTACGAGCGGGCGCTCTCGCGCATCGAGGCGTTCTTCTGGCGCTTCTGCGACGAGTACCTGGAGCTGGTCAAGAACCGCGCGTACAACGACAGCGACGGTCCCGGCGGCGCGTCCGCGAAGACCACGCTCGGCATCGCGCTGTCCACGCTGCAGCGCCTGCTCGCCCCGTTCCTGCCGTTCGTGACCGAGGAGGTCTGGTCGTGGTGGCAGGAGGGCTCGGTGCACCGCAGTAGCTGGCCGAGCGGCGACGAGCTGCGCGGGCTGGCGGCTGACGGCGACGTGGCCGTCTTCGAGGTCGCGGCCGAGGTGCTGTCGGCGGTCCACAAGGCCAAGACGTCCGAGCAGCGCTCGCTGCGCACGCACGTCCTGCAGCTCACGATCGCCGACACGGTCGAGCGGCTCGCGTCGCTGCGGCTGGCCGAGGCCGACCTGCGCGGCGCCGGCAACGTCGACGAGCTGATCCTCAACGAGGGCGAGGAGCTCCAGGTCTCCGCGGAACTGGAACCGGTCGCATGACTCGCGCTACGCGCTCGCATGCTTCGGCGAGAACTCGCCTGGCGGCTCGCTCTCGCGCCGCTACGAAGGCCGAGGCCGTATGAGCACGCCCCGCTGCCGCTTCGCGCCGTCGCCGACGGGCTACCTGCACGTCGGCTCGGCGCAGTCCGCGCTGTTCAACTGGCTGTTCGCGCGTGGGTCGGGCGGCGAGTTCGTCCTGCGCATCGAGGACACCGACGCCGAGCGCAACCGCCCGGAGCTGACGGACAACATCCTCGACATGCTGCGCTGGCTCGGCATCGACTGGGACGGCGAGATCGTGCACCAGAGCGATCGCCTGGACCGGCACCTCGCCGCCGTCGAGAAGCTCGAGGCCGCGGGCGCCGTCTACTGGTGCGACTGCACGCGCGACGAGATCGACGCGCGCAACAAGGCGCGCAAGGACGGCCGCACGGGCTACGACCGCCACTGCCGTGACCGCGGGCTCGAGAAGGCGCCCGGCAGCGCGCTGCGCTTCCGCGTGCCGGACGGCAAGACGTCGTGGCCGGACAAGGTCCGCGGCGAGGTCACGTTCGAGAACATCAACGTCGACGACTTCGTGGTCTCGCGCTCGACCGGCGCGCCGCTGTTCGTGCTCGCGAACACGGTGGACGACGCCGAGACCGGCATCAACCACGTCATCCGCGGCGAGGACCACGTCAACAACACGGCCAAGTACCTGCTGCTGTGGCAGGCGCTCGGCTTCGGCGAGGTGCCGACGTTCGCCCACCTGCCGCTGCTCGTCAACGAGCAGCGCAAGAAGCTCTCCAAGCGTCGTGACCCGGTGTCCGTGGCGGACTTCAAGGCCGAGGGCTACCTGCCCGAGGCGATGCGCAACTACCTCGCGCTGCTCGGCTGGGGCCCGAAGGACGACATCGAGATCCGCCCGATCGAGGAGATCGTCGCGATGTTCCGGATCGAGGACGTGAGCTCCTCGCCCGCGTTCTTCGACGTCAAGAAGCTGCTGCACATCAACGGCGAGTACATCCGCGCGCTCACGCGGGAGGACTTCATCGCCCGTGCGAGCGAGTTCGTGCCCGACACGCCCGAGGCGAAGGCCCTGCTAGAGGATCTCGCCCCGCTCGTGCAGGAGCGGATCAAGCGGCTGGACGAGGTCGACAGCTACCTGTCCTTCCTCTGGGTCGACGTGCCCGAGCTCGACGAGGCCGCCTGGACCAAGGCGATCAAGGACGAGCGCGCGCACAAGGTCCTCGACCACGTGCAGACCCTGCTCGCCGATGCCGACTGGACGCCCGAGGGCGTCGAGGCCGCGGTCCGCGGCGCGGGCGAGGCGGCCGGCTTCATCAACCCGGAGGGCCAGGTGCAGCTCTCCAAGGCGCAGGCGCCGGTCCGCATCGCGGTCACGGGCCAGCGGATCGGGCTCCCGCTCTGGGAGGGCATCACCGCGCTCGGCCGTGAGCGCACCCTCGCGCGGCTCGCCGCCGCGCGCGAGCGCGCAAGCGCCTAATCGTCCAGTGGGGTGCGGCAGGCCGGTCGGCCTGCCGACAACCCGGAAGGTGGAAGTACGCCTTTCGGAGATCATCTCGGCGCTCTCGTACGCGCTGGACGTGACCGAGGGCCAGCCCGCGGGCCACGCCGCGCGCTCGTGCGCGATCGGCATGCGGATCGCCAAGGTCGCGGGCGTCTGCGACGACGAGCTCTCGAGCCTCTACTACGCGCTGCTGCTCAAGGACGCGGGCTGCTCGGCCAACGCCGGCACCGTGTACGAGCTGTTCGGCTCCGACGACCGCGCGTTCAAGCGCGACCGCAAGCGCACGGACTACCGCTCCACGCGCGTGAACGCCGCGACCGCGTTCCGCGCCACGCTGCCGGACGCGTCGCTGCTCACCCGCCTGCGCCGGTTCGGCGGGTTCGCGTTCGGCGGCGACACCACCGACCGGCTCGTCGCGATCCGCTGCGAGCGCGGCGCGGACATCGCTCGCATGATCGACCTGCCCGAGAGCACGGCCGCGGCCATCCTCGCGCTCGACGAGCACTGGGACGGCGGCGGAGCGCCGTTCGGCCGGGCCGGCGCGGAGATCCCGATCGCGGCGCGGGTCATGGGCCTCGCCCAGGCCGTCGAGATCCACCTGGCCCACCGCGGGCTGGACGCGGCGCTGGACATGGCCGCCGAGCGCGCGGGCCGCTGGTTCGACCCCGAGCTCGTCGCCGCGCTGCTCTCCACCCGGTCCGACCGCGCGTTCTGGGACTCGCTCGGCGGGGACGCGGTCGAGGTCTCCAAGGCCTTCGAGCCTGCCGACCGCGTGCTGATGACCGACGAGGACGGACTCGACCGCGTCGCGGAGGCGTTCGCCACCGTGGTCGACGCCAAGTCGCCGTTCACGGGCCGGCACTCCGTCGGCGTCGCGCGCATCTCGGTCGGCGTGGCCGAGACGCTCGGCCTCGCGCCCGAGACCACGCGCGACCTGCGCCGGGCCGCGCTCCTGCACGACCTCGGCAAGCTCGGCGTCGCCAACACCGTCCTCGACAAGCCGGGCAAGCTCGACGAGGAGGAGTGGGCCGCGATGCGCCGCCACGCGGAGCTGACGATCCGCATCCTCGAGCGCGTGCCGCCGTTCCGCCACTTCGCGCTCGACGCGGGCGCCCACCACGAGCGCCTCGACGGCCGTGGCTACCACCTCGGCCTGACCGCGGAGCAGCTCGGCTGGATGCCGCGCATCCTCGCCGTCGCGGACGTGTTCGAGGCGCTCACCGCCGACCGCCCGTACCGCGACGCGCTCGGGCCCGACGAAGCCCTGGCGATCATGCGCCGCGAGAGCGGCACCGCGTTCTCGAGCGAGCACTTCACGGCGCTCGAGAGCTGGGCGCAGACGCACGCGGCCGTCGCCGCCTGAACAAAGTCCGGGACGCCGGGCGAGAGACGGAGTCATCCACGCAGACAACGTCTTTCGACCAAGGAGCTTCATCCGCATGAAGCGCACCATCCTGGGCCTCGCGGCCGCCGCCGCGCTCGCGGCGCCCGCCACGGCCGCGGCCGCCACGATCGAGCACTCCGTCTCGACCATCAGCTTCGAGAGCGGCTACGAGAACCGCTCGGAGCGGTTCGAGCGCTGGGTCGCCGCCGACCGTGCCCACCAGGTGATCACCGACACGGCGACGGGCGCGCTGCGCTACGAGGCCGCGCAGGATCCCCTGAAGTTCACCGCGTTCGACGCGACCCGCAACGAGCTCGCGACCATCACGGGCGACGGCGCCATGTCCTCGCGCGGCACGTTCGTGCGCTCGCTGCCGTCGCAGGGTGACGACATCCGCACGATGATCGGCAAGGGCTGGCTCGCCAAGACGGGCGAGACGACCTTCCTCGGGCGCGCGGCGCTCACGCTCGCGACCACGTCCGGCGCGCCGGGCGAGGCGCGCGTGGCGACGACCTACGTCGTCGACGCCGCGAACCTGGCGCCCTACCGGCGCATCACGACCGGCACCAGCAGCGGGCAGAGCTACAAGCAGACCGAGACCGTCGAGTCCTTCGACACGCTGCCGCTGGCCGGCAACGAGCACCTGCTCACGTTGAGCGACGCGGGTGCGAACGCCGAGCAGGTGACCTTCGAGGAGCAGGCCCGCCGCATCCTCGACGGCGCCAAGTCCGGCAGCAAGCCGTCGGCGGCCTCCAAGAAGAAGGCCTCGAGCAAGAGCAAGAAGGCCAAGGCCAAGAAGCAGGCCAAGGCGAAGAAGCCGGCGCGCCGGTAAGCGAGTGCGCCTCCGGCTCACGGGCACCGTGACCGGCGTGGCTCTGGCGGCGGCGGCCTTTCCGGCCGCCGCCGCTGCCGCGTCCGTCGAGCGCATCTGCCTGCCTGAAGTGACCGTCCTCGACAGCCCGCGCGGGCTGCCCGTCGGCGTGCTCTACCGCGGCGACCGCGTCGTCGTGCTCAAACGCGACGGCACGCGCCGGTGGATCCGGGTGCGCTCGGCCGCGCCGATCTCCGGCTGGATCACGTCCCGGAGCGTGCGTGGCTGTTGAGGTGCGACGGATCGCGGACGCCGAGCTGGTGCGTCGCCTGCGCGCCGGCGACGACGCCGCGTTCGACGTCATCCATCAGCGCTACGCCAAGCGGCTGGAGCGCTACGCCGCGCGGATGCTCGGCGGGCGCCGCCAGCACGCCGAGGACGTCGTCCAGGAGGCGCTGATCCGCGCGCACCGCGCGATCCAGCGTGACCACGAGCCGCTGCACCTCGCCTCCTGGCTGCACCGGCTCGTGCGCAACTGCAGCCTCGACGAGCTCAGCCGCGCGCGGTTCGCGCCGATCGCCGTCGAGGATCCCGAGCCCGAGGGCTCGTTCGCTCCGTCGCCGCACATGGTGCTCGAGCAGCGCGACGCGGTGCACGGCCTGCTCGCGGACATCGCCGCGTTGCCGGCCGCGCAGCGCCACGCGCTGCTGCGGCGCGAGCTCGACGGGCTCGGCCACGACGAGCTCGCGCTCGAGCTCGGCGTCACGCCGCAGGCCAGCAAGCAGCTCGTGCACCGCGCGCGGCTGAACGTGATCAAGGGCCGCGAGGCGCGCGACACGAGCTGCCTCACCGTCCAGGGCGACCTGCTGGCGGCGCACGACGCCCGCCGTCGCGCGTCCGCGGCGACCTATCGCCATCTGGTCACGTGCCGCGCCTGCCGCGCGTTGCGCGAGCAGCTGCGCACGGTCCGGCGGGAGACGCTGGCGCTCGTTCCGCCGCTCGGCCTCGCCTTCCTGCTCGGAGGCCTGACGATCAAGCTCGGCCCGACCGGCAAGGCGGCGGGCGGGTTCGCGGCGGTCGCGGCGTCGGCCTCGATCGCCGCGCCGCTGATGCTCGGCCCCGGCGACCCCTCACCCGTCACCGTGCGCTCGCCCGCGGTGCCCGGCGGCACGCTGGCCGCGGGCACGCCGCTGCCGAGCGGGACCGCGATGGTCTCGCGCGCACTCACCTTCACCCGCGGCCAGCGCCCGCCGGCCGCGGTCACGCTCTCCTGCCCGGAGGGCACGCGGATCGCGGGGATGCTCCCGCCGCAGGGGCTGCGGATCGGCGTCGGCTACGCCCCGGGGACGATCGCCGGCACCGGGCGCGTTGCGCGGCTCGTGTTCGAGCGCGGGACCGTCGGCCGTGCCGGCACGCTGATCGTCGGCACGCTGTGCCGGCGCGCCGACGCGCGCGGGTCCGTGCTCGCCACCGGGGCGCGCGCGGCGGGCGCGGCGCCGTGGACACGCGCCTGCGCCTCCCATCGCTACCTGCGGGCTCGCCCGCGGACCGACGCGCCGACCGTCGGCTCGGTCCGTGCGCAGCAACCCGTGCAGATCCGCGCCCTCGACGGCCGCTGGGCGCGTGTCCGCACGGACACCGGCGAGCGCGGCTGGGTGGCCGCCGCGGCGCTCTGCGAGGAGGCGCTCGTGTCACATCCGTAGTGCGTCCTTCTACGATCTCGCCCGATGCTCGGAAGGTGGGGGAGAGCGGCCACCCGGTGGCGGCTGCCGGTGGTCGGCGTCTGGATCGTCCTCGCGCTCGTCGGCGGGGTGGTCGGCGGCGGCGTGTTCGACCGCACGCAGACGGTCGACGACCTGCGCAAGAGCGCGGAGTCCGTGCGCGCCGAGGACCGGGTCGACCAGCTCGATCCCGAGGGCGAGACCGTGGTCGCCGTGATCAGCGGCGAGGACTTCTACACGCCCGCGCTGGTGGAGACCGCCACCGCCGTCTTCAACGGGCTGCGGCAGACGCCCGGCATCGTGGACGTCAGCGACGCGTACACGGCCGGCGGGCTCGTCTCCGCGGACGGCAACAGCTCGGTCGCGGTCATCGAGATCGACCCGAAGTACAGCGAGGAGCGTGCGCTCGAGCTCGCGGACCAGATCGTGGAGCGGCTGCGGGCGATCGACGCCCCGGAGGTGCTCATCGGCGGGGAGCTGCTGGCGGAGCGCACGTTCGCCGACCAGGCCGTCGACGACGCCGTCTTCGGCGAGTCGATCGCGCTGGTCGTGCTGTGCGCGGTGCTGATCCTCTTCCTCGGCGGCGTGATCGCCGGCCTGCTGCCGCTGCTCGCGGCGCTCGCGACGATCGCCACCGCGCTGCTGGCGCTCAACGTCCTCGCGGGCAGCGTGGCCGTCAGCGAGTTCGCCGTCAACGTCGTCACGCTGCTCGGGCTCGGGCTCGCGGTCGACTACAGCCTGCTGGTGATCGCCCGCTTCCGCCAGGAGCGCGCGGCCACACCGGACGCGCCGCTCGAGGAGCTGCTGGAACGCACCGTCGCGGCGGCCGGCCGCGCCGTGCTCGTCTCGGGCCTGGCCGTGGCCATCGCCCTCGCCGGCCTGGCCGTGTTCGGCACGCCCGTGCTCGCCGCGATGGCGCTCGGCGGGCTGCTCGCGGTCCTGCTCGCGACGGTCGCGGGGCTCACCTTCGTCCCCGCGCTGATCGCGATCGCGCATGGTCGGATCCCCGCGCCGGGCACCAGGACATGGGTGTGGCGCCGGCCGCGCGCGGGTGGCCGCGGCCTGCTGGCGACCCTCGCCGCCTTCTCCCAGCGCCACCGCGTGCCGGTCGCGCTGGTCTCGACGGTCGCGCTGATCGCGCTCACCGTCCCGGTCACCGGGCTCGACGTGAACAACTCGGACGCCAGCGCGCTGCCCGAGCGCACGCAGGAGCGCCAGGTCGCCGAGCGGCTCGAGCGCGACTTCCCGCTCGCCGCCGTCCCGGTCACGGTCGTGATCGAGGCCGAGACCAACGACCCCAAGATCCAGGACCTGATGCGCTACCTGTGGACGCAGGGCGGCCGCGACGACGTGCAGCTCGCGGACCCGCACCCGGGCGTCACGGTCGTGGAGATCAACCCGCAGGGCCCGTCGGCGGGGGCGAAGGCGCAGTCGATCGTGCGCAACGTCCGCGACTACGGCGCGTCCGTGCCGGTGCTCGTCGGCGGACCGGCCGCGGAGCTGATCGACGCCAAGGAGTCCACGCGCTCACGGCTGCCGCTCGCGCTGCTGGTGATCTTCGTCCCGACCGCGCTGCTGCTGTTCGCGCTCACGCGCTCGGTGCTCATCCCGGTCAAGGCGCTCGTCCTGAACCTGCTCACGCTCGGCGCGACGCTCGGCGCGCTGGTGCTCGTGTTCCCCGGGGCGCTGGACATCACCACGCCGCTGCTGCTGTTCATGTTCATCTTCGGCCTCTCGATGGACTACGAGGTGTTCCTGCTCGCCCGCATCAAGGAGGAGTGGGACCGCACGGGCGACAACGACCGCGCGGTGCTCGCCGGCATCACCGCTTCCGGCCCCGTGGTGACCGCCGCGGCGGTCTCGATCGGCATCGTGTTCCTCGGCTTCGCGCTCGGTGAGCTGGTCCAGGTCAAGCAGGTCGGCGTGGGCATGGCGATCGCCGTTTTCCTTGATGTGACGGTGGTGAGAGGACTGCTGCTTCCGGCCACGATGTCCCTGCTGGGACGCTGGAACTGGTGGCCTGGAGTGCTTACACGAGAAACTGGACGGATGGTTTAGCCGATCACCTGACAAAAGCTCTTCAGTTGCAAACGAAACCTTTGTACCGTCAATGACCAGGTTTCATTTTGCATCCAGGAGGAGGACGTTTGTCCGCTAGTTGGAGGGGCCGCGTCGGTGTAGTTGCCGTCGTGGTGACGGGCGCGCTCGGCGCGTTCGCAGGATCGGCGGTTGCGCAGGATCTGCCGCCGCAGGAGCCGGGCGTGACGATGCGCACGTACCAGTTCCCCAGCGCGCCGAACGGCACGTGCACGCTCAAGAGCGGCCAGACGCCGAACGTCGACAAGTTGATGCAGACCATCGACTGGACGCAGACGTCCGAGTTCGGGGCCATCGACAACTTCCAGACCGAGGTCCTCGCGAACCTCACCATCGCGACCGCGGGCGAGTACACCTTCCGCCTCACCAGCGATGACGGCTCCGTCCTGTGGCTCGACGGCAACGAGGTCGTCAACAACGACGGCATGCACTCGTCGACCACCAAGGAAGGCGCCGCGACGCTGACCGCCGGCGTCAAGAAGCTGCTCATCAAGTACGTCGACGGCGTCAACGAGCAGATCCTCAAGCTCGAGTGGAAGACGCCGGGCTCGAGCTCGTTCGTCGTCGTCCCGAGCTCGGTCCTGTCGACCGAGGCGAGCGTCGTGCGCGTCGTCGCCCCCGGCAGCAAGTACTGCGAGGGCGCGACGGACACGGCCGGCGACGGCCTCCGCCTGGACACGGTCAACCCGAACTACGACCTGACCGACATCCGCCCCACGGCCTTCCAGCCGAAGGTCTCCGGCATGGACTTCCTGCCGGACGGCCGCATGGTCATGACGACCACGGGTGACGTCTCCTCGGGCGGCTGGGTGCCGAACCCGGAGTCCAGCGAGGTCTACGTCCTCGATCACGTCCAGGGTGCGACGACCAAGGACCAGGTGACCTACACCAAGGTCGCCGGCGGCCTGAAGAACGCGATGGGCATCCAGATCATCGACGGCCGCTGGTACGTCTCCGAGCGCGAGGGGCTCACCGAGCTCACGCCCGACGAGAACGGCGACGGCCTGCGCGAGCACAAGCGTCTCGCGTCCTGGCCCAACGGCGGCAACTTCCACGAGTTCGCCTTCGGCCTGATCCACGACGACGACTACTTCTACGTCGCCCGCTCCGTCGCCATCAACAACGGTGGCGCGACGACCGATCCGCAGCCGGGCGTCACGCCGGGCACCGCGATCAAGATCGACCGCAAGACGTGGCAGGTGTCCACCGTCGCCGGTGGCCTGCGCACGCCGAACGGCATCGGCTTCGGCCCCGAGGGCGGCATCTTCGTCAACGACAACCAGGGTGCCTGGCTGCCGGCGAACAAGATGGTCCAGATCAAGCAGGGCCGCTTCTTCAACCACTACACCAACTTCGCCGGTGGTGGCCGCGGCCCGTTCGACGACCAGCCGGTCACGCAGCCCGTGCTGTGGATGCCGCACAACGAGATCGCCAACTCCCCCTCGAACCCCGTCCTGATCAAGGACGGCGAGTTCAAGGGCCAGATGCTGTGGGGCGACGTCACGTACGGCGGCCTGCAGCGCGGCTTCCTCGAGAAGGTCGACGGCGAGTTCCAGGGTGCGGTCTTCCGCCACTCCGCGGGCCTCGAGGTCGGCGTCAACCGCACGATCATCGGCCCGGACGGCGCGATCTACGTCGGCGGCACCGGTGAGGGCGGCAACTGGGGCGAGGACAGCAAGCTCCGCTACGGCCTGCAGAAGCTGACCCCGAACGGCAAGAACGTCTTCGACATGAAGACGATGGAAGTGATCGAGGGCGGCTTCAAGATCATCTACACGCAGCCGGTCGGCGACGCCGCGGTCGCGAAGCTCGCCAACGCCTACAAGTTCAAGCAGTGGCGCTACATCCCGACGTCGCAGTACGGCGGGCCGAAGGTCGACGAGGAGAGCCTGCTCGTCAAGGACGCCTCGATCTCCGAGGACAAGAAGACCGTCACGATCCACGTCGACGGCCTCAAGCCGGGCCGCGTCGTGCACGTGCGCTCGCAGCGTCCGTTCGCCTCCGCCACCGGTGAGGAGCTGTGGAACACCGAGGCGTGGTACACGCTCAACTCGCTGCCGGGCTACACGGCGACGCCGACCCAGACCGGCTACTACGAGGCCGAGGAGGCCGTGCTCGCCGGCGGCGCGTCCGTCGCCACCGAGCACTCGGGCTACTCCGGCTCGGGCTTCGTCGGCGGCTTCAGCAACACCAACGCGTCGATGACGTTCCAGGTCACCGCTGACGCGGACGGCACCTTCCCGGTGAACGTGCGCTACGCGAACGGCCCGAACCCGTCCACCAAGGACAAGTCGGTCGCGCTGTACGTCAACAACGTCAAGCAGCCGAACTGGGTCTTCCCGACCACGTCCACCACGGACTGGAAGGCGTGGGCCTTCAGCACCAAGAGCCTGGCGCTGACGAAGGGCGTCAACCAGATCAAGTTCGTGTTCGAGTCGGGCACGGACGGCAACGTCAACTTCGACGCGCTGAAGCTCGGCGAGTCGAAGGACATCTGCGCTCCGGCGACGCTCGAGCCGGGCTACGTCGGCCTGTTCGACGGCACGCTCGAGTCGCTGACCAAGTGGCGTCTGGCCGGCCCGGGCTCGTTCGGCCGCGTCGACGACTGCTCGATCAAGAGCGTCGGTGGCCTCGGCCTGAACTGGTACACGCCCAAGCAGTTCACGAACTACAGCCTCAAGCTGGACTGGAAGCTCAACGACGACTCCAACGGTGGCGTCTTCGTCGGCTTCCCGAACCCGAACAACGACCCGTGGGTCGCGGTCGACAACGGCTACGAGATCCAGATGGACGAGACCGACGACCTGGTCCACCTGACCGGCTCGATCTACGGCATCCAGGGTGCCGACCGTGCGAAGGTCCTGACGGCGCTCAAGCCGCTCGGCCAGTGGAACACGTACGAGCTGCTCGTCCAGGGCGACAACATCAAGGTCATCCTCAACGACGTCGTCGTGAACGACTACACGGTCACGAACGCGGCGCGGGACCTGGCGGGCTACATCGGCCTCCAGAACCACGGTGACGGCGACAACGTCTGGTACCGGAACATCCGGATCAAGGAAGGCCTGATCGACAACGTCAAGCCGACGATCACGAGCACGCTCGACCCGGCCACGCCGGGCGCGGACGGCACCTACGATCGCGCGGTGACGCTGACGCTCGCGGCCCAGGACGACAAGCCGGGCACGATCGGCATCGAGTACCGCGTCAACGGCGGCGCCTGGACGGCGTACACGTCGCCGGTCACGGTGTCCGCGAAGGGCGAGCACGTGATCGAGTACCGCGCCACGGACGCCGCGGGCAACGTCTCCGAGATCGGGACCAAGACGGTCACGATCAAGGCGACCACGTCGCAGACCAACCACGACCTCGTGGGCAGCGTCCCGGCGACGCTCGCGGTCTCGCTCAGCGGCGGCCAGTCCTCGCTCGGCACGTTCATCCCGGGCGTCGATCGCGACTACACGGCCAGCACGATCGCCACGGTGACCAGCACCGCCGGCGAAGCCGCGCTGACCGTCGTGGACCCGGGCACGACCAACGTGGGCAAGCTCGTCAACGGCACCCACGCCCTGCCGCAGCCGCTGCAGGTCAAGGCCGCGACCGGCGCCTTCGCGGCGCTCTCGGGCAGCCCGCTCACGCTGAAGAGCTTCGCCGACCCGGTCTCGGGCAGCGAGGTCACGGTCGACTTCAAGCAGCCGGTCGCCAAGACCGACGGCCTGCGGACCGGCCAGTACAGCAAGACGTTGACGTTCACGCTGTCGACGACCACCCCGTAGCGCAGTGATCCGCATGCGGGCGCCTTCGGGCGCCCGCATGCAACGCTCACGCCCGTGACGGACATCTCCGGGCTGATGGAGCGATCACACGCCGAGCGCCGCTTCCGGGCGCTCTTCGACACCCACCGGCGTCTGGTGCTCGGCTACGCGTTGCGGCGCGTCGACGAGCCGGCCGACGCGGCCGACGTCGTCGCCGAGACCTTCCTGGTCGCCTGGCGCAAGCTGGGCGACGTGCCCGAGGGCGAGGCCGCGCGCGCGTGGCTGCTCGGCGTCGCGCGCCGGGTACTCGCCAACCAGCGTCGCGGCGAGCGCCGCCGCACGGGCCTGGCCGACCGGCTGGCCGCCGAGCTCGCCGTGACCATGCCCGCCGAACCGGAGGACGACGTCGTCCGGCGCGCGCTGGCCCGGCTCACCGAGGACGACCGCGAGCTGCTGCTGCTCGCGGGCTGGGAAGGGCTCACGCCGAGCGAGATCGCCGTCGCCACGGGCACCCTCGCGGTCACGGTCCGCAGTCGCCTGCACCGGGCGCGCCGCCGGCTGCGCGCCGAGCTGACCGCCCTGGGCTGGGAGGGCGACCCAGCCACCGTCCGTTCGATCGCGCAGGAGACCGTCGCATGAGCCTCGACGACACGCTTCGCCGCGCGGACCCGATCACCGACTCCGAGCTCGCGGCGCTCCCGCTGGACACCTTCGAGGCCGAGCTGCGGGAGTCGATCCTCGCGCGCCCGGTCCGCCGGCGCCCCACGCCGCCCCGGCGGCGGCTCATCCCGCTCGCCGGCGCGCTGGTCGCTTCCGCGCTCACCGCGTTCCTGCTCCTGCTGCCCGGCGGCGGCCGCGACGACCGCGCGTGGGCGGCGGAGCTCGTGCGCGTCGCGGAGTCCGTGCCGCGGCTGCTCGTCGGCGACTGGAAGGTCACGCGCGCCGACCAGTTCGACGTCGGCATGGGCGAGATGGACTTCACGGACGGCGCCCGCACCGTCCAGCTCTCCTGGCGCAAGGGCGATCCCCAGCCCCAGAAGGACGGCATCCTCGCCTGGGAGCAGGACGGCTACGCGCTGGAGCTGCGCGGCGAGGCGTCCGCGGAGGCCCGCGCCGAGCTGCGCTCCGTCTCCGTGGACGAGTGGCTCGCGGCGATGCCGGCGAGCGTGGTGCAGCCGTCCGAGAGCGACAAGGTCGTCGACGCGATGCTCGAGGACATGAACCCGCCCCCGGGCTTCGACCGCACGGCGCTGGATTTCAGCGGCGCGCCTCGTGACCGCTACCAGCTCGGCGCGGCCGTCGTCGCCGAGGTGGCGTGCGGGTGGATCAAGCTCTGGGTCGAGGGTGGCGAGAAGGAGCGCGCCGAGGCCGTCGTCGAGCTGCGCAAGGTCCAGCAGTCGGCGGTGCTGGCGGAGATGGCCAAGCAGGGCCACTACCACGAGGTGCTCGGGCAGTACGTCGACGCGCTCGCGGGCGACGGCACCGTCGTCGGCGGCAAGGTGCTCAGCGTCGAGGAGTCCTACAAGGACGCCCTGGGCTGCTAGCTCGTCCCAGGGATGACCAGGCCCGACTCGTAGGCGACGACCACGAGTTGGGCCCGGTCGCGCGCGTCGAGCTTCTGGAACAGCCGCGCGACGTGGGTCTTGGCGGTCAGCGGGGAGAGGACGAGCTCGGACGCGATCTCCGCGTTCGACAGCCCGCGGCCGACCAGCGTGAGCACCTCGCGCTCGCGCGGCGTCAGCTCGGCCAGCTCGTCGCCCTCGGTGACCGCCGTCTGCTCCTGCGCGACGAACGCCTCGATCAGGCGGCGGGTGAGGCGGGGCGCGAGCAGCGCGTCGCCGCCGGCCACGATCCGTACCGCCGCGAGCAGGTCGGGCGGGTCGATGTCCTTGAGCAGGAACCCGGAAGCGCCCGCCCGCAGCGCGCCGAACACGTACTCGTCGAGCTCGAACGTCGTCAGCACGATCACGCGGGTGCCGGCCAGCTTGGGGTCGGCGGTGATCCGCTGCGTCGCCTCGAGCCCGTCCATCTGCGGCATCCGCACGTCCATCAGCACGATGTCGGGCCGCTCCGCGCGGGCGAGCGACACCGCCTCCGCGCCGTGCGCGGCCTCGCCGACCACGTCGATGTCCGCCTGCGAGGCGAGCAGCGCGCGGAAGCCGGCGCGCACGAGGCCTTGGTCGTCGGCGAGCAGGACGCGGGTCACGACGCCGTCCGCGCGCGCTGCAGCGGCAGCGCCGCCTCGACGCGCCAGCCGCCGTCGGCCATCGGGCCTGCGGCCAGCACGCCGCCGAGCGCCGTCGCCCGCTCGCGCATCCCCCGCACGCCTGCGCCCGCGCCGCCGCCGGACCCGGTGCCCGACCCGTCGTCGGTGACCACGATCGTCACCGTCGCGTCGTTGGCGCGCACCACCACCGCGGCGCGGGAGGCGCGCGCGTGCCGGAGCACGTTCGTCAGCGCCTCCTGCACGATCCTGTAGCTCGCCGAGCCGACCGGTGTCGGCACCCACTCGACGCCCTCGACGTCGACCGTCACCTCCACGCCCGCCGCGCGCAGCTGCGTGGCGACGCCGTCGAGGTCGTCGAGCCCCATGGCCGGGCCGACCGGCGCCGCCTGGTCGGGGTCGCGCAGCACGCCGAGCGTCGCCCGCAGGTCGTTGAGCGCCTCGCCGCTCGTGCGCTTGATCTGCAGCAGCGCCTCGCGGGCCTGCTCGGTGTCCTGGTCGAGCAGGTGCGCGGCGACGCCGGACTGGACGTTGATGGCGACCATCGCGTGCGCGACCACGTCGTGGACCTCGCGCGCGATCCGCAGCCGCTCCTCGCCGAGCCGCGCGTCCGCCTCGGCCTCGTGCGCGGCGACCTCGCGCTCGGCGGCCTGGCGGTTGTTCCAGACGACGTAGCCGATGGCCAGCGCGAGCTCGCAGAGCGCGATGTTCTTCAGCGTCAGGGACACGATCGTCTCCAGCTCGTGCTCGATCGGGACGATCGAGGCCAGGACGAGCGGCGGGAGCAGGGCCGCGGCGATGATCGTCTGCCGCCGGCCGTGCTGGCTGGCCAGCTCGTACAGGGCCCAGGCCGGGATCGCGACGACCGTGTTCCCCGGGATGTACAGGAACATGATCCCGGCGACGCCCGCCGCGAGCAGCGGGCCCATGATGAGGAAGTTCAGCTGGGCCCGCCACACCAGCGGCAGCACGGCGAGGTACGTGACCACGACGCCGAGCGCGTCCACGTGCTGGCCGGGCTTCTCCATCAGCAGCCCGTCCACCAGCAGGACGGGCGGCAGGACGATGACCGGGAGCCAGCGCTTCAGCGTCGGGTGCACGTGCGGATCCTGTCAGGCGGCAGCGGCCTTGGGGCCGCTCTCGCTGATCCCGACGCGGTCGTGCAGGCGCTGCAGCGGCCGCGGCGCCCACCAGTTCCACTTGCCGAGCAGCGCCATCAGCGCCGGGACGAGCAGGCTGCGGACGATGAACGCGTCGATCAGGACGCCCGCGGCGACCGCGATGCCGATCTGCTGGATGAACGGGATCGAGCTGGTCGAGAACGCGCCGATCGCGACCGCAAGCAGGATCGCCGCGGCGGTGACGACCTTGCCGGTGCGCGCGATGCCGATCGCGACCGCCTCGCGCTCGCTCTCGCCCGCGTCCCGCGCCTCCTTGATCCGGCCGAGCAGGAACACGCCGTAGTCGGTGGAGAGCGCGAACACGAGCGCGGCGGTGACGAGGAAGTCGGTCGGCTCGACGCCGCCGTTGGACGTGTACCCGAGCAGGTCCTCGAAGCGGCCGCCCTGGTAGATGAAGATCAGCGGCGAGAGCGCCGCGCCGACGGTCAGCGCGTTCATCACGATCGCCTTCAGCGGCAGCACGACCGAGCCGGTCATCAGCCACAGCAGCCCGAAGGTCAGCGCGCACAGGGCAAGGATGGCGAGCAGGAGCCGGGAGCCGATCGCGGCCTGCTGGTCGACGAACGCGGCGGCGGGGCCGGTGACGGCGGTGTCGAAGCTCGGGCTCAGCGCCCGGATGTCTTCGACCTTGTCGCGGGCGACCGCGCCGGCCGGGTCGCCGGGCACGTCGACGGTCAGGCGCCAGGTGTCGTCGCTCACCGACACGGCCTCGGCGCCGATTTGGCTCGCGAAGGCGTTCACCGCGGTGGCGTCCGACGGGGGCGCGGTGACCGCGACGGTCACGGGGGTGGAGCCGGCGCCGCCGAAGTCGGCCGCGATCGCGTCGGAGACGATCCGCGCGCTCTTGTCCTTCGGGATCGCCGTCTCGTCGACCGGCGTCCACTTCACGCCCGCGGCGGGCAGCGCGACGGCGAGCATGACCGCGGCGGTGACGGCGGCGATGATGCCCGGGCGGCGCATGACGGCGTGCGCGAAGCGGTGCCAGCGGTCCTGCCCGGAAGCGCTCTCGCGACGGGCGAGCTTGGTGCCCCAGAGCGCGAGCAGCGCGGGGGAGACGGCGAGGGAGGCGAGGCCGGCGACGACCGCGACGGAGGCGCCCGCGATGCCCATCGACTGCGCGAAGCCGAGCGGGAACAGCGTCAGCGTGGCGAGTGCGGCGGCGACGGTCGCGGCCGAGAAGGCGACGGTGCGTCCGGCGGTCTGCATCGTGGTCTTGATCGCCGCGCGCGGCTCGGCGCCGTTGCTCAGCTCCTCGCGGTAGCGGGTGACGAGGAACAGCGTGTAGTCGATCGCCAGGCCGAGCCCGAGCCCGATCACCAGGTTCAGCGCGAAGACGTTGAGGCTGTAGACGAGGTTCACGGCCGACAGCACGAGGAAGGTGCCGAGCACGGTGGTGATGCCGACGATGAGCGGCAGCGCGGCGGCGCGTCCGCGGAAGAACAGCAGCGACAGCAACAGCAGCAGCGGGAACGCGAGCATCTCGGCGCGCCCGAGGTCCTCGGAGACCGTCTCGCCGATCTGGTGCCCGGCGACCGGGCCACCGCCGACGGTGACGTCGCGGCGATCGTCGAAGGTCGCGATGGCCGCTTCGGCGATGCTCTCGTCGTCGGTGCCGGCCTTCAGCGTGCCGATCACGAGCCGGCTCGCACCGTCCTCGGACACCGGACCGGGGTCGCTGTGGGCGATCCCGGGGACACTCGCCAGTTCGGTCGCGGCGGATTGCGCCTCCGCCTCGCCGCCGCGGACGAGCAGCACGATCTCACCCGAGGCGCTCTCGCCGGTCGCGCGCTCGAGCTGCCCGTCGGCGCGGCTGGACTCCGAGGAGCCCGCGGTGAACCCGCCGTCCGCGTTCAGCCGCCCGGCGACCGGGCCTCCCACCACCCCGGCGAGCACGAGGAAGGCGAGCAGGATGGAGAGCGTGCGCCAGGGGCGCGCCGCGGAGAGCTTTCCGAGTCGTTCGAGCATGTCCGGCATGCTCGTTCGCGGCGGCCATTTGCACATCGGCCCGGGGGAGTCACTTCGGGCGGGCCCGACTGCTCCCCCGGGAGTACGTCAGCGCTTGAGCGTGTACGTCACCGAGACGCCGGAGCCCGTGATCGTCAGCTTCACGCTGCGCTTGCGCTTGAGCGCCTTCTTGGCCGCCTTCGTGAACTTCAGCTTCACCGTGGCCTTGCCGCTCTTCGTCTTGGCGGAGCCGCTCGCGACGGTCTTCTTGCCCTGCTTGGCGGTGAGCTTGACCTTGCCGGTGACGCCCTTGACCGTCACCGTCAGGCCCGACTTCAGCGCCTTGGCGAGCTTGATCTTCTTGACCGACGCGGAGGCGCCGCCCGGCTGCGGACCGTTCGTCTTGGTCTCCGGACCGCCGGTCGCCGGCGCGCGCTCGACGGTCTCGCAGTCGGCGGCGATCGTGTCGCCGGCGTCGGCGATCACGCGGTCGGTGCCGACGCCGCAGGTCACGGAGTCGACCTCGCCGTCGCGGACGTCGATCGTGTCGTTGCCCGCCCCGAAGTAGTCGCAGTGGTACTCGTTGCAGCGCGACTTGCGGTCGCCGTTGACGATGTCGCGACCCGGGCCGCCGACGAGCTTGTCGTCGCCGAAGCCGCCCTCGACCAGGTCGTCACCCGCGCCGCCGTCCACGACGTCGCCGTGCGCGTCGCCGGCGATCAGCGTGTCGTTGCCTCCGAGCCCGAGCAGCGTGCCGGCGGCGCCGACCTCCGGCCCGGTGAACTCGTTGTTGCCCGCGTCGCCCGTGAACGAGCCGGCGGAGCCGGAGCTGACGCGCTCGACCGCGAGCAGGTTGTCGCCCTCGCCCGGACGTCCGTCGTTGGCGGCCCCGTCGAGCGTGAGCGCGATCGCCGGCGCGTCCTTCGTCTGGCCCGCATAGACGTAGTCGGTGACGGTGTCGAGGCCGTCACCGCCGTCGAGCACGTCGCCGAAGATGCCGTGGTCGGACGGGCCGTCGCCGACGAGTGCATCGGCGCCGCCCTCGCCGTGCAGCTGGTCGGCGCCGTTGGCGCCCTTGAGCGAGTCGTCGCCCTCGCCGCCGAAGAAGCGGTCGACGTTCATGCCGCCCTCGAACGTGTCGTTCCCGGCGCCGCCGTGCGCGACCGGGGCGGCGTTGGTGTCCCGCGAGAGGAAGGTGTCGTTGCCGTCGCCGAGGTCGACGGCGAGCGCGCCCTCGCCGAAGGTCACGTCGGTGCCGATCTCGGTGACCTGGACGCGGTCGTCGCCGCCGCCGACCGAGACGCGGATCTGCTGCACCGGGTCGGTGCAGCTCGTGATGCCGCGCTGCGCGTCGTGCGTGCAGCCGGTGCCGGCCGCGACGGGCTGGTTGTCGATCAGCTCGATGCGGAAGCCGCCGCCCGAGCGGTGCAGGCTGGCCATGATGTCGTTGACCTCACCCGGGGCGCTTTCGGTGATGTCGAGGAACTGGCCGTCGGGGGAGAGCTCGGCCTTGGTGGCGTAGGCGGGAGCGGCGGGCAGCGCGAGCGCCGCGACTGCAGTGGGGAGGATTCGGAACAGCATCCGCTCACCGTCTCGTGAACGGGGTGCCGTGGCGTCATCAATCCGGGGCGTCCTGCTCCATCGAAAGGCGCAGCTGCTCGGCCGCGCTCGCCAGGAACGCGAGCAGCGACGGCCACTCGCCGGTGGTCGCGTCCACGCGGCGGTAGGTCTCGCCGTCGCGCTCCCACACGCCCTCGCCCGCCCGCAACGGCTCGACCAGCGCCGGGAACTTGTCGGTGAGGAAGTTGATCCGCTCCTCGACAGGCTGGGAGGAGTCCTCGCGCAGGAGCATCCACCACGTGTCCCCGCCGTCAGGGCCGGGTGCCCGCGCCACGACGTCGGGCGCGCGGTCCTCGCGCAGGATGTGCTCGTCGACGATCGGCCGCTCGTCCTGCGCGTAGCCGAGCTCCGCGTCGGAGTAGTCGATCGAGATCACGTGCTCCGGGTGGAAGCTGACGTGGTCGCCGAGCTCCAGCCCCTGGATGCGGAACGGCCCGTTGCGCAGGATGCCGTGGCCGGCTTCGACCACCTCGACCCACATGCGCTCGACGTGGCCCTCGCCCTCGCTGTCGGCGTGCGGGCCGTACTGGAACTCGAGCTTGATCAGCTCCCCCGGCTGCAGCGCCTCGCGGCGCTCGCGGGTGGGGATGAAGAACGAGCGCGGGTGCTCGGCGTGCAGGGCCTCACCGTCCGCCAGCCACCAGTCGTGTGGCTCGGGCGTGGCCGCGCGGGCGTCGGCGGGGACGTCCTCCGGCTCGATGTGGGCGGTGACCATGTCGGCGAGCGGATGCTCCTCGCCGCAGACGCTGCAGATCGCCGTCATGGGCTAAACCGTACTGCGAGATTCCGTTCATTCGCTCCAAACCGGTGAGCGCGCGCGAATCCATCTCTACCATGCGCGCGATCACATGCCTCGACTGGTCGCGCCGTTCGGTGAAAGACAACGACGAGAGCGACCGGTAGAGCGGCTGGTCAGCCGCGGGGTCGTCGTCGAGGCCGGGCCGCAGCACCGCGCCCACCAGGCGCAGCGGGCCGCCGAGCGCCTCGGCCGCGTCGTCGTGGAAGGGCTCGACGAGGGCGTGATCGTCACCGACGGCGACCTGCGCCCGATCAACTGGAACCCGAGCGCGCTGCGGATCCTAGGCATCAGCGAGGAACGTCTGCAGCAGCACGACTTCGCCGCGGCCGGCGCCGGGCTCGGCGGGCGGCTGGAGAGCCCACTCGCGGCCGCGTTGCGCGACGGCGTCACCCGTCACGCCACCTACGAGCGGATCGCGCCCGACGGCCAGCCGCAGTGGGTGACGCTGAACGTGCGCCCGACCGGCGACCGCGTGGGCGAGCGCGCCCGGCTCGTGTGCACGTTCGCGGACGTCACCGCCAGGGTCGTCGCCGATCGCGACCTGCGCGAGCAGCGCGACCGCGCCCAGCGCTTCCTCGACGTCGCGAGCACGCTCGTCGTGGTGCTCGATCCCGACGGCATCGTGCAGCTGATCAACCGCCAGGGGTGTGAGCTGCTCGGCTTCCAGGAGGACGAGCTGCTCGGCCGTGACTGGTTCAACGCGGTCGTGCCGTCCTCGGAGCGCCTGGACTCGCGGCGCGCCTTCCACCGCGTCGTCTCACGCGTGGAGACGCCGGGCGAGACGCTCGAGACGTTCGTGCAGACCCGTGACGGCGAGTCGCGCAAGGTCTCGTGGCGCAACGCGGTACTGCTCGACGACGACGGCCGGGTGACCGCGGTGCTGCGCGCGGGCGAGGACATCACGGCGCGCGACCGGGCCGAGGCGCAGGTCGCGTTCCTCGCCTACCACGACCGGCTCACCGGCCTGCCGAACCGCGCGCTGCTGGAGGAGCAGCTCAACCGCGCGGCCTCGCGCGCCCGCCGCGGCCAGACGTCGCTCGCGCTCCTGTACTTCGACCTGGACAACTTCAAGCTCGTCAACGACTCGCTCGGGCACGCCGCGGGCGACGCGGTGCTGCTCGGGACGGCCCAGCGCGTGTCCGAGCTGACCCGCAGCGGCGACGTGCTGGCCCGGCAGGGCGGTGACGAGTTCCTGCTGCTGCTCCACTGCGGCGAGGACGAGGACCCGCGCGAGGCGGCGCGCTCGACCGGCGAGCGGATCGCGGAGGCGCTCGAGGTGCCGTTCGAGCTCTCGGACGCGGTCTTCCACGTGGGCGCGTCGATCGGCGTCGCGCTCATGCCTGAGCACGCCGAGGACCCCGAGACGCTGCTCAAGTTCGCCGACGCCGCGATGTACCAGGCCAAGCGCAGCGGCCGCGGGACCGTCGCGTTCTACGAGCCCGACGGCGGCGACGACGCGCGCGCCCGTCTGCTCGTGACGAGCCGGCTCCGGCGCGCGATCAGCGAGGGCCAGCTGCTGCTGCAGTACCAGCCGATCTTCGCCGTCGAGACCGGCGCGCTGGTGTCCGCCGAGGCGCTCGTGCGCTGGCAGGACCCAGAGCAGGGCCTCGTGCCGCCCGGCCTGTTCATCCCGGTCGCCGAGGACACGGGCCTGATCGACGCGATCGGCCAGTGGGTCGTGGAGGAGCTGTGCGCGCAGGCCGCCCGCTGGCGCGACGAGGGCTTCGTGCCGGGGCTCGGCTTCAACCTCTCGCCGCGGCAGCTGCGCCGGCCGGACCTCGTGGCCTCGATCGCCGCCGCGATCGACGCGCACGGGCTGCCGCGCGAGCAGTTCACCGCGGAGCTGACCGAGAGCGCCGTGCTCAGCGACGAGCACCGCCACACGTCGCTGCTGGAGGAGCTTCGCGAGGCGGGCCTGAAGGTCGCGATCGACGACTTCGGCGCCGGGCACTCCTCGCTCGGACGCCTGCGGGCGTTGGCCGTGGACACCTTGAAGGTCGACCGCTCGTTCCTCGCCGGCGTGCCCGAGGACCGCAGCGCCGGCTCGATCGTCGCCGCGATGCTCTCGCTCGCCAATGCCCTCGGCATGAACGCCGTGGTCGAGGGTGTGGAGACCGAGCCGCAGCTCGAGTTCCTGCGCGAGCACGGCTGCCCGCTCGCCCAGGGCTTCCTGCTCGGGCGCCCCGTTCCCGCCGATCGGTTGCCACGCGCATGAGCGAGCTCGACGTCACCTGGGTCCTGGTCGCGGGCGTGCTCGTGATGTTCATGCAGGCGGGCTTCGCGTGCCTGGAGATCGGCTTCTCGCGCGGCAAGAACGCGGGCACGGTCGTGGCGAAGGTGCTGATCAACTTCGCGACGGTCTCGCTCGCGTGGTGGCTGGCGGGCTTCGCGCTCGCGTTCGGCGGCGACGGCTG
Organism: Solirubrobacter phytolaccae; assembly: GCF_027587195.1. Classification (GTDB taxonomy): domain Bacteria; phylum Actinomycetota; class Thermoleophilia; order Solirubrobacterales; family Solirubrobacteraceae; genus Solirubrobacter; species Solirubrobacter phytolaccae. Next base: position 29,980 of record NZ_JAPDDP010000006.1, on the reverse strand, counting down.
GTTCGCCGGCACCTCAGGCTTCTTCCTCTCGATCGGCCACGTGCTCGGTGAGGGCAGCCCGATCCCCGGGCCGCTGGACGGGGCCGGGAGCGCGTTCGCGTTCTTCCAGCTCGTGTTCTGCGCGGTCTCGCTGGCGATCGTGTGGGGGACGACGCTCGAGCGCGTGCGCTTCATCGCCTATCCGCTCTACGGCGTCGTGTTCGCGGCGCTGATCTATCCCCTGATGGCGCACTGGATCTTCGGCGGCGGGCTGCTGAGCGACATCGGCGACGGGATGCAGGACTTCGCGGGCTCGACCGTCGTGCACCTGACCGGCGCGACCGGCGGCCTGGCGGCGCTGCTCCTGCTCGGCCCGCGCCGCGGCAAGTACGCGCCGGACGGCACGCCGCGCGCGATCCCCGGCCACTCGATGCCGCTGTTCGGGCTCGGCGTGCTGATCCTCTGGCTCGGCTGGTTCGGCTTCAACGGCGGCTCGACGCTCGGCACGGACGGCAACCGCTTCGCCGAGGTCATCTTCGTCACCAACCTCGCCGCGGCGGCGGGGGTCGTCGGGGCGGCGGTGACGGTCACGCTGATGGTCGGCCGGCTGGACGTCGGCATGGTCGGCAACGGCGCCGTCGCGGCGCTGGTGGCGATCACGGCGCCGTCGGGCTTCGTCGAGTTCTGGGCCGCGCCGATCATCGGGCTCGTCGCGGGCGTGCTCGTGGTCGTGTCCGTGCTGGCGATCGACCGGGTGCTGGACGACCCGGTCGGCGCGCTCTCCGCGCACGGCATCGCCGGCATCTGGGGCACGCTCAGCTGTGGCCTGTTCGCCTCGCCCCGGTTGATCGAGGCCGCCGGGTTGCCCGGCCGGCCGGGGCTCGTCTACAACGGCTCGTTCGAGCAGCTCGGGGTGCAGGCGCTCGGTGTCGCGATCGCGTTCGTGGTCGTGTTCACGCTGTCCTACGTGACCTTCGGGGCGATCAAGGCGACGGTCGGCCTGCGCGTGACGCCCGACGAGGAGCGCGAGGGCCTCGACATCGTCGAGCACGGCATGTACGGCTACCCCGAGCAGTTCATCGCCGCGGGCGAGCCGGACTAACTAGGTCAGGTACCAGTCGCGGGGCGCGTTCGGCGCCTCGGGCACCGGGCCGCGGGTGCGCGGGGTCGCCCACGTGACCGCGTTGGCCAGCACGCGCTGGATCTCGGGCTGGAAGTAGACCGGGTAGTCCTGGTCGCCGGGGCTGAAGTAGAAGATCCGGCCCGCGCCGCGCTGGAAGCAGCAGCCGGAGCGGAACACCTCGCCGCCGGCGAAGCTCGAGATGAACACGAGCTCGTCGGGCTCCGGGATGTCGAAGTGCTCGCCGTACATCTCCTGCTCGGGGATGACGATCGGATGCGGCACGCCCTGCGCGATCGGATGCGCCGGGTTGACCGTCCACACCAGCTCGCGCTCGCCCTCGTTGCGCCACTTGAGGCTGCAGCTCGTGCCCAGCACGCGCTGCAGGATCTTCGAGTAGTGGCCCGAGTGCAGGACGAGCAGGCCCATGCCGCCGAGGACCGCCCGGTGGACGCGGTCAACGATCGCGTCCTCGACCTGGTCGTGCGCGATGTGACCCCACCAGGTCAGGACGTCGGTCTGGTCGATGACGTCCTGCGGGAGCCCGTGCTCGGGCTGGTCGAGCGTGGCGGTTCGAGTCTCCACTTGATCCCCGAGGACCTGGCGTAGCCCCGCCGCGACCGCGCCGTGCATGCCGTCCGGGTAGCGCTCGCGGACGGCGTCCTCGGTCCGCTCGTGGACGTTCTCGCCCCACACCGTTACGCGTACCATCCGCCGATCTCTACCACGAAGACACTGCGGGCGGGGGTTGTTGGGGTCGGCTGGGCCGGCATCCAGCACGCCGAGGCCTACGCGAAGCTGCCCGGCGTCGAGCTCGCCGGGATCGCCGGGCTGGAGGAGCCCGTGCGCCGCGAGCTTGCGGACCGCCTGGGTGTGGAGCGGCACGTCGGCGACTGGGCGGAGCTGTTCGCGGACGAGTCGCTGGACGTCGTCAGCGTCGCCGTGCCGACGTTCCTGCACGCGCCGATCACGATCGCGGCGCTGGAGCGCGGGCTCCATGTCCTGTGCGAGAAGCCGATCGCGCGGACGCCGTCCGAAGCCGCTTCGATGGTGGACGCGGCCGAACGCGCCGATCGCGTGCTCGACGTCGCCTTCAACCATCGCCAGCGCGGGGACATCCAGACGCTGCGGCGGGTCGTGGAGGACGGTCGGCTCGGGCAGGTGTACTACGCGAAGGCGTGGTGGCTGCGGCGGACCGGCATCCCGACGCTCGGCTCGTGGTTCACCAACCGCGAGCAGGCGGGCGGCGGGCCGCTGCTGGACATCGGCATCCACGTGCTCGACTACGCGCTGTTCCTGCTCGGACAGCCGCGCGTGACGACGGTGAGCGCGAGCACCTACGACCTGCTCGCCACCGGCGGCTTCGGCGACGCCGAGGTGTCCGACAAGACGGGCGGCGCGGGCGGCTTCGACGTCGAGGACCTCGCGACCGCGTTCCTGCGCCTGGACGACGGCGGGACGCTGCTGGTCGAGGCGAGCTGGGCCGCGCACCGCACCGCCGGCGACGAGTTCGGGATCACGCTCTTCGGCACCGAGGGCGGCGCGGACCTGCGCGTGGTCGACATGGAGGCGATCGGGACGCTGAAGGTCTTCAGCGACGTCGCGGGCGTGGCCGCGGTCACCGAGCTCCACCCGCGGGCCGGGACGGGGCACGACGCGGTCGTCGCGCAGTTCCTGGAGACCGTGCGGGCGGGCCGCGGGGGCGAAGGTGTGGCCGCGGCGGGGCTCGCCTCGATCGTCGACGCCTGTTACCGGTCGGCCGAGGCGCGGCGCGAGATCGCGCTCACTTCCGCTTGATCTGCTTGACCCCGCCGTCGGCCGTCCAGAGGTCGATGATCAGGTGCTCCTTGGCGTCGTCCAGGCTGACGATCGACGCCTCGGAGACCTCCAGGCGGAACTTGTGGTGCTCCTGGTTCGGGACCCCGTGCGCGTGGCCGGCGATCTTCGCGTCGGCCAGGCCCTCGTCCGGTTCGACCGACCCGCTGTGCAGCGCGAACCGCGGGTCGCGCTGGAGGTCCTTCGCCTTCAGCGCGTTGGCCATCGACCCGATCCAGAGGTCGTCGCCCTCGAACTGCACCTCGGTGCCGGAGATGCGCGGCGCGCCGTCCTTGCGCAGCGTCGCGATCGTCAGGTGCGTGTGGGCTTTGAAGCTCGCGCGGATGCGGTCGGCGAGGTCGGGGGCGGCGGTCTCGAACTCGTTCCAGGTGGCCATGACCGGCACGGTGGCGTCACTTCGGCGCGCCGTCCAGTAAGACGTCGAACGCGATCAACATGGCCGACCGCCTTCGTGACCTCCTCGATCTCGTGCTCTCGTCGTTGGACGACGCCGTCGACGGTGCCGTCCTGGCCGAGCGCGCGCACTTCTCGCGCGATCACCTCGACCGGCTGCTCGCGGCGGCCACGGGCGAGTCGCCGGTGGCGCTGCGCCGGCGGTTGCTGCTCGAGCGCGCGGCGTGGCAGCTGCGGGCGGGCGTGACGGCGGCCGAGGCGGCCGAGCTCGCGGGCTACGGGTCGGTCGCGGCGTTCTCGCGCGCCTTCTCGCGGGCGTACGGCGCGCCGCCGAGCGCGTTCGCCGGCGACGTCCAGCTCGCCGCGCCGAACGGCATCCACTTCCACCCGCCCGCCGGGCTGCTGCTCCCGGGCGCGCCGGCCACCGGCGACCTGACGGAGCGGATGGTCGCGCATCACCTCGACCGGGTGCGGGAGCTGCTGCGCGCGGCGGCGGCGCTCGATGCGGCCGAGCTGGAGCGCGAGCTCCGGCCCGGCCTGGTGCTTGTCTGGTTCGAGGGCGAGGAGCCGAGCGCGGCGCTGATGTGCGAGCGGCTCGTGTACACGCTGGAGGTGTGGGTGGCGGCGATCGACGGCCGCGCGGTCCCGGCTTCCGGCTCCGGCCCGTGGTTGCCGCGGTTCGAGCGCGCGGCGCGGGACTTCGCGCGGATCGCCAAGCGCATCCGCGACCGCGGCGCCTACGACGACGCGTTCGTGGATGCGCTGTGCGAGCCGCCGCAGTCGTTCACCTACGGCGGCGTGCTCTCACACGTGCTGGCGTTCGGCGCGGTCCGCCGCGAGGCGCTGGCCGGCGTGCTGGGTCAGCTCGGCGCGGAGGTCTCCGAAGGCGATCCGATCCTCTGGGAGTCCAACCACGCGCGCCACTCGTCGGCGAGGTCGGGCGCGTCCGCGCCGTAGAGGTACAGGTGCACGGCGCTCATCGTCGCGCCGCCCATCGCGAACGCCATGACGAGGCCGATGCCCGGGGCGGGCGCGGTCATGCGGACGATCCGCTCGTGCTCGCCGTCGTGGACGACCTCGCCCTCCCATGGCGGCGTGAGCGCGGCGTAGGCGTCGGCGCGGTCCACGGGGTCGAAGCGCGCGACCATGACCGTGCGGCACGGCTGGCCGGCGAAGTGCTCCAGGTAGGTCTTGAGGATCAGCAGGTAGCCGTCCCAGCCCGCGGACAGGTTGTCGAGCATGTCGTCCCAGTTGCCGCCGGTCGCCTGGACGGTGCTGACCAGCCGGATGACGGTCGTCCCGCCGCTCTGCGCCTCGACCAGGAACTCGGTCGCGAGCTTGCCCTCGACCTCGCCCTCCCACGTCTCCTCGTAGGCGAAGCGACGCGGCGGGTCCCAGTCGGTCACGACGCCCGAGTCGGCCATGCCGGTGCCCATGTCCAGCCGCACCTTGCCGCCGACGCGGCCCTCGACCTCGGCCGGCACGAACCACGTCTCGATGCCGTGCCCGGTCGCGATCGCCTCCCACACCTGCTCCGGCGTGCCCGGGACCTCGATGCGGTTCTCACGTCTCACTGCCGGCCTCCTGGATCGGGTGGGTGGCGACGACGAGGCGATGCGGCCTGCCCGCGTCGTCGTGGTACTTGCCGACGAGGCGGGTGACGGCCTCGGTCAGCTCCTCGGCGAACGCGGCGCGGTCGTCGGGGGTGGCGAACCTGATCTCGGCGTCGAGGCCGAGCGTGTCCTGCTGGGCGTCGAGCTGCGCGACCTCGCGCAGCATCCGCGCGGCGAGCGCGATCAGGTAGCGGCTCGCGAGCGCGCGCCGGCCCAGCGCCGCGGGCGAGACGATGTAGGACGCGGCGGTCGCGCGCAGGACGCGCTCGGTGAGCCCGCCGTGGCGGCGCTCCTCCGCGACCTCCACGAGCCCGCGCTCTTCCAGCGCCCGCAGGTGGTAGTTGACCTTCTGGCGCGGGAGGCCGACGCGCGCAGCCAGGTTGGCGGCGCTGCCGGGCGTGGCCAGCTCGGCCAGCAGACGGGACCGAATGGGGTCCAGCGCGGCGGCGGCGACGGCCGGGTCGTCGATCAGCTCGATGTCCCGCATGGCCCCATTGAACCCTTGACAAGAATATTTGTCAAGCTACGGTGACTCACCGATGAAGATCGTGCTCGCAGGCGGGACGGGTCAGGTCGGTCACGTGCTCAAGCGTGAGTTCGCGGGCGACGAGGTCGTCGTGATCGCGCGGTCGGAGGGGGTGCGCTGGGACGGGCGGACGCTCGGCGCCTGGGTCGAGGCGCTCGAGGGCGCGGACGCGCTGATCAACCTCGCCGGGCGGACGGTCGATTGCCGCTACACCCCGGCGAACCGGCGGGCGATCATGCGCTCCCGGCTCGAGTCGACGTGGGCGCTGCGCGATGCGCTGCGGGGCTGCGCTGCGCCGCCGCGCGTCTGGCTCCAGTCGTCGACGGCGACGATCTACGCCGACAACTACGGGCCCGCGTGGGACGAGTCCGGGCGGCTCGGCGGCGACGAGGTCGGCGTGCCGGACACGTGGCGGTTCTCGATCGACGTCGCCAAGCGCTGGGAGGAGGCGGCCGCCGACGCGCCCGTGCGGACGGTGCTGATGCGCACGGCGATGGTCATGAGCCCGGACCGCGACGGCGTCTTCGACACGCTCTACGGGCTCGCGCGGCGTGGCCTCGGCGGTCCGGCCGCCGGCGGGCGCCAGTACGTGTCGTGGATTCACGACGTCGACTTCGCCCGTGCCGTCCGGCGGCTGATCGAGGACGAGTCGTTCGCGGGCCCCGTGAACCTGTCGTCGCCGAACCCGGTGCCGTACGGGGACTTCATGCGCGTGCTGCGCGACGGACGCGTCGGGCTGCCCGCGACCAAGTGGATGCTCGAAGTCGGCGCGTTCTTCATGCGCACCGAGACGGAGCTGGTGCTGAAGAGCCGCCGCGTCGTGCCGGGCCGGCTGCTCGAGTCCGGCTTCGCCTTCGCGTTCCCGGAGTGGGAGGCCGCGGCGCGCGACCTCGTCAGTCGACGCGCCTGAGCGCCGCCACCGTCGCGTCCTGCGTGACCGCGCGCACCTCGTCCGGCACGCCCTCCAGGTTGACCTTGCGGATCAGCTTCAGCCGCGTGCCCAGCGGCGCGAAGAAGTCGTCGTAGTGCGTCGGCACCAGCACGCGCGGGTCCAGCTTGGGCAGGATCCGCTCCCAGTAGCGCGGCGTGACCTGCCGCCCGGTCACGCCCGCCAGGAAGACGTCGACCGGCTCGTGCCCGAGCGCGTCGTCGTCGAGATCGGCGCTGCCCTGGTGGTAGAGCGCGATCCCCGCGACCTCAATCCGGATGCCGTACACCGCGCCGCACTTGTACGCGCCCGGCGTCAACGCGTGCACGTCCTCGCAGGTGAGCGGCCCGGCGAACGGCACCTTGCGCCCGAAGAGCAGCTTCGAGTGCCGGCTCGGCGTGAACGACACCACGAACGGCCCCAGCTCGTAGCGCTTGCGCGGCTCGACCACCGTGCTGGCCCGACCGTGCAGTCGCATGAGCTGCGCGAGCGACTCGGAGCCGAACGCCGGCGCGTCGAAGCGCCGCGCCAAAGCGGGCGCGTCGACGGCATGGTCCCAGTGCGTGTGCCCGACGAGGATCCCGGCGACGGGGCCGGGCGGCTTGACGTAGCGGTCGATCACGCCGTCGTCGGGGAGCGCGGGTCGTCTCAGCAGGACGCTGCGGAGCGGCACGCGCGAGACGTACGGGTCGACGAGGATGCTCGTTCCCTCGTACGTGAGCCGGTACCCGGCGACGCCGAGCCATTCGAGCTCGAGGCCTTCTGGGAGGCCGAGCGGAAGGGCTTCCAGCTCGGCGAGCCCATCCACGCGGTTGAGCTAGCTGAAGCCGCCGGCCATGCCACCGCCGTGCGGGCGGTGATGCATGCGTCGGCGCTTGGCGCCGTGCGCGATCAGCAGGGCCACGATGAGCAGCGGCACGATCAACGCGGACATCATCACGACGACGGCGAGCGCGATGATCGCGCCCGTGAGGACGATCATCGGGATCGCGATCGCCGACATGCCGACGAGGACCATGAAGGGCTTCGGCTCGTTGCGCTTGTGCACCACGGCGCGGGCCTGGTCCGGCCGGGAACGACGCGCCACGGGCTGGTCACGGCGTGGCAGGTCGCCGATCAGGCGCTCGAGATCGCCGCGGTAGATGGCGGCGTAGGCGAGGCCGATGCGCTCTTCGAGCTCATCGTGGTTGAGGCGTCCGACGAGGGCGTGCTCGCGCAGGAACTCGACGACGCGCTCGCGCTCGGAGTCCGAAGCACGGAGTTCCGAGTAGGGGCGCTGCCACGACATAGATCAAGTGTGCCGGGTCGTGACGCGATTGCAAGGCTCACTCGACAAGTCTCCGGGTAACCCCACCTCCGTGTCCGTCGACGCCTCAGTCATCGCCGCGCTGGAGACGGCGATCGCGGTCGAGCCCGGGAACCCGGCGCTGCGCGTCCATCTCGCGTCGCTGCTGGTGATGGCGGGCGACCCGGGGCGGGCGCTCGAGCACGCCCAGGCGGCGCTGAGCGCCGAGCCCGACCACGCGGAGGCGCTCGCCACCGCGCGCGACGCCTCCCGGGCGCTCGGTGACCACGACAAGGCCGAGCGCTACGCGCGGCTGCTGGGCGGCTTCGCGGACACGGCCGCCGCGTTCGACGCCGACCGCTGGGTCGAGACCGACGCCGGGATCGGGCCCGTGGACGAGGACGAGACGCAGGGGCCGCTCGTGATCCCGGAGGGGTTCACCGAGCTCGACCCCGAAGGGCTGCCGGCACCGGACCGCCCGCGCGTCACGCTCGACGACGTCGGTGGCCTCGAGCAGGTGAAGGCGCGGCTGGACGCCGCGTTCCTGGCGCCGCTGCGCAACCCCGAGCTGCGCGCGTACTACGGCAAGTCGCTGCGCGGCGGCCTGCTGCTCTACGGCCCGCCAGGGTGCGGCAAGACGTTCCTGGCCCGCGCGGTGGCCGGCGAGCTCGGCGCGAGCTTCTTCGCCCTCGGCCTCAACGACGTGCTCGACATGTGGCTCGGCGAGTCCGAGCGCCGGCTGCACGACGCGTTCGCGTCGGCCCGCCGCGCCGCGCCGTGCGTCCTGTTCCTGGACGAGCTCGACGCGCTCGGCCAGAAGCGCAGCCAGATGCGCCACTCGGCCGGCCGCAACGTCGTCAACCAGCTGCTCGCGGAGCTCGACGGCGCGCAGGCCGACAACGAGGGCGTCTTTGTGCTCGCGGCGACCAATCACCCGTGGGACGTCGACACCGCCCTGCGCCGGCCGGGGCGGCTGGACCGCACCGTGCTCGTGCTCCCGCCCGACCTTCCCGCCCGCGAGACGATCTTCCGCAAGGCCCTCGCCGGCCGGCCGATCCGCGGCGTCGACACCGTCAAACTCGCCCGCCGCACCGATGGATGTTCGGGTGCGGACATTGTTCACATTGTGGAATCGGCCTCCGAGCTCGCGCTCCAAGAGTCGGTGCGGACCGGCGCGATGCACCCGATCACGCAGGGGCAGCTCGACCAGGCGGCGAGCGAGACCGCGCCCTCCACCCGCGCCTGGTTCGGGATCGCCCACAACTACGCGGTCTACGCGAACGAGGGCGGCCAGTTCGACGACCTGCTGGCCTACATCCGCACGCACAAGCTGCTGTGAGCACGGGGGCCGCGCTGAAGCGGGCGCTCGCGCTCCTGGAGCTGCACCGGCCGGACGAAGCCCTGCGGCACGTGCACACCGCGATCACGAGTGAGCCCGGCAATGCCGCCCTGCACGCGCTCGCCGGCCACGCGTACCTGCAGCTCGGCCGCTTCCAGGACGCGCTGCGCGCCGGTGACGCCGCCGTCGCGTGCGGGCCGGAGCTCGCCACGGGCCACCAGGTGCGCTCGGTCGCGCTGCTCAAGCTCAAGCGTGCGCCGGAGGCCAGGCAGGCCGCGCTGTTCGCGACGCGGCTGAACCCCGAGCTCGCCTATCCGCACGTCGTGCTGGCGAATGCGCTGCAGGCCGCCGGGGACGAGGCCGGTGCCATCGCCGCCGCCCGCCACGCCGTCGAGCTCGAGCCCGAGGACGCCGACACGCACGCCACGTACGGCGAGATCCTGCTCGAGCAGGACCGGCCCGCGGAGGCGATCGAGGCCTTCTCGCGCGCGCTCGCGCTCGACCCCGAGGACGCCGACGCGCTCAACAACCTCGCCGTCGCTCGCCTGCGCAGCTACCAGCGCGACGGTGTCGGCGAGCAGTTCGAGGCCGCCGCCCGGCTGGACCCGCGCCTGGCGGAGGCCCGCGAGAACCTGCTGCACACCGGGCCGGCGGGCCGCGCGTTCGTCTACCGCCGCTTCAGCGCGGCGTGCGCGCTGCTGGCCCTGCTGCTCGTACCCGGCGCGAGCGGCGGAACCGTGGCCTTCCTCCTCTTCGCCGCCGTGTTCGAGCTCGTCCGCGCGCTCACCGTCCGTCGCCTGACCGCGGGCACGCGCCGGCTGCTCGCCGACGACCGCCGCGCCCGTCGCCTCAAACCGCTGCGCTGGGACTGGACGTGGCCGCTCCGTTTGCGGCCGTGGTGGTGGCTGCTGCTCGCGGAAGGGTTCCGGTCGGCGCGACGGCATCGGCGCCGCACCCGCGACGGTTCGTGGCGTCCGCCCGCTTAGAACTGCACGTTTGATCTATTGACACCACCCCGCCTTCCCGGATTGAGTGGGGGGCGCGAGTCCAACCCGGGGGAGTGTCGTTGATGAAGTCGTTGTCGTTGGCCTGTGCGCTTGTGGGCCTGCTGCTCGTCGCCGTTCCGGCGAAGGCGGCCGCCCCTGCGCTGGACCTCGAGCGACTGACGGTCTCCGAGCTGCAGACCAAGATGGCCGCGGGCCAGCTCACGAGCGTCCAGCTCACGCGCGCCTACGTCGACCGGATCGCCGCCGTCAACGCGCGCGGCCCGGGCCTGAACGCGGTGCGCCTCGTCAACCCGCGCGCGCTGCAGGACGCGAGCCTGCTCGACCTCGAGCGCGCGACCGGCAAGCTCCGCGGCCCGCTGCACGGCGTCCCGGTGCTGGTCAAGGACAACCTGGACGTCGCCGGCCTGCCGACCACGGCCGGCACGGTCGCGCTCCAGAACTCGATCCCCTCTCGTGACTCCACCGTCGTCGCCAAGCTGCGCGCCGCCGGGGCCGTGATCCTCGGCAAGACGAACCTGTCCGAGTTCGCGAACTTCATGACGAGCGGGATGCCCAACGGCTACAGCTCGCTCGGCGGGCAGGTGCTCAACCCGTACGATCTCGACCTCGGCACGAGCGGCTCGTCCAGCGGCTCGGGCAGCGCGGCCGCCGCGGGGCTCGCGGCGATCACGATCGGCACGGAGACGTCCGGCTCGATCGTCTCGCCCTCCGCGCAGCAGGGGATCGTCGGCCTGCGCCCGACGGTCGGCCTGGTCTCGCGCGCCGGCATCCTGCCGATCTCCGCCACCCAGGACACGGCCGGCCCGATGACGCGCACCGTCGCCGACGCCGCCGCCGAGCTGCAGGCGATCGCGGGCAGCGACCCGGAGGACCCGGCCACGACCGGCGCCCCGGCCGTCCCCGACTACCTCAGCGGTCTGAAGGCCGACGCGCTCGCCGGCAAGCGGATCGGCGTCATCACCAACACGAACGCGCAGTACGTCGCCGCGGTCGCCGCGGTGCAGGCGCTCGGCGCGACCACGGTGACGGTCGCCTCGCCGACCGCGGCGGGGACGGGCGACATCCTCACGCCGGAGTTCAAGCGCGACCTGAACGCGTACCTCGGCCGGCTGCCCGCGAGCGCGCCGATGAAGTCGCTCGCGGACATCATCGCCTTCAACAATTTGCACGCCGACGAGACGCTCAAGTTCGGCCAGTCGCAGCTCGAGGCCAGCGAGCGGACCGATCTCAACGACCCGGCGCAGAACGCGGCCTACGTCACGGCACGGGACACGGGCCGCGCGAGCGCCCGCGCCGCCATCGACGCCGCGCTCACGAGCAACAGCCTCGACGCGATCCTCACGCCGAGCGGCACGCTGACCGGGCTCGGCGCCCGGGCCGGCTACCCGCAGATCGTCGTGCCCGCGGGCTACAACGCCGCCGGCCGCGCCCCGGTCGGGGTCGCGTTCAACGGCACCGCGTTCAGCGAGGCCGCGCTGCTCGCGTTCGCCTATGCCTACGAGCAGGCGACCAAGCTGCGCAGGGTCCCGAGCGAGATCAACCCGGCCAGCTGGCGCTGCTACGCCGGCGCGCCGCGTTCCTGCCCGCCGGGTCGCGAGGTCGCCACCGGCGTCACGCTCGACTTCCCGCTGGAGACCGCGACCGTCGCCGACCTCCAGCAGCGGATGACCGCCGGCACGCTCAGCGCGACCCAGCTCACGAAGGCCTACCTGCAGCGGATCGCGCTCACGAACACCGAAGGGCCGTCGATCAACGCCGTGCGGCTGATCAATCCGAAGGCGCTGCAGGAGGCCGCGAAGGCCGACGCCGAGCGCGCCGCCGGGACCGTCCGCGGCCCGCTCCACGGCATCCCGGTGCTCGTGAAGGACAACCTCGACGTCGCCGGCCTGCCCACGACCGCGGGGTCCGTCGCGCTGGAGAACAGCATCCCCGCCACCGACTCGCCGGTCGTTGCCAAGCTGCGCGCCGCGGGCGCGATCCTGCTCGGCAAGCTCAACCTGTCCGAGTTCGCGAACTTCCTCACCAACGGGATGCCGAGCGGCTACAGCTCGCTCGGCGGCCAGGTGCTCAACCCGTACAACGCGGACATCACGCCGAGCGGGTCGAGCAGCGGCTCCGGCGCCGCGGCCGCCGCGGGGCTCGCGGCGATCACGATCGGCACGGAGACCTCCGGCTCGATCGTCTCCCCGTCCGCCGCGCAGGGCATCGTCGGGCTGCGGCCGACGATCGGCCTGGTCTCGCGCACCGGCATCCTCCCGATCAGCGCCACCCAGGACACGGCGGGCCCGATGACGCGCACCGTCGCTGACGCGGCGGCCGAGCTCGGCGCGATCGCCGGCAAGGACGCGCAGGACCCGGCCACGGACGCCGCGCCCGCGACCGTCCCGGACTACCTCGGCGCCCTGAAAGCGGACGCGCTCGCCGGCAAGCGGATCGGCGTGATCACCAACACGAACGCGCAGTACGTCGCGGCGATCGCCGCCGTGCAGGCGCTCGGTGCCACCACCGTCACGGTCGCCTCGCCGACCGCGGCCGGGACCGGGGACATCCTCACGCCGGAGTTCAAGCGCGACCTGAACGCGTACCTCTCCCGGCTGCCCGCGAGCGCGCCGATGAAGTCGCTCGCGGACATCATCGACTTCAACGAGGACCACGAGGGCGAAGCGCTCAAGTTCGGCCAGTCCCAGCTGCTCGCCAGCCAGGCGACGGACCTCACCGACCCCGCGCAGAACGCGGCGTACGTGACCGCGCGTGACACCGGCCGGGCGAGCGCCCGCGCCGCGATCGACAACGTGCTGACGGCCAACCAGCTCGACGCACTCATGACCCCGTCCGGCACGCTGACCGGGCTCGGCGCGCGGGCGGGCTACCCGCAGCTCGTCGTGCCCGCCGGCTACGCGTCGGCCACGCGCGACCCCGTGGGGATCGCCTTCAACGGCACCGCGTTCAGCGAGGCCGCGCTGCTCGCGTTCGGGTACGCCTACGAGCAGGCGACCAAGCTCCGCAAGCCGCCGAGCGAGACGAACCCGAGCCTGTGGCGATGCGTCCCCGGCAACGCGTACGCGGTCAGCACCCGCGCCTGTGCGCCGAGCACGCCGGCCAACGCCGACGCGGTCTCGACCATCGTCAGCGGCACGGTGCCGGCGACGCTCACGCTCACGCTCGGGCCGCCCGCCACGTTCCCGACGTTCGCCCCGGGCGTCGAGCGGACCTACACCGCGGCGACCTGGGCCGACGTGATCTCGACCGCGGGCGAGGCGACGCTGACCACCAGCGAGCCCGGCTACCTGACCAACGGCGCGTTCCGGCTCCCGCGGCCGTTGCAGGTCCAGCTCACGCCGCCCGCGTTCACCGCGCCGGTCAGCCACGGGACCGTCGACATCCTGTTCCGCCAGCCGATCGGGGCCACGGACGCCCTGCGGACCGGCACCTATTCCAGGACGCTGACCTTCACGCTCTCGACCACCACTCCTTAACCCCGTCGGCCCAATTGCGGTGCCCGCCACTGCGCGGGACCTGGACTTCCGGATAGGTTCCGCTCACTTCGAGACCCGGGGGGGTTCATGAGGAGTAGGGGATTGATCGCGGCGCTCGGCGCCGCGATGCTGCTGTTTCCGGCTGCGGCGTCCGCGCAAGAGCCAGATCAGGTGACGGGCCTGACTGCGACTCAGGACGTCGGGTTCACCACGCTCAAGTGGAACCCGGTGGCCGGCGCGACGGACTACCAGATCGAGCGCGCGCCGCTCGGGACGCCCGACACCACGGCCGGAACGGTCGTCGGCGTCTGGCAGTCGCAGCGCACGATCACGCCGGACAAGCCGTCGTTCGCGGACTCCGGCTTCAAGCTCGGCGACGGCTTCCGCTGGCGCGTCCGGGCACGCTTCGGCACCGGCACGGGCGCCGTGCTCAAGCCGTACTCGACGCCGGTGACCGGCACCACGCTCGGCCATCCCGGCCCAGCGGAGCTGCTGACGGCGTGGGAGAAGCGCGACACCGCGGCCACCGAGCCGCTCCAGCGGCCGTACACCACCACCGCTGAGGAAGAGACGTTCGCGGTCGCGCTGGACGCGGCGAGTGACCGCTTCCGCCGCGTGGAGCTCACGCGGACGATCCAGAACCGGCCGCTGGATCTGTACATCCTCGGCTACCCGAAGCCGCCGGACACCGCGGCGGAGATCTCGGCCCGGCCGACGTTCTGGGTCAACTGCAACGTGCACGGCAACGAGGCCTCGGGCCGCGAGACGTGCTTCACGATGGCTCGCCAGCTCGCGACCACGAACGATCCGACGATCCTCGACATGCTCAGCAAGATCACCGTGCTGATCATGCCGTCGAGCAACCCGGACGGCCGCGCGCTCAACCAGCGCGGCAACTCGACCGGGCAGGACCTCAACCGTGACCACGCGCTGATCGAGCAGGCCGAGACCAAGGCGCAGGCGCAGCTCATCCGCGACTACACGCCCGACGTCTCGGTGGACAACCACGAGGGCGACAGCGAGGACCTGCCGATCCTCACCGCGCGTCACCTCAACGTGTACGAGCCGCTGTTCAACGAGGGCAAGTTCCTCGTCAACGAATGGATGTACGGCGCCGCGGCCCAGTCGGGCTGGTGGATGGGTCCGTACAGCACCGGCGGCGACAGCCACGAGGGCATCCTGCGCAACACGTCGGCGCTCAAGAACAGCATCGGCCTGCTCGGTGAGGCGCGTGCCGCGCCGGGCACGACGCGTCCGGCCGAGGGCGGCACGAACACCCGCCCGAACGAGAACCGCAAGGCCTACGCGCACCTGTGGGAGAACTGGGAGGCCTACCGGTACTTCTACTCCAAGCTCAACCAGATCGTGGCGCTCAACAAGGCTTCCGAGGCGTACCAGACGGGGCAGACCGTCAACCGCACCGTGCTGCGCGGGTCCTACCCGTGGCCGCTCGTGCCGAGCGTCGGCGCGAACCCGAACGACCAGCCCGACGTCGACACGCCGCTCGCGGAGCGGATCCTCAATCCGTCGCCGTGCGGCTACTTCATGACGCTGGCCGACTACAACGCACCGCGGTCGAGCATCAGCCCGACGCCGATCCAGGCCGGCTCGATCGCCGAACGGCTCGCGATCCACGGCATCAAGGTCGTGCCGTGGGGCAACGGCGTGCTCGTGCCGCTCAAGCAGCCGCTGGGCGGCTTGGTCGCCCCGATGCTGGACGCGGCCTCCGTGCTGCCGTTCCTGCGGACGGCGGTCCGGTACTACGGCTCCTGCGACGGGTCGACGGTCGGCGGTACCGTCCCGGCGACGCTGTCGCTGTCGCTCGGCGCGCCCGCGGTGCTCGGGCCGTTCCAGCCCGGTGTGGACAAGGAGTACGTGACCTCGTCCGACGCCACCGTCACCTCGACGGCCGGTGACGCGACGCTGAGCGTGTCCGACGCGGGCCCGAACCCGGGCCACCTCGTCAACGGCACGTTCTCGCTGCCGCAGCCGCTGCAGCTGCAGGCCAAGACCGGCGCCTTCGCGCCGCTCGGGGCCACGCCGCTGACGCTGCACACCTACAGCGCGCCGGTGTCCAGCGACGTCGTGACGCTGGGCTTCAAGCAGGTCATCGGCCGCACCGACGCGCTCCGCACCGGGACGTACAGCAAGACGCTGACGTTCACGCTGAGCACGACGAACCCGTAGGACCCGCTGGGTGGGCGCCGCGCTCGACGCGCGGCGCCCTACCGCTTCAGCGTGACGCTGGTCGTCTGGGTCGTGGTCCTGCCGCCCCCGATGAACGTCCCCTTGAGGGTGACCTTGAGGCGCTTCGAACGCTTGAGCAGGGCACGTGCGTCCGCGGTGAGCTTCAGCGTGACCTTCGTGGTCTGACCCGATCGCGACACGGCGGTACCTGAGCCGAGCACCACTGTCCGACCTTTGGCCTTGGTCGTGAGGCGGAGCTTCGTCGTACCGGCGGCGGGGACGTCGACGGCCAGCGTCAGCTTGCCCTTGCGGGCCAGCTTGGCCGGGGTGAACGCACCGAGCTGGGCGCCTGTCCGGCCGATGGCCTGCTGGAACTCCCGGCCGGCGTCAGGACGGCGCGAGTCAGGCGATGCTTCGGGCGTCGGTGTTGGCGTGGTCACGGGTGGCTGCGGCTCAGCCGGCACCTCCGGAGCGGCACAGGCGCCGATGGTCTTCACCCCGTACGAATGGACGAAGACCTTCGAGCCCTCGTTCCACGCGCTCGAGCGCACTGTCTCCGCATAGACGGTCTCGCCCGACGACAGCGGCCGCGCGAGCGTGATCGTCGCCGGATTGCCATTCGTGAACCGGGCCTCGCCGCGGGAGCCCGGGACGTCGGCGAAGTAGGAACCCGCGTCCTCGATCCGTGCTCCCTCATCGCCGGTGACGGTGAAGGACGTGCGGCCGGCGCACGCATCCGCGCCGATGGACGGCGGGCCTGTGTAGGTGAAGGCGCCGCTGAAGCTGCCGTTGCGGTAGAGGTTGAGGACGTCCCCGCTGACCAGGGCGCCGAGCCGGAGCTCGTTGTAGAACGCGTAGGGAGAAGAGCCGCTGACGCTGCTCGCGAGCACCCGCCCGCCGCGTGTGTACTCGATGCGGGTCTTGGCGAAGTCGTCGACGGTCAGGCCGATCGTGGCCCACGGGTTCAGGCCGACCGAGAAGTACACGTCGTCGGCCGAAGCGGTCGGCGCGACCACGGCACTGCAGATCATGGTGGCCAGCGCGCTCGCGGCCAGAGTTCTCGCTGTGTGTGTCACCGCCGGCGAGGCTAGGGCTCGTCGCCGCCGAACCCAGCTGGACATGTGTCGAGGTGGCGCCGAAACCGTCGTTTGGATGACCAGACCGCCACCGGAGGTGTGAGGACCTCGGGCGGTGCGGTTTGACACGATGCGGCCGATGAGGATCACCGGTGTGCACACCGCCGTCGTCGAGGCGAACTACGACTGGACGTACGTGCGCGTCGATGCCGAGGGGGAGGGCCTGAGCGGCCTGGGCGAGTGCTTCTGCGCGCCCGGGCTGACCGCGATCATCCGCGATCTCTCGCCGCTGCTGATCGGCGAGGACGCCCGCGACGTCGACCGCCTATGGGCCAAGCTGCGCTGGGGGAGCTCCGGCGCGGGCTCGGCCGCGGGCATCGTCTACAACGCGATCAGCGGGATCGAGGCCGCGTTGTGGGACCTTGTCGGCCAGCACTACGGCGTGCCGATCCACCGCCTGCTCGGCGGTAAGTTCCGTGACTCGATCCGCATGTACGCCGACTGCCACGCCGGCGAGGCGCTGCACTCGATGGACGCGACGATGGTCGAGCGGCCGGCGCGCTGGGGGCAGGAGGGGCCGGACGCGGTCGCGGTGGGCGCGATCCGCAACCCCGAGCACGGCCGCGCGTACGCCAAGGCCGCGCCGGACGAGGTCTTCACGCCCGAGCTGTACGCGGCGCGGGCCAAGCAGGTGGTCGCCGACCTCGGCTTCTCCGCGCTCAAGTTCGATCTCGACGTGCCCACGCCGTACATGCAGGACACGGCTTCCGGCACGCTCTCGCGCGCCGAGATCAAGTACATGGTCGAGCTGGCGGCGGCGGTCATCGACGCGGTGGGCGACGAGGTCGACGTGGCCTTCGACTGCCACTGGCGCTACCAGGTCGCCGACGCGCAGCGGCTCGCGCACGAGCTGGAGCCGCTCGGCCTGATGTGGCTGGAGGACCCGGTCCCGCCGGAGAACGTGCAGGCGCTCGCGCGGGTCACCAAGTCGACCACGACGACGATCGCCACGGGCGAGAACGGCTACATGCGCCACGGCTTCCGGGAAGCGTTCGAGAACGGCGCGATCGACGTCGCCGCGCCCGATCCGCAGAAGACGGGCGGGCTCCTGGAGACGCGCCGGATCGCCGACTACGCGGACACGCACTACATCTCCGTGGCGCCGCACTGCATCGCGTCCCCGATCGGGACGATGGCCAACGTGCACGTGTGCGCGGCGATCCCGAACTTCCTCGCGCTCGAGTGGCACGGGATGAGCGTGCCGTTCTGGAACGA
This sequence comes from Solirubrobacter phytolaccae, assembly GCF_027587195.1. Taxonomy (GTDB): domain Bacteria; phylum Actinomycetota; class Thermoleophilia; order Solirubrobacterales; family Solirubrobacteraceae; genus Solirubrobacter; species Solirubrobacter phytolaccae. The sequence continues at coordinate 11,940 of NZ_JAPDDP010000006.1, read as the reverse complement.
CCTCGCCGTCGGCCATGACGGGCCGGTGATCGATCGCGGACGGATCACGGTTCCGGACCGTCCCGGGCTCGGCGTGACGCTCAACCTGGACCTCGCCCGTGAGTACGCGCGAGCGGGTGAGCCATTCTTTGACGAATGATCGCGGCCACTTACTCCGAGACCGGCTCGTCCGACGTCCTGACCGTCGGCGAGATCGAGACGCCCCAACCCGGCCCCGGTGAGGTGCGCGTCAAGCTCGCCGTCGCGGGCGTGAACCCGACCGACTGGAAGTTCCGCGCGGGCGCGACGGGCGCGCTGAACTTCCCGTTCCAGGTGCCCGGGCAGGACGGCGCGGGCGTGATCGACGCCGTCGGCGACGGCGTCGCGAAGGCCTGGAAGGGCGAGCGGGTGTGGGTCTACCTCGCGGCCTGGCAGAACCCGTACGGCACGGCCGCGGAGTACACGGTCGTGCCGGTCGAGAAGGCCGTGCCGCTGGGCGACGCGACGTTCGAGCTCGGCGCGTCGCTGGGCGTGCCCGCGCTCACCGCCTACCACTGCCTGTTCTCCGACGGCCCGATCGAGGGCAAGCGCGTGCTCGTCGCGGGCGGCGCGGGCGCGGTCGGGCACGCCGCGATCGAGCTGGCCAAGTGGGGCGGCGCGGAGGTCATCACCACCGTCTCCAGCCCCGAGAAGGCGGAGCTCGCGAGCGCCGCCGACGTGATCGTCAACTACCGCGAGGACGGCGCCGCCGAGAAGATCGGCAAGGTCGACCGGATCGTCGAGGTCGCGCTCGGGCCGAACCTCGAGCTGGACCTCGCAGTGGCCAACGACCACGCCACGATCGTCAGCTACGCGGCCGACCAGCCGACGGCCGAGCTGCCCGTGCGCGCGGCGATGACGGCGAACCTGACGTTGAAGTTCATGCTGCTCTACACGATCCCGGAGCCGGCGAAGCACGACGCGATCGGCGGCGTGTCCAAGGCCGTGAACGTCGGGGCGCTCACCACCCAGCCGCTGCACCGCTTCCCGCTCGCGGAGACCTCCGCCGCGCACGACGCGGTCGAGGCCGGCGCCGTCGGCAAGGTTGTCATAGACCTGCAGTAGCTCAAGTTTTGCGCGCGGGCGACGACCGAGTGGTCAGCCCCCTCGAACCACGGAGTCCGCTTTGCGCATTTCCCGTCGTGCCGTCGTCGCCGCCTGCGCCGCTGCGTTGGCGGCGATCCCTTCCACCGCTGCAGCCTCAACCCCAGTCTGTGCCCCAGCGGCGTGTACGGAGCAGGGACAGGCGCGCTCGATCGTGCTCAAGCGCAAGTCGCCGAACAAGGCGCGCACGACGCTGCGGGTCTCCGTCAAGTTCGCGCCCAAGGGCAGCAAACCGCGCGTCACGGTCACCGGGCCGAAGGGCTTCAAGCGCGTGATCGCCAAGTCGACGACGTGGCGCAAGGTCCGCCCGGGCCGCTACACGGTCGTCGCGGCGGTCATCGGCGGCAAGGAGGTCACGACCTACGCGACCTTCCACACGACCCGCGCCCGGCTGCGCAAGGGCATCTCCGGCTGGGTCGGCGTCCGCTACCGCCAGCAGGTCGCGAGCGCGACCCGGATCGCCGACCCGTCCGCGATCGTGTCGGTGACCGGTGATGCCAAGGAGGTCCGGGACATCGTCGTCGACGACCCCCAGGGGCTCGTCCAGCCCGGCACCGTGCTCACCGCCGGCGTCGGCCCGCAGACCCCGAGTGGCCTGCTGGTCGCGGTCGAGTCGGTCCGGCGTGAGGGCGGCCGCACGATCGCCCGCGGCGGCCCGGCGCCGCTGACCGCGATCGGCCCGCAGGCCGAGATCGTCTCCGAGCCGCAGCTGTCGATGTCCGAGAAGGAGTTCGACGCGGCGATGGCCAAGGCCGATCCGGCACGCGCGCTGCGGCAGCTGCAACCGGGCTTCGACGGCGGGAAGCGCGCGTTCGCCGCCGCCGGCAAGGGCGACAAGGGCTTCCAGCGCCCCTACAGCTGCTCCACCGGCGCCAAGGCGACGATCGACGGCGACATGAACTTCGACGCCGGGACGAGCATCGGCCTGTCCTGGGGCGGCTTCTGGCACCCGCTGACGATCTACGCCCACGCCGGCGTGAAGATCAAGCAGAACGCGACGCTCTCGGTCTCGATCGAGGGCGAGGCCAAGTGCGAGCTCGAGCTCAACCTGCTGCCGCAGGACTACCGCTTCACGCCGTGGACGTTCAGCGTCGGCCCCGTGCCGGTCGTGATCGTCCCCAAGCTCAACTTCCAGGTCACCGGCGAGGCGTCCGTGGGCGCCAAGCTCAGCTCGTACGTCGAGCAGTCCCTGACCACCGAGTTCGGCGTGCAGTGGGACGGCAGCCGCCTCGGCCCGTACGGCAAGGCGGAGTCCTCGTTCAAGACCTACAAGCCCACCCCGAGCGGCTCGCTCAACCTCAAGGCCGCGATCGGCCCGAAGCTGATCTTCGACTTCTATGACGTCGCCGGCCCGTACGTGACCGCCGACCTGTTCATGCAGCTCAAGGCCGACACGAACAAGGACCCGTGGTGGCGCCTCTCCGGCGGGCTGCAGGCCGGCGGCGGGCTGCGCTTCAAGGTCTGGGACTTCACGTTCGACAAGAACATCCGCAACATCTGGTCCGAGGACTGGACGATCGCGCAGGCCGACAAGCCGCCGGTCCCCGCGTTCACGACCAAGACGCTCCCGGACGCCGACAACGGCAAGGCCTACAGCTCGAAGGTCGCCGCCTCGTCCACGCGCGGGCCGCTCACCTACGCGCTCAACTCGGGCCGGCTGCCGGCCGGGCTCAAGCTCGACAAGGACGGCAAGCTCACCGGCACCGCGACGGGCTACGGCACGAGCACGTTCGAGGTCGCGGCCAAGGACGCCCTCGGCCAGCTCGGGCTGCGCACGTTCACGATCAAGACCAAGACGCCGGCGACGGTGCTCAGGACCACGGCACTCCCGGGGGCCACGACCGGCGCCGTGTACGGCGCCACGCTCGACGCGGCGGGCGGCATCGCTCCCTACAAGTGGGACGTGAGCGCGGGCACGCTGCCGGCGGGCCTGGCGCTGGTCGGCAACCGGATCTCGGGCACGCCGACCCGGGAGGGCTCGTACTCGTTCACGCTGCGCGTGCAGGGCGTCGACCAGAGCCCGGCCACGCGCGCCTTCACGGTCGCGGTCGAGCCGCCGCCGCTCGCCGTCACGACCGGTGCGCTGCCGGGCGGCAAGGCCGACGTCGCCTACGACCAGACGCTGACCGCGAGCGGTGGCGTCGCGCCCTACACGTGGGCGGCGGCGCAGCTGCCGACCGGCCTGACGCTGAGCGCGTCCGGCCGCCTCTCCGGCACGCCGACGGCACCGTTCGGCGGGCCACTGCGCGTCACCGTCACCGATGCCGGCGGGCGCACCAAGACCGCGGATCTGGCGTTGACGATCGCCGACGTGGACCCGGTGGCGATCACCGGCTCGAGCCTCGCGCAGGGCATGATCAGCGTCGCCTACGACCAGACGCTGAGCGCGTCCGGCGGGCGCGCGCCGTACACGTGGCAGGCCAACTCCGGCGTGCCCGCCGGCCTGAGCGTCTCCGCGGCGGGCAAGATCACGGGCACGCCGTCGGCCGACGGCACCAACCAGCTGAGCGTCACCGCCACCGACCGCGACGGCCGCACGGCGACCAAGGCGCTGACGCTGGAGATCCTGCCCGCGGGCATCAGCATCACCACTTCGTCGCTGCCGACGGCGCAGATCAACGAGCCCTACGACGAGACCCTCGCGGTGCTCGGCGGCACCGCGCCGTACACGTGGAGCGTGAGCTCCGGGACGCTGCCGACGGGCGTGACGCTCGACGCGTCGACGGGCCAGCTCACGGGCACGCCGACGGTCGCCGGGACGCCGGCGTTCACGATCATGGTCACCGGCACGAACGGCGCCTCGGCGACCAAGGCGCTGTCGATCCTCGTCGACAACACGCCCGGCGTGTACCTCATCGACATCTCGTGCCCGACGGCGAGCTTCTGCCTCGCCATGGACTCCGACGCCAAGGCCTACACGAAGGTCGGCAGCGGCACGTGGAGCGCCGCGGTCGACTCGACGGTGCCGGGGACCGCGTACCGGCAGCGGGTCTCCTGCGTGACGGCGACGTACTGCCTCGCCGCCGGCTACGACGGTGGCGTGCGCAAGTTCGACGGCACGTCCTGGACGACGCTGCCGAGCCCGCCCGCGGTCATGCAGATCAACGACCTCGACTGCGTCACGATCACGTACTGCGTCGCGGGTGGCATCACCGGCTTCGGCTCGACGCGTGTGTGGACGTGGAACGGGACGTCGTGGTCGAGCGCGTACGGCTCCACCAACGGCAACGGCTGGAACCGCGTCGAGTGCCCGGCGGTCGACGACTGCGTCATGACCGGCAACCCGTTCACGGGCCACTTCAACGGCACGACGGTCACGGCCACCAACGACCTCCTGTCCGAGGGCAACGCGCTCGCCTGCGTCGCCGGCAGCACCCTCGAGTGCTACGGCGGCAACGGCAACCCGGCGTGGGTGTTCGACGGCCTGAGCTGGACGACGCCGAACGTGACCAGCGGCGGCCAGACGTTGCAGCTGTACCCCGTGTCCTGCTCGCCGACCGGCACGTTCTGCGCGTCGGGCGGCTTCCAGGGCGGCAACGGCATGTGGACCTACGACGGCACGACCTGGACCCATCACGCCGGCACGACCGGCAAGGCGTCGCAGATCTCCTGCGGCAGCCCGACCTACTGCGTCGTGGTGACCTCGATCGGCCAGTGGCGCGAGTGGAACGGGACGAGCTGGACCGCGGCGAGGACGTTCGCGCGAGGGTAAGCCATCCTCTAGAGCGTGATCACGCTCAAGAACTTCCGAATCGTCGCGCTTGCCGAGGCCACGAGCTTTCTGATCCTGCTCGTGGCCTCGGTGCTCAAGCGCACCACCGACACCGACCTCGTGCCGATCATGGGGCCCGTCCACGGCGCGCTCTTCGTCGCTTATGTGGCGCTGGCCGTCCTGCTGCGTCCCGAGCAGCGCTGGGACACGAAGACGTTCGTGTTGATCCTCGTCGGCGCGGTCGTGCCGTTCGGCGGCTACGTCGTGGACCGCTGGCTCACGTCGTCTTCCCGATCGACTGCAACGCCGTAGGCAGGATCGTCAGCTCGGGGACGAACGCGCGCGGCGGCAGGTTCACCGCGAACAGGCACGCCGCCGCGACGTCCTCGGCCCGCAGCATCTGCGCGCGGGTCTCGGCATCCGGGGGCTCCGGGCGATTGTCGAGGATCTCCGTGTCGACGACGCCGGGCAGGATCGCCGTGCAGCGCACCTCGCCGTTCACCTCGAAGCCCGCGCCGCGTGTGAGCGCCAGCACCGCCGCCTTGCCCGCCTGGTAGGCCGGGCCGGAGCGGTCGGTCCAGGAGCCGCTGACGCTCCCGATGATCACGACGGTGCCGCCCTTGAGCTTGGGCAGGAAAGCGTGGAGCGCGTTGAACGGGCCGGTGAGGTTGGCGTTCAGGACATGGTCCCAGCCCTCGTAGGTGAGCTCGTGCAGCCGGCGGTCCTTGATGTTCGTCCCGGCGGCGATGATCAGCGCGTCGACGTGCTCGAACTGGGTGGCGAAGGCCTCGAGGGCGTCGCGGTCGGTGAAGTCCAGCCGGTGCGTGGTCGCGCCGTCGAGGTCGATGGCGCGTCTCGCCGCCGCGTGGACCGTGTCGCCCTGCTCGAGGAACGCGCGGGCGGTCGCGAGGCCGATCCCGCTCGAGGCCCCGATCACGACGACCGTGCGGCTCATGCGGTGCCCGCGAGGAAGACCTTGAACTCGGGCGGGGGCGGGCCGTTCGCGAGCCGCGCGAACTGCTCCGGGCCGTCTTCGAGCGGGCGGACCGGCTCGAGGTCGTCGCCCAGGTTGGCGGCGCCGCTTGTCAGCCAGTCGTAGGCCTGGTCGAAGTCGGGCATCGTGTACGCGTAGGAGCCCTGGATGCGGTGCTGGCTGCGGATCACGCCGTGGAAGCCGAGCGTCGTGTCGTCGCTCGCGAGGCCGATGCAGACGAGGGTGCCGCCGGGGCGGAGGAGGGTGAGGCCGAGCTGGCGGGTGGCTTCGGCGCCGACCGCGTCGATCACGAGGTCCGCCTCACCCGGCTCGGCGCCGTCGGCGTGCGCGCCGAGGGTCATCGCTCGCGCGCGGCGTGTCTCGTCTCGCTCGACCGTCGCCACGTGCGGCAGTCCGTCGAGCAGCGCGGCCTGGAGGGTGACGAGGCCGATCGTGCCGGCGCCGATCACGACGGTGCGCTCGGCTCCGGGTGGCGCCAGCCGCACGGCGTGTACGCCGTTCGCCAGCGGCTCCATCAGCGCGCCGACGCGCATGCTCACGTCGTCCGGCAGTCGCCGGGCGTCGGCCGCGCGCACCTTCACGAAGTCCGCGAACGCGCCCGGCACGTGGACGCCGACCAGGATCCGATCGAGGCAGAGGTTGGTGTGGCCGGCGCGGCAGAGCTTGCACTCGTCGCAGCCGGAGAGCGGGTTGACGGCGACCCGCGCGCCCTGCAGGTCCTGCGCGCCCTCGCCGGTCGCGATCACCGTGCCCGCGAACTCGTGCCCCATCACCAGCGGCGGCGTGCGGTTGCCCATGTGGCCGAGGTAGCCCTCGATCTCCGAGCCGCAGATGCCCACCGCCTCGGGCTGCAGGATCAGCTCCCCCGGCCCGGGATCGGGCGGGTTCGGCTGCTCCTCCACGGTCATCTCGTTCGGGCCCTGCCAGACGATCGCGCGCATCGCTTATACGACCTCCACGGTGTTGACCAGCTCACCCAGCCCCGTGATCGCGATTCGCACCTCGTCGCCGCCCTGCAGCGTGAACTCGATCGCCGGGATCACCGACGTACCCGTGAACAGCACCGCGCCCACCGGGAAGTCCTGCGCGCGGAAGAGCCATGACACCAGCTCGTCCAGCCCGCGCTTGAGCAGCGCGGTCTGGGTGGAGCCTTCGAACACGGCGTCGCCGCCGCGCGAGATGGTCAGGCTGATCTCCAGCGCGTCCGCCGGCGGGGCCTCGTCGACGGGCACGATGCACGGGCCGAGCGCGCAGCTGCCCTTGTAGACCTTGGCCTGCGGCAGGTAGAGCGGGTTCTCGCCCTCGATCGAGCGCGACGAGACGTCGTTGCCGATCGTGTAGCCGAGGATCTTGCCCTGCGCGCTGATGACGAGCGCGAGCTCGGGCTCCGGGACATCCCAGCCGGAGTCCTCGCGGACACCGATGGCTTGGTTGGGGCCACGGACTCTGCCGGGCGCGGCCTTGAAGAACAGCTCGGGCCGCTCGGCGTCGTAGACCTTGTCGTAGAAGTCGTGCGCGCCCTTGGACTCGTCATTGCGGGCGGTGCGCGAGGCCTGGTAGGTCACGCCCGCGGCCCAAACCTCCTGGCCGGCGACGGGCGCGAGGATCACCGAACCGGCGGGCACCGGCCCGGCGGCCGGCGCGTCGAGGGTTCCGGCGGCCAGCAACGCGTCGAGCGTGCCGTCGAGCAGCTCGACCGGTCCGCCTTCCACCGTCCCGCGGGCGAGGCGCTCCCCGCCCGCGGTCTGGACCCGCCAGAGCGCCATCAGCCGGCGGGACCGATCGTGATCGTGTGGGTCGTCGTGTAGTGGTCGCGCGCGGCCTTGCCCTGCTCGCGCGGACCGAACGAGGACTGCTTCTCGCCACCGAACGGCGCGTGGAAGTCGACACCCGAAGTCGGCATGTTGACCCGGATCATCCCCGTTTCGAGCCCATCCACAACCGTCAGCGCGCTGTCGAGGTCGCTGGTGAAGACGGAGGTGACCAGGCCGAAGGCGACGCTGTTGGAGATCTCGACGGCCTGCTCGGCGCTCGAGGCCTTCAGGATCGTGACGATCGGGCCGAACACCTCCTCCTGCGCGAGCTTGGCGGTCGGCTCCTGGCCGTCGACGACGGTCGGGGAGAAGAACAGGCCGGGGCCGTCGAGCGCCTGGCCGCCGGTGACGACGCGGCCACCGTCCTGCGGCGCGCCCGTGGCGGCGGTGACGAGCTCCTCACGCGCGGGCGGGTTGATGACCGGGCCGACGACGGTGCTCGAGTCCTTGGGGTCGCCGACGGGGAGTGCGTCGACGGCGGCGGCGAGCGCGTCCGTGAACTCGGCGGGGTCGCCGAGGACGATCACGCGGCCGGTCGCGGTGCACTTCTGGCCCGCGTAGCCCATCGCGGCGCCGGCGATCACCTTCGCGGCGGCGGCGACGTCGGCGTCGGGCAGGACGATGCTCGCGTTCAGGCCGCCCATCTCGGCCTGTGCGGGGATGCCGCGCGCGGTCGCGGCCTGCGCGACCTGGAGGCCGACGTTGGTCGAGCCGGTGAAGGAGATGACGTCAGCCTGCTCGATCACGGCCTGGCCGGTCTCGCCTCCGCCGGCGACGACGTTGAAGACGCCCTCGGGCAGGTGCTTGGCCAGGATCTCCTCGAGCAGGAGCGCGGAGGCGAGCGCGTCGCTGGACGGCTTGAGCACGACGGCGTTGCCGTACGCGAGCGCGGGCGCGGCCTTCCACAGCGGGATCGCGAACGGGAAGTTCCACGGGGTGATGAGGCCGGCGACGCCGCGGGGGCGGCGGCGGGCGAGCAGCAGCGTGCGCGGATCGGCGGGGGGCGCGGCGGGCAGCGTGTCCCCGTCGGGGTCGAGCGCGGCCTGCGCCTGGTAGCGCAGGATGCGGACCGCGCGGCCGTGCTCCATCACCGATTCGGTCAGCGGCTTGCCGACCTCGCGGACCATCAGGTCGACGATTTGGTCCTTGGCCGCGTCCACGGCTGCAGCGGCGGCCGCGAGCGCGTCGGCGCGCACGACGGCGTTGCGCTTCCACTCCTTCTGCGCCTCCCGGGCGCGCGTAAACGTAGCCGCGACCGCCTCGCGATCCGCGGCCGGCGCGGACACCACCACATCGGACTGATCCTGCGGTGACCGGCTCTCGATCGTCTGCGTGCTCATACCTCGGCACGCTAGTACGAAGGGGTCGGAGATCACTCCGACGGATGCCGGAAAGCACGATCCGCGCAGCTTGCACTTATGGGTGCCCGATAGCGCCGCGTGTGTTGACCTCTCCGGGTTACTCTTCGCCCAGATTCCGGTGCCGTCTGCCGTAGGTCACCCAGCCCGGCGTGCCTGAGCACGTCGAAGAACCGGTCGCCCCGGCGGCCCCGGTCCAGTCCGCCGGGCCCGCTCCCGCGAGCGCGCTCGGCCTCGGCCTCGGCACGCCCGGCCGCCCGAACGCCGCCCAGGTCTCCGCGCTGCAGCAGAGCGCGGGCAACACCGCGGTCTCCTCCTACCTCGCCCAGAACGGCGGCCCCGCCCCGAACCCGGACGTCTCGGGCGTGAAGTCCGAGGCCCACGACGGCGACAACGCGATCACGGCCGCGATCCGCGCCGCGTCCGAGCGTCGCGCGAGCTCGGCCACGTTCCCAGCGCTTCCGCCCACGAACGGCGCGCCCGGGGCGAACGGCCTCGATCCGGCGAACGGCGCGACGAACGGTGCGGCCGGCGCTGGCGCGGCCACGCTGGGCCTCGATCCGGCCGCGGGCGCAACGGCCGGCCTCGATGCGACGGCCACCGCGAACGGCGGGGCGGCGAACGGACGCGCCGGCGTCGATCCGGTCGCGGCGGCGCTCGGTCTCGATCCGGCGGCGGCCTCGAACGGTGCGGCCGGTCCGGTCTCTGGTCTTGCCTCGGCGAACGGCGCCGCGGGCGTCGATCCGGCGACGGCCGCGAACGGTGCGGCCGGTCCGGCCCCCGTTCTTGCCCCGGCGAACGGCGCCGCGAGCGTCGATCCGGTTGCGGCGGCGCTCGGTCTCGATCCGGCGACGGCCGCGAACGGTGCGGCCGGTCCGGCCCCCGGTCTTGCCCCGGCGAACGGCGCCGCGAGCGTCGATCCGGTTGCGGCGGCGCTCGGTCTCGATCCGGCGATGTCCCCGAACGGTGCGGCCGGTCCGGCCTCTGGTCTTGCCGCGGCGAACGGCGCCGCGACGAATGGTGCGGCCGGCCCTGGCGCGGCTCCCGGCCTCGACCCGGCTACTGCCGCCGCCGGCCTCAGCACCGCGGCGAACGGTGCAGCAGGGCCGGGCCCCGTCGCGGCCGCGGCCGGTCTCGACGCGGCGCCGCCCGAGGTCGCGGCTGCCGTGGACGCGATCGTCGGCGCCGACCCCGGCGCGGCCGACCTCAACGCGCCGGGCGGCCCGGCCCCCGCGGTGGGCGCGAAGGGGCCGGAGGCGGCGGCCCAGGTCGACGCGGCGCACGCCGACTCCAAGCAGGAGGCGTCCGCGGAGGTCGCGGGCGACAAGGACGACCAGGCCGAGGCCGCTGAGCCCGCACCCGCTCCGTCCGCCGAGGCCCCGGAGGGCGCGGCCCAGGACGAGGCTCCGCCCGCGGCGGGCGCGGCCGGCGACGCCACCGACCCGCGCTCGGAAGCCGAGGCCGTGTTCCAGCAGGCCACGGGCGGCGAAACGAGCGAGGACACCGACTCCGACACGGACTCCGACCCCGAGCTCGCGACGCCGACGGCCGAGCCCGCCGCGAAACCCGATGTGGCGGCCGCGAAGGCGAAGCCGATCGAGCCCGCGCCGATGCCGAAGCCGGCCTCCGCGTCCGACGAGGCCGCGCACCCCAACCCCGCCGCGGCCGCATCTTCGAACCCGGCAGCGGCGGTCCAGCCGCAGGCCGCCCCGGCCGCGGGCGCCGGCCCCGCGGCGGGCACGGCCGAGCCTGCCGCGGGCGCCGGGCCGAGCGCGGACACGGCGGAACCTGCCGCGGACGCCGGCCCGAGTGCGGACACGGCGGAGCCTGCGGCGGACGCCGGGCCGAGCGCGGACACGGCCGAGCCAGCCGCGGACGCCGGGCCGAGCGCGGACACGGCCGAGCCAGCCGCGGACGCCGGGTCGAGTACGGACACGGCCGAACCCGCCACTGACGCCGGTCCCGCGGCCGAGACCGCTGACCCTGCCGCGAGCGCCGAGCCGAGCGCGGATACGGCCGAGCCCGCGACTGACGCCGGTCCCGCGGCCGAGACCGCTGACCCTGCCGCGAGCGCCGAGCCGAGCGCGGATACGGCCGAGCCCGCGACTGACGCCGGTCCCGCGGCCGAGACCGCTGACCCTGCCGCGAGCGCCGAGCCGAGCGCGGATACGGCCGAGCCCGCTACGGACGCCGGTCCGGCGGCCGAGACCGCCGGCCCCGCCGCGAGCGCCGAGCCGAGCACGGACACGGCCGAACCCGCCGCGGATGCCGGGCCGAGCGCGGAGGTGGCCGAGCGGGCTGCGGACGCTGGGCCCAGCGCGGAGACGGCCGATCCCGCCGCGGACGCCGAGCCGAGCGCGGAGACGGCCGATCCCGCCGCGGACACCGAGCCGAGCGCGGAGACGGCCGAGTCGGCTACAGACGTCGCGACGGCCGAGCCCGCCGGCGACGCCGGGCTCAGCGGGGGCGCCGCGAGCGCTGAGACGGCCGAGCCCATCGAAGCTGCCGCGGACGCCGCTCCGGAAGCGGCCGAGGCCGCGCCCGCGGCACCGGCCGGCCCCGAAGGCACGGCGGACGAGGCCGACGCGGAACCCGCCGCAGAAGTTGAGGCCGTGCCGGCAGCCGCGGCCGGCCCCGCGGTGACGGACGAGGGCGACGCGCCACCACCCGTGGCGCAGGCCGGCTCAGAGGCCGACGCTGAGCCCGTGAGCGCACCCGCCGCCCAGGCGGGCCCCGAAGCGGCACCCGCCGGAGAACCCGCCGCGCCTGTGGCGGGCGCCGGACCCGGTGCGGACACGGCACCGGCGGAGCACGACGAGCCCGCGGAGGCGGAGGAGGCGGCGGCCGGCGGCACGGCACCGGCGGAGCACGACGAGCCGGCGGCCGCGACCGGCGGCACGGCACCGGCAGAGCACGACGAGCCCGCGGCGGCGGCGGCGG
>NZ_JAPDDP010000069.1 GCF_027587195.1 Solirubrobacter phytolaccae | reverse complement strand
GACTTGGCGCGCGGCGAGGCGGCGGCCAGTGGCGCGGCGAACGGCGCCCGCGGGCGCGCTGGGCACAGCGATGCCGCGGTCGGTGGCCGCGAGCGCGGCGGGCCGATCCCACCCGTGTACCGGCGACTGCTCGCCGTCGCGCCGCGGGCGCGCACAGCGCTGGGCATCGCCACCGGTGCGGGGCTCCTCGCCGCGGCGCTGCTCGTGGTGCAGGCGTGGATCGTCGCCGACGCCGTCGCCACGCGTGAGCTCGCGCTCGGGCTGATCGCCGTCGTCGCCATCCGCGCCGCGCTCGCGGGCGTCGTGGAGCTGGCGGGGCGCCGTGCGGCCGAAGTGGCGCTGGCGCGGCTGCGTGAGCTCGTCGCAGGGCGCGCGCTCGCCGGGCGCGCCCGGGACGCTCGCCGCGGCGACATCGCCACCGCCGCCACGCAGGGCCTGGACGCGCTCGCGGAGTACTACGCGCGGGCCGTACCGCAGCTCGCGCTCGCCGCCGCCGTCCCGATCGGCGTCGTCGCGGTCATCGCCACGCGCGACCTCGTGGTCGGCGTCCTGCTGGCGATCACGCTCCCGATCGTGATCGTCTTCATGGTCCTGGTCGGTCGCAAGTCGGCCGAGCACGCGCGGGAGCGCCAGCACGCGCTGGCCGTGCTCGGCGCGCACTTCCTCGAGGTGGTCCGTGGGCTGCCGACGCTCCGCGCGCACGGCCGTGAGCAGGCGCAGGCCGCGTCGCTGCAGGCTGTCGGGGAGCGCTACCGGGACGAGTCGCTCGGGGCGTTGCGAGTCGCGTTCCTGAGCGCGCTCGTGCTCGAGTTCCTGGCGATGCTCGGCACCGCGATCGCGGCCGCCGTCGTCGGCGTGCAGCTCGCCGAGGGACACCTGGACCTCGCGACCGGCCTATTCGTGCTGGTCCTCGCGCCGGAGGTCTACACGCCGCTGCGGGCCGCGGGCGCGCGCTTCCACGCCGCGGAGGACGGCGCCGTCGCCGTGCAGCGGCTCTTCGACCTGCTCGACGAGCCCGCGCCGTTCGCCGACAGCGGCACCTGCGCGCCGGTCGCCGGGCCGATCGTCCTGCGCGGTGTCGGCGTCGACGGGCACGGCCGCCCGGACCCGCTCCGGAACCTGGACCTGACGATCGAGCCGGGGACGTCCGTGGCGCTCGTCGGCCCGTCGGGCGTCGGCAAGTCGACGCTGCTGCGGCTGCTCGCGCGCGTCCAGGACCCCGACACGGGCACGATCACGATCGGCGGCATCGACGCCCGCGAGCTCGACCGCGACGCCTGGTGGCGGCAGGTCACCTGGCTCGACCAGCGCCCGCCGCTGCCCACCGGCACGCTCGGCGAAGCGCTGCGCCTGCACGGCGGCGAGCCCGCGCTGCGTGCCGCCGACGCGGAGGAGATCATCGCGGCCGTGCCGGAGAGCACGCGCGTCGGGGCGGGCGGGCGCCCGTTCTCGCGCGGCCAGGAGCAGCGCCTCGGCCTCGCCGCCGCGCTCGGCGCCGACACGCCGTTGCTCCTGCTCGACGAGCCGACCGCCCACCTCGACCACGCCTCGACCCGCCGCGTCGCGGAGGGCATCCTCGCCGCTGCCCGCGGCCGCACGCTGGTCGTCGCGACCCACGACGCCCGCCTGGCCTCGATCTGCGACGTCGTGATCGACCTGGCCGAACTGGCCCGGCAGGAGCCCGCCCGGCTCGAGTGGACGAGCGGCTCGCTGCGCGCCGGCCTCGTGGGGAGAACCGGCGCCGGCTCGCTCCGCGCGGCCGACGGCGCGACGGCGCGGCGCGACGCGCGGGCCGGAGAGGACGCGCGGGAAACGCGACAGCTGTCGCTAAAGAGGGACAGTCCCTCTTTAAGTTCGGGCGGCTCGGGGCTGTCCTTGCCCGGCGCACACACCGACGCGCGGCCCGCGCGGGAATGGCCGAAGTGGGCCGGGGTCGCGCTCGGCGTCGCGGGCACGCTGTCGGCGCTCGCCGTGCTCGCCACGAGCGGCTGGCTCGTCACGCGTGCGGCCGAGCAGCCGCCCGTGCTCGCGCTGCTGGTCGGGATCGTCACCGTCCGCGCGCTCGGGCTGGTCAGATCACTCGCGCGCTACGGGGAGCGGCTCGCTTCGCATGACGTCGCGCTGCGGCAGCTCGCCGAGGTGCGCGTCGGGTTCTTCGAGCGGCTCGCGGCTCGGATCGGGCGGCCCGGCGTGCCCGGCGCGGCCGACCTGCTCACGCGCTTCACGAGCGACGTGGACGAGCTTCAGCACCTGCACCCGCGCGTCGTGCTGCCGGCGGCGGTCGCGGCCGTCGCGTCGCTCGCCGTGGTCGTCGCCGCCGCGCTGATCCTGCCGGAGACCGCGCTCGTCGTCGCGGCCGGGCTCGCCACGGCCACCGTGCTGGTCCCGCTCGCGACCCACGCCCTGGCCCGCCACAGCGCGCCCGGGAAGGCCCGCGCGGCGTTCGGCGCCGAGCTCGTGGAAGCGCTCACGCTCGGCCCGCAGCTCGCGGTCGCCGGGCAGGGCCCGAACCGCCTCCAAGCGCTCACCGACGCCAGCCGAACGCTCGCCCGCGTCGACCGCGGCCAGGCCCGCGCCGCCGCGTTCGGTGCCGTCACCACCACCCTCGCGGCGGGCGCCACGCTCACCGGCGTCCTCGCGATCGGCACGCAGAGCGACCTCGCGACGGTCTGGCTCGGCGCCCTCGCCCTGCTCACGCTCGGCGCGTTCGAGGCGCCCGCGGCGCTCCCAGAGGCGGCGCTGCGCTTCATCGGCGTGCGCGCCGCCCGCGAGCGGCTCGCCGCCGCCACCGCCGGTCCGCCGCAGCTGCAGCGCGCAGGAACGGAACCCCTCCCGCGCCGCGCCACGCTCACCGCCACGGGCCTCGTCCACCGCCCCGGCGGTCCCGGCGCGCCGATCGTCCTGGACGGCGTCGACCTCACCGTCAACCCGGGCGAGCACGTCGCGATCGTCGGACCGTCGGGCACCGGCAAGACCACGCTCGCGAACCTGCTGGCCCGCCTCGCCGACCCGGATGCGGGCACGGTGGCGCTCGGCGACGTCGACCTCAAGGACGCGGACCCGGATGCGATCCGCCGCCACATCCGCCTCGCCGGCCAGGACGCGCACCTGCTCGCAGGGACGATCGCCGCCAACGTGCGCATCGGCCGCCCCGAGGCGACCGATCACGACGTGCACCGCACGCTCGTCGAAGCCGGCCTGGCCGACTGGATCAACGCGCTGCCCGACGGCATCCACACGCGCGTCGGCGAGGACGGCCTCGCGGTCTCCGGTGGCCAGCGCCAGCGGATCGGGCTCGCCCGCGCCCTCATCAGCCCCGCCGACATCATCATCCTCGACGAGCCGACGGCCATGCTCGACCCCGACACGGCCCGCGCCGTCCGCGAGGACATCCTGGTGACCGACCGGACGCTGATCGTGATCACGCACGACCCCACGGGGCTGGAGGCGTTCGACGCCGTTGTGGAGCTTCGCGACGGTTCTGGGTACATGCGTACCTCATGCGCCGTCTCCTCCTCGGGCTCGCCGTTGTCGGTGTAGCCGTCGTCGCCGTCCTCCTCCTCACCTCGGGTGGGGAGGACCCGAAGGGCGAGACCGAGCTCGGGGCGCGCGGGTTCCCGCTGCGGGGCTCGCTCGCCAAGGACGAGAAAGCGATCGACAGCGCGGTCGCCGAGTGGCGCGAGGAAGCGGCCGAGGACGAGCAGGAAGCCGAGGAGGACGACGACGATGACGGCGAGAGCCCGGAGACGCGCGAACGCCGGGCCCGCCAACCCGACCCGGACGACGACGTCACCGTGCTCTGGATCGGCACGGTCGACGACGAGCAGCTCGCGATCCTGGAGAGCCAGGGTGGCCTGCTCGCGGGGTTGACGCGCCGTGAGTCCAGCGACGGCTGGTTCGTGGACGCCGAGCGTGTGCGCACCGAGGGCGACTACCCCGGCGACGTCCCGATCGGCGTCGGCGACGCGATCCTCACCCCCGCGCGCAACGACTGGCGCTTCGTCGACGCGGGCTACGGCAACGGCTACGAGGACGTGGGCGACGGGCTGCTGTGGAGTAATGGCGGCCTGGACTCGGACGGGTTCGTCGTCCCCACGCAGGCCGTGAGCGACCGCGTGCCGATCTACGTCACCGGCGAAGGCGGGCGCTACATCCGCCCGGAGGCCTACGAGGCCTTCACCAGCGCGCTCGAGGGCGGCTACGCGCGCGCGGTGTTCCTCGCGACCCAGGCGGCGGCCGCGCTGCTCGAGGACGACGAGCAGCAGCAGCGCACCGACGACGAGCCGCCCGCGCTGACCGTCACGTGGACGGGTGAGGTCCCGGGCTACAAGCGCGCCGCGGTGGTCCTGCACGGCGACGCGCTCAGCGGTCGCCGGGCGGCGGCGCTCGGCTACGGCAACCGGCCCGACCGGGGTGAGGACAAGGACGAGCGCACGGTCGGCCTCGGCACCGCCTCCGCCGACCAGGTCTTCAAGAGCGCGGACACGTTCGCGGCGTACGCCTACACGACGTTCGACAACTTCCCCTACCTGCTGCTCGCGTCCTCCGGCGTCGTCGACACCGTGCACGCGCTCGTCGGCACCGAAGAGCTGCGCCGCAAGCCCGGCCTGGCCGTGATCGACGCGCGCCGGTTCGACCCGAAGGAGACGCCGGACACGGTCGTCTTCGGCCGGACCGCCGAGGGTCGCGTCATCGCGCCGCTGGCGCAGCGGCGCTGACCAGGCACGCCGTCAAGGCCTCCGCCGCGGACCCGTCGGGGTCCAGATCCGGGTCGAAGATCGTGACCTGCATGCCCACGACCGGGCCGCTGAGCAGCAGGCGCAGCAGCGTCGCCAGCTCCTCGTAGGAGAGCCCGTCCGGCTGCGGGGAGTCGACCGCGTCCAGGCGCAGCACATCGGCGTCGACGTGCACCCAGTACGGCACGGGCGGGACCGCCCACTCGCCGGCACGCAGCGCGTCGAGGTCGATGACGCGGACCGGCGCCGTCGAGCCGTCGCGCGAGCCGTAGGCCACGACGTCCTCGTCGAGCACGTACGGCCGCAGCCCGTCGAGGTCCGCGAGCGCGTCCTCCGCCCGACCTGTGACCACCGCCAGGTCCTCGCCCGCGACGGCGTCCACGTCCTCGGTGCGGAAGTCCAGGTGGCCGTCCACGAATGCGAGCCCGTAGTGGCCGCGGCGGCGCAGCGCGAGCATCGCGCCGAGCAGGATCGAACAGTCGCCGCCGAGCACGAGCGGCTTCGCGCCGTCTCGCAGCAGCTCGCCGAGCCGCTCCGCCAACTCCCGCGTGTAGCCGGGGATCTGCTCCCGGTTGGCGAACAGCTCCACCCACGGCGGTGCCGCCACGCGGCCGGCGTCGCGCGCGCCCAGCCGGTCGACGAGACCGCACGCTCGCAGCGCGTCGGCCAACCGCCGCGCGCCCGGCTCGACCCCGGGCCGCAGCTGCCGGAGGCCGAGGTTCGAGGGTGCGTCGAGCACCGTCCACGGTCTATGCGGCAAGGTCGGGCCCTTCGTTCGGTCGATGGACGGCGATCACCGGGATCTCCGTGTCCTGCGCCACGCGGCCGGCGGCGGCGCCACCGATCACGATCAGGTCGTGCTCCCCGTCGCGTGCGGCGCGCAGCACCTCGTCCGCCACGTCGCCGTCGAGCAGCTGGGTGGTGACGCCGAGGTCGTCGGGCACGCCGTCGGCCGCGGCGCGCAGCCGCTCCTCGAGATCTTCCTGCCCCGGGCGCGCCGGCCACTTGGGCCGGGGCCGCACCGCGACGATCGTGAGCCGGGCGCGGAAGGAATGAGCCATCGCCACGGCGTGGGCGAGCGCGAGCTCGCCTTCGGGCGAGCCGTCGAACGCGATCAGGATGTGGCGATAGCGCAGCACGGCGGCATAGTGTCACCAGATACGCTCGCCGTGCCTATGGACGATGTAACGCTTGCGCGCTTCGCCGAGCTCGCTGTCGATTTCGGCGCCAACCTCCAGCCTGGCCAGGTCGTCTCCCTGAGCGGGGCACCAGGCAAGGAAGCCCTCGTCCGCGCGATCGCGAATCGCGCCTATGAGAAGGGCGCCAAGTTCGTCGACCTCGCCTGGTTCGACCCCTGGATCAAGCGCGCGCGGATCGAGCACGCCGCCGACGACACCCTCGAGTTCGTGCCGCCCTGGTACGGCGAGCGGATCCTCGCGCTCGGCAAGGACCGCGGCGCCGCGATCACGCTGAGCGGCCCCGTCGCGCCCGGCCTGCTGGACGACCTGGACCCCGTGCGGTCCGGCCGCGACCGCCTGCCGGCGATCCGCGAGACCGGCGAGGTCGTCGGCCGGCGTGAGCTCAACTGGACGATCCTGCCCGGCCCGACGCCCGCCTGGGCCGAGCTCGTCCATCCGGGCCTGGAGCCCGCGGAGGCGCTCGCCAAGCTCGAGGGGCAGCTGCTGCACGTGCTGCGCCTGGACGAGGAGGACCCCGTCGCCGCGTGGCGCTCGCGCGCCGACCGGCTCGTGTCCGTGGCCAAGCTGCTCACCGAGCGCCAGTTCGACGCGCTGCACTACGAGGGGCCCGGCACCGAGATGACTGTCGGGCTGCTGCCCGGCGCCTCGTGGCAGGCGGCCCGCTTCGAGACCGCCGACGGCATCCCGCACATGCCGAACCTCCCCACCGAGGAGGTGTTCACGAGCCCCGACCCGACGCGCGTGGACGGCTACGTGACCTCGTCGAAGCCGCTCGTGCTGATCGACGGCACGGTCGTCCGCGACCTCTACGTGCGCTTCGAGAACGGCCGCGCGGTCGAGCTGAACTCGTCGACGGCGCAGGAGACCATGCGCACGATCATCACCCGCGACGAGGGCGCCGCCCGCCTCGGCGAGGTCGCGCTGGTGGACAACGAGGGCCGGATCGGCGCGCTCGACACCGTCTTCTACGACACGCTGCTGGACGAGAACGCCGCCTCGCACATCGCGCTGGGCCGGGCGTTCCCGTTCCTCGCCGGCGACGAGGAGACCGCCGGCCGGATGAACGAGTCCGACATCCACATCGACTTCATGATCGGCTCCGAGCAGCTCAACATCACGGGCATCACCAAGGACGGCGAACGCGTTCCCGTCTTGTACGGGGGTGCGTGGCAGGTCTGACGCACTATCCTGTCGCGTCGATCCAGGAGAGGTGCCGGAGCGGCTGAACGGGCACGACTGGAAATCGTGTGACGGGGAAACTCGTCCGGGGGTTCGAATCCCCCTCTCTCCGTCATTTCGAGACCGGACGTCCCGCTCGGTCGAACCACTCGATGGACCTTGGGGACGTCGCCTCGCTCGCGCGGAGATGGAACGCGTTCTCGCGGACGGTGGCGTCCACGCTGTCGATCCGGACGCGGCTGACCCCGTCGGGTACGAGCCCGTAGAAGTCCATCAAGCCGGCTTCTGGGTTCTTTCCGGTGAACGCATCGGAGGTCGTGATGCGATCGGACGGCGTGATGGTCTTCGTGGGCCGGAGCTCGGGGGCGGAAGGAGCCGCCGAGGCGGGCCCTGCCGTCTGAAGCGTCGCTCCTCCCTCGAGGACGTCCGACGTCGCGAAGCAACTCATCGCTCCGCCGTCGGCCTCATCGGCGACGAAGAGGCAGAGCGCGTCGCGAATTTCGGACGCGGCCTGGGCCGGGATGAGGATCAGCTCGACGTCGGTGTCCGGCGGCGTGATGGCACGTACACCATCGAGTCGCACGCCGGCAACACGGTGAGCCGGGAGTTGGGTGAGGGCGTACCGAGTCGCTTCGGCGCGGTCACCCGGCGTCTGCGGCCGCCGAAGCGCTCCGATGGCTTCGAGCTGGTCGGCGGGAACCGCCGAGCGGTCTGTCGTCGGGTTTCCCCGTTGATCATCGCCGAGCAGTGGTTGCCACAACGGTGCCGCCGCAGCGGCCACACCGCCGAAGGCCAACGTACCCGTAAGCGCGATGGTCGCCAGGCGACGACGGCGTCGGCTTCGCACGTTTCGGAGCGCCATTGCGTCCCCGGCGTCGGAGAGATGCTTCTCGAACTGATCGAACGCGGTCACGCGAGTTCCCCTAGGTCTCGACGTAGCGACACCAGCCCGCGGCTGACTCGCTTGCGGATTACGCCTTCCGAGCAGCGCAGACGCGACGCGATGTCGGCGTAGCTCTGCTCCTCGACGATGCGCGCCCGAATCGCTGCCCGCTGATCCTCGGGCAGGCGGGCGAGCGCGTCGGTGATCGCCTGATCGCCATCGGACTCCGTGATCTCACGTATGGCCTCATCGTCAAGAGCCATGGCGGGGAGGCCGAGACGGCGTCGGGCCTGGTCTTCAACGCGCCCTTTCCGAAGGCTTCGGCTGTGCACGTGCCCGGCGATGCCGAAGAGCCAGGCTGCGGCCGAGCCGTCATCCGTGTGGGCGCGAAAGCGCCAGCGCGACTGCAGCGCTTGAGCGAAGGTCTCGGCGGCCAGGTCGGCGGCAAGCTCGGGTGTTCGCGTACGTCGCTGGAAGTACGCGAGAACCGCGCGTCTGTGACGCTCGTAGAAGACCGCGAATGCCGAGCCGGCAACTCCCGGCTCGCGTTCCCTGAGAAGGCGCTCATCGGAGCGCGGTCGCAGATCGGACACATCCAGTCCATGCCTCGAGATCCCCGCTTTGTGACCAAAGGGCGGCTCTCACGGGGCGTGCCGCGCGCGGTGCGCCCGCAGCTTGCTGCGGTTGCCGCAGCGCTCCATCGAGCACCAGCGCCGGGTTCCGGGACGTGAGGCGTCGACGAAGACGAGCGGGCAGTTGTCGCTCGCGCACTCGCGGAAGCGGGTGGCGAGCGGGCCGGACAGCAGCTCGATCAGCTCACGCGCCAGCGCCGACCGCACCTGTGAGGCGGTCACCGGTGGCGCCCAGCCCGTGCCCAGCTGGGGGACCAGCGGCGGCTCGATCGCGGCCGCGTTGATGATCGCGACCGCTTCCGCGGGCAACGCGACGCCGTCGGCCTGCGCGTGCGCGACCTCCCAGATCGCCTGACGCAGCGTCTTCGCCGCGACGAGGTCCGCATCGCTCAGGGCGTCGACGACGACGCCGAGCTCCGCGAGCCACGTCGTGAAGTCGGACGGTGCGTGGAGCGACTCGAAGATTGCGTAGTCGCCCTCGCCGCCCGTGTGGGCGAAGTCCAGGCAGACGGCGCCCGCGTCGAACCAGAAGGAGCCGCCCTTGGGGTCCTGCAGCCGGCGACCGGTCGACATCCCGTGCATGTAACCAGTATAAGTGGTTGCGACACTAACCCCTCTTACCGGTTACGGAGGTCGCGTGATGACCGTACGGCACATCAACCCCGAAGGCCTGCATCACAGCCCGGCGTTCAGCCAGGCGGTGGTGGTCGAGCAGCCCGCGAAGACGATCTACATCGGCGGGCAGAACGGCGTCGACGCCGAGGGCAAGGTTGTCGGCGACACGCTCGGCGAGCAGGCCCTGCAGGCGCTGCGCCGGATCCAGCTCGTCGTCGAGAGCGAGGGCGGGACGCTGGCGAACGTCGTGCACTGGCGGATCGCCGTCGTCGACGGGCAGCCGGTGCAGGAGGGCGTCGGCGCCTTCCAGCAGGTGTGGAACCGCGAGGACCCGCCGCCGGCGATCACGGTCCACACCGTCGCCGGGCTCGGCCCGGGCTTCCTGGTCGAGATCGACGCGGTGGCGGTCGTCTAACGGTCGATGCGGATCTTGACCGAGCCGCCGGGCACGGCCGAGATCGTCACGACCGCGTTGCCGGCCTCGAACTCGTGCACGACTCCCTGGCCGCCCGCCGCGCCGCGGGCGACGGCGGCGTCGATGCCGTCGCGCAGCTGGCGCAGGCCGTCCTGGTCGAGGGTGAGGCGGGCGTCGTCGACGGCGAGCACCGCGGTGCCGTCGGGGCCGGGTTCGAGCGTGAAGGGCGCGTCCGTCATCCGTACGATCCTGGCATGAGCGTCTACGAGTCCGCCGTTCGGCCGCTGCTGTTCCGGCTGGACCCCGAACGCGCGCACAACCTGACGCTCGCGGCGTCGGAGCTGGGCGGACGCTCGTCGCTCGTCCGCAGGGCCGCCGGCCGCGCGTTCACGGTGCGCGACCCGCGGCTGGAGACGTCGCTGGCCGGGATCCCGCTCGCGAACCCGCTCGGGCTCGCCGCCGGCTTCGACAAGAACGCGCGCGCCGTGCGGATGCTCGGCGCGCTGGGCTTCGGGCACCTGGAGATCGGCTCCGTGTCCGCGGACGCCTCCGACGGGAACCCGAAGCCGCGACTGTTCCGCGTGCCGCAGGACGAGGCGATCGTCGTCGCCTACGGCGTGCCCAACGAGGGCGCGCACGCGGTGCGGGAGCGGCTGAGCGGGCCGCGCCGGGTTCCGGTCGGGATCAACCTCGTCAAGACGAACGACCCCGCCAAGCCCGCCGCGGGACCGGAGGTCTACGAGGACTACGCGGCCTCGTTCGCCGTGCTCCAGGACCGCGCCGACTACGTGGCGCTCAACCTGAGCTGCCCGAACTCGGCCGCCGACCGGGACTTCTTCGACGAGCTCCCCCGCATCGACGCGCTGCTGTCCCGCCTCGCGCAGGAGGACGTGCGCCGCCCGCTGATCCTGAAGCTCAAGCCCACTCGGGACGCGGGCGTGCTGCGCGAGATCGTCGCGATCGCCGACGGCCACCCGTTCGTGTCCGGCTTCGCCATCAACCTTCCGTCGGGCAAGCCCGCCGACCTGAACCTCACCGTCGCCCGCGACTCGCTCGACCGCATGCCGGGCGCGGTCGGCGGCCCGCCCGTGGAGGCGTTCGTGAACGCGATCCTCGGCACCTTGAAGTCGATCACCGGCGACCGCTACGACCTGATCGCGGCGGGCGGCGTCGCCAGCGCCGAGGCGGCGTACACGAAGCTGCAGCTGGGGGCGACCGTCGTCCAGCTCTACACCGGCCTGATCTACCACGGGCCGGGGCTCGTGAAGGAGATCCTCACGGGCCTGCTCGCTAGAGCGTGAAGGTGACCGTGCGCGTCGCGGGATCGGCGCGCTCGAGTCGCACGGTGACGGTGGTGCCGGGAGCGGGGGAGCCGGAGACCTTCGCGCGGACGGCCGGGTCGCGGAGCTGGATCACGCCGTCGTCGATCACGACCGCCTCGAAGGACTCGCCCTCGCGGCCGGCGAGCAGGACGGCCTCGACCAGATCGACGACCGCACGGTCGACAGCGCCGGCGCGGCGACCCGCGGCCGCCATCGTCGCGGGAAGCCCCGGCAGCGCCTCCCGGTCCGGCGTGCCGAGGCAGCAGTCGGAGACGTAGCGGTCCTGGAGCCGGCGCAGCGGCGCGGTGGCGTGCGCGTAGGGCGCCGCGACCGCCCAGTGGCTGCCGAGCTCCGGGAGCGCGCCGTCGAAGGCCGTGTAGCCGGCGCCCGAGCCGATCCGCGACGCCTCGTGCATGACGGCGGCGTGCGCGGGGATGGTCGGGTCGAGCGCCCGGACGAACTCGGGGTAGGCGACGTCCTCCGGCCACGGCACGCCGAGCGCGGCGGCGGTGAGGCCGAAGCGCGCGAACGACTTCTCCGACGGCGCGGGCTGCGTGCGCAGGATGCCGACGCGCGCGTCCAGCATCAGCCGCGCCGCGGCCATGCCGGTCAGCAGCGAGAGCTGGGCGTTGAACTCCTCGTAGGCGTTCGGGACGCGGTAGGAGGTCGTCCAGCCATCGTCCTGCGCGATCACCTCCTGCTCGGGCACGGCGAGCCGGACGCCGCCGCGCGCCCGCTCGATCGCCAGCCGCAGCTCGCCGATCTCGCGCAGCAGCGGCGCGACGTCGTCCGGGACGTCCTCGTAGGTGTGCTGCGCGGTGCTGCGCACGACACGGCGCGCAACGTGCGTGGCCACCAGCTCGCCCCGCGCGTCGAGGTCCAGCGTCCACAGCACGGCGGGTCGCCAGTCGTCCGGGAGCAGCGACGCCGCGCCCTCGGACAGCGCCGGCGGGTAGAGCGGGAGCTTGCCGTCGGGCATGTAGACCGTGGCGCCCCGCTCGTGCGCCTCGCGGTCGAGCGCGCCGCCGGGCTTCAGGAAGTACGCGGGATCGGCGATCGCGTACGAGACCCGGTAGCCGTCCTCGCGCCGGGCGAGGTGCAGCGCCTGGTCGAGATCGCGCGCGCCGGGCGGGTCGATCGTGATGAACGGCAGCTCGACCCGCGTGCCCTCGACGGGCTTGGCCGCCGCGGCCTCGGCCTCTTCAAGCGCGTCCTCCGGAAACGCGCCCGGCACGCCGAGCTCGGCGCGGATGGCCGCAAGACCATCCGCCAGCGCCGACTGCGGGACGACGCGAAGCCAGCGAGTGAGCACGAACTAGGACCCGACTGGGTGCCAGGCCGTCTTGAGCTCGACCAGTGGCTCCAGGCGCGTCAGCGAGTCCGTGTAGGGCGTGGGCCGGGAGACGCGCTTGACCGTCTCCGCCGCCAGCTCGTCGACCTGCGCGGCGACCGCGTCGTCGCTCGTCGCGTCGATGATCGCGTTCACGTCGCGGTGCCCGCACAGCGGCGTCAGCAGCTCGTCCAGCCGGCCGGAGATGAGGTTCAACACGCCGGCCGGGATGTCCGAGACGCCGGCCACCTCGCCGAGGTCCAGCGCCCGCAAAGGCGAGGTTCGGGACACGACCGCCACCACCGCGTTGCCCGCGGCCAGGGCCGGCGCGATCTCGCGGATGAGGCCGAGCACGTCCGGCCGGTCCGGCGCCAGCACGGCGACGACACCCGTCGGCTCCGGCGACGAGAAGGACAGGAACGGCGCCGCGACCGGGTTCACGCCGCCCATCACGGCCGCGAGCTTGTCCGTCCAGCCCGCGTAGTGCACGAGCAGGTCGATGGCCTCGCCGTACTCGTCGGAGCCGTCCGACCGCGACTCCAGCGCCTCCGCGAACCGGTACAGCACCTGCCCGCGGTTGTAGGCCGTCTTCTTCGCCCAGCCGCCGGCGGCGCCGCGCGCCGCCTTCACGGCGTCACGGATGTCCTTCCGGGAGCCGCGGGGCACGTTGACCCCGCCGATCGGGTCGGTCCGGCCGGACTCCGAACGCACGAACGCGCCTCCCAGGTAGAGCTTGTACGTCTTGGCGACCGCCGCGCGGGAGCTCATCCGCCGAACCTCACGTACGGCGACAGGCCCGCGGGCCCGCCTTCACGTCCGAACCCGCTCTCCTTGTAGCCCCCGAAGGCGGCCGTCGGGTCGAACTTGTTGTAGGTGTTCTGCCAGACCACGCCGGCGCGGAGCTTGGAGGCGACCTCGAACGCCTTGGCGCCGTTGTCGGTCCACACACCCGCGGCCAGCCCGTAGGCGGAGTTGTTGGCCTTCTCGACGGCCTCG
Organism: Solirubrobacter phytolaccae; assembly: GCF_027587195.1. Taxonomy (GTDB): domain Bacteria; phylum Actinomycetota; class Thermoleophilia; order Solirubrobacterales; family Solirubrobacteraceae; genus Solirubrobacter; species Solirubrobacter phytolaccae. Next base: position 30,220 of record NZ_JAPDDP010000069.1, on the reverse strand, counting down.
CCCGGCGACCGGAACGTCGTCACCGACACGACCGGCCCGAAGATCTCCTCGACCGCGATCCGGTTGGCGGGCGCGACGTCGAGGAACATCGTCGGCGCGAACCAGTAGCCGGCCTCCGGGAGCGCACAGGACACCGAGCGCCGCGTCGCGCCCTCGCGCTCACCGGCCTCGACCATCGACGTGATGCGGGCGAGCTGCTCGGCGGAGTTGATCGCGCCCACGTCGGTGTTCTTGTCCAGCGGGTCGCCGACGCGCAGGCGCTCCATCCGCGCCCACAGCTTGCGCACGACCTCCTCGGCCACGCTCTCCTGCAGCAGCAGCCGCGAGCCCGCGCAGCACACGTGGCCCTGGTTGAAGAAGATGCCCTCGATGATCCCCTCGACCGCTTGGTCGAGCGCGGCGTCCTCGAAGACGATGTTCGCGGACTTGCCGCCGAGCTCCAGCGTGAGCCCCTTGCCGGTGCCGGCCAGCGCGCGCTGGATCTCCTTGCCGACCGCCGTCGAGCCGGTGAAGGCGACCTTGTCGACGTCGCTGCGCACCAGCGACGCGCCCGCGGAACCGTCGCCGGGAATGATGTTCACGACGCCGTCGGGCAGCCCGGCCTCCTCGATGATCTCGGCGAGCAGGAGCGCCGTCAGCGGCGTCGTCTCGGCGGGCTTGAGGACCGCCGTGTTGCCGGTCGCCAGCGCGGGCGCGAGCTTCCACGCCGCCATCAGCAGCGGGAAGTTCCACGGCACGACCTGGCCGACCACACCGCGCGGCGCGAACTCGCGGCCGGCGAAGGCGTACTGCAGCTTGTCGGCCCAGCCCGCGTAGGAGAAGAAGTGCGCCGCGGCGAGCGGCACGTCCACGTCGCGGGACTCGCGGATCGGCTTGCCGCCGTCCAGCGTCTCCACGATCGCCAGCTCCCGCGCGCGCTCCTGCAGCAGCCGCGCGATCCGGAACAGGTACTTGCCGCGCTCGAGCGCGGGCAGCGCGGCCCAGCCGGCGGCGGCACCGCGCGCGGCCTCCACGGCGAGCGCCACGTCGCCCGGCCCCGCGAAGGCGACCTCCGCGAGGACCTCCTCGGTGGCGGGGTTGACGGTCGAGACCACCGTCCCGTCCGTCGGCGCGACGAACCTGCCGCCGATGAACAGGTCGTAGCGCGGCTTGATCGTCGCCGAGTCGCGCGACTCAGGCGCCGGCGCGTAGTCCCACTTCACAGCTGTTCGTTCAACGGTCGCCATGAAGCGTCACTCCTTCGAGAAGTCCTCGGCGCGCCCGTAATGGCCGCCGTCGAGCTTGGCGTACTGCATCAGCAGGTCGTTCAACAGCGACGACGCGCCGATCCGGAAGCGCTCCGGCGTCAGCCACTCGTCGCCGAGCGTCTCCTTGACGAGCACCAGCTGGTGCAGCGCGGCCTTCGTGTTCGAGACGCCGCCCGCGGCCTTGACGCCGACGATCTCGCCGGTGCGGTGCGCGTGGTCGCGGACCGTCTCCAGCATCACCAGCACCACGCCCGGGGTCGCCCCCGAGGTCGACTTGCCGGTCGACGTCTTGATCCAGTCCGCACCCGCCGCGATCGCCAGCTCCGACGCGTGGCGCACGTGCGCGTAGGTCGGCAGCTCGGCGGTCTCGATGATCACCTTCAGGTGCGCCGCGCCGCACGCCTCCTTGACCGCCTCGATCTCACCCGCCACGCGCGCGTCGTCGCCGCGCAGGTAGGCGTCGCGCGAGATCACCATGTCGATCTCCGCCGCGCCCGCGGCCACCGCCTCGCGCGTCTCGTCGAGCTTGACCTTCAGCGACGTCTGCCCGGCCGGGAACCCGGTGGCGACGGACGCGACGGCGACGCCGGACCCGCGCAGCGCCGCCGCGGCCACCTCGACCAGCGCCGGGTACACGCAGACGGCGGCGACCGAAGGGATCTCGGGCCGCGAGGAGTCCGGGCAGACGGCCTTCGCGCACAGGTGGCGGACCTTGCCGGGGGTGTCCGACCCCTCCAGCGTCGTCAGGTCGATCATCGACGTGGCGAGACGGATGCCCTCGCGCTTGGCGGTCGTCTTGATCGACCGGCGCCCGAGTGCCGCGGCCCGCTCGTCGACCCCGACACGATTGACGGGGGTGAGGGAACGGCTCATGCGGCCAGTTTGGCATGAGCCGGGAATAGCGCGCGGCCCTTCACCGTCTGGAGGGTCATGCAGCAACTCCATGTCATCGTCGCCGCCGACTCCGCCCTCCTCCGCGCCGGCCTCACGCGCCTGCTCGAGGAGCACGGGATCGCGGTCGTCGCCCAGGCGGCGGACGGCGAGGAGCTGGCGCGCAAGGCCCGCGCGCACCGGCCCGACATGGCCGTCGTCGCGCTGCGCGAGCCCCCGGTGCGCGAGCAGGTCCCGTTCCTCGTGCTCGCCGACACCGCCGATCCCGACGCCGCGCTCGACCTGCTCGAGGACCGCCCGGCCGGCGCGGGGTACCTGCTGGCCGAGCGGGTCCCGGACGTCGAGCGCCTCGTCTCCGCCGTGCGGGAGGTGGCCGCGGGCGGCTCGGTGATCGACCCCGCCGTCGTCCCGCAGGTGCTCGGCCGCCGCTCGACCCGGAACACGTTCACCGAGCGCGAGCGCGAGGTGCTGACGCTGATGGCCGAGGGCCGCAGCAACCGCGCGATCGCCCAGCAGGCCTACCTGTCCGAGCGCGCCGTCGAGCGCCACGTCACCTCGATCTTCGACAAGCTCCGGCTGCCGCCGTCGACGCGCACGCACCGCCGGGTGCTGGCGGTGCGCGCCCACCTCGCTATTTGACGTGGTCCGGCCAGCCCAGCGGGAAGAACTCGCGGAAGAACCGGGCCTCGTCGATCACGCGCTTGACGCTCGGCCGCGCCTCCAGCCGCTCGTGGGCCTCGAGGATCGGATAGGCGCGGTCGAGCGTGGCGCGGGCCTCGTCCACGCCGTACGGGTCGCGCCCGTGCTCCGGCCGCAAGCTGTCGACGAGCACGGGGATGTTCCCCGTCGGCCACAGCTCGGTGAGCCGCGCCCGATCCTCGTCGCCGCCGATGTTCACGCGCTCGAACGGCACGCCACGGTCGTAGAACGCGATCAGCGGCTTCCAGCAGTACGCGGCGAACGGATGCTCGTGGAGGACCAGCGTCATCGGTCGGAGCCTATGCCAGCACGCGCTCCTTGGACGGGCGCGGCTCGGGGCGCGGGGCGTCGGGCATGACGAGGATCGCGCCCTCGCCGGTGGCGTAGGCCTCCTCGCCGTGGGCGACGATGTCCATGCCGATCGCCTCTTCGCTCGCGGTCGCGCGCAGGGGCGTGAAGAGGGCGATCAGCTTCAGCAGGGCGAACGTGGCGACGAACGCGTAGGCCGGGGCGGCGAGCACGGCGACGAGCTGCTTGCCGAGCTGACCGACGTCGCCGTAGAGCGCGCCGTCCGCGATGCCGTTCCAGCTCTGCTGCGCGACCAACCCGATGAAGACGATGCCGGTGAGGCCCGCGACGCCGTGGGCGGCGAGCACGTCGAGCGTCTCGTCCACGCGCCAGCGCGGGCGCCACATGATCACGGCGTAGGACGGGAGCGCGGCGACGACGCCGAGGACCATCGCCCAGATCGGGGAGAGGAAGCCCGCGGCGGGCGTGATGCCGACGCAGCCGACGACGATCGCCGTCGCCGCGCCGATCGCGGTCACCTGGCGCGAGCGCAGCAGGTCGAGCACGAACCAGGCGGCGAGCGTGCACGCCGGGGTGAGCAGCGTGTTGACGAACGCGAGCACGGACACCTCGCCCGCGGCGAGCCCGCTGCCGCCGTTGAAGCCGAACCAGCCGAACCACAGCAGGCCGGCGCCGAGCAGGACGTAGACGGAGTTGTGGGGGAGCATCGCGACGCGGCCGTGGTCCTTGCGCGCGCCGACGACGATCGCGGCGGCGAGGGCGCTGAAGCCTGAGCCCATCTCGACCGGGATGCCGCCCGCGAAGTCCAGCGCGCCGAGCTCCTGCAGCCAGCCGCCGCCCCACGCCCAGTGCGCGAGCACCGCGTAGACGAGCACCGACCACAGGGCGGAGAAGATCAGGAACGGGCCGAAGCGCATGCGCTCGACGACCGCGCCGGCGACGAGCGCCGTGGTGATGATGCAGAACGTGGCCTGGAAGGCCATGAACAGCAGGTGCGGGATCGTCTGGCCCTCGCGCGGCTCGAAGGCCACGCCGGACAGCCCGATGTGGTCGAGCCCGCCGACGATGGGATTCCCTGGAGCGAACGCGATCGAGTAGCCGACCAGCGCCCACGTGATCGTCGCCACGGCCAGCGCGGCCACGCACATCATGAAGGTGTTGAGCGTGTTCTTGGACCGCACGAGCCCCGCGTAGAAGAGCCCGAGCGCGGGCGTCATCAGCAGCACGAGCGCCGTGGCCATCAGGACCCAGGCGGTGTCGCCCGCGTTCACCCCGCTCATGCGGAGGCCCCGACGGGCGTGACGGCGGCGTTGGCGGTCTCGCCGGTTCGGATGCGGACGACCTGCTCGAGGTCGAGCACGTAGATCTTGCCGTCGCCGACCTCGCCGGTCTGGCCACCGGAGCACAGCGCTTCGATCGCCGGGTCGACGAAGTCGTCGGACACCGCGATCTCGAACCGCACCTTCTCCGTGAGGCCGACGCGCACCGTGGTGCCGCGGTAGGTCTCGACGCGGTCGAGCTCGCCGCCGTGCCCTTGCACGCGGCTCATCGAGAAGCCTCTGACTTCGGCGCGGTAGAGCGCTTCGAGGACTTCGTTCGTCTTTTCGGGGCGGACAATCCCGATTACGAGCTTCATAGTCCGCACAGCCTTCAAGGACGCGCGGCGATCGTCTTTAGCCGTGCGTACAACACGGTGTACGGCGGGCTTATCCGAACGGCAGGTTGAAGCCCCAGGGCTCCAGGCCGCCGGCCGGCGTGTCGCTCAGGTTCACGACCACGACGTCGTCGTCCCACGCCCAGGACACGAGCGGCGGCTCAGCGTCGACCCGCCGCCACGCCCCGCGCAGCCCCGCCGCGCGCGGCAGCAGCCACGCGTAGAACGCGCGCAGCTCCGCGTCCACCGGCTCGTCCGGTGCCCGTCCCAGGAAGACCGGGATGTGCTTGCGCCGCCCGCTCAGCTGCCCGTCGTGGTAGAGCCGCGCGCCCGGCAGCGTGGACATCACGACCGCGGCCGCGCGTGCCTGCTCGGGGCCGAACACCGAGGCCGCGCGCGGCTCGTCGTGGTTCTCGATGAAGCGCACCAGCCGCTCCTGGTAGTCCAGCCCGGCGACCAGATGCCCGGCCACGTCGCCGCGCTCGACGAGCCGGTCGTAGAGCCGCTTGTCGTAGCAGTAGTCGAAGCCCTGCTGCTGGAGCGTCCACTCCATGTCCCAGTAGGCCTCGGCGATCAGCAGCAGCTCGGGGTGCGTCCACTTCACGCGCGCGATGAGCGCGGGCCAGAACTCCTCCGCCGGCGCCTCCAGCCCCCAGGTGCGCGCAAACACCTCGTTGACCATCAGCATCGCCATGTCCACGCGCAGCCCGTCGCACTGCGCGCCGATGTCGATCAGCGTCTCGGCCGCCGCCTCCCGCAGCTCGGGGGAGAACGCGTTGAGCTGGATCACGTCCGGCCAGGGCGGGAAGTAGGGGTCTTTGCCGCGCTTGATCGTGCCGTCCGCGCCGCGCACGAACACGCCGGGCCGCTCGTCCACCCACGGGTGGTCGGGCGCGACGTGGTTGGGCACGTAGTCGAGGATGAGCTTCATGCCACGCGCGGCCAGCTCGCGCCGCGCGTGCGCCAGGCCCGCGCGCCCGCCGAACCGCTCGTCGACCACGTAGCGCCGCACGCAGTAGGGCGAGCCGATCACGTCGCCCTCGCGCACCTCGCCCAGCGCCTCCGCGAAGCTCGCCACCAGCCCCGGCTCGCCGAGCGCGATCTTCAGCCCGGCCGGGGAGCGCTCCCACACGCCCATCAGCCACACCGCGTCGACGCCGAGGGCGGCGATCGCGTCCCAGCGCCGCGCCGGCACGTCGGCCAGCGAGTGCCCGCGCAGCCACACGGCGGTGTTGATCTCGTAGATCGCTGGACCCCTCCTGGCGCGCGAGTCCGAGCCCTCCGGGCGAGAACTCGCAGCGACGCGAGCCGTTGGGCGAGTGTCGCCGGTCACTGCGAGACCAACCACAGCAGCGTGGCGACCGTTCCCGTCCAGCCCGTCTGGTGCGAGGCACCGAGCCCGGCGCCGTTGTCGCCGTGGAAGTACTCGTAGAAGAGCAGCAGGTCGCGCCAGTGCGGGTCGTCTTGGAACGCCTCGAGCGACCCATATACGGGCCGCTTGCCGTCCTCGCCGCGCTCGAAGGTGGAGATCAGCCGCCGGGAGATCTCCAGCGCGACCTCCTGCAGGCTCATCTGCGTGCCCGACCCGGTCGGGCACTCGACCTTGAAGTCCTCGCCGTAGTAGCGGTGCATCTGGAACAGCGCCCGCAGGATCACGAGGTTCATCGGGAACCACACCGGCCCGCGCCAGTTCGAGTTGCCGCCGAACATGCCGGAGTCCGACTCGGCAGGCTGGTAGCGGACCTCGTAGTGCTCGCCCGCCCAGTCGAACTCGCACGGCTCGTCGGCGTGGCGGCGCGAGAGCGAGCGGATGCCGTGCGGGGACAGGAACTCGTCCTCGTCGAGCATCACCGTCAGCAGCTGGCGGAGCTGGTGATGGTCGACGAGCGAGAGCATCCGCCGCCCCTCGTGGCCCTCGCGCGGGACGTGCGCGAGCGCGGGCACGGAGTCCTTGAAGCGCTCCGCGAACTCCAGCGCCCGCTCCACCAAGCCCGGTTGCCCCGCCAGGTCCTCCGGCTCGAACACGGTCGCCGCGCACAGCGGCAGCAGGCCGACCAGCGAGCGCACCCGCAGCGGGATCGTCGTCCCGTCGGGCATCCGCATCACGTCGTAGAAGAAGCCGTCGGCCTCGTCCCACAGCGGCGTGTCCGCGTCGGGTGGGTTCAAAGCGATCGCGATCCACGCGAAGTGCGCGACGAACTTCAGCGCGATGTCGGCGTAGCTCTGGTCCTCGCGGCCGAGCTCGACCGCGATCTGCAGCATCCACTGGCAGTACAACGCCATCCACGCGGTGCCGTCGGCCTGCTGGAGCGTCCCGCCGCCCGGCAGCTCCTTCGAGCGGTCGAAGATGCCGATGTTGTCGAGCCCGAGGAAGCCGCCCTGGAAGAGGTTGCGGCCGTCCGGGTCCTTGCGGTTGACCCACCAGGTGAAGTTGGTCAGCAGCCGCTGGAAGACGCGTCCGAGCCAGACGCGGTCGCCGGCGCCGCGGGTCTCCTGCTCGCGGTGGTAGACCCACAGCGCCGCCCACGCCGTGACCGGCGGGTTGACGTCGGAGAAGTTCCACTCGTAGGCCGGGATCTGCCCGTTGGGGTGCACGTAGCGCGTGTGCAGGAGCAGCTCGACCTGCTCCTTGGCGAAGTCCAGGTCGACGAGCGCGAGCGGCGCGCAGTGGAACGCCAGGTCCCAGGCCGCGAACCACGGGTACTCCCACTTGTCCGGCATCGAGATGATGTCGCTGGCGACCATGTGGAACCAGGTGCCGTTGCGCTGCCCGGCGGCTTCCGCGCTCCACGGGTTGATGCCGCGCTCGCGCAGCCAGCGGTGGACGTCGTAGGCGTAGAACTGCTTCGTCCACAGCATCCCGGCGAGCGACTGGCGCATGATCCGCGCGCGGTCCTCGCCCAGGCTCTCCGGGAGGACGGCGGCGTAGAACGCGTCGGCCTCCTCGCGGCGGGTGGCCAAGACCGCGTCGAAGCCGCCGAGCGGTGCTGTCGAGAGCCGCGCGCGGACCGTCACCGACTCGCCCGCGGGGACCTCCAGCACCGAATGGGCCGCGCACTTGGTCCCGGTCGCATCCGGGTTCGTCGGCGCGCCGTGCAGCACGTGGTCGTTGATCGTGACCTTGGGGTACGGCCCGTCGCTCTCGTTCTCGCAGAAGAGATAGTCGCCGTCGGCGCTGAAGCGGAAGTCGCCCGCGACGACCTCGTCGTCGAGGTGCAGCGAGGGGCGCGTCGACCCGTCGTGCCAGGTGTTCCGCAGCCACAGGGTCGGCAGCACGTGCAGCGTCGCCGCCTCCGGCCCGCGGTTGTGGACCGTGATCAGCATCAGCAGATCCTCGGGCCCACCCTTCGCGTACTCGACGACCACGTCGAAGTACCGGCCTGAGTCGAACACGCCCGTGTCGAGCAGCTCGAGCTCCAGGTCGTCGCGCCCACGCCCGTGGTGGACGAGCTGCTCGTACGGGAACGCGGCCTGCGGGTACTTGTACGCCCACTTCATGTACGAGTGCGTGGGCGTGGAGTCCAGGTAGAACCAGTACTCCTTGGCGTCCTCGCCGTGGTTGCCCTCGCTGTTGGTGAGCCCGAAGATGCGCTCCTTGAGGATCGGGTCGTGCCCGTTCCAGAGCGCGAGCGCCAGGCAGAGGCGCTGCTTGTCGTCGGAGACGCCGGCGAGCCCGTCCTCGCCCCACCGGTACGCCTTCGAGCGCGCTTCGTCGTGCGTGAACGCGTTCCAGGCGTCGCCGCTCGCGGAGTCGTCCTCGCGGACCGTCCCCCACTGACGTTCCGACAGGTAGGGACCCCACGCTTTCCACGCCGCCGTGCCGCTTCTGGCCTCCTCCAGCCGTACGTGCTCGGGCGTCACGCTTGCGCACGTTGTCAAACTGGCGCGTGATGCGCAGACTTCTCCTCCTCGTCGTCGCCCTCCTCGTGCTCGCCGCGCCCGCGGCCGCCGAGGCCAAGTCGATCAAGATCTACGTCCTGCGCGGCGAGGCGCTCACCTCGGTCAAGCGCCAGGCCGCCGACGGCCCCGAGGCCGCGATCAAGGTGCTGCTCCAGGGCATCACCGCCGCCGAGCGCAAGAAGGGCTACGGCTCGGCGATCCCGAACGGCGTCACGCTCACGTCCGCCGAGGTCGACGACGAGCAGGTCGAGGTCGAGCTGAGCACCAACTTCGCCGCCGCCGACGTCTCCTACCTCGCGCGCGTCGCCCAGATCGTCTACACGGTGACCGGCGCGACCGACGCGGAGGAGGTCGAGATCCGCGGCCGCACGTTCACGCGCGCGGACTTCGCCCCGCCGGAGGAATACGCGGCCCCCAAGCCGCCGACCAAGAAGCCCGTGGCGCCGCGTGACCCGAAGGCGGTTCAGACCAAGCTCGCCCAGCTCGGCTACCTGCCCGAGGACGCGATCACCGGCAAGTGGGACTACCGCTCCCAGCAGGCCGTGCTCGCCTTCCAGTCCTGGGAGGGCCTCGAGCGCGACGGGATCGTGGGCGAGATGACGGTGCAGCGCCTCGACAGCGCCGGCCGCCCGCTCGCGACCGACCGCACCGGAGACGGCAAGCAGGTCGAGATCAACCGCGGCCGCAGCGCCGTGCTGCTGATCGAGGCGGGCCGCGTCGTGCGCGTCATCCACACCTCCACCGGTGTCGGCAACAACAGCACCGACATGGGCACGCCGGCCGGCACCTTCAAGGTCACGCGCAAGGTCGAGCAGGCGTGGTCGGTGCCGTTCAAGAGCTGGTTCGACCACGCGGTCTACTGGGCCACCGGCCTGGCGATCTACGGCGCCACCGACGTGCCCGCGGGTCCCGCGTCGCACGGCGGCGCGCGCGTGCCTATGCCGGAGGTCCAAGCGATCTTCGACTTCGTGGAAGTCGGCACGCCGGTTCGCGTCGTATAGCGTCCTTGGCCATGGAGGCTTCTGAACCGCGCCGTCGCCGCGCCGCGATCGTCTGCGTCGACGACGAACCCGCGGTGCTCGCCGCCGTCGCCCGTGACCTGCGCCGCCAGTTCGGCGAGCGCTACCGGATCGTGCGCGCCACCAGCGGGCAGGAGGCGCTCGGCGCGCTGAAGGAGCTCGTGTCGCGCGGGGAGCAGGTCGCGCTGCTCGTCGCCGACCAGCGGATGCCGCAGATGGCCGGCACGGAGTACCTGGTGGAGGCGCGCAAGCTCGTGCCGGACGCCAAGCGCGTGCTGCTGACCGCGTACGCCGACACCGAGGCCGCGATCCAGGCGATCAACGAGGTCGACCTCGACTACTACCTGCTCAAGCCGTGGGACCCGCCGGAGGAGCAGCTGTACCCGGTGGTCGAGGACCTGCTGACGACGTGGGAGTCGGGCGCCGCGCTCGAGTCCGGCGGCGTGCGCGTGATCGGCCATCGCTTCAGCCGGGACTCGCACGACCTGCGCGACTTCCTCGCCCGCAACCGCGTGCCGATGCGCTGGCTGGACGTCGAGCGCGACTCCGAGGCGCGCGAGCTGCTGCAGGTGGCCGCGATCGACGACGGCCGGCTGCCGGTCGCGCTGCTGGAAGACGGCACCGTGCTCGAGCGCCCGACCGTGCTGGAGCTGGCCGAGCGGCTGGGTGTCTCGGCCGCGCCCGCGTCCGACCACTACGACCTGGCGATCGTCGGCGGCGGGCCCGCGGGGCTCGCGGCGGCGGTGTACGGGGCGAGCGAAGGCCTGCGGACCGTGATGGTCGAGCGCGAGGCACCCGGCGGCCAGGCGGGTACTTCCTCCCGGATCGAGAACTACCTCGGCTTCCCGACCGGCCTCTCCGGCTCGGACCTCGCGCGGCGCGCGACCGACCAGGCGCGCCGGCTCGGCGCCGAGCTGCTGACCGTGCAGGACGCGGTCTCGCTGCGCGTTGAAGGCGCCGGGCGGATCCTGCAGCTCTCCGGCGGCGGCACGCTCAGCGCGAACTGCGTGCTGGTGGCGTCCGGCGTCTCCTACAACCACCTCACCGCCGAGGGCTTCGACACCTTCACCGGCAAGGGCATCTACTACGGCGCGGCGCTGAGCGAGGCGCGCTCGTGCGCCGAGCAGCACGTCGTGATCATCGGCGGCGCGAACTCCGCCGGCCAGGCCGCCGTGCACTTCAGCGGCTACGCGAAGCAGGTCACGATGCTCGTGCGCGGCGACTCGCTCGCGAAGTCGATGTCGCACTACCTGATCGAGCAGATCGCGGCCATTCCGAACATCGACGTGCGCACCAACGCGCAGGCCGTGGCCGCCGACGGCGATGACCACCTGCGCACGCTGCGCATCCGTGACGCGGACGGCGAGCACGACGAGAACGTCGACGCGACGTTCGTCTTCATCGGCGCGGCCCCGCGCACGGACTGGCTCGACGGCGTGGTCGGCCGCGACGCGCGCGGCTTCATCCTCGCCGGCGCCGACGCCAAGGCCGCGGGCTTCCCGCTCAAACGCGACCCCTACACGCTCGAGACGACCGTGCCCGGCGTGTTCGTCGCCGGCGACGTCCGCGCGCGCTCGATCAAGCGCGTCGCGAGCGCGGTGGGCGAAGGCTCGATGGCCGTCTCGCTGATCCACGAGTACCTGGCCGAATGAGCGTTCCGGTCGAAGAGCTGCGCCGGATCGACCTGTTCGACGAGGTGTCGGACGAGGGGCTCGCCGAGTTCGCCGCGATCACGCCGGCCATCCAGACCGCCGAGGAGGGCGACATCCTGCTCGAGCAGGGCGCCGACTCGCCCGGCCCGCTGTTGATGTTCGACGGCGGCACGCGCTCGCTGATCAAGTCCGGTGGCGGCACCGACCTCGGCCAGGTCAGCAACGGCGCGACGTGGATCGGCGCGATCGCCGCGGTCACCGAGAGCGCGCTGCCGGTCACGATCGAGGCCACCTCGACGTGCCGCTACACGATCATCCCGCGCGCCGAGTTCATCGAGCTCGCGATCAAGCACCGCTCCGTGCACCGCAAGGTCATGAAGGTGATCGGGCCGGTCATGCGCGGGATCAACTCGCGCGAGTCCAGCCGCGAGCGCCTCACCTCGCTCGGCACGATGGCGGCGGGCCTGGCGCACGAGCTCAACAACCCGGCCGCGGCGGCGCGGCGCGCGGCGAGCGACCTCGTCCAGGCGATGCAGGTCATCAACTACGCGCTGCGGGCGTTCGTCGAGGCCGGCATCGAGCGCGAGGACGCGGAGAAGCTGCTCGCGCTGCAGAAGGAGGCGCTCGAGCGCTCCGAGAGCCGCGAGGCGAGCAGCGCGCTCGACGAGTCGGACGCGATCGACGCGATGGAGGACATCCTCGACGAGCTCGGCATCACCGAGGGCTACCGCTTCTCCGAGCCGCTGGCCTCGGCGGGGCTCGACGAGGACTGGGTCCGGCGCGTGATCGCGATCACCGGCGAGGGGACGCACGCGTCGCTGAAGGCGCTGTGGTGGGTCGCGTCGACGATCTCCGCGCAGGCGCTGGCCACCGAGCTCGTGGACTCGACCGACCGCATGTCCAAGCTCGTGAAGGCGATCAAGACCTACGCCTACATGGACCGCGGCGGCGTGATCGTCGCGGACGTGCACGAGGGCATCGACAGCACGCTGATCATGCTCAAGCACAAGATCAAGCACACGAACATCAAGGTCGAGCGCCACTACGACCAGTCGCTGCCGCAGATCACGATGCACGGCTCCGAGCTCAACCAGGTGTGGACGAACATCCTCGACAACGCGCTCGGCGCGCTCGGCGAGGACGGGACGATCACGATCACGACGGGGCCCGAGAACGGCTGCATCAAGGTCGACATCGCCGACGACGGACCCGGCATCCCCGAGGACGTCCGCAGCCGCATCTTCGACCCGTTCTTCACCACCAAGGCCCCCGGCAGCGGCACGGGCATGGGGCTGGACACCGCTCGGCGGATCGTCGAGCAGAAGCACGGCGGCTCGCTGACGTTCGACACGAGCGACGCGGGCACGACGTTCCACATCTGGCTTCCCTTGGAGGGCAAGAAGAAATGAGCTCCCGCTGCACCCACACCGACGCGATCGAGATCACCGAGCTGCCGGCCGAGGTCGCCGGCTGTGAGGACTGCCTGCAGGCCGGCGGCGTCTGGCTGCACCTGCGCATCTGCCTGACGTGCGGGCACGTCGGCTGCTGCGACGACTCACCCAACAAGCACGCGAGCGCGCACGCGCGCACTCACGACGAGCACCCGATCATCCGCTCGCTCGAGCCGGGTGAGAACTGGTGCTGGTGCTTCAAGGACGAGGTCGGGATGCTCATCCCGCAGGTCACCGGGCAGACGCGGATTCCGCCCTCGCCGATGCTGTCGCGCTGAAGAGCCCCTCGGCGGCGGCGAGCACGCGCGCCTCGCTCCACGCCGGGCCGGTCAGCTGCACGCCGACCGGCAGGCCCTCGTCGTCGAAGCCGACCGGCACCGCGCACGTCGGCAGGCCCGCGAGGTCCTGCGGCACGGTGTAGGGCAGCACGCCGTCGCGGAACTGCTGGTTGGTCGGCGCGTCGATGCGCTCCGGCGGGACGGCGGAGATCGGCGTGATCAGCAGGTCGGCGGCCGCGAAGATGTGCGCGAAGGCCGAGCGGATGCGTTCGCGCTCCGCGGTCGCCTCCGCGTACTCGGCGAGCGTGACGCTCTGGGCGTGCTCGAGCCGGCCCGCGACGTCCGGGCCGTACTGGTCGCGATGCGCGCCGAACAGCTGCGCGTGGGTGAGCGCGGCTTCGGCGTTCTGGATGCTCGCGTACGTCGGGTACAGGCGCTCGGGGGACGCGTCGAAGCGGACCTCGATCACCTCGGCCTCGAGCGCGGCCACGGCGGCGTCGAAGGCGCGCTGGATGCCGGGCTCGGGCGCGCGCACGTGCAGGTCGGGGCAGACCGCGATCCGCGTGGCGGGCTCGGTCCGGCCGCGCTCGCCGACGAGCGCTTCGTAGAACAGCCGCACGTCGGCGGGCGTGCGCGCCATCGGGCCGGCGTGGTCGAGCGAACGGGCGAGCGGGAAGACACCGCCGGTGCTCAGTCGCCCGAACGTGGGCTTCAGGCCCGAGACGCCGCAGAACGAGGCCGGGATGCGGATCGAGCCGCCCGTGTCCGTGCCGAGCGCGAGCGCCGCCTGGCCGAGGCCGAGCGCGACGGCCGAGCCGCCGCTGGAGCCGCCGGGCACGCGCTCGGGGTCGTGCGGGTTCCGGCACGGCGGGAAGTGCGGGTTGATCGACGTGATGCCCCACGCGAACTCGTGCGTGAGCGTCTTGCCGACGACGATCGCGCCCGCCTCGCGCGCCCGCCGAACGGCCCACGCGTCGGCGGTGGGGACATGGCCGCCGAAGATCGTCGAGCCGTAGGTGGTGCGCACGCCCTCGGTGTCGAAGAGGTCCTTGACGGCGAGCGTGAGCCCTTCCAGCGGCCGCGCGGTGCCGTCCTTGTAGGCGGCCTCGGCGGCCTTGGCCTCTTCCCGGGCGCGCTCGAGCGTGAGGGTCACGAACGCGCCGTACTCCGGCAGCTCCTCGAAGGCGTCGACGACTTCGACCGGTGAGAGCTCGCGCGCGGCGAACGCGGCACGCAGCGATACGGCATTCAGCACAGGTGGCTTCTTATCAGCGCGCTGACCGCATCCGGGGCGTCCAGTTGCATCCAGTGGCCGGCGCCCTCGATCCGCTCGTAGCGCCAGTCGGGAACGTACGCCTGCGAACCGGTCATCTGCTCCTCGGTCAGGTAGGCGTCGCCGTCGCTCCAGACGCCGAGGATCGGGATGGGCAGGCGCGGCAGCTCGCGCTCGCGCAGCTCGAGCTTCGGATGGTGGTTCGCCCGGTACCAGTTGAGCCCGGCCCTCAAGGCTCCAGGCCGAGCCAGGTCTTCGAGCACGCGGTCCAGCTCCGGATGCGTGCTCGCCCACTCGCGCAGCATCGCCCAGTCGTCCCGGCGGATCAGCTCCTCGGCCTCCGCGAACTGGAAGTAGCTCGTGTACCAGGACTTCTCGCGCTGGGCGAGCGTCCGCGGCACGCTGGGATGGCCGACGGAGAGGACGACGAGCCGGTCCACACGGTCGGTCGCCGCGTGCACGAGCGACCAGGCGAGGCCCGCGCCCCAGTCGTGGCCGACGACGTGCGCGCGCTCGAACCCGAGCGTGTCGAGGAGGCCCAGCACGTCCTGGACGCTGCGGCGCATCCGGTACGCGTCGACGTCGTCGGGCTTGTCGGTGTCACCGAAGCCGCGCAGGTCCGGAGCGATCACCGTGAAGTCAGCTTTCAGATCCTCGAGCTGGTGCCGCCACAAATCCGCGCGGTCCGGAAAACCGTGCAGGAGCAGCACTGGCGGGCCGTCGCCGGCCACCTCAACGGCCATTTCGAGGCCGTCGGGACTTAACATCCGCCGCATTGTGCGAGAGGCTACAAGCGTGGAGACGAGTCACCGGAGTGAAACCCGTGAACGCGTCGTCGTCCGCATGGCCGGAGACTCCGGCGACGGGATGCAGCTGGCGGGCAGCCGGTTCACCGACGCCACCGCGATCTTCGGCAACGACCTGGCCACGCTGCCGGACTTCCCCGCGGAGATCCGGGCGCCGGCCGGGACGGTCGCGGGCGTGTCGGCGTTCCAGATCCACTTCGCGTCGCGCGACATCCTCACGCCCGGCGACACGCCGGACGTGCTGGTGGCGATGAACCCCGCGGCGTTGAAGGCCAACCTGCCGCTGCTGCAGCGCGGCGCGACGATCCTCGTCAACGAGGACGCGTTCAGCGTGCGCGCGGTGCAGAAGGCGGGCTACGCGGAAAGTCCCTTGGAGGACGGCACGCTCGAGGGGTTCACGGTCAAGCGGATCCCGATGAGCTCGCTCACCACGCGGGCCGTCGAGGACCTGGACGGCGTCACCAGCCGGGACGCGCAGAAGGCCAAGAACCTGTTCGCGCTCGGCGTGCTCAGCTGGCTCTACGACCGGCCGACGGACGTCACCGAGCGCTGGATCACCGGCAAGTTCGACGGTCCCGTGGAGGCCGCGAACCTCGCCGCGTTCCGGGCGGGGTGGAGCTTCGGCGAGACGTCCGAGCTGATCGACGTGCAGGTCAAGGTGGACCGCAACACCGAGGTCCTGCCGGGCACCTACCGCAACGTCAACGGCACCGAGGCGACGGCGCTGGGGCTCATCGCGGCGTCGGTGAAGTCGGGGCTGCCGCTCGTGTTCGGCGCCTATCCGATCACGCCCGCGTCGGACCTGCTGCACGCGCTGGCGCGCCGCCACGACATGGGCGTGCGCACGATCCAGGCCGAGGACGAGATCGCGGCGGCGTCGATGGCGCTGGGCGCGGCGTTCGGGGGTGCTTTGGGCGTGACGTGCACGTCCGGCCCTGGCCTGGATCTGAAGACCGAGACGATCGGGCTCGCGGTGATGCTCGAGCTGCCGCTCGTGATCATCGACGTCCAGCGCGCCGGCCCGTCGACCGGGATGCCGACCAAGACCGAGCAGTCCGACCTGCTTCAGGCGCTCTACGGCCGCCACGGCGAGTCGCCGCTGCCGGTGCTCGCGGCCTCCTCGCCCGGGCAGTGCTTCGAGGCGGTGTACGAGGCGGCGCGGATCGCGATCACCTACCGCACGCCGGTGATCCTGCTCAGCGACCTGTTCGTGGCCAACTCGAGTGAGCCGTGGCGGATCCCGAACGCCGCGTCGCTGCCGCCGATCGACCCGCACTTCCGCACGACCTCAACGGGAGCGTTCCTCCCGTACACGCGCGACGACAACCTCGCGCGGCCGTGGGCGATCCCCGGCACGCCGGGGCTCCAGCACCGGATCGGCGGCCTGGAGAAGGCGGACGGCACGGGCGCGATCTCCTATGACGGGAAGAATCACGCGCGGATGACCAAGCTGCGCGCGGACAAGGTGGACGGCATCGAGGTGCCGGACCTGGAGATCCACGGCGAGGCGGACGCGGACCTGCTCGTGCTCGGCTGGGGCTCCTCCTACGGGACGATCCGGGCGGGCGCGCGGCGGGTGCGGGAAGGCGGCGGCCGCGTGGCGACGGCGCACCTGCGCCACCTGCGGCCGATGCCGAAGAACACCGGCGCGCTGCTCCGCAAGTTCGACCGCGTGCTCGTGCCGGAGATGAACAGCGGCCAGCTCGCGCACGAGCTGCGCGCGCAGTACCTCGTGAACGTGGAGTCCTACGGCAAGGTCCAGGGGCAGCCGCTGCTGCCGTCGGAGATGGAGCAGGAGATATGGCGGCGACTGAGCAGCTGACGAAGGCCGACTTCCAGTCCAACCAGGAGACGCGCTGGTGCCCGGGCTGCGGCGACTACGCGGTGCTCGCCGCCGTCCAGTCGTTCTTCCCCGAGCTCGGCATCCCGCCGGAGCGGATCGTGTTCGTGTCCGGGATCGGCTGCGCGGGGCGCTTCGCGTACTACATGGACACGTACGGGATGCACGGCATCCACGGCCGGGGGCCGGCGCTCGCGACCGGGCTGGCGAGTGCGCGCGACGACCTCTCGATCTGGGTCGTGACCGGCGACGGCGACGCTTTGAGCATCGGCGGCAACCACCTCATCCACGCGCTGCGCCGCAACGTGCCGGTGAAGATCCTGCTGTTCAACAACCAGATCTACGGGCTCACGAAGGGCCAGGCGTCGCCGACCTCAGAGCTCGGCAAGGTCACGAAGTCGACGCCGTTCGGCTCGATCGACGCCCCGTTCAACCCGCTGTCGTTGGCGATCGGCGCCGAGGCCACGTTCGTCGCGCGCACGATCGACACCGACAAGCAGCACCTGCCCGCGGTGCTGCGCGCGGCCGCCGCCCACGAGGGCGCGGCGCTCGTCGAGATCTACCAGAACTGCCCCGTGTTCAACGACGGCGCGTTCGACGCGCTGCGCGACAAGAAGCGTGGCGAGGTGAACCGGATCTACCTCGAGCACGGCGAGCCGATCCGCGGCGTCGTGCGGGACGCCGACGGGGCGCTGCGGCTGGGTTCTGGCGGCGCGCCGGTGGTCCACGACGCGCACCGCGAGGACCCGGCGTTCGCGTTCGCGCTCTCCCGGCTGTCGTCCTCGCCGGACGGGCCGACGCCGATCGGCATCTTCCGCGACGTCCGGCGCCCGGTCAGCGGGAGCGACCTCACGGCGGAGCTGGCGGCCGCCCGCGCCGGCGCCGACGACGCCGCGCTCGACGCGCTCATGCGCAGCGGAGACACGTGGACGATCTCCTAGTTCGCGGCAGCGAGAAGTGGAGCAGGTACCCGCCCGACGTCCTGCCGGCGTGGGTGGCAGAGATGGACTTCCCGCTCGCGCCGCCCGTGCGCGAGGCGCTGCACCTCGCGATCGACCGCGGTGACCTCGGCTACATCGGGCCGACCGGCGGGCTGCTCGAGGCCATGCACGGCTTCTACGCGCGGCGGCTCGGCTGGGAGCTCGACACCGAGCAGGTCGCGCTCGTCGCCGACGTGATGGTCGGCTTCAAGGAGCTGCTGCTCGTGCACACGCAGCCGGGTGAAGGCGTGATCATCAACCCGCCCGCGTACCCGCCGTACTTCGACGACATCCCGCACGTCGGGCGGCGTGTGGTCGAGGTGCCGCTGGGTGAGGACGGCGCGCTCGACGTCGACGGGCTGGACAAGGCGTTCGCCGCCGGTGCCCGCGCGCTGCTGCTGTGCTCGCCGCACAACCCGACCGGCCGCGTGTACACGCGGGAGGAGCTGGCCGCGGTCGCGGCGGTTGCCGAGGACCACGACGCGTTCGTGGTCGTGGACGAGATCCACGCGCCGCTGACTTTCAACGGCAGCTTCACCCCGTGGCAGGCGGTGTCCACGCGCGGCGCCGTGCTCACCTCGGCGTCGAAGGCGTTCAACGTCCCGGGCCTCAAGCTCGGGTTCGTGGTCGGCGAGCCGGCGACGAAGCTCCATCCGCATCTTCGCTACCACGCGGGCTACGCCGGGCTGGTGGCGGCCGAGGCGGCGTTCTCGGGCGGCGACGAGTGGCTGGACGAGACGCTCGCGACGATCGCCGCCAACCAGCGCGACCTCCCCGCGCTGCTCCCGGACGGCGTCGCGGTCACCTATCCCGCCGACGCGTCCTACCTCGCGTGGCTGCGCTGCGACCCCGGCCTGGGCGACGATCCCGCCGCGGTCTTCCTCGAGCGCGGGCGCGTCGCGCTGCAGTCCGGGCTCGGCTTCGGCGCGCCGGGCAAGGGCCACGTGCGCCTGAACGTCGGCACGACGCCCGAGCTGGTGCGCGAGGCCGTCAGGCGGATGGCGTCGGCGCTGGGCTGAGCTCCAGCACCAGCACGACGTGGCGCGTGGCCAGCGCCAGGTACTCGTGATGCTCGGGCTCGCGCGAGCCGTCGGCCCACGTGACCCGCGCGTCCGTGAGCGGCAGGAAGTCGTCGCCCTGGGCGTTCAGGAAGTCGGTCAGCCGCGAGCGGAAGCCCTCCTGCGGCAGCTGCAGGGTGGCCTCGATCTCGTGGCGCGCGGTCTCGATCCGGACGCGTTCGTGGCGGGACTGCATGGCTCCCAGTATGTCGGCCGGCGCAGCGCGCGTCTGTAGGGTTGCCAACCCATGCTGGACATTGACGCGATCCTCCGCCCGTGGTGGGACAGCATCCAGGCGGCGCACGGCCCGCTGGAGCTCTACGACGCCCACACCCACATCGGCCAGAACGACCCCGACGGCTTCAAGCAGACGCCGGAGGAGCTGATCGACGTCATGACCCGCGCCGACGCGCGCGCGGTCACGTTCCCGATGCACGAGCCCGACGGCTACCGCGGGCCGAACGACGCCGCGATCGCGGCGGCGGCGTCCTCCGATCGGCTGGAGGCGTTCTGCCGGCTGGACCCACGCGACCACCCGGCCGAGGAGGCGCGCCGCTGCCTGGACGCCGGCGCGGTCGGCATCAAGCTGCACCCGCGCGCCGAGCAGTTCGGGATGGACGAGCCGGGCGTGCGCGAGATCATCACGATCGCGCACGAGCGCAAGGTCCCCGTGCTCATCCACGCCGGCCGCGGCATCCCCGCGCTCGGCCAGACCACGGTCGCGCTCTCGAGCGAGTTCCCGGACGCGCGGCTGATCCTCGCCCACGGCGCGATCTCCGACCTCGCCTGGCTCTGGCACGTGCTGCCCGAGCACCGGAACGTCTTCATCGACACCTCGTGGTGGAACCCGGCGGACCTGATCGCGCTGTTCGCGCTCGTGGACCCGTCGCACATCGTGTGGGCGAGCGACTCGCCGTACGGCCTGCCGATCACCGCCGCGTTCACCCACGCCCGCTGCGCGCTGCAGGCGGGCGTGAGCGACGAGGCGCTGCGCTCGATCATGGGCGGCCAGATGGCCCGGCTCGTCGCGGGTGAGGACCCGGCGTGGGCCGGCTCCGCGCCCGGCGCCGTCGAGCCCGCGCTGCACCCGCTGCTGGACCGGATCGTCACGCACCTGATCACGGCGATGGGCCGCGCGTTCGGCCAGACCGACCCGGACGAGTCGATCGCGCTCGCCCGCCTCGCCTGCGCGGTCGGCGACGACGCGCCGCACGCCGACGTCGCCGGTGCGACGCTCGAGCTGCTCGACCTGTTCCGCGAGCACCTCGCGCCGCCCCCGCCGGGCCGCCCGTTCCCGGCCGCGGCGCGCTTCCTGATCGCGGCGCTCACCGTCGCGCGCACCCCGACCGTCCCGCTGCCGGACGCGTTCCACGTCCCGCCGCCGTCGCGCGACGAGGCCGAAAGTTAAAGCCCCAGGGCCTTTAACGTCGCGTTAGGTGCGCTTTAGCCTTCGCCGCCGCCCGTGAGCGTGGGCTCGGGGCGGGTGTTGCGCTGCGGTGCGGGCTCGGGGGTCGGCTCCGGCGCGCAGCCCCGGTAGTCGCGGGAGCGGGTGAACGTCTCGCCGCCGGCCAGCTCGCCGCTCACGGTGACCTGGCCGCGGGGGGACGCGAGGCGGACGCGCATCCGCGCCTCGCCCGACAGGCCGTTCAGGCGCAGGACCTCGCGGCCGTGCGCGCTCACGCTCAGCGCCTCGATCGCGCGGTCGCTGGGCGCGGCGACCTTCACGACGACGCGCGAGTGATCCAGGCAGCCGTCCTGGAAGTCGATCGACAGCTCACTCCCGCCGCTCTGCGCGAGTGCGGTGGCACCGACGCCGAGGGTGGCGCCGATGACGATCAGAGCGGTGAAGGGTCGTCGCACGGGATTCGAACCTACCCGCATCGCGACGGTACGTAAAGTGCGGCTAACCGCCGTGTGGACCATCCATTCAGAGCCCCTGGACAGCCCGGATTCCGAAGCGTTGCTGTGGGCGTACTGGCACGACATCGTCGCGCGCTACTACCGCCATTACGAGGACCGCTCGATCGCCCCGCACGAGGTCGACGCGGCGATGGACGAGTACCGCACGGAAGACCTCGCGGCGTGGCTCGTCGCGCGCTGGGACGGTGAGCCGGCGGGCTGTGCCGGGCTGCGCCGCCACGGCGCGCTCACGCGGATGTTCATCGCGCCGGCGTATCGGCGCCGGGGCGGCGCGCGCCTGCTCCTGCGGGGCGTCGAGGACGCCGCGCGCGAGCTCGGCATCACCAAGCTCCAGATCGACACACGCGACGACCTCGTCGAAGCCCAGCGGCTCTATCTGGCCGAGGGCTACGACGAGGTCGAGCCGTTCAATGCGGACGAGTACGCCGAGCGCTTCTTCGAGAAGCGCCTCTAGCTAGCGCACCGCGTACAGCGTGGCGGTGCGGACACCGCCGGAGAACGCGACGCGCACGGCGACGCGACCGGTGCCGGGCACCTTGACCTTGACCGTGAACTTGCCGGTCTTCTTGTTGATCTTCGCCTTGCCGACCGTGGTCAGCTTGCCGCCGCCGAGCACGGCGCAGGCGGTGCCGCCGCGGCCGCCGCGGGCGGCGACCTTGAGGCTCTTGCCCGCCTTGAGCTTGCGCGGGTCGACGGTGCCGGTGAGCGTCGCGGTGGTGCCGCTGACGGACAGCTTGCTCACGGAGGCGACGCGCGTGGCCTTCAGCGCGAGCGACTTGGTGGTGCCCACGACGGCGCGGTAGCGGGCGCTGCGCAGGACCTTGGCCTTCGGGCGCTTGATCGAGGCGGCGAAGCGGCCGTCGGCGCCGATCTTCGCGGTGGCGACGGTCTTGCCCGCCTTGTCGACGATGGTGACGGCGGTGCCGACCGGCTGCGCGGCGGCGCCGGCGAACTTGACGGTCTTGCCCGCGGTGCGGACGTCGACCAGCGCGAGCTTGCCGTTGCCGTAGCAGGAGGCCAGCAGCGCGCCCCAGCCGCCCGGGTCGCCGTTGACGGTGGTGGTCGTGACCGGCGGCTCGGGGGTGACCGGCGTCACCGGGTCGGTCGGCGGTGCCGGGGTGTCCTCGCCACCGGTGCCGCGCGTCTGGCGGTTCAGCTCGACGCTCGCGCTCGGCGACGTCGTCGCGTTGCCGGCGGCGTCGGTCTGGATGACGCGCACGAGGTACGTGCCGTCGGTGTCGGGGAGCGTGACGTCGACGTCGCCACCCGCGGCGACCGGGGTGCTGGAGAGCACGGTGCCGCCGGCGCTGAGGATCTGGACGGTCGCCGCCGTCGCGTCGCTCGCGCGGACGAACTGCACGTGGCGCGGGCGGACGGAGACGTCGCCGGTGACGACGGGCGCGGCGGCGTTCGCCGGGCCGACGCGGTCCAGCTGGGCCAGGACGCCGGCGGACGTCGAGGTGCCGCCCGAGCTCGTGCGCTGGATGCGCACGTAGTAGACGCCGTCGGCGTCGGGGAGCGTGATCTGCGCCGTGCCGTCGAGGTCGGGGTCCGGCGTGTTGGAGAGGACGGTGGTGTTGTCCGCCGCGAGCACCTGGATGTTGACCGCGGTCGTGCCCGGCACCTGGTCGTAGATGACCGTGCGGGTGCGCGACTTCAGGTCGCCATTGACCGACGGCGCCGCGTCGCTGGGGATGGCGGGCACGACGAACGTGGCGTCGCTGGTGAAGGACTCGCCGTCGGCGTTGGCCGCGCGGACGCGGTAGTGGTACGTCGCGCCCGGCGTGAGGCCGGCGAGCGGGAAGCTGAAGTTCTGCGCGCCCGTGCCGTTGACGGCGGTGACGGAGGTGCTCGTGCCGTAGGCGGCCGTGGGGCCGTACTGGACGGAGACGGCGGTCGCCTGCCCGTGTGGGTCGACCGAGCCGGTGATCTTGACGCCGGCGGTCGTGTCCGCCGAGGCGGTCAGCGCGGACGGCTGCGCGAGGTCGGAGACGTTCAGCGCGACGTCGTCGAGGTCCACGGTGCCGGTCTGGATGGCGGCGGCGATGCCACCGTGCACGTGCAGCGCGAGCGTCAGCTTGTACGTGCGGCCGGCGACGAGCGCGCCGTTGGGCACGGTCAGGTTCACGGGCGCGAAGGTGGCGTTGGTCGACAGCGCGTGGGCGGGCAGCGTGGTCGAGCTCGCGGGCGTCGCCACGTCGGTGATCGTCGCCGTCAGGTCGGCGTCGCTGGCGAGCAGGGCGAGGATCGAGCCGAGCTGCGGGCGGACCTTGGCGGTCAGGACGCTGCTGTCGGGCGCGCCCGAGACCGTGAACGCCGGTGACGTCCAGGTCACCGTCGAGGTGCTCAGCACGCCGACGCTCGTGGTGAACGTGCCGCGCAGGTGGCCGTCGCCGGTGCCGCCCGCGCCGCCCGTGGACACGTAGGTCCCGGCCGGATCGGAGCACAGGATGCACACGCCGGAGAACGCGTTGGTCGCGGTCCAGCCGCCGCTGGTGGTGGCGAAGGTGCGGGCTTCAGCGGCGCTGGGGTAGCTCGTGGTGACCGCCGCGTGGGCGGGGGCCGCCGCGCCGCCAGCCACGGCGGCGACGACGGCGAGGGTGGAGAGAACACGTCCGTACGTCATGCACCGGGTGTTCGCCTTGTCAGCCGACTGACGGATGGGACGAAGGGACTGAACCGGGGTCGAACCCCGGTTGGGCCGATCGGCGGACCCGGCGGCGACCGATCGGCCGGTGGCTAAGGTCTCGGGCCGTGACCGACGACCTGCCTCGCAGCTCCCGCCGTGTGCACGCCGCGCTCGTCGCGCTCGGGCTCCCGGCCGACATCGTCCACCTCGAGGACGCCACCCGCACCGCGCCGGAGGCCGCGGCCGCCGTCGGCTGCGAGCTCGGCGCGATCGTCAAGTCGCTCGTGATGCGTGGCGTCACGTCGGGCCAGCCGGTGCTCGCCCTCGTGTCGGGGTCCAACCGCGCGGACCTCGAGCTGCTGGAGGCGGCGCTCGACGAGCAGGTCGAGCGCCCCGACGCCACCTACGTGCGCGAGGTCACCGGCTACGCGATCGGCGGCATCCCTCCGGTCGGCCATCCCGCGCCCGTCCGCACGTTCATGGACGAGGACCTCCTGCAGTACGAGACGGTGTGGGCGGCCGCCGGCCACCCACACACGATCTTCCCGATCGCGCCCTCCGCGCTCGCCGACGCGGCGGGCGCGACTGTCACCCGCCTCGCGGCGTAGCGCGCGCCCGCGCGGCCAGCGGCGCCGGCCCGAGCGTGACGCCCTCGGGCAGCGCGTCCGCGAGCGCGGCCAGCCCCGCGAGCAGCTCGTCGAGCTCCGCCACGCCCCGGTCGCCGGGGACGCCGTCGGTGAAGTCGCGCGAGCTCAGGTACGCGCTCGTCGGCAGGGTCAGCGCCCCGAACCACGCGAGCGTGTCCCGCAGGTGCCAGTCGGGCCCGAGCGAGTGGTGGTCGGTGGCGCCCATCGCGGCGATCGCCGCCGGCTTGCCCTGGAGCGCCTCGACGGGCAGCAGGTCGAGCAGGTTCTTGAGCACGCCCGTGTACGTGCCGCGGTACACGGGCGTGGCGAGGAGCACAGCGTCGGCGGTGGCGACGGCGTCGAGGATCGGGGCCTCGAAGTGCGCCGAGCCCGCGAACGGCAGCGGATGCTCGGCCAGGTCGAACAGCTGCGTCTCGGCGGGGGACCGGTCGAGCGCTTCCGCGACGGCGCGGCGCAGGCGGCCGGGCGGCGTGGCGGATCCGATGATGGCGACGATCGACACTCTCAGGCTCCCAGCTTCGTGAACGTGCCGCGGTAGAACAGCAGCGGCGAGACGTGCTCCTCGGGGTGCTCGACCGCAAGCACCTGGCCGACGATGATCCGGTGGTCGCCGCCGTCGGCGACGTCGTGGACGGCGCATTCGAGCGTCGCGAGCGCGCCGTCGATCACGGGGACACCGCCGACGATGCCCTGCGAGTAGGTGACGCCGTCCCACGACGCGCCCCGACGGGCGAAGCGCTTCGCGATCGACGTCTGGTGCTCGCGCAGGACGTTGACGCCGAAGTGCCCGGCGGTGAGGAGGGCGCCGAGCGTCAGCGAGTCCTCGCGCAGGCAGATCAGCAGCAGCGGCGGGGCGAGCGACACGGACGTGATCGCGTTGACGGTGCTCCCGTGCGGGTCGCGGCCCGGTCCGGCCGTGACGACGGTGACGCCGGTGGCGAAGTGGCCCATCGCGGCCCGCAGCGCGTCCGCGGGGAGCGGCTGCACGGCGGCGCCCATCAGGCGGCCTCCGCGAGCGGGCGCACGCCGCGCAGTGCCGGCGCCACCGCCTCGATCGCTTCAACGTAGGCCTCGAACGGCTGCGGGCCGGTCACCACACGATCACCTCCGGGTCCACGGAACAGCACGGTCGGGTACGGGCACGGCGCCTCGCCGCCACCGCGGCGGCGGGTGAGCGAGCGGTCGGCGTCGACCGACCACACGACGTCGGGCGACTCGAGGTCGCGGATGAGCCGCGACACGTCCAGGCCGGGCACGTCGGCGAGCGCCGCGGCGAGCGCGGACACGTCGTCGACCGGAGTCCGATCGACGAACGTCGCCTCGCGCAGCCGCTTCAGGACGGCCTCGGCACAGGCCGCGCCCTGGTGCTCGGCGGCCCGCGCCGCCCGGGCCACGAGGGGCGAAGGCTCACACGATCCGAACACCCGTCGCCACCACGCGCGCCCCTCGTACCGGTGGCGCACGCGGCGCAGGACGGGCTCGGCGTTGAACGCCGTGGCGCTGTTGATGTCGGTGTGCTCGTACGCCTGGAACTCGGTCATCGCCTTAAATATCCTAAACCCGATCGGTAAAGTCGACAATATGCCATCCGTGCTCTCGGTGTCGCCCGTTCTTCCTGCCGCCGAGCGGCTGGCTGCCCACTGGCGGCGCGGCGCGCTCGACCGTGACCGCGACCCGTGGGTGCAGGACGGCGCGCTCGAGGCGCTGGCGGCAAGCGGGCTGCTCGGCGCCTGCGCGGGCGCTTCGGGCCCGGCGATCGCCGACCTCGTGCGCATCCTCGCCACGGGCGATCCCGGCCTCGCGCAGCAGCTGCACGGCCACGTCGGCAACGTCGAGCTGCTGGCGCTGGCGTCGCCCGCCGTGCGGGAGGCGATCAGCGACGACATCCGCGACCGCGGCGCGCGCTTCGGCAACCTCAACCGCGACGCCGACCCGCGCCGGCCGACGACGCTCACGCCCGACGGTGACGGCTTCCGGCTGACCGGCGCGAAGTCGTACTGCACGGGCGCGGTCGACGCCCAGTGGCTCGCGGTCCCTGCCCTGCTGGGGGACGAGTTGCGCGTCGCGCTGGTGCCGGCCGGCGCCGACGGGATCGAGGTCGGGACGCGCTGGGAGGCGTTCGGCCAGCGCGCGACCCGCAGCGTCGGCGTCACGTTGACGGACGTGGCCGTGCCGCGCGACCACGTGCTCGACGCGTGGCGCGACGCCCCCGCGGCACAGGCCCGCGAGCTGCGTGCGCAGATCCCGCACCCGGCGCTCGAGGTCGGCATCGCCGAAGCCGTACTGGCCGAGTCGTGGCCGGCGCACGTCCGCGAGAGCGACGCCTTCGCGGCTGTGACGGCGCACGTGGCCGCGGCCCGCGCACTGCTGGACGACGCCGCCGCGCAAATCGACGCGCTCGCGCCGCGCACGGCCGCGCCGCGCAACGGGCTTGGCGCGCCGCGCAACGACGCCGACGCGTCCGGCGAGGCCGCCCTGACCGTCGCGCCCTCGCGGCTCGCGCTCGGCGAGGCGAGCCTCGCGCTGTTCGCCGCGCGGGCGCTTTCGTACCGGACGTCCGTGCGGACCGCCGACGCCGCCACGCGCTGGGTCGGCGGCGACGCCCGGCTCGCGGCGCGGGTCGAGCTCCACTGGCGCAACGCGCGGACGCACTCGGTGCACGATCCCGGGCGCTGGGCGTTCCACCACGTGGGGCGGCACGTGCTCACCGGGGCGTATCCCGCGCCGCGCTCGCCGGGGCTCAAGCACCGCGCGGACGAGCTGGTCGCGCCGCCCCGGCTGCCGTCCTTCGTGCCCACCGGCCACGTGGTCGCCGACGCCGCCCGCGCCGCTCTCGCCGAGGCTGCGCAGTTCGTCGCGCAGCGCTCCGCCTGGCCCGAGGCCGGCGTCGCGCGGGCCGTCGACGAGCCGCACGCGATCCTGCGCTTCGGCGAGCTCGCTGTCCGGCTGCGCGCGCTCGACGCGCTCGACGCCCGCGGGGAGGGCGCCCGCTACGCCGACGAGGTGGCGCTGCGGATCGTCAGCGACGCGCTCGAGATCGCGGGCGCCAGCGCGCTGACGCGAGGTCGCGGGTTGGACGAGCACTGGCGCACCATCGCAAATATAAGTAATCCGATCAAGTTTATGTAGTATCCGGTCATGCCCAGACCACCGCTGCGTTTCTCCGCGTTCGTCATGAACACCGCGTCGCACATCGTCCACGGCTTGTGGCGCGATCCGGAGGGCGAGCAGCTCCGCTTCAACGAGCTCGACCTGTGGGTCGATCTGGCGAAGCGCCTGGAGGCCGGTGGGTTCGACGCGATCTTCTTCGCCGACGTCGTCGGCGTGTACGGCGACTACCGCGGCGGCTGGGCGCATCACGCCGAGCTCGGCCTGCAGATCCCGAGCAACGACCCGCTGGTGATCCTGTCCGCGCTCGCGTCGCACACCCAGCACCTCGGGCTCGCGTTCACGGCCGGGCCGATCCAGCAGCCGCCGTACAACTTCGCCCGCCAGGTCGCCACGCTCGATCACGCCTCGAACGGGCGGATCGCGTGGAACATCGTCACGAGCGCGCTCGCCAACGGCTGGAAGAACTTCGGCCACGACGACCTGCTCTCCCACGACGACCGCTACGCGTTCGCCGACGAGTACCTCGACGTCCTCTACAAGCTCTGGGAGGGCTCGTGGGACGAGGACGCGCTCGAGCAGGACCGCGGCAGCGGCCGTCACGCCGACCCGTCGAAGATCCACGCGATCAACCACGTCAGCGAGCACTGGAAGGTCCAGGGCCCGTTCCTCTCCGCGCCCTCTCCGCAGCGCACGCCGCTGCTCTTCCAGGCGGGCTCCTCGAAGGTCGGGCGCGACTTCGCCGCCCGCCACGCCGAGGCGCAGTTCATCGTCAGCCCCGGCGCCGAGCAGGCGCGCGTGCTGATCGACGACACGCGCCGGCTCGTCGAGGCGCACGGCCGCCACCGCGACGACCTGAAGTTCTTCCAGGGCCTCTCGTTCGTGGTCGGCTCGACCGAGGAGGAGGCGCTCCGCAAAGAGGCCGAGCTGGAGGAGAAGATCGACATCGACGGCCAGATCGCCCACTTCGGCGGCAGCCTGGGCGTGGACCTCGGCGCCTACGAGCCGGACACGCCGATCGACGTCATCCACACCGAGGGCGGCCAGAGCGGGCTCGCGTGGCTGCGTGAGGCGACGAACGGGCGCACGCCGACGCTCGAGGACGTCGTGCGGCTGCGCACGCGCAACACGCGCGTCACCGGCACGCCGGAGCAGATCGCCGACGAGCTCGCGCGCTGGAGCGAGGCGGGCGTCGACGGGATCAACGTGGTCAACGCCACCATCCCCGGCTCCTACCAGGAGTTCATCGACCACGTGCTCCCCGTCCTGCGCGAGCGCGGCCTCGCCCAGCGCGAGTACACGCCCGGCACGCTGCGCCGCAAGCTGTTCGGCAACGACCGGCTGAGCGAGCGCCATCCCGCGGCGCGCTACCGCGGGGCGTTCCGCTCTCAGGTGCCGGTCGGGTAGCGCCGTGCGGCTGCCGCGGGCCGTCGACGTGCTGATCGTCGGCGCGGGGCCGGTCGGCTCCGCGCTCGCGATCGAGCTCGGCGTGCGTGGCGTGCGTCCCCTCGTCGTCGAGCGGCGCGCCACGCTGCCGCCGCCGACCGACGTCCGCGCCCGGAACCTCTCGATCCGCACGATGGAGGCCGCGCGGCGCTGGGGCGTCGCCGAAGCGCTGCGTGCCGCGCGCCCGCTGCCGCCGGGCTGGCACCGCGGGATGCTGGCCGTGACGCGCGTCGCCGGGCACGAGCTGCTCCCGCCGGTCGGCGCGGGGCGTGAGCTGTGGGCGCCGAGCGCGCCGTGGGCGACGATCGGCGCGGAGCCCCCGATCGATCTTCCGCAGTACCGGTTCCTGCGGGTCGTACGGGAGCGCGCCGCGGCGCTCGGGGCGCGCTTCGTGCTCGGCGTCGAGGTCACGGACCTCCGGCCCGACGCGACCGGGGTGACCGTCCGCGTCGGCGACGACGTCGTCGGCGCGCGCTGGCTCGTCGCCTGCGACGGTGGCCGTAGCCGCGTCCGCGAAGCCGTCGGGATCGACCGCGAGCTCACGACGCCCGTCGGCCACCTGCGCAACCTCACCTTCCGGCTGCCGGGCGCGTTCGGCCGGCTCGGCGTGCGTCCCGGCGTGCAGTTCCGGGTGATCAACCACGACGCGGCCGGGCTGACGCACCCGTACGAACGAGATCGCTGGCGGATCGCCGCCGGCCCGCTCGTCGCGCTCGACGAGCTCGACGTCCACGCGGAGATCGCGCGCTTCCTCGGCCGGGCCGGACTGCCGGTGACCGAGGCCGCGGTGACGACGCACACGATCCAGCGCCGCACCGCCTGGGTCTACCGGGCGGGCCGCGTGCTGCTCGCGGGCGACGCCGCCTCGGCCTTCCCGCCCCACCTGGGCCAGAACCTCAACCACGGCGTCGCCGACGCGGTGACGCTCGGCTGGATGCTCCCGGCGCTGCTCGCGGGCTGGGGTGGCGAGGCGCTGCTCGACGCCTACGAGCACGAGCGCCGCGCCGCGAGCGTCGCGACCGGTGAAGCGACGCTGCGCGTCGCCGAGGCCTGGCTGCGCGTCGGCGCGCAGGCCCGCGCGCTGGGCCCGCGGCTCGACGACCCGGGCGGACGGGACGCCCGCGACGCGCTGGCCGAACACGTTGCCCCGCTGCTGCACGGCAGCGCCGACGGCGTGCTCTACGACCAGCGCCACCCGACGTCGCCGCTCGCGCTGCCCGCCGGGGAACCCGGCCCCGACTTCGACCCCGCGCACGTCCGCCCGAGCACTGCGCCCGGCCACCGCGCCCCACACGTCTGGCTCGCCCAGAAGGGCCTCGCCGAGGGTGGCCCCGGCGAGGACGGCGCCGGCGGGCGCGGCGAGGACGGCGCCGGCGGACGCGGCGAGGGTGGCGGCGGGCGCGGCGGGGGCGG
>NZ_JAPDDP010000068.1 GCF_027587195.1 Solirubrobacter phytolaccae | reverse complement strand
CGACCCGTCGCCGCCCCGCGCGGCTTCCCCGGCCGTCGCCGGCGGCGGCGTGCCCCAGTCGTCGGCACCCGCCGCGTGGATCGCCGCGAGGCCGGCGCCGAACGCGGCCGCGTCACCGCGGCGCCCCTCGTCGACCCAGTCGAGCACGAGCAGCTCGTCGGAGACCCCGAGCACGTCCGGGACGCGCAACGTGCCGGGCTCGGCGAGCCAGCGCAGGCCGGCGGCCTCGGCGGCGTACTCGCCCGGGTGCACGTCCGGCCGCGTCTTCACGAACGCGAACGACTCGTCCGCGAACTGGACCTTGAAGGCCTCGTTGATGTCGCCGCCGCCCACCCGCCGCAGGTCGCGGACGGCGCGACCGGTCAGCTGCTCAACCGCGGATCTCATCCAGCAGGCCGCGGCACGCGGCCTCGACCTGATCCAGCACGGTCTCGAAGCCGTCCGGGCCGCCGTAGTACGGGTCGGGCACGTCGAGGTCCGGCGCGCCCGCCGAAGCGGGGTCGAACTCGCGCAGCAGCCGCGCCTTCCCGGCCGCCTCCTCGTCGGGCGCGATCGACCGGATGCCCTCGAGGTTGTCGCGATCCATCGCCAGCAGGTAGTCGAAGTCCTCGAAGTCGTCGACCGTGATCTGCCGCGCCGCGCCCTCCAGCACGACGCCACGGGCCCGAGCGGCCTGGGTCGCGCGCCGGTCGGGCGGATCGCCGGCGTGCCAGTCGCCGGTGCCGGCGCTGTCGATGACGATCTCGTCCTCTAGCCCGGCCTCGCCAACGAGGTGGCGCATCACGCCCTCGGCCGTGGGCGAGCGGCAGATGTTGCCCATGCAGACGAACAGGATCGTGGTTGGCTTCACAGCGTGGATTCCTGGCGGGTCGCGATTCTCACGGGACACTAAACGGGACAGAAGGCCCGCGAGAACGGTATCCAGTGATTAGGCCGCGCCGCCGAGCTGCGCGACACGAGCGGCCGTGTCGGCACGCGCAAGGTAGGCGTCGAGCAGCCCCGCCGCTTCGTCCTCATTGCCGGGCATCAGGTGCCCGTACAGGTCGAGCGTGATGACGATGCTGTGGTGCCCCATGTACCGGCTGAGCGCTTTCGCGTTCACGCCTGCGGCGATCATCATCGACGCGAACGTGTGACGGCACTCGTGCAGCGTGATCGGCGCGAGCCCGGCCGCCTTCCATGCCTTCGCCGCGCGCTTGCTCAGCGTGTCGGACACGAACGGGTCGCTCGCAGTCCGGCCGAACACGAACCCGCGGTCGCGGCCCTCGCGCATCCGATGCTCGACGAGCACGTCGCGCAAGACCCC
The DNA here is from genome assembly GCF_027587195.1 of Solirubrobacter phytolaccae. Taxonomy (GTDB): domain Bacteria; phylum Actinomycetota; class Thermoleophilia; order Solirubrobacterales; family Solirubrobacteraceae; genus Solirubrobacter; species Solirubrobacter phytolaccae. The sequence continues at coordinate 42,519 of NZ_JAPDDP010000068.1, read as the reverse complement.
CGCCACAGGGACCGTCCGCCGGCCCTCGCGGCTCTTGGGTGCGATCTCGCCCTCGACATCATCCCAGCCGCTCTCCACGCGCAGAACGCCAGCCGCGAGGTTCACGTTCTCCCACCTCAAGGCACGCAACTCTCCTCGGCGCAGGCCCGCGTACATCGCCGTCGCCCAGGTCGCGCGCTCGGTGGCCGGGAGTGCGGCGAGCAGGGCAGCCGCTTCAGTCGGGTCGGCGATCCGGTCGCGGCGAGACCGCACGGCGGGCAGGTCCAGGCCGGTGCACGGGTTGACCGCGACTTCGCCTCGCTGGATCGCGCGCCGGTAGATCGCCCGCAGCGGCAGCAGGGAGCACTGCACGCTGCTCGCGCTCAGCCCGTCCCGCCCGAGGCGGTCGACAAAGTCCTGGACGTCGTTGCGGGCGAGATCAGACAGGCGCCGCGACCCGAACGCGGGCAAGACCCGCAGCCGGAGCTCCTTCTCGTACGCGCGGATCGCGCTGGGCTTGTATGGACTTCCGGACCGGTTGCGGATCGATCCCTCGCGCGCGCCCTCTAGCCACGCCGCGGCTGCCTCCTTGACCGTGACGGTCTTGACCGCGCGGAGCTCGCCCTGCCGGAGGGCGACGAGCGCGTCCTGTCGCCAGGACTTCGCCGCGGCGCGTGTCGGGAACGACTTGCGAAGTCGTCGGCGATCTCGGTTGCTCCACACGCTCGCGCGGTACGTCGGCTTGCAGTTGCACCGTCCGCCGTCGTGCGAGCGGCACGCCTTCTCGTGGCGGACTTCGATCCCTTCGTCGGCCATCAGTTCATTCTCCTACGGCTAGATGGGATTGCGTCTGCCATCGCGCTTGAGTTCTCGTCGAGCCAGCGCTCGAGTTCGCGGATCGAGACGATCCTGCGCCGGCCCCGGCGGACGATCTTGATCTCGGGAGCGATGTGCTCAGACCAGAAGTCCCAGCTGACCCCGAGAGCTGCACAGGCCTCCTCGACGTTGAGCGCCAGGCGCCCTCCGCCGACTGCACGGCCGCTAGACGCCATCCGACGACGAGATCGACGCCAACGCTCGCTCTCCCCGCGCTGGCAATTGCCATGCCCTCCGCATGCTGCTCCTCCGCTCCGCAACGGCCACTTCCCTCCATAGGCCGTCCCCGCCAAAGTTCGCCCCCTCCCCCTGCTCCCGCACCACATGCTCGTCAACACGCCAGCCCTCGTCCGTAGCGCTCGCCTCCGCCTCCGTACCCAGTCCTCTCTCTGCTCTCCCGCCTCGCCCCGTTCCCTCCAACCGACACTCCACTCGATTCCGTCCCTGTCTTGGTCCACCACCACTCTCCGCGCCTCCGTCCTGACCCCACCTTCTCGGTTTTTTCGCGTTGGGAAGGTGGGGTCAGGACGGAGGCGCGGAGACGAACTGCCACCAACCCCTGCCGTACAGCCAAATCAGAGCGTGGAGCGTTCGCGCCGTGCCCGCACGCCATGCGAGGCCGCTCGCGAACCCGTTCGCTAACGACGTGTCGTTGTGAGCGCCGTCGGCCCTGCGCGGGCGGCGGTTGCCCGTAAGCCGAATTGGATAGTCCGGCCGTAGCGGATCGACCATGCCCGGCAGTGCCGCTCCAACCGCCACGGAGTGCCGTGGCGGTTGGACGTCTGCCTTTGAGGTGAGGGATCAGCGCAAGCTCCGACGGCTAAGGGCCTCTTCGTATGTCATTGCGTTAGGTCGGACTCCGCTCGACCGCTGCTATGGCGGCCACCCGGTCGAGGCAAGTGGAATCCGAGACGCGCGGCGGAAGCCCTTGGGCAAGGCGACTGCGCTCCACTGCCTCGCGCGCCATGTCCCGCATTGACGGTCGGAGGGACCGCTCTGCCTGACCCGGTCGCGGTTCAGGCCCTTGTCTCTCAGTCACGGGGCTTCGCCTGCGTGCCGCTGTTCGAACAGCTCAGGACGCCCTTCCCTAAGGAGTGCGTCGACGGCGTCGAGGTCCGCGCGCATCGTTTCGATGTAGCCCCTGAGGTCTGCGCGCTGAATCTCGTCCAGCTCGTCACCTCCGTCGCGTGCGTCCTCGAGCTTCGGGCGGCCAACGTCGAGGGAGCCGAGGGCCTGTGTCAGCTGCGCGTATCGCAACGTTGCGAGAGTCGTGCTCTTAACGACACCGACGAGACCGCCTCGCGGTGGAGAGGTGGAGGACATCGGAGCCAGCGTGGGTGCGCTGGCGTTGACCGGCCGCAGGGCCTCGATCTCAGCGTCCGTCGCGGTGCGAATCTTCGCCAGCGAGGGGCCTGCTCCCCTGGCCAGCTTGACCGCGCCGGCGACCTTGTCGTAGCAGCCGTGCTCGTCGTCAGTGTGGTAGTGACCATCCACCCAGTCGAACGTTCCGGCGCCATCGCGGCGGGACTCGTCCGGGAAGCGGCCATGGACGCGGACCGTGGCCCTCAGGTCATCGAGCGGTTCGCCACAGTAGTCGCAGACGTATGTGAGGCTCATGACGTCGCCCCGGTGGCACGGCGCCCGTCCTTGATTGCTTTCAGCACCGCGTCGCGGTTACGATCGCTACTGGCCATGGAGCTGTACCTCCTGGTCTGGGCCCGGGGGCGTTGGAGCGCTGCCGGGCCCGCTTTCTTTGGCTTGTCGCTCGCATTGTTACCGCCGAAGTCCGCGGGTTGCAAGCCCATTGAGGAGACTTTCCTTTGCGTTACGCAACATGACGCGCTACTTCGCGTTACGCAAATCCTGAACACGCAAACCGGACCTCCCCCGGGCGCCCCTCCCCATTCGATCAGGGATCGATTGACGATCCTGAAGCGGTGCGTGAAGCTCGCGTCATGGGTGTCTGCAACGGCTGTCTCCGACCGATAGATCCCGCGTTCGATGCGGTGACCCGCGATGACCGCGAGCGCGAATGGCACACCCCGTGCTTCACGGCCAAGTACTCCGGTTCCGGCCCTCACGCCACCGCGTTCGACGTCGTGCTGTGGCTCATCTGCTGGCCGTGGGCGCTGGCGCGACTCGTCGGCCGTCGGCGCCGATGGACGGCGCTCAAAGCGAACGGAATCGGCGTCCTTGTCGCGTTCCTGGTTGTTGGAGCCGCGGCCGGCGTGTTCGCAACGATCGACTCGGCTGCGATCCCCCCGGATGCTGGATCTCTCGCCGCATCCGTGAGCACCGAGGTCGTGGCCAATCTCGAGGCCGCACTCCCGCTCGGCACCACCCTGGCCGCGACCGGCGCGCACTGCGGTGACATCGCGACGGGCTCGGCGCGATGCGTCGTGAACCTCGACATCACCGACGGGGCGGAACATCAAGCAGGAGCCGTATACGTCACGGTCTCGGAGTACCAACGCGACGGCACGTTCCGTTGGCTGCAGACGGGCACGACTGGCCCGGCATTCGAGCAGTAAGCCGTCCATTGCCTTCGCCTAGTAGTTCGCCGCGCGATTGACGGCGTAGGACGGACCGAATGTCTGGAGCGGGGACAAGATCGGAGGCGCCCCCCCTGGGCCGGGGACGAACGAGCCGCCCGTGAACGTCATCGTGTTGCCGTTGACGCCGTTCCCGTTGGAGATGAGCGCCCAGAAGTCGTACAGGTCCGCGGTGCGGATCGTCGCTGGGCCGACGCCGGCGAAGAAGTCGGAGCGCTCCCCAGAGGAGAGTGGCGCATCCCAGAGCGCGAGGCCTTCGACGTCGACCTCGGCGTAGCCGGTGCCGGTCGCGCCGCGACCGAGCACAAGCTCCGGCGTGCCGTACCCGAGGTGAGCGGTCGTTACGGCGACGGGCGTGCTAGCTGTTCCGTCCCGGTAGAGCGTGAGGTTCGTGCCGTCACCGACGAGAAGCCACCGTTCGTACGTGTTCACGGTGGCCGCGAGAGAGCCCGTCTCCACCTCGGAACCGATGTAGACCATGCCGGTCGTGCCCGAGCTCGGATAGAGCCTCACGGAGTGGTCCTGGGTGCCTGAGCCGGGATCTTCGGCGAACGTGACGACTTCGCGAAAAGGGCCGCTCGAGGGGAGCGCCGGGGCGCGCATGGTGAACCCGAGCGAAAACTGCGCCATGTTGGCGACGGGGGCCGCACTGTGGTCGCCGGTTCCGCCTCCTGGATTGTGTCGTCGAGCCATTAGGTCACCTCGTCGTCGTGCAGCACGTACCGTGCCACAGGTTTAGTTCTACGTGGATGATCAAGATTTCTCCAAAGTAGAGTGTTTATGGTTCGCTCATGGTTCGAGCGACCCTTGTTGTGTCCGTAGTGCTGTCGTTGACCGGCACGGCGAGCGCGTCCGTCCGTGCTGACTGGGGCGGCCACGCTGCAGCGGCGGCTGCTCTTGATGTGCCGCTCCCGCCGTCGGTCTACATCCACCTGGGCGGATGCCCGGAGGCGGGCGCGGAGCAGCTCGCCTGCTCGTCGCCCGTGTCCGATCAGGTCTGGATTCCGCGCGAGGACGCGACGGACTGGTTCACGCTCGGGCACGAGATTGGCCACCAGTTCGACCGGCAGGTCCTCACCGAGGACCTCCGTTGGTGGCTGCGCGGGCTCATGCGCGCGGACGGTCGCGGCGAGTGGTTTCGCGAGAAGGGTCCGAACGAGTGGTTCGCCGACTTCTACGCCCTCTGCGCCATGGGGTTCGACCGCCGGCCACGCAACGAGGCGCACATGGCGTACCTCACGGAGGACCCGTCGCCGCGGCGCCTTCGACGCGTGTGCACCGCGATCCGCATGATCGGGCTCGCCACCTCTACGCGCTCGTAGCATTGTTCTGCGCGCTGGGCCGGAGGTCTTCTTCTATCGAGACGAAGAGCGGCTTGTCGCTGCTCCCGTAGATGAACGAGGTCGAGCCCGAGGCTTGGGCGACGGCGAAGCCGAGCACATGGCTCCCTGCCGAGGGCGTGAACGTCATCTCGAAGTTGAGGATGGTGCTGCCCGTCGTTTGCTCGGTCTGCCCGGCGACCGTCGCGTCGCCAACGCTGGGCATGCCGTTCACACCGACACCATCGACCACCGCGGAGACGTAGAGGAAGCTCCCCGAGAGCACGCGCCACGTCCCGGACACCCGCATCCGCACCGGGGCGCCGGAGCACTCGATCCGTGGGGTCAGCGCGGAGTCGAGAAGCCCGAACACGCTCCCCGACGGGGTGACGCTGCCGGCAGTCCGGACCCCGCTGAAGTGGGCGCCGCGCGCCCACTTGCGCCGGTCTCGAATCTGCGCGTTCGCGATGGTCGTATCGATCGCGGGCACGTGCACGTCTGCGAGGTGCAGCGCGTCCGAAGGAATCGCCGCGCCGCCGTGGGAGCCGTCACGCGCGTTGTCGATCGTCGCGCCCGAAGTTGCCGTGCCGGTGATGATGCTCACCACGCCGGCCATGCTCACAACGACGGCGTCAACGCGCGGGAGCGTGGCATGCGCAGTCGCGACCGTGACGGTGGTCTTCGCGGCGGTCGGCGGGACGTAGTAGCGGGCGATCCGCGCGGGACTGAGTCCGTCGTCGTCGACGAACGCGCCGCCGCCAACGTTGCTCGCGACGTCGAGGATCATGCCGGCTCCGCCAGAAGCCTGCGTGACCGCGAAGCTGCCGGCGTCGATGACGCCTTCTTGAAGTGGCGCCGCGGTGCTGGCGATCTCTCGCTGCGCATCCTCGGCGAGGTAGCCGATGTCGCGTGGGGGGTTCGGCGTGACACCTGTCATGGGCGGGATGCGCAACCCGAGTGGTGTGGTGGCTGGCATTCGGCCTCCTAGAGGTCAGGGTCGTTGTCTTCGAGGTGCTGGTAGTCGCTGAACGCGGCGACGATGGACGCGTAGTCCGGGTAGGTCGGAGTGCCGATCGTGTACTCGTCACCGACGCGCGTAGCGATCAGCGTCGGGCCGAGCACGAGGTAGGACCATTCGGAGGTGAGCGCGCGGGACCAGAGCGTGAACGCGGGGTTCTGCCGTTCGATCGCGGCGTCAATCGCGGCCGTGTCAGAAGTCTCGGCGTCGATCGTGCCGACGGCGTAGGACCACCGGTCCGGGGACTGGAACGCCATGATCACGGTCTTCGTGCCCGTGAGCTCGAGCTGGACCTCCTCGACGAGCGCGCGTGGCGTGCCTCGGTAGCGGCCGGCGGCTTGCTTGATCCGGTAGCGCTTGTCCGCTGGGGTGATCGCGCTTGGTGGGAGCACGATGCCGTTCGCGATGGCGAGCCAATCGAGGAGGTCTTCGGGGCACGTGTCGGGGTCCCAGAGCGCTTCCCACGCGATCAGTTCGCCTTGGTCGCGGGAGATCTCCGCGATCTCGACCGGGTGCATGAACGCGACGCTGAGGTTCTCGAGGGTGCCGTCCCCGTCGTCACCTTCCAGCGGCGCTAGCCGCGCGTAGAACCGGGCGCCCGCGGTCACCCGGTTCCTTCCTCTTCGAGAAGGTCGGCGTAGGAACTGTGCGTCGCGGCGAGGTCGCCGTAATTGCCGTGCCGCGCAAGCACATCGGCATAGGCCTCGACCGGCCCGCCGGCAAGCTGTTCGCACGACTCCACGCTCCCTGCGACGTCCGCACACGTGGCGTGCTCAGCGAGCACGTCCGCGCACGTTCGCGTTGGCTTGTCGGCGCCCATCACACGGTCCCGGGGTCGGCGGAGAAGGAACGCCGGGCCGCGACGGCACCGTCGAACGCCTGCCGGACCGCGCCGATCGCCCGGCTCATCTGCTGAGCCGTGTCGTCGACCGGGTTCGCGAGCCGGTACGCGTTGACGAGCGCTTCCATCTCGGCGAGGGCAGGGCCCATCGTCGCGAACAGCTCGTCCAACACGGCCGGCGCGCCTTCGTTGACCTCGCGCAGGATGCCCTCGGCGAACTGCTGCAGATCCGTGGCCGCCCACTGGGCGATGACGTAGAGCAAGCTGGAGGCCGCGACTTTGGTGTCGTGACGCATCTTCGGACCGGCGTGGTAGATCGTGTCAGCGATCTCGGAGGGCGCCTGGTCCCCGATCGGTCGCAGGTGGTCAAGCACTGACATCGAGGTCCGTGCCTTGTTCGAGGTGAGCCAGCTTGTTGCTGAGTTGCCGTCGGGTGTCGTCGATCTGCTGACGGGCGTCTCTGATCTGTTCGAACGCCGCGTCAGCGTCCGCGTAGGCGCGCTCGGCCTCCTCCAGCTCGCGTCGCATCCGCTTCGCTTTGGGCGCGAGTTGCTTGACTCGCTGGAGTCGAGCCTGCTCGGCCTGTTCGGTCGCCTGCTGGCGCGCCGCACGCTTGAGGTCCTGCTGCTCGGCGAGTTCCCGCCAGGTGGGTACGGGCCGCGGCTGGAGTCGCTCGGCGCGATCGCGCGCGATCTCCTGCCGCACCAGATCGAGCACCCGCTCGGACTCGGCGTCTTGAACGCTCATGTGTTCCTTCCGGTGTTGGTGGCGGACGCGTCCGCGGGCGGGTCGGGGTCGTATTCGGGTAGGTCGTGGATCGCGTTGAACTGCCGGTCCGTCGCCAGCAGGTCCTCGAAGTACGCGAGTGCCGCGTCGACCGACATGCCCTCGTCGTCGATCAAGACGACGACCGCGAGCATCTGGCCGGCTTGCGCACGGGCCACGATCGGGAGCGTCTCGTCGTCGACCATCCGCTTCGCTTGTTCGCGAAACGCGCTGCGAGCGGGATCGTCGGTTGGGAACTGCGCGACGCGCTCGCGAAGGTCGAACGGCTCGCTCATCGTGCCCCCCTCAGGGCCTCGATCTCGAGCCGGGCTCGCACGAGCGGGTCGCTCGACGGCGCCGCCGGACGCGTGCGGCCGCCCAGTCGGAGCAGGTCGAGTTCCTGCCGTGCGCGGGTCGTGAAGTCCGGGATCTCCCCAGCGCGACGTGCGTTCTGCGCGCGCATCTCTGCGGTGGCCGCCGGATTGGCGCCCTGATTGACCACGCTCACGTCACCGCGGTGCAGGTCGACCGTTTTCACGACGCGTTCGCTGTAGTCGTCGTTCCAGGCGTCACCGCCGGACGGAACACGGAACGCGAAGCTCATCTGGTCGATGTCGCCGCGCTTCATCTTGCCCCTCAGCGAGCGTGCGTCCGGGTCTTCGGGATCGAGGCGCGCCTCGATCCACAGGCCTCGCTGGCGCTCTTCGAGAGTGAGCGTGTTGGAGCGTGTTCTGGCGAGCGGCATGCCGCTGTGGTTGATGAGCAGCTGGACGTCCGGGTCCGCGCTGAGGGTGTCGCGGAATGCACCGCGAGCGATGCGCTCGCGGTACCAGCCGACGGTGTACCAGCGCTCGACGATCGACGCGTATCCGGTCAAGAGCCATGTGCCGTCGCCGGTCTCCCGGATCTCCAGGTCGCCGGCCGCGAACTCGCGGTGCTCGACCGTTGATCCGAGTTCGTGCGCCTTGCTGCGCCGCCATGCCGTGGTTCCGCTCATTGTCGAACTCCGTTCGTCGTCCCGCCGCCAGGCGGGCCTGATGTGGTCGCAAGGGGGGTGGCCTGGCCTGTCGCGACGACCGACCGTCGGGCCTCTGAGGCGGTTCGAACGGCGCCCAGGGCCACTGTGGGCCCGATCACCGTGAAAGGCCTGCAAATCGCCTTGAAATGGACCGGAGAGGGAAATGCCGTGACAGTGCCGCGCCTTCTGAGTTCCGTCAGACTTTTGAAGGGCACGCCCCCTAAGTCCTGGACCATGAGTCCTCCGCTCTCACGTGGGTCTCGGCTCATGCGTCTTCCGCCGTCGCCGTGACCTGCGTCCCCTGGGTCACACGGGAGTAGTAGGCCCGACCCCGGGCGCGATCGCACACCTTGCATCGATTCATCCGGCCGTCTCGGCGGCTCCGGTCGATCCCGAAGTCGTCGACGGGCTTGGTGGCACCGCATGGACGACAAAACTTCGTCGGCTCAGTCTCATCGCTCGGGACGCTCGCTGGGCGGCGTAAGACGGACCGATCAGCGTGGCTCGAAGCGGCAAGACTACGCCCGGATCCGCGCCCGTTCAGCGTGAGGACCCCGCACGTCCACGCGTCAGCCGCGGACGCGGTTGCCGTGTACTGCAACGCGGTTGTTGCGCTCACGATCTGGTACGCCGTCTGCAGCGTCACGGAGCCTTGCGCGAAGTCGGACAGCTCGGTCCAGCCAGCACCTGGCACGTATGTCGCCGTGGCCGCGCCGGCCACGATCCCGATTGCAATCTCGTCGGCTTGACCGAGCGTGCCCGTCGAGTTCGAGGCCGCGTTGACGTTCACGCCGCCGGAGTGCTGGGTCGGAGCTGGCGCCGCGTCGACGACAGCGGACGTAGCAAGTCCGTTGAGCCGGTGCACGACGATCTGCCGGTTGCTGAAGGCACTGTCAAAGAAGGTGCCGACGACGTTGCCGGTGAACCCGCTCGTCACTAGGCAGATGCCGACGGCGAAGCCGGTCGAAGCGGCGGAGTGGTCGATGTCGAGCACCGTCGTCCACGAATTGCCGCCTGCATCCGAAAAGGACGCTCCGGCGGTGTAGGAACTGCGCGAGATAGCGGCAACGAGAACGTCACCGGCCGCCGCCGTCACGGCGAGCTGTGTGATCGTCTGGCTCGTGCCGAAGTCGCCAGTGGGGCCGTAAGTGGCCGTAACGGTGATCATGTCGCCTCCCAAGAAGAACTCTCATTGGCTCTGCCGCGCAGCCTCGCGGCGTCGAAGAGCCGAGCGGAGAAAAGGGTCATGCCGGCTCTCCGGTTTCGATCTCGTCGATGGCGGCGAGCTCGGCGCGCCAGTCAGGCGGCCGCAGCAAGAACACGCAGCTGTTGTCGGTGCGCTTGAGAACCGTCCCGCGCACCGCGCACAGGTCTACGGCGCGTCGAGCATCCTCCTCGTGCATCCCGAAGCGCACGAGCTCGCTCACTTCATGCTCGAGGTCCAGCCGACCGTACGTGTTCACACGGCGTGCCACGCGGTGCGCACCTTCGATCACGGTCACGCCGCTGCCCCCCGACGGCCATCGTGCTCGTCCTTCGACGCAAGACGAGCCCGCACCCCCACGCTCTTCGCCCACTCCAGCATCGGACCGGTGAACCGCCGAGAGGCCCACCGCCAAGCCGCGTCCGGAGCGTCAACCACAAGAACGCCGTCAGCGTCCACGCCGACGAGCGCCATCTCCGAGACGTGAGCCGCAGCCTGCGCCTCCTGGCAAGCCCCTTCGAGTGCTGGGTGCAGCCTTGCCCAGTCGGAACGCTCCACGTCACCGGGATCACTCAGCGCCCCAGCCGCGACTTGCGCTCGCTCGACCGCAGCTCGCTTCTCTGCGATGTCCGCAACCTCCGGGGTCGCCATCGCACGAGCCAGCAACTGCGCGAAGTGCTTCCGCAGCAGGGCCGGCGACTGAATACGCGGACGCCAGAAGTCGTCGCCCTCGACGAAGCTCAACGCCGTCTCGACCTCCTCCACCGTCCGGTCGTCCTCGTCGAGCAGCGCCGTCGCCGCCGCGATCCACTCCGCGCTCGCCTTCGCAGGGCGAGCCTTCATGTCCGCTCGTAGGAGCTGATCCGCGAGCAGTGTGCAGATCCGGGATGCATCCTCTCTCTCAGAATCGGCTGCGCCCGGAGAGGGAGATGGTGCTCGTGGAAGTGCTAGTGAAGGGGAGGGTGGTTCCGCAATTCCTTCCCCCAACGACTCGGCGAAGCCTTCAATCAAGCCTTGCCGGAAGCGTTCGCAGCCGTCGCCACCGATTTCCACGCATCGCCGATACAGCCGCCCCAGTAGTGGGGTTTGCGGCAGTTCACGGAGCGCCTTGACGGCCGCCTTCACGGCGTTGCCGTGGGCTGGCGCTTGCCACACCAGAGCGTCGACAAGCAGGCAGACGTCGGCTGTCCGGTCGTACTCGACAAAGCCATGCCGCAACAGCTCCGACAAGGCTTCGCCAAAGCGTTCAGGCGTCCACCCGAGATCAGCGCTCGCGTAGGCACCCGGCAGGAAGAACAAACCCTCCGACGTTCGGTGCGTACACGTCATCAGGTAGAAGGCCGCGACGCGCGCGTCGTCACTGGCCACGCGAAACCATGCCTCACGCCAAAGCGCTACCGGAACGCGTTGATAGCGACTCACGCGCCCTCCAGCACGCGCTCGGCGTTCTCGTCCAGCCAGCGCTGCAGCTCGGTTATGGCGATGAGCTTCTTACTCCCGCGTCGGACGATCCTCAGATCCGGCGCTACGTGCGCGTTGAAGAAGTCCCACCCGCAGCCGATCGCCTCGCACGCCTCACTGACGGACAGGGCGAGCCGAGGAACTCTGGCCGTCCGATCAGTGATCGTGGCCATGCGCGGCGCCCTCCGAGCCGTCGGCCGTCAAGGCGGCCTCGATACGTCCAAGAACGGCGCTCGGGCCTTCAGGTCGGTAGCCCGACTCGACGAGTCGAACCATGCTGACCGAGCACCCAGCACGAGTTGCGAGTTGCTGCTGAGAAAGCCCTGCGGCCCGACGCTGCTCTCGAACGCCGCTGGTGGACGTATCGTTAGCGCTCATGGGCCGGAGCCTGGAGACGAGCGCGCAGCGCGGTGTGACACTTAACGTCGGGCCGCCGCTGCCGCCGACTCCGAACCTCATCGACGTGCCGCTCGAGAGCGCGATCAGCGACCTTCGCGTCGGACTGCTACGGCACGTCGTCGTGCGTGACGCCCTGCTCGCGCTCGCCGACCTGCGGCTCGCGGATGACCAGCTTCGCTACGGACGATGCGTGCTGATGACGGCAGAGTCCCTGAAGGTCTTCACATTCGACGAGATCGACTTCTTCGCCTCCATCATCCGCCAACGCCTGGAGAACGGGCTCTGGGGCGTCATGGCCCCGGTCGGCGGGAATCCCCGGTATGGCCGGCGCGGGGAGCGAGCGCGCGGTCCAAACCCTGCGACGGTCTCGCTCGCTGTCGAGGCGCTCGCTCACCGACTGGGTTCGGCGCGCCGCGGTGAGCCCGCGAGCACCCTAGTGGCCGACGATCTCGGCTACTCATGGGCATACATCCGGAAGCTGGTGGAACGCCTGCCTGCCCTGGCTAACTACGCGCCGGGCTAGCTGTACCTTGGGAACCTAGGCAGCTAATCGCGCCCCCCGCCGCGAACGCTAACCGAGGTCGCCTCTCGCAAGAAATGCGGCGACACGCTCAATCGTGCCCTCCACATCCTCTCGGGGGCCAAGCTCATCTAGCGCTGCCGCCGCGGCGCCGATGATGTCCAAGGGCCAGTCAGGGTGTCGTCTCGCAACCGCCACCGCTGCATCCACAACATCGTCGAGTTCCATGCCGGCGATGATCACCCGCCAACCTCGCCGCCGGCATCCTGCAAGTAGGGGATTCGCTAGGGGACCCGGCGTCATCACTCGAGCCGCTTTCCCAGCATCACGCGGCCGTCAACCCGGGCGTCACACTTACGCGTACCGTTCGGCACGCCACCGCATCGTCTAGTACGCAATGACTTCCCAGTCGAGGTCTGATATTTGATCCCGTATGCCGGAGCTATCGCAGGCCGAGTTCACGCGGGCCGCCCGGGGGGCCCACATCACGCCGGGCGTCGCGCCCAACGTCGAGCCGGTGATCATGGGGCTGTCGTCCGTCGCTCACTGCGCCCTCAGGAAGGTTCACCGCGATCCGCCGGGGCACGCGCTGGTGTACTTCGACCGCAAGGTCGCCAAGTATGCGGGCGGGCCAGCGTGGCCCGTAGCCAGAGCGCTCCGGAAAGCACTTGAGCGCTACATAGCTTGGGACGCCGCCGCGGGGATGCCCCCACGAGTCGACGGAATCGACGTCAAGCTCACCGTGCCATTCGGCCCGGGGCATGGTGTCCGCGCGATCTCGCACGCCGTCGTCGATGATGGCGCCGGCGGCTCAGAGGCCAGGATTGTCCTGTGGGACGAGCTTCGACTGAGGCAGTCGTCTGCCGAGATGATCGCTCTCCCGATCCTTGAAGCAGCGGACGCGCGCTACGGCTCGGGCAGCACGACCCTGGTCAACGTGTGGCAGGTAACTCAGAACCAGCCCTTTCCGGTCGCGCCTACCCACGCCCGCGGTCGCCTGACGGACATCCGCGCCCTCTTTGCGCGCATTTAGACCGATCCACGACTTTCTGGGGGCGTAAAGTCTTGGCCTACGGGTTAGGATTCCTGAGCATGGATCACCATGCGCGCATTCTCAGCACCGCGGCCGCTGAGGCGGTCGGAGAACCGGACGTGATCGCCCGGAGACCTGAGGTGATCGAGATGCTGCGAGAACTTGCCAGCGACCCGGAGCTGCCAAGCGCGGTCGCGCGCGTAGTTCCCGAGGTGTTCGCCAACATCCGCGGAGAGCTAGAGCAGCTCGCCGACGAACTCGAGCCGTACCGTACCGAGCCGTTGGACGACTCTCCAGAGCTTGTTGAGCGGCTTGCGCTGATCGCATGGGCGCTGCAACGTGCCAACGATACGCAGGCCACATCGGAATTCTCCGCCCTTGCTCACGCCTAGCGGAGGGTCTGCGACGAACGACCGGGGCCCGCGACCAAGGGTCACGGGCCCCTGAACTCGGGCGTAGGGCTTGGGTTAGCTGCTTAGACGCCGGCGAGGTACGGCGACGTCGACTCTCCGGCCTCGTCACCGAAGTAGTGCGCGTGAGTCATCTTCAGGGTCGCGAGCGAGTCGGCCCCTACGAGGACGATCTCACGATCGGGATCGCCAGCGTTCTTTCGCTCGGCGTGCACGTACGCGCGGCCAGCAGCAGCGCTGTCCGCGAAGGTCTTGAGCTCCGTCACCCGGCCCTCCACCAGGTTGAACGTGAGCAAGAAGTGCTTCATGGGTTGGTGACCTTGCGCATCATTCTGTGGCCTCGCCGGTCGGGTACCTGAAGAAGTGTCGCACGCGCTCGCGGGCTTCGGCAAAATCATCTAAGAACCCTTTATCGGGCTGCTGCCCTGATTCCTCAAGCGCAAGGCCGCGAGCCGCCAGCTCAAAGTACCGGAGTAGGTTGGCATCGCCCCCTCCCTCTTTGAGGGGCATCCGCAGCCGCAAGCCTGTACGTTCGACGACCGTCGCCCACTCGTGCTGCCGAGGGGTGCGCAACTGGATCTCGATCCGATGATTGTCGCGCATCACGTTGATGTGCACCGCCCGATATCCCGAAGGCTGGGGATTGACGGTGTAGTCGTGGACCTCTCCTAGGACTTGCCATCGATGCTCAATGCGAGCGCGCACGCCAGCGACTTCAGCGGAGTTCGACAAGATCGCTCGACACCCGCCGATGTCCTGCATACGACTGAGCTTCATTCCCGGGTAACGGCCCAGCTTTGTGATGATCTGAGGCACGCGCTTGAGCCGTTGTCCCACCGGCGGACGCTCGCCTGCCACAAGTCCGCACTCAGACTTCACGAACGAGCGCAGGCCGTTGGCCACCTTCGAGAGAGGACGCTGGAAGCCCTCACGCCATCCGAACAGATCCCACAGGCCCTGGATGAGAACCTCATCCTCGATCGGGCCAGACCCGTCCGCCAACCACTGACGCATCGCCTTCCCCGCGCGATCCATCCGCGCATTGGAGATCTCGTGGGCTCTCAGTAGCTCGGGTGGCACGGAAGGGTCGCGAGTCTAAGAGATCGCTACGCGACGTGCTGTCCCGCGGGACAATCACGGGGCAACAACCCCTCGACTCCCCCGGACCCAGCCGGACCCCAGCGGAGTTGCATCGGTGCCCTAGAGCCGAAAGCGCCTGCCCAGCGTGGTCCCCGGCAGATGTTGCCCATGCAGACGAACAGGATCCGGGCCTCAGGCATCGCGCGATCCTATGCGGGACACCGCTTTGGCCGCGCACTTGGCGCCCGCCGCGAGCGCGTCGGCGGCCATGCCGTGCGGCCAGACGGAGAGGAAGCCGGCGGCGAACGCATCACCCGCGCCGGTGGTGTCGACGACCTGGTCCACGCGCACCGCACGGCCGACGACGGTCTCCACCCCGTTCGTCCAGCGGGCGCCGTTGGCGCCGAACTTGACGACGAGCTCCGGGACGTCGATCTGCGGGCCGAGCACGGCGGCCTCGTCGGCGTTCGGGAGCAGCAGGTCGATCGGCGCGATCCGCTGGAGGAAGACGGGGTCGTTGCTGAGCGGGGCGGCCGAGGCCGGGTCGACGCTGATCTTCATGCCCGCTTCCCGCGCGCGCTCGATCGCGGTCAGCGCCGCCGCGCGTGAGCCCGAGCGCAGGAGCGCGTAGCCGGAGACGTGGAGGACGTCGCCCTCCAGGAGGGGCAGGTCGCTCACCGCCAGCGCGTCGTTGGCGCCGGGGTCGGGGAGCATCGTGCGCTCACCGCCGGGTGCGACGAGCACGACGCAGGTGCCGGTGGCGTGCAGCGGGTCGTGGACGACCTGGAGGTTCACGCCGTCCAGGCCGCTCAACGCGACGGGCGCGAGCGCGTCCTTGCCGACGCGGCCGATCAGCGTCACGTCCACCCCCGCCCGGGCCAGCCACGCGGCGACGTTCGCGCCGCCGCCGCCGGGCCGCAGGGACACGCGCGCGGTGGTGTCGCTGCCGAGCGCGAGCGACGTCTCCTGGACGGCGACGACGTCGACGTTGAGGTCGCCGAGGACGACGACCCTGGTCACAGCGCCGCCGCGATCTCCGCGGCGAGCGCGGCGTTGCGCAGCACGAGGCGGACGTTCGCGCGCAGGCTCTCGCCCTCGGTCTGCGAGTGGAAGCGCTCGAGCAGGAACGGGGTCACGTCGCGGCCGAGGATGCCCTGCTCCGCGGCGGCCGCCAGGCCTTCCTGCAGGACGCGGTCGTGCAGCGCCGCGTCCATCGGCTCGTCCAGCGGGTTGGCGACGACGACGGAGCCGGGCGCGCCGACCTCGTCCCGCGCGACCAGCACCGCGGCGACCTCGGCCGGGGAGTCCACGCGCCAGGTGATCGGCACGCCGCTCGACTGCAGGTAGAAGGCCGGGAAGGTGTCCGTGCCGTAGCCGAGCACGGTCACGTTGAGCGTCTCCAGCCGCTCGAGCGTGGCCGGGATGTCGAGGATCGACTTCACGCCCGCGCAGACGACGCAGATACCGACGCGCGCGAGCGTGCCGAGGTCGGCCGACTCGTCGAACGTCGAAGCCGCGCCGCGATGCACACCGCCGAGCCCGCCGGTGGCGAATACGCGGATGCCGGCGCGCTCGGCCAGGTGCGAGGTGGCGGCGACGGTGGTCGCCCCGTCCTCCCCGCGCGCGAGCACGGCGGGCAGGTCGCGCACGCCGCACTTGGCGACCTCACCCGAAGCGGCGAGGGCCTCGAGCGCGTCCTCCCCGAGACCGATGTGGACCTCGCCGGCGAGGATCGCGATCGTCGCGGGGACGGCGCCGTGCTCGCGCACGGTCGCCTCGATCTCGCGCGCGACGCGCAGGTTGTCCGGCCGCGGCAGGCCGTGGGCGATGATCGTGCTCTCGAGCGCCACGACCGGCTTGCCGGCCGCGAGCGCCTCCTGGACTTCGGGATGGACGCGCACGGGCAAGACGTTAGCCCGTGCGCGTCCCCCTCCCGGGGAGGATCTAGCTGTCGCGGTCCTCGTTCGGGTCGTCCTCGGCGAGGATCTTGTAGAGCGCCCGGCGAGCGTCGGCGAGGATCTTCTTGGCCTCGTCGGTGTGGCCGGCGGCGGCGACCTGCATGGCCGCGGCGCCGACCTGGAAGAGCACGCCGCGGAGGTCCATGACGTTCTCGTCGACGCCGCCCGTGGCGGCCTCGAACGGATCGCCGAGCTCCTCGCGGTTGCCCTCCACGTAGGCGCGGCCCTCGTCGGTGAGCTCGAAGGCGCGCTTGCCCTCGAACTCGACGGCGCGGACCAGGCCCTCGTCCTCGAGCTGCTGGAGGGCCGGGTAGACCGAGCCGGGGCTCGGCTTCCACAGGCCTTCCGTGCGCCGCTCGATCTCCTGGATGAGCTGGTAGCCGTTCTGCGGGCCACCCTCGATCAGGAGCAGCAGCGCCGCGCGCACGTCGCCGCGACGGGCACGCCCGCCGCGACGGCCGCCGTGCGGGCCACCGCGATGCCCACCCGGGCCGCCCGGCCCGAAGAACATCGCCTTGAACAGGCGCGGATCGCCCCACGGGGGACCTCCGCGGCCACCGCCGGTCATGAACGCGATGAACTCGTCGAGCCCACGCGGCCCACGGCCACGGTGGTGGTGATGGCGGTCCCGAGGACCGCAGATGTCGGAAGCAGATGCTGCGTACATGGGTTCTCATTCCCTTCTTCGATGTGTTCCGATGCATCAAAGATATATCGCGATAGTCATTCTGTCAAGTGGTCTGAGCGGACCAGCGCGTCCGTAGGCTGTTGAGACCCCATGGCTGAGAACCCACCCACCTCCCGCATCGCCCGCACGCGCCGCTTCGGCGGCCTCGTCGCGGGTCAGGGCATCCGCTGGGCGGGCACGCGCGCCGCCAACGCGCTCCGCAGCGACGAAGCGGCCGACGCGGCGACCGGCGACCGCGCCGCCGCGACCGCGCGCGAGCTCGTCAAGCAGCTCGGCCAGATGCGCGGCGCGGCGATGAAGATCGGCCAGGTGCTCTCCACCGTCGAGTTCACCGCGATTCCCGAGTCCGAGCGCGAGGAGTTCAAGGCGACGCTCGCCTCCCTGCGCGACGACGTCCCGCCGCTGCCGTTCAAGGCGATCGAGAAGCTCATGCAGGAAGAGCTCGAGATGCCGGTCGCGCAGGCCTTCGCCGACTTCGAGCCCGAGGCGTTCGCGGCGGCCTCGATCGGCCAGGTCCACCGCGCGACGACCAAGGACGGCCGGCTGGTCGCGGTCAAGGTCCAGTACCCGGGCATCGCGGAGGCGGTCGAGACCGACCTGCGCAACATGCAGATGCTGTTCCCGCTGATCCGGCGGCTCGCGCCCGGCCTGGACGTGAACGCGCTCGCGGGCGAGCTGCGGGAGCGGATCGCCGACGAGCTCGACTACGAGGTCGAGGCCCAGCACCACCGCGCGATGGAGCGCGGCTGGCGCGGTCACCCGCTCGTGTTCATCCCGCCCGTCGACACGGCCCTGAGCCGCCGCCGCATCCTCGTCACCGAGTTCATGGCCGGCCGCCGCTTCGACGTCGTCAAGACGCTCCCGGACGCCGACCGCGACCGCTTCGGCGAGATCGTCTTCCGCTTCTTCTTCGGCACGCTCAACCACCTGCGCCGCGCCGCCGGCGACCCGCACCCCGGCAACTACCTCTTCCTCGAGGACGGCCGCGTCGGCTTCCTCGACTTCGGCCTGATGCGCGTCGTCGACGCCGACTACCTCGCGGGCGAGCGCGCGCTGGCGCAGGCCATCACGCGCGGCGACGCCGCGGAGGTCAAGGCCGGACTGGCCCGGCTCGGGTACCTCCCCAACCCTGAGGAGTTCGAGCCCGACCTGCTGCTCGGCCAACTGCGGATGGCCGCGTCCTGGTACCTGGAGCCAGGCTTCCGGCGGCTCACCTCGGCCGACGTCGCGGCGATCATCGAGGAGGGCTCATCCCCGCGCTCGCCGTACTTCGCGCAGATGCGGCGCCAGACGATCCCGCCGCAGGCGCTGTTGATCCGGCGGATGGAGAGCCTCGTGTTCGCGACGCTCGGCGACGTGCGCGCGGGCGCCGACTGGCACGCGCTCGGTTCCGAGTTCTGGGGCGACGCCGCGCCCAGCACGCCGCTGGGCGAGCAGGACGCCGCGTTCTGGGCGCGCTAGGCGGGGACCGCGGTGAGGCCGGCTTCGGCCTCGGCGGCGGCCAGCACGGCCACGAGTAGACCCGGGAACCGCGACTCGACCTCGTCGCGCCGCAGCGCCACGAGCCGGTGCGTGCCCTCGGCGCGCGTGCGGGTGAGGCCCGCCTCGCGCAGCACCTTGAAGTGATGCGAGCGCGTCGCCTTCGACACGCCCACGTCACACGCGCCGCAGCTCGATTCCCCGCGCACCGCCAGCTCGCGCACGATCGCGACCCGCACCGGGTCGCTGAGCGCGGCCATGATGGCGGCGAGGGAAACGGCTTCGAGATCAGGCTCTTCGAAGTGCATGTTCGACGTCCATCGTACCTCGGACTACCTAAAGGCCCATTTCACGAACGCCGAGCTCGTCCGCGCCGAGGTGGTGCGCCAGCTCGTGACGCACCGTGCGGGTGACCTGGTCGCGCAGGAGGTCCGGGTCGTGCCCGAAGTCCCGCAGCAGCGTGTCGCGGAAGATGATGATGCGGTCGTGGTAGTTGTCGCGCGCCACGGTGTCGCCCTGGTAGAGCCCGTACGCGCGGGCCTTGTGGCCCTTGTCGGAGATGACGACCGGGACGCGCTCGAGCGCCTTGATCAGCAGGTCCGGGAGATCGTCCAGGGCCTCCTGGACGAGCGTCTCGAAGTCCACCGGGTTGAACGGGTCCAGTTCCATGAACTCGCCCTCGTCCGGCTCGGCCGCCAGGTTCTCGCGCGCCAGCCGCTCCGAGCGGATGACGATCTGCTCGAACTCGGCCTCGCTCTCGGGGTCCTGGTAGTTGGCCATCCGCGAGACGATCAGGCCGATGATCAGGGCCGCGACGCCGCCGGCGGTGATGACGACGCCGAGCACCTCGAGCGCGCGCAGCCAGCCCTTGTTCGAGAGCCCGTCCTGGACGAACACGGTGACGGTGAGCGCCACCGCGATGCAGATGACGAAGGAGAAGGCGATCCGTCGCCCGGCCGGCAAGCGCGAGAGCATGAGATCCAGGCTACCGGAGGCTGCGCGCGATCACGAGACGCTGGATCTCGTTCGTGCCCTCGTAGATCTGCGTGATCTTGGCGTCGCGCATGTAGCGCTCGACCGGGTACTCGGTCACGTAGCCGTAGCCGCCGAGCACCTGCACCGCGTCGACGGTGACCGCCATCGCCGTGTCCGAGGCGAACAGCTTGGCCATCGCCGAGTACTTGCCGCGGTCGGCCTCGTGGCGGTCGATCTTGGCGCTCGCGCGGTACAAGAGCTCGCGCGCGGCCGCCGTGCGCGTCTCCATGTCGGCGAGCTTGAACTGGATGCCCTGGAACTCGGAGATCGCCTGGCCGAACTGCTTGCGCTCGTTGGCGTAGGCGACGGCGTGGTCGATCGCGCCCTGGGCGATGCCGACGGCCTGCGCGGCGACGCCGAGCCGCGAGTGGTCGAGCGTGCCGAGCGCGACGTTCATGCCCTTGCCCTCGACGCCGATCAGGTTGCTCGCCGGGATGCGCACGTCGTCGAAGATCGGCGAGCCGGTCGGCGAGCCCTTGATGCCGAGCTTGTGCTCGACCTTGCCGGTCGAGAAGCCGGGCCGGTCGGCCTCGACGACGAACGCGCTGATCCCGCGCGAGCGGCCCGCGGTCGTGTCCGTCTTGGCGAAGACGATGTAGAAGTCCGCGATCCCGAGGTTCGAGATCCAGTTCTTGGTGCCCGTGATGACCCACTCGTCGCCGTCCTTGACGGCCTTGGTGATCATCCCGCCCGGGTCCGAGCCGGCCTCCGGCTCGCTCAGGGCGAACGCCGGCGACCACTCGCCGGACGCGCACTTGGGCAGGAAGCGCTGCTTGAGCTCGTCGGAGCCGAACAGCTTGATCGGCAGCGTGCCGAGGTCCTGGAGCATCAGGATCAGCGCGCTGGAGGCGCACGCCTTCGCGACCTCCTCGATCGCGACGCTGAGCATCAGCGCGCCCGTGCCCGTGCCGCCGTATTGCTCCTCGAACGGGAGCCCCAGCAGGTCCTGCTCGGCGAACAGCTTGCGCAGGTCCCACGGGTACTCGGCCTTGGCGTCGATCTCCGCCGCGCGCGGAGCGACCCGCTCACGCACGATCTGGCGGATCATGTCCCGGAAGTCGACCTGCTCCTGGGTCAGCGAGTAGGTGTCAACGTCTGTTGTCGGCGGCATAGCCACCTAGTTTGGCGCGCGGAGGCCTTGGGGATCCACATTCCGACATGGGAATCGGATCCTCACTTTTTCTGATCGCCGTTGGCGCGATCCTCTACTTCGCCGTCGACGCTGATGTCTCGGGCCTCGAGATCTCGACCGTCGGAATCATCCTGATGATCATCGGGATCATCGGCCTCGTGATCACGCTCTTCTTCCTCGGCGGTTGGCGTCGCAACCGGACGGTCGTCGAAGAACGTCCGGTCGCGAGAGGCCGCGAGTACTACTAAGCCGAGTTAGAGACCTTCGGGGTGGCGGACGGTGAACCCGTCCGTCGGCCGCATCTTCTCCGACCACTTCGGGCCGGAGGAGGACGAGTCGTTGTAGCCCGTGTCGAAACGCAGGCCGGCGACCACGAGGAAGGAATGCCCGCCGTGGGCATAGCTGGTGATCCACTGGCCCTCGCCAGGCTCGCCCCACGACATGAACTCGGAGGAGTTCAGGGGCCGACTGACCAGGTCGGCGCCGTGTAGAGCATAGGACTCAGAGCCCGAGCAGTCGTAGCCGGAATCTTCCCAATCCCCGTGGCCGCCGCCGTACTTGTACGGCTTGCCCACGATCTCGTTGGCGGCCGCGATGACCGCGACCACCTCGGGCGGCGCGCCCACCGGCGCGATCGCCTTTCCGTCGGCCCCCAGCGTGGCGTTGGCAGTAGGTGCGGGGGCGGGAATGGACTGCGTGCCCGCAGTCCCCTGCGCGACCTGCATGCGCAGCGTCGACGCGTCGGTCTTCGGCACCTTGCCGTCGACGGGGAGCTTGGACTTGCGCTCCCAGCGCTTGACGTTCGACGTGGTCGCCGGGCCGTACTGGCCGTCGACCTTCGTCTTTACGCCGGCCTTCGTAAGGAAGTCCTGCAGGACCCGAACGTCGGTCCCGCGCATGCCCTGACGCAGATCTCGCTCACCAAAAGTGACCCGACGAGCATCTGCCGCGGATACCGGCAGTGCAAAAACAGCTAAGAGCAAGCCCACGCACAGCGTGCGACAGCGTGACAAGACGATCTCCTCTTTCTAATCGCCTACGGGGTTAGCTGTCGGGCTCGCGCGGAAAGCGTCGCGCTACACCGCATCGTGCGGTGATTCGCCCCCGGAGCAGTGACCCCTGCTCCAAACCTTGGTTCCCCCGTCCCGAATCAGCCTGAGCCAATTCGGGTTCGGCGTTATGTCCCGTGTTCCGGCGGGCACTCTAGCTCATCTCGGAGCGGATAGCGTCCCCGATTCGGGTGAACTTGCTCCAGAGACCAATCCAAAGCGTGTTGCAAAACGCCACATTTGGCTTGGACGCGCCGTTTGCGGTCATCGACCTCGACGCGTTCGACGCCAACACCACCGATTTCATGAGAAGAGCGCGGGGTGTTCCGCTGCGCCTGGCCTCGAAATCCCTGCGTGTGCGCACACTGCAAGCCAGGGCGTTGAAAGCCGGGTTTCGCGGGCAGCTGTGCTTCACATTGCCCGAAGCACTGTGGCTCGCATCACTGGGATGGGACGACCTCGTGGTCGGATACCCCACCGTGGACCGCGGTGCGCTCCGCAGGCTGGCCGAGGATCCCGAGGCGCGAGCCCGGATCACGGTCATGGTCGACTGCGCCGAGCACCTGGACCTGATCACGGCCGCCAAGCCGGGCGGCCCCGTCAAGGTCTGCATCGACGTGGACGCCGGCTGGCGGGTTCCCGGCGGTCTTATGACGCTCGGGCCGAAGCGCTCGCCGCTGCACGATCCGTCCCAGGTCGAGGCGTTCGCGCGGACGATCGTCGCCCGCGAGGACCTCGAGCTCGACGGGCTGATGGCCTACGAGGGCCAGATCGCCGGTGTCGGCGACCGGCCGCCGGGCCGCCCGCTGATGCGGCTCGCGCTGCCGGTGCTGCAGGCCCTGTCGGCGCGTGAGCTCGCGCGCCGGCGCGCGGAGGTCGTCGACGCCGTGCGCTCCGTCGCGCCGCTGCGGTTCGTCAACGGCGGCGGCACGGGCTCGATCGAGCGCACCGCCGCCGAGCCGGCCGTGACCGAGGTCGCCGCGGGCTCCGGGCTCTACGGGCCGACGCTGTTCGACACCTACCGCGCGTTCCGGCCCACGCCGGCGGCGTTCTTCGTGCTCCCGGTCGTGCGCAAGACCACGCCGAAGCTGGCCACGGCGCTCGGCGGCGGCTACATCGCGTCCGGCGCGCCCGGGAAGGACCGTCTCCCCCGCCCGGTGCTCCCGGCCGGACTGAAGCTCGACGCGCTCGAGGCCGCCGGCGAGGTCCAGACGCCGCTGCTGGGCCGTGCGGCGACGGAGCTCCAGGTCGGCGACCAGGTGTGGTTCCGCCACGCCAAGGCCGGCGAGCTGTGCGAGCGCTTCGACGAGGTCCACCTCGTGCAGGGCGACAAGGTCGTCGACACCGTCCCGACCTACCGCGGGGAAGGCAAGACGTTCTTGTAGACGCCGCGTGAACAGGCCGTTACGAGGCGACCTGGCGCGGCGGCGCTCCCGATATACCGGCGCGGCAAACCGGACCGAAGTCCCCACTTTGGTCCACAGAGAAAGGGTCCCATGTCGCGTCTCCCCGGCGGCCGCACTCCGGCCGTCCTCCTCGCGCTGCTCGCCGGCGCGACGACCGCGCTCGCCGCGGCGCCTTCCGCGTCGGCCGACGTCCGCTCGCTGTTCGCCCAGCACGGCCCGGACGCCCCGATCATGGTCGCCGCGCACCGCGCCGACTGGCGCTCCGCGCCCGAGAACTCGCTGCCGGCCGTCGAAGCCGCGATCAAGGCCGGCGTCGAGGTCATCGAGATCGACGTCAAGCGCACCAAAGACGGCCAGCTCGTGATCATGCACGACGACTCCGTCAACCGCACGACCAGCGGCACCGGCAACGTCTCGGACCTCACGTTCGAGCAGGTCCGCGGGCTGCGTCTGCGCGAAGGCCTGGGCAACGGCTCCGCGGCGCTGACCGACGAGCGCGTGCCGACGCTCGAGGAGGTCATGCGCGCCGTCAAGGGCAAGGCGCTGATCAACCTCGACAAGGCCTGGGGCTACCGCGACCAGGTCTACGACGTGCTGGTCGCGACCGACACGGTCGAGTACGGCATGTTCAAGAGCAACGCGCCGGTCGCCGAGGTGCAGGCCTTCCGCGCCAAGGACCCGCGGATCATCTACTCGCACATCGTCGAGGACGGCAACAACGGCAGCCCCGCGCAGTTCGGCGACGACCAGCCGGAGGCGTACGAGCTGATCTTCGACAACCTCCTCGACGCGCAGGCGCAGCCGCCCTACGCCGCCAACCTGGCCAAGACGAGCCGCGTGTTCATCAACACGATGTGGAAGGGCCTGGCCGCCGGCTACACCGACGAGGCCTCGCTGCGCAACCCGCGCTTCGGCTGGAAGGCCGTGATCCAGGACCACTCGGCGACGATCATCCAGACCGACAACATCCCCGAGCTCCAGCGCTATCTGGCCGGCGCCGACGTGACGGCGCTTCCCGATCCCGCCACGCAGTTCCGCGTGCAGGCCGAGGACTACGCGGCCGGCAAGGGCACGGGCTACTGGGACAGCGACGACAACAACATCCCCGGCCAGTACCGCCCGTACGAGGGCGTCGACGTGTGCGACCAGCAGGGCGCGCTGGTCGTGTGTTACACGCGGCAGGGCGAGTGGCTGCGCTACGACATCGACGTGCCGCAGTCCGGCACCTACAAGGTCTACGGCCGGATCGCCGTCAACGCCCCCACCGGCCGCGTCTTCCTCGACTACGGCAACGGCGTCACCTCCACGCCGGTGAACATCCGGAACACGACCTCGCACGACGCGTTCAACCTGCAGCTGCTCGACTCCGAGCGCAAGCTGAGCGCCGGCAAGCAGTCGATCTGGTTCCGCATGGACGGCACCGGCACGCAGAACTTCAACCTCGACTACCTGCGCTTCGACCGCACCGCCGACGGCCCGACGATGACGTTCCCGACGCCGGTCGGCGGCACCGTCCCGGCGACGCTCGGCCTCACGCTCGCCGGCAACCTGAGCTTCGGCACGTTCGTGCCCGGCGTCGCGCGGGACTACGACGCCGCCACGGAGGCCACGATCACCTCCAGCGCGCAGGACGCGGCGCTCACCGTCACGGGCGGCAAGCTCGCCAACGGCAGCCGCACGCTCGCCTCGCCGCTGCAGGTCAAGGCCGGCGCGACGATGCCGCTGACCCCGCTCGACGGCACGCTCGCCCTGCAGTCCTGGACGGGCCCGGTCAGCCGGGAGGTGACGCCGATCGCGGTCCGCCAGTCGATCGCCGCCAACGACCCGCTCGCGACCGGCACCTACGCGACGACGCTGACCTTCACCCTCAGCACCACCCAGCCGTAGCTCAGACCTCGCCGAGGTAGTAGTCGACCTCGGGGCCCAGCTCGTGGCGCCTGCTCTCCGCACCCTCCGCGAAGAGCAGGACCTTGTCCGAGTCGGGGTAGATGCAGTAGCCCGCGCGGTCCTTGGTGGACCACATCAACATCCGCGCGGGCTCTGAGCCCTGGTTGGAGGTCTTGTGCGCGCCGGACGGGTTGTCCGGGAAGGCGACGACGTCGCCAGCCTTCAGCACGGTCTCGCCGTCGGGGTGGCGCAGCGTGATCTCGCCGGAGAGCACGAGCAGCCACTCCTCCTCGGTCTCCCAGTGGTACGGGCACAGCGCCTGGCCCGGCGGGAGCTCGTAGACGGTCGCGCCCATGCGCCGGCCGTCGAGCTCCGGCCCGAGGCGGTGGTATCCGCCCTTGTAGCCCTCGGGGTCCTCTTCGTCGTGCTGGAGCTTGACGTCTTCGAAGATGTTGAAGGACTTCATCGCGTCATCCCAGCACGTTTCGCAGCCACGCGTTCGCGAACCGGCCGTCGGGGTCGAGCTCGCGGCGGAAGGCCTGGAACGCGTCCCAGCGCGGGTAGAGAGCGGCCAGATCGGTTGCGGTGAGGAAGGAGCGCTTGCCCCAGTGCGGGCGCCCGCCGAACGCGCTCAGCGCGGCCTCGACGTCCCGGAACGCCGGCTCGTACGCCATCGAACGGAACACGTGTACGGCGACGAACGTGGACGCGCGGTCGTGCGCGGGAGAGAGCAGCGCATCGTCGCCGGCGCTGAAGCGCAGCTCGATCGGGAAGCTCACCGGGTGGCGCTCGAGCGCGGCCTTCGCGGCGCGCACCGCGTCCACGGCCGTTTCGCGTGGCAGCGCGTACTCCATCTCCTCGAAGCGCACGAGCCGCGGCGAGGCGAAGATCCGGTAGGACCAGTCGACGCGCTCGCGCTGGGAGGCGGCGCCGGCCATGACCCGGTTCAGGCGCGGGATCTGGCCCGGGAAGCGCCTGGCGACCTCGCTCAGGGCGCGGAAGGCGTGGTTGTCCATCAGCACGTCGCTCGCGTACCGGCGCGCACGGCCCGGGACGCTGCGCGCGTCCTCGGTCTCGTCGAGCGTGCGCACGAGGGCGATCTCGCTGTGCGGGAACGACCAGAACTCGAAGTGGTCGTGCTCGTCGGCGCGCACCTGCAGCGTGTCGAGGACCTCCCCGAGCGGCTCCGGGCGATCCACGATCCGCAGCCGGAAGGCGGGCACGCAGCGGATCGTCGCGGCCACGATCACGCCGAGCGCTCCCAGCGACACCCGCGCGGCCCTGAGCGCCTCCCCGCCGGCGATCGTCCGCTCGCTCCCGTCGGCCAGGACCAGCTCGAGCTCGACGACCTGGCCCGCGAGGTTCGGGAAGCGCGTGCCGGTGCCGTGCGTGCCGGTCGACAGCGCGCCCGCGAGCGACTGCGCGTCGATGTCGCCGAGGTTGGGCATCGCCAGCCCGCGCGCGTGCAGCTCGGCGGAGAGCGCCTTCAGGCGGATGCCGGTCTCGACGCGGACGAGCCCCGTGGCGGCGTCGGCGTCGAGCACGCGCGACAGGTGGTCGAGGCTGATCAGCGTGCCCTCGGTGGGGACGCCGCCGCTGAACGAATGCCCGGCGCCGACGACGCGCACCGGGGCGGGGCCGTCGACGATCGCCTGTGCCAGCTCCCGCCGGGTGCGGGGCGCGAGGTAGCGCGCCGGCGCGCAGCGCTGAGAGCCCGACCAGTTGACCCACTCCATGCCCGCGGACGGTACCGTCCAGGTGATGGAGATCGAAGCTGGGAAGGTCGCGGAGCTCGTGCGCGAGGGCAAGGTCCAGCTCATCGACGTCCGTGAGTCCTACGAGTGGGACGAGGGCCGCATACCTGGTGCGCGCCACCTCGAACTTGGTCAGGTGACCGCGCAAGCGGACACGATCCACCGTGAGACGCCTGTCGTCTTCTATTGCCGGGTAGGTGGACGGTCGGCCATGGCCGCGAACGCGTTTCGGCAGGCGGGCTACGACGCGTACACGATGACCGGAGGACTGCTGGAATGGGACGCACAGGGCTTGCCGCTCGAACCCGACGGTGGGCATGTGGCGGATCACTGATCGCGGCGCTCGCGGTCTGCGGCACCGCTGAGGCCGCACCGTCGCTGTCCAAGCTCGGCGACTTCGCCGAGCCCGTGTTCGCCGCCGGCGCGCCCGGCGACGGCGCGCGTGTGTTCGTCGTCGAGCGCAAGGGCAAGATCCTCGTCGCCAACGGCGCCGCGACGCAGACGTTCCTCGACCTCACCTCGGAGACGTTCTCCGAGGGCTCCGAGCGTGGGCTGCTGTCCCTCGCCTTCTCGCCCGACTACGCGACCTCCGGACGCTTCTTCGTCTACCTGACGGTCGCGGGCGGGGACATCCAGGTGCGCGAGTACCGGCGGGGCGGGTCCCCGGACGTCGCCGACCCGGCCAGTGGACGCGTGCTGCTGACGGTCCCGCACCGGGAGGCCGAGAACCACAACGGCGGCCAGCTGCAGTGGGGCCCGGACGGGCTGCTGTGGCTCGGCACGGGTGACGGGGGCAGCGGGGACGACGCGTTCCGGCATGCCCAGGACCCGGCTTCGCTGCTCGGCAAGCTGATCAAGCTCGACGTCAACACGGGCGCGGCGACGATCGCGTCGGTCGGGCTGCGCAACCCGTGGCGGTTCTCGTTCGACCGCGCCAACGGTCAGATCGTGATCGCCGACGTCGGGCAGGGCGCGCGCGAGGAGATCAACGTCGGGCTGGCGTCGAACTACGGGTGGCCGTGCCGCGAGGGCGCGATCGCGGGTCCGCGCCAGGACGCGACCTGCGCGTCCGGCACCGCCGGTCCCGTGCTCGACAAGACGCACGACGGCGACGGGTTCTGCTCGATCACCGGCGGCTACGTCGTCCGCGACCCCGGCCTGCCGACCCTGAACGGGCGGTACATCTACGGCGACTACTGCGCCACCGGCCTTCGCTCGGTCGACCTGGGCAACCCCCGCTCGGACGCCG
The DNA here is from genome assembly GCF_027587195.1 of Solirubrobacter phytolaccae. Taxonomy (GTDB): domain Bacteria; phylum Actinomycetota; class Thermoleophilia; order Solirubrobacterales; family Solirubrobacteraceae; genus Solirubrobacter; species Solirubrobacter phytolaccae. The sequence continues at coordinate 14,407 of NZ_JAPDDP010000068.1, read as the reverse complement.
CGCTCGGGCTCTCGGTGCAGGGCCTGAGCTCGTTCGGCGAGGACGCGTGCGGGCGGATCTTCGTGGTCTCGCTCAACGGCCCCGTGTGGCGGCTCGTCGACGGCGCCCCGTCGGCCTGCGACCTCGGCTCGCCGCCCGCGACGGTGGTGCCGGACACGCGCGCGTGCTCGCTGGCGCTGCGCGCGACGGGCGTCCGCAGCGTGCGCAAGTACAGGCGGCTGACGGTCGCGCTGCGCACCGACGAGGGTTGTCGCGCGACGGTGAAGGCGTCGATCAAGGGCATCGCGCAGTTCCGCTCGACCAAGACGTCTTTGACGGCGGGCAAGCGCGCGGTCGTGCGCGTGAAGCTGACGGCGCGGGGCGTGCGCGCGGTCCGGAGCGCGCTGCGCCGCAAGGCCTCGCTGCGCGTCGCCGTTCGCGTCACCGCGGTCGACGCGGTCGGCAACGTCCGCACACTCAGTCGCGCTGTCAAGATTCGCGGATGATCCGGTTCGCGGCGGCTGCGTTCGTCCTCGGCCTGGCGTTCGCCGCACCCGCCGCGGCGGCACCGACGCTGGAGCCCGTCGGCACGTTCATCCAGCCCACCTGGGCGGGTGCCGCGCCGGGTGACAAGGGCCGCGTGTTCGTCGCCGAGCGCTCCGGCCGGATCAGCACCGTCACGTCCGCCGGCACGACGACGTACATGGACATCACGGGCACCGTGCTGTCGCAGGGCAGCGAGCGCGGCCTGCTGTCGGTCGCGTTCCCGGCCGACCACGCGACGTCGAAGAAGCTCTACGTGTACGTGACCGCGCAGCCCGCCGGCGCGCTCGAGGTGCGCGAGTACACCGACGGCGACCCCGCGAGCGTGACGGTGCTGGCGTCGATCCCGCACACCGACAACTCCAACCACAACGGCGGCCAGCTCCAGTTCGGGGCCGACGGCCTGCTGTACGCGGGGACGGGCGACGGCGGCGGTTCCAATGACGAGTACCACCACGCCCAGGACCCCGGCTCGCAGCTCGGGAAGCTGCTGCGGATCAACGTCGGCAGCGGCGCGATCGAGCAGGTGAGCGTCGGCCTGCGCAACCCGTGGCGGTTCTCGTTCGCGCCCGACGGGCAGATCGTGATCGCCGACGTCGGCCAGAACGCGCGCGAGGAGATCAACGTCGGCCTCGCGGGCAACTACGGCTGGCCGTGCAAGGAGGGGACGATCAACGGTCCCCGGTCGGGCGACACGCGCTGCGCCACCGGCACCCACGTGCCCGTGCTCGAGAAGACGCATGGCGCCCCCGACAACTTCTGCTCGATCACCGGCGGCTACGTCGTGCGCGACCCCGGCCTGCCGACGCTCGCCGGACGCTACGTCTACGGCGACTTCTGCAACTCGGCGCTGCGCTCGGTCGACCTCGCGAACCCGTCGACCGACGCCGCGCTCGGCATCAACGTGAGCGCGCTGGCGTCGTTCGGCGAGGACGCCTGCGGGCGGGTGCTCGTCGTGAGCCAGAACGGGCCGGTCTCGCGGCTCGTGGACGGCACGGCGACGCCGTGCGACGCGGTGGAGCCGACCCCCACGCCGACCGTCACCCCCACCGTCACGGCGACGGCGACCGCCACCGCCACGGCCACCGCTACCGCCACCGCCACCGCCACCGCCACCGCCACACCGACCGTGACGACCACGCCGACGGCCACCGAGACCGCCTCCCCGACCCCGACCCCGCCCGTGATCGCCGCCGTGGCCACGCCCACCCCCACGCCGGTCTTCGCGCCCGACGCGCGCCCGTGCCTGGCCGGCCACCGCGTGACGGGCGAGCGCTCGCTCGCGCGGCGCGGCTACGTCTCGGTCGCGATCCGGACGAACAAGGCCTGCCGCGTCACCGTGTCCGCGCCGGGCTTCAAGACGCTGACGCGGTCGATGACGGCCGGCGAGCGCGCGGTCCTGAAGCTCCGCCGCACCCGGGGCACGGCGAAGCGCTTCACGGTCACGGTCCGGGCGGGCAGCGAGCGCGCCACGACCCGCGTCCGCTAGTCGGCCTCGACGCCCGGGATCATCCCGTTGCGGAAGGCGTCGACGAACCGCCGGTGGTCCTCGCGCGTGAGCGCGCCGTACTCGGCGCCGAAGCGCGCGAGGTCCTGGGCGAACTCGTCGTGGCGGCCGCCGATGACGTCGGTGATCTTGGCCTCGACCTCGATGTCCACGAGCGGGTGCTCGGAGCCGGAGTCGGACACGCAGTGGACCTTGGCGGTCGCGCGGCCGAGGTCGTGCACGAGCGGCAGCATCTCGTCGACCTCGGTCACGACGTCCCAGTCGAGGTCGGCCTCGTAGGGCGAGACCTCCTTGATGATCTGGCCGACGCCGTCGAGCTCGCACCAGCCCACCCACGGGTCGGCGTGCGCCTGCAGCGCCTGCTGGGAGACCGCGGTGCGGTGCCCCTCGTGCTCGAAGTAGGCGCGGATCTTCTCGTCGGTCACCACGCGTGAGACGGCCGGCGTGCCCGCCTGCTTCATGGACAGCACGACGTCGTTCTCCAGCGCCTGCGTCCGGCCCTCGACGAGCAGCGTGTAGACCTTCAGCCCGGCCGAGCCGATCCCCACGCCCGCGCGGCCCTTGACGTCCTTGACGGCGTACGAGAGCGACTGCTGGCGCTTGGCCTCCGGGATCGTGTCCAGGTACTGCTGGTACGCGGCGAGCACCGCGTCGCGCTCGGCGTCGTCGAGGTCACGCGCGCCCCCGCCGCTCGCGAGCCGCCGGTCCACACCGTCGAAGGCTGTCAGCGCGTCCAGCAGCCGCACGCGGGTCTCGGCCCGCGCCACCTGCAGCACGCCCAGCAGCGGGCCCTCGGTGTTGTCGAGCGTGAGCCGGAAGTCGCGGTCGACCTCGGAGGTCGCGAACAGCCGGACGGTCTCCACGTAGGCCTTGCCGTAGGTCTCGATCAGCGCCGTGATCGAGCCGTCGCTGAGCGCCTTGCGGAACCCGAGCAGCGCGAGCGACGCCGCCATCCGCTGCAGGTCCCAGGTGTAGTGGCCGAGGTAGGCCTCGTCGAAGTCGTTGACGTCGAACACGAGCACGCCCGCCGAGTCCATGTACGTGCCGTAGTTCTCCGCGTGCAGGTCGCCCTGGATCCACACGCGCGAGGTCGCCTCGTCCACCCACGGGTCGTCCAGCTGCGCCATGTCGGAGTAGAACAGCGGCGCGCTGCCGCGGTAGAACGCGAACGGGTCCGCGGCCATCTTGCGGAACTTGCCGCGGAAGGCGCGCGGGTCGCGTTCGATCAGGTCCGCGAAGGCGTCGACGAGGACGTCGACGATGTGCGTCTGGCGCTCGGAGTCGGATGCGGCAAGGTCTGCGATGGAAGGCATCGCGACGAATCGTCCCTTAACGACAAACGGCCGTGTCGTAAGACACGGCCGTTCTCGGCGAATCCGTCCGCTCCCCCTCCGTGAGGTGCAACTCTTCCGTCCGAACGCCCTCCAAAGCGTGGGATCAGAATGGCATCGCACCCGGAAGGGGCCAATCGGACATGCGTCTAGGCGGCGGCCTCTTCCTTGGTCTCGACGAGGGGCTCGTCGACGTACTGGGTCTTCGGAACGCGCTTGTACGGCTGCGAGGGCTCCTGCTGCTCCTCGTGGTACGCCGACTCGGCGTTGATCGCCCACAGGTCATGCTTCGAACCGGTCATGATGTTGTCGACCGCGCGCATGGCGGTGAGCATCGAGTGGTCCGAGTTGTTGTACCGATGCAGGCCGTTGCGACCGACCTGCTGGAGGTTGGAGATGCCCTCGAGCCAGCCCTTGATGGAGTCGACGCGATCGGAGTAGTCGGCGTCGTACATCGGGTACGCCTTCGGGACGCGCGTGACGAAGCCGCGCTCGACCTTGGAGGCCTTCGCCAGGCCGAGCTTCTCGATCTCGCGCTTGGCGAGCTCGACCAGCTCCTCGTCCGAGGACTCCCAGAGCTCGTCGCCCTTGAAGCAGAAGTACTCCATGCCGATCGAGGCCTTGGACTGGTCCGGGACCATCCACGGCGACCACGAGCGGAAGTTCTGGATGCGACCGACCTCGACGCCGGGCTCGTGGATGTAGATCCAGTTGTCCGGGAACAGGTCGTCGCCGTCGATGATCAGGGCGACCGTCAGGAAGTCGCGGTAGCGCAGGCCCTGGGCAGCGGCCTGGACCGAGCCCGGAGCGGCGGCGCCGGCCATGCCGACCGTCGCGCGCAGCGGCAGCGACGAGATGACCTGCGACGGCTCGATGCGCTCGCCACCGGCCTCGAGGGCGACGACGTTGCCGTCCTTGACCTCGATCGCCGTGATCGGCGTGTTCATCCGGACCTCGCCGCCGTTGGCGATGATCTCGTCGGCCATCGTCTCCCACATCTGCCCCGGGCCGAAGCGCGGGTAGTGGAACTCGTTGATCAGCGACTTGATCTTGTTGCCTTTGTTGCCGAAGAACGCGGCCTTGGCGGCCGAGAAGAACGACAGGCCCTTGATCCGCTGCGCGGCCCACTCGGCGCGCACCTCGGAGGCCGGGACGCCCCACACCTTCTCGGTGTAGGACATGAAGAAGTGCTGGTAGAGCCGCTTGCCGAAGCGGTTCGATACCCACTGCTCGAGGTTGTCCTCACGGCCCTTGGGCGTGATGGCCGCCCACATGTAGGAGAGAAGACAACGCGTCAGCTCGACCGGGCCGAGCTTCTTGATGACGTCCTGCCCGTTCAGCGGGTAGTCGAGGAACTTCCCGCGCCAGTAGATGCGCGACATGCGCGGGCGCTTGAGGAACTCCTCCTTCATCACCTCGTGCCAGAGGTCGTCGACCTCTTTGACCTTGGTGAAGAAGCGGTGGCCGCCCAGATCGAACCGGTAGCCGTCACGAACCTCGGTCTTGGCGATGCCGCCGACCTGGTCCTCCGCCTCGAACACGATGACGGGACGCCCCTCCTTCGCCAGGAGGTACCCGGCCGTGAGTCCGGCGGGGCCGCCGCCGAGGACGGCGACCGGCTTCTCGGGCCGGGACTGACGCGGAGCGTCAGCCGGCGTGATGTCAACGGTGGACATGCCCCTCACCATGCCCGCGCCTCATCGATTTCACGGCGGATGCTAAAGGCCGCTAACAGGCCTTAAGCCCAGGCTCTAACCTCTCCGGCCGTGCAGCCGAGCAGTGCTTTGGACATCCTGCTGGTCGACGACGACCGCCCGTTGCGGGAGATGCTCACGCGCTCGTTCGAGCGCGAAGGTCACCGCGTGACCGCCGTCGGCGACGGCGACACCGCGCTCGACGCCGCCGCGGAGCGCGCGTACGACGTCGTCCTGCTCGACGTCGCGCTCGGCGCGGGCCCCACCGGATACGACGTCGCTCGCGCGCTGCGTTCCCGGCGCGATGTGGTCCCGATCATCATGCTGACCGCGCTGGACAGCGAGGCGGACGCCGTCCAGGGCCTGGAGGCCGGCGCGGACGACTACGTGACCAAGCCGTTCGGCCTGGCCGAGCTGCGCTCGCGCATCCGCGCGGTGCTGCGGCGCGCGCAGGGCCGCGTCGTCGAGGGCAACGTGCGCGTCGGCCCGATCACGCTGGACCGCGATCTGCGCCGCGTCACGGTCGGCGACGATCCCGTGCGGCTGACGTTCAGCGAGTTCGAGCTGCTCGGCTGCCTGATGAGCCGTCCGGGCTACGCGTTCAACCGCCAGGAGCTGCTGCGCGCCATCTGGGGCGACTCCGCGTACCGCGACCCGCGCGCGATCGACGTGCACATCCGCCATCTGCGCGAGAAGCTCGAGGCCAAGCCGGAGGAGCCGAGCCTCATCCTGACCGTCCCCGGGCAGGGCTACCGCTTCCGCGAGGCATGATCCGGACGGCACTGCGTGGGCTCCGAGGCCGGCTGCTGCTGGCCTTCGTGGCCACGAGTGCCGTGACGCTCGCGATCGCGGTCGCGATCACGCTCGGCCCGCTCCAGGACCAGCTGCGCGACCAGAACCGCAAGCAGCTGCAGACCGCGACGGAGAACCTCCGCATGAAGTTCGGCGACGCGGTGCGCGCCGGCGCCGACAAGGGCACCAAGCGCGGGAACCTCGTCACGAGCCGGCTCGAGAACCGCTACACCGAGCTCGTCGAGCCGGGCTACGACCTGCGTGAGCGGACCGGCGCGCGCGTGCTCGTCACCGACAACCAGCTCACGAGCACGAACGGCAAGTCCCTGTTCCTGTTCGACACCGACCCGACCGTCGACGAGTCCGCGGCGCTCGCGATCGCCCTCCGTGCCCGCCGCGAAGGCCTCTCGCAGACGGTCCTGCGCGACGACACGCTCACGTTCGCGATGCCGCTCTTCGACGACGACGAGATCGTCGGCGTCGCGGTCGCCCAGCGCAGCCTGGCCGACGTCGCGAGCACGGTCGCGCTCGTGCGCAACCGCTTCTTGATCTCCGCGGCCGTCGGGCTCGCGGTGGCGATCGGGCTCGGGCTCGCGCTCTCCGGCACGCTGACGCGCCGGCTCAAGCGCCTGCAGCGCGCCGCCTTGCGGATCACGGCCGAGGGCCCGGAGGCGCCGCCGCCGATCGACCGCGGCCGCGACGAGGTCGGTGACCTCGCCCGCGCGATCAACCGCATGCAGGACGAGCTACGCCGCCAGGAGGCGGCCCGGCGCTCGTTCGTCTCCACCGCCTCGCACGAGCTGCGCACGCCACTGACGATGCTCCAGGGCACGATGGAGCTGCTCGACGAGGACCTGCGCGAGGGTGGGGACCTCACAGACGCGCAGGAGCAGGTCGCCAGCGCCCGGCGCGAGCTGCGGCGCCTGTCCGTGCTGGCGAGCGAGCTGCTCGACCTCAGCCGGCTCGACGCCGCGGTGCTGCTGCGCTCCGAGCCGGTCGAGCTGGGCGAGATCGCACGGGCGGTCGCGGCCGAGTTCGAGCTGCACGCGTCCGAGCGCGGGACGGTGCTCGACGTCGAGTCGCCGGGGCCGTGCTGGGCGCTCGGCGATCCCGCCGCCTGCGCGCGGGTGGTGCGCATCCTGATCGACAACGCGCTGCGCTACGCGCCGGCCGGCGAGCCGATCCTGATCTCCACCAGCCACCGCCACGACACGGTGATCCTGCGCGTCGCCGACCGCGGGCCGGGCGTGCCGGCCGAGGAGCGCGACCGGATCTTCGAGCGCTTCCACCGCGGCAAGGCCACGAGCGAGGTCTCCGGGTTCGGGCTCGGCCTGGCGATCGGCCGCGAGCTGGCCGAGCGCATGGACGGCACGCTGGGCCTCGAAGACGCCGACCAGGGCGCGCAGTTCGCGCTGACGCTGCCGGCTAGCGCGTCTTCACGTAGACCGTCGCCTGCACCGGGTTCGGCCGCGGCGGCGTGAAGTTCGTCGGCTGGATCGAGGCGACCTCCATCGTGGGGTCGTTCGAGAGCGCCTGCGACCACTCCTTCGAGCGGATCCGGATCAGCTTCGTCCACGGCGCGCGCCAGCGGTTGAGCGTCCACACGATCGGCTCCACGAGCACGACGCGGGTGCCCGGCTCGAGCGAGGCGATCAGCGGCGCGAGGTCCGTCTCGGCGCTCGTCGCCTCCAGCCGCTCGACGCCGTCGCGCCAGTCCCAGACGCCGAAGTCGGTCTCCTCGCCGGTCAGCGTCGCGTAGCGCAGCCCGTCCGGCAGGTAGTAGTGCAGCAGCGGGATCGTCTCGGGCTGGGTGGAGATCACGAGGTCGCCGGGCGCGAGGCTCGGGCCGATCGTGTGCGCGATCGAGCGCACGTTGCTCTTCTCGACCGGCGCGCTGTCCTGCGCCCACATGACCACGACGAGCACGAGCCCGAAGACGCCGAGCCGGCGCGCGTGGGCGAGGCCGCCCGTGGCCAGCAGCAGGAACGGCGCGACGGCCACCGCGAGGTAGCGGTTGGCCCAGGCGGGTGAGCTCTGCGAGAGCGCCCAGGCGAGCGTCGGGGTGAGCACGCAGATGATCAGCAGCGCGATCGCGGCGCGGCCGTGCTGACTCAAAGGCCGCGTGCGCAGCAGCGCGATGATCCCCGCGCCCGCGCAGATCAGGAAGACGATCTCCGGCAGCCGGCCGAGGATCACGCCCGGCACGCCGAGCAGCGAGCTGAACGCGGGCGCGTCGGCCCACGGGGCGCCGGTGTGCTGGGCCTGGTAGAGCGTCGTCGGCACCCACGGCAGGTACAGGACGGCCGCGCCGCCGAAGCCGAGCAGCGCGTCGCGGAAGAGCTCCTTCCGGCGCGGGCGCTCGGCGATCGCGAACAGCACGATCCAGGCCGCTCCAGCCGCGGCGCCGAAGAAGATCGGCCAGTTGTGGGTGTAGAGCGCGACCGCCTCCGAGACCGCGAAGCCGATCACCCACGGGCGCCGGCTGGAGGTGTCCAGCGCGTAGGCCCGCAGGAAGCAGACCGTGACCGGGATCGCCAGCAGCGCGACCATCGCGTACATGCGCGCTTCCTGGGCGTACTGGCTCAGGAACGGGTTGAAGGCCATCAGGATGGCCGCGATCCAGCCCGCCTTCTGCGTGCCCCAGATCTTCAGGCCCGCCCACCACGCGACCGGGATCGCGAGCAGCGCGCACATCAGGCTGAACGAGCGGACGCCCTCTTCGGAGTCGCCCGCGATGCCGAGCCAGAAGTGCAGCAGCATGTAGTACAGGGGCGGCGAGCCGTCCTTGCGCAGCGCCGCCGGGATGTCCCCGAGCGGGCGGTCGGCGATGCCGACGGACAGGCCCTCGTCGATCCAGAAGCCGATCTTGAGCTCCGCCGTGCGGACCGTCAGGGAGAGCGCGATCAGGACCGCGAGGCCGATCGGCACGGCGAACCAGCTCGTGCTGAGCGCGCGGGCGTGGCGCGCGAGGGCGAGCGGGCGGCGGTGGGCGGCGAAGGTGGCCATCGATCAGCGGGCGCAGGAGGAGCCGATGACCCACTTTCGGGTCTTGGCGATCCGCGGGAAGCGGGGGTCTTTGGACAGGGCCGAGTAGGACGGGGCGATCGTCGTGCCGGGCGGGAAGGCGAAGATCTCCGACTCCATCTCGTGCAGATGCATGTACCACGCGACGGCCTGCGTCTGGAAGGCCCCGGTGTAGACCGTGCCGCAGGCCATGAGCTTCTCGCGCCCGCCGGCCGCCTCGATCGCCTCCGGGACCGTGCCGTACAGCTGGGCCTCCTGGTCGATCCGCCACGCGGCCTCGTCGAGCTCGCGCACGTCGGCGATCACGTACGGCGCGGACGCGGCGGCGATCACGACCGCCAGCGCGGCCGCGGCGACCGTGCCCGCGCGCTTGTTGGTGGTGCGGACCAGCCACACCCATCCCGCACCGGCGAGCACGCACACGAGCGCGGCGGGCAGCGCGACGTAGCGCAGGTTGCCGGCGAACCCGGCCTGGGTCATGCCCGCGACCGCGACCATCAGCACCGTGCCGATCGCGGCCATCGCGAGGTAGAGCCCGTCTCTTCGGAAGATCGCGACGAGGAAGGCGATCACGCCGCCGACGTACACGGGCAGCGAGAGCACGGACGCGCTGCGGTTGAAGACCTCGATGAACGGGTGCGCGGCGAACGCGGCCGAGTCCGGGTTGGGCTGGCGGGCGCGGTTGGCGGCGCGCAGGAAGTCGCCGGAGCCGATGTACTCGGGGACGAACCACAGGACCAGCAGCGACAGGCCACCGCCGCCGACCAGCAGCAGCGTGCTGAGCTTGCGGTCCGCGATCAGCAGGTAGAGGCCGTAGAGCGCGATGAACGGCCACACCTCGGGGCGCAGCAGCGCGGCGCCGAGGCCGAGCAGGAACGCGTCGCGCCGGCGGCCGTCGAGGTGGCGCTCGAGCGCCCACAGGCACAGCGCGACGAGGATGCCCTCGGAGTTGCCGCGGAAGAAGTTGCGGATGAACTCGTCGGCGAGGAACAGCGAGCTCGCGGCGATGATGCCCGCGAACGGGCCCGCGAGCCTCGCACCGAGCCGGTAGGCCATCGCGAACGCGAGGATGCCGCCCGCCCGCGCGACGGTGAGCCACAGCAGCGGCGCGCCGTCGTCACCCGCGAAGCTGAACGGCGTGGTGAAGATGACCGGCAGCGGCTTCCAACTCGGGCCGGTCGTCGTCACCAGGTCGCCCTGGGCGACCTCGCGGCCCCAGATGATCCACGCCCACGGGTCGTAGGTGGGAACGCTCGGCAGGAGCAGGCTCAAGCCCGCGAGCGCGAAGCACGCGAGCAGGAGCAGCTTCCACGGACGCGCCTTGGGCGGCGGCGCGTCGACCGGTTGCGGCGGCGGGGCGAGCCGCTCCAGCACACGCGAGGCGCTTGGCGCGAGAGCTGAGAGCGGCGTCAGGGCCAATTAACCGATGCGCAGGGCGGACGCGACTCCAGGGAGCGGGTCCGCGGTGAGATCGACGTGCTCGCCGGGCGTGGCCCAGACCTTCAGGCCGTGGTCGAGCGCGGCGATCGGCAGGTCGGCGGCCTCGGCGAACTCGCGGGCGCGCCGCTCGAGCAGCGTGCGGTCGCCCGAGACGAACAGGCGCTTGGCCGCGAGCGTCGTCGCGTCGTCCTCGACGAACTGCGGCGACTGCGCGTCGAGCGGGTAGCGGCCCGCGGAGCCGAGCGTGGTCAGCAGCTCGTAGCGCGCGGTGCGACCGAAGCCGGACAGCGCGAGCCGCTCGAACACCCGGTCGAAGCGACGGGCCGGCGTCCAGCTGTCCTCGCCCATGATCGCGGCCTCCTGCGAGCCGGCGCGCTCCACCCACGCGAGGTAGGCGTTCGCGGCCTTCTGCTTGGCCTCGGGGAGCGCGGAGATGTCCTTGTCCGCCCAGCGCGGTTGCGCCGCGGTCAGGGCCTCCTCGAGCTCCGGCGCGAGCGCGATCAGGAACGCCAGCCAGGTGGCGTCGTTGAGATCGGCGATCTCCGCGATCACGGGGTGCGGGCCGGGCGGCTGCAGCCGCTGCACGGCCTGGGTCAGCGCGCCCGCGAGGCGCTCCGCATCGGCCGTGGCCTTCATCCCCTGGACGAGCGGGTTGCGGTAGCCGTCATCCGCGGCGCGCACGAGCTTGCGCGTGACGACGCGGTTCGTGCTGCTGGAGCCCCGCGAGGACGAGCTGCTCGAGCTCGAGCCGGAAGCGGCGCGCGAGCGTGGCTCCGGCTTCGTCCCGGGCTTGCGCACGGTGACGTACTTGATGGGCGCCTGGTTGCGGAGCTTCTCGTCGAGCTCACGCGAGCAGATCGAACACTTGGAGGTAGGCCGGTTATGACGGCAGAAAGACCCGGACATCGCGCCGACTCACGCTAGCGGGTTCGCGATGATCTCCGCTCCGCGTGCGGGAGCGAGGGTGATGCTGCGGCGGCGCATCCGCTCGCCTTCTGCGCTCACGGGTCTGAGGCTGAACCGCTCGCTCACGGCTCGTAACACCTCGCGGAGCTCGAGTTGGGCGAACGCGGCGCCGACGCACCGTCGGGTGCCGCCGCCCCACGGGATCGGCCGCCCGCGGCGGTTGGCGAGGTAGATGCAGGGCGCGACATAGACGCCTTCCGGGAGCGTGTAGCCGCCGAGCTCGTAGGGCTGGAGCGTCTTGCGGGCGGTGATGGAGAGCACCGGGCGGGTGCGCAGGACCTCGTCGATGAACGGGTCCGGGTCCTGCGTGAGGTCCGTGGGGTGACGCGCGAGGCGTTCGAGCGCCCAGGCCAGCGCGGTCGCGGTGGTCTCGTGGCCGGCGGCGAGCAGGGTGACGAGCTGGTCGCGGAGCTCTGCGCGGGTCGCTCCGGAGTCTCTGAGGAGGTCGAGGATCGAGTCGCCGGTGGAGGGCTGGTCGATGCGCGCGTAGACGAGCTCGTCGATCCGCTCGACGGCTTTGAGGAAGCGGCCGTACGGGCCGATGTCGCGTTGGATCAGCGACATCGCGATCAGGTTCGTGGTGCTGCCGGTGAGGTCGAGCGCGGCCCGCAGCGCCTGCTTGAGCTCGGGGTCGCGGGTGCCGAAGATCACGCGCTCGATCACGTCGAGCGTGAGCTCCTGCATCTTCGGCAGCGCTTTGAACGGCGTGTTGACGGGCCACGTGTCGAGCTGCTCGTGGGTGATCGCGCGGATCTGCTCGGTCCAGCGCTTGAGCGCCTGCCCGTGGAAGGGCGGCAGGACGAGCCGCCGTTGCCGCAGGTGCTCGTCCCCATGCAGGATCAGCAACGACTTCGCGCCCACGAACGGCTCCATGAACGCCGCGGCGTCGCCGCCTTGGAGCACGTCGGGCGGCGCGGCGTACACCCGCTTGATGGCGTCGGGGTCGCTCGTGAGCACCATCGGCGCGTCCCAGTACGCGGTGCGCAACGTGAACGCGTCGCCGTACCGCGCCTCGGCGTCCCGCAGCAGCTTGGTCGGCCGCACGATCCACTCGACGGTCTGCACGGCGGCGGGCGCCTTCGGTCCGGGCGGAAGCACTCCCCGAACATAAAGCCCCAGGTCCTTTAACTTCGCAACGCCTCCGTCGGGGAGAGGCGGGCGGCTCTCAGCGCGGGGTAGAGGCCCGCGACGCCGCCCGCGACGACCGAGACGAGGACGCCGCCCGCCAGGGCGATCAGCGGGACCGCGACGAGCCAGCCCTCGTGGGTGGCGTAGCCGAACGTGACCAGCGCGCCGAGCGCCGTGCCGACCACGCCGCCGATCGTGGCGAGGATCAGCGACTCGGACAGGAACTGCACGCCGACGTGGCGCTTGGTCGCGCCGAGGGCGCGGCGCAGGCCGATCTCCGAGCGGCGTTCCAGCACCGAGATCACCATCACGTTCGCGATCCCGACGCCGCCGACCAGCAGCGCGACCGCGCCGAGGCCGAGGAACAGCGACGTGAACGCGGTCTTGGCGGCGGCGCGGGCCTCGAGCGCGTCGGACGGGCGCTCGACGCTGACCTCCTCCGGGTGCTCCGGGTTGGCGCTCGCGCCGAGCAGCTCGCGCACCGTGCTGACCTGCTCCTGGTCGGCGCGCACGAACACCGTCGACGGGTTCGGGTCGAGGTCGAAGATCGTCTTGGCGGCCGCGAAGCCGATCAGCGCGGCCGTGTCGAGGTTCGAGGCCAGCGCGACCGGGTCGAGGATGCCGATGACCGTGAACCAGCGGCCACCGATCCAGACGCGGCCACCCGCGTCGTCGAGGCCGAGCGTGGCCGCGGCCTCCGCGCCCAGCACGACGGTCGGGTAGCGGCCGGTCGCCGCGTCGAGGAAGCGCCCGCGGCGCAGGGTCGCGCCGACGGCCTCCTGCAGCGCCGGGTCGGCCGCGGCGACGCCGATCCCGCCCGTCTCGGCCTCGTCCACGTACGGATTCCGGCGCACGGTGGCCTCCCCCACGCCGGCGATCGCCGCCACGGACTCGACGCCGCCCACCCGCCGCAGCATCGCGGCCGCCGACTCCGGCAGCACGGACGCCTCCCCCATGAACGACTCGCCGGGCGCGACCTGCAGCAGGTTCGTCCCGAGCTTGTCGAGCTCGGCCAGCAGGTCGGCCTTGGAGGACTCGCTGATGCCGAGCACGGCGACCATCGCCGCCACGCCGATCGCGATCCCCAGCGCCGACAGCGCCGCGCGGGCCCGCCGCGTGCGCAGCCCCAGTGCGCCGGTGCGGAGCACGTCGCCGGCGGTCATGACGACACCGTCCGTTCGACAGCCGCGGCGTGGGAACGAGCCCCTGGGCGAGTTCCCACCGAAGCATCCGAGCGCGCAGCGCGAGCTGATGCGACCCCATCGGTGATTGACACCCGGCGCGGGAACGCGTCGGCGACCGCGGGGTCGTGCGTGATCGTCACGATCGTCGAACCGGCCGCGTGCAGCTCCCGCAGCAGCGCGAGGATGCCCGCCCCGGTGCGGCTGTCCAGGTTGCCGGTCGGCTCGTCGGCGAACAGGATCGCCGGCCGCCCGACGAGCGCCCGCGCGATCGCGACCCGCTGGCGCTCGCCGCCCGAGAGCTTGGACGGCGGATGGCTGAGCCGGTGCTCCAGGCCGACCGCCGTCAACGCCTCCCGCGCCCGCACCCGCCGCTCGCCCGGCGCCACGTCCGCGTACAGCAGGCCGGTGGCGACGTTGTCGAGCGCGGTCATCCCATCCAGCAGGAAGAACTGCTGGAACACGAACCCGATCTCGCGCGCCCGGAGCGCCGCGAGCGCGCGTTCACCCAACCGCGCCGTGTCGTGTCCCGCGACGAACACGTCCCCGGACGTCGGCCGCTCGAGCGTGCCCATCACGTGCAGCAGCGTCGACTTGCCCGAGCCGGACGGCCCGACCACGGCGACCGCCTCCCCCGCCGCGACCGTGAGCGACACGCCGCGCAGCGCCTCGACGCCGCCCGGATAGGTCTTGACGACCTCGACGAGCCGCAATACGGCCGCCACGTCGGTGCGCGCCGCCCCGGCCGCGCCAGCCGGCGCCACCCCGGAGCGCGCCGCGCCCTCGCCGGCCACCTCGACGACGCGGCCGGTGTGCGGGAGG
>NZ_JAPDDP010000067.1 GCF_027587195.1 Solirubrobacter phytolaccae | reverse complement strand
CCGGCCGCGCGGACGCGACCCCCGGCGACGCGGCGGCGGACATCGGCGCGCGCCCCGGCCGCGCGGACGCGGCTGACGCCGAGGCGCGCAAGCTCGCGCTCGCCTATCTCGCGCAGCGCGCGTACGTCCTGTACTTCGGCGTGACCCAGCCGGGCGCGCTCCGGGCGTTGCTCGAGCGTGCCGCGGGCTGGTGGCCGGACGCGGCCTGGCGGCTGCAGCTGGACGTCGTGCGGATGCAGCTCGCGACCCACACCGGTGAGTTCGCGGCGGCGCTGGAGCGGTCGGCGGCGGCGCTCGCCGATCCCGCTTTGGACTGCGGGACGCGCCGTCATCTCGAGCCGCTCCACGCCGCCAACCTGTTCTTCGCGGGCCGCTGCGTCGAGAGCGTCGAGCGCTCGTCCCGCCCGGAGGTGCCGCTGCGGGGCGTCGCGGACCAGATTGCGTTCGCGGTCTGGCTCGGCAACCGGCTGCAGACCGGCGTCGGCTGGGACGAGCTGCACGCGGTGCTGCCGGGCGCGCTCGCCGACGCCGTCCGTGCCGGCGACCACGGGGGCGCCGGCCTCGCCGCGCTGGGCCTCGGCACGCTCGCCTTCGCGGAGGGCCGCCTCCTCGACGCCGAACGCTGGCTGGACGAGTCCGACTTCCAGCTCGAACGCCGCGACGCGATGCACGTCCTGCCGATCACGCTCGCCCTGCGCGCGGGCGTCGAGGTCCTGCTCGGCCACCCCGACCGCGCCGGGGAAGTCCGCGAGCGCCTGCGCGGCCGGCTCGCCGTGCGCCCGCCGCTGCCGACGCACGGCCCGTACGTGGAGCACGCCGAGGCGGCGCTGTCGAGCGACCGGGCCGCGGCCGCGCGAGCGCTGCTGGCCGCGGCCGACGAGCACGCGGGCATGGCTCCGCTCGCCGCGCAGCTCGCCTACCAGGCGCTGCTGCTGGGCGCCTCACCGGCCCGCGTCGCCGCACGGCTGCGCGGCGCGGCCACCGGCTCGCCCGCCGCTGGGGTCGCGTCCCGCCCGCACGCCGACACCGGCTCGGCGCACGCCGCCTCGGCCGCGCCCGGCCCACTCGCCCCGACCGGGCTCGACTCGCCCCTCGTCGCCGCGTACCGGCTTCACGCGGACGGGCTCGTCGCCCACGACGGGCAGCGGCTCCTGCAGGCGGCGGACGCGTTCGAGGCGATCGGCGCGGCGTACTTCGCTCAGCTCGCGAGCGTGGACGCGGCGCGCGCGTTCGTCGCCGCCGGGCGTGAGGACTCGGCCCGCCGGGCGGCCGCGCGGGCGCGTTCGCTCCATGTGCCCGACCAGGGCGGCGCGGCACCGCTGGTCGACGGGCTCGGTGGCGTCGCCGTGCAGCTCACCGCGCGCGAGGCGCAGCTGTCCGAGCTCGCGGCGCGCGGGCTCAGCAACGCGCAGATCGCCGAGCGGCTCGTGCTGTCGGTGCGCACGGTTGAGTCGCACGTGTACCGGGCGATGCAGAAGCTGGGCGTCAACGATCGGCACGATCTGCCACTTCGCTGACACGTAGTCAAAGCTGAACATCCAGGTGCCGACCACAAGGGAGTGCCGTCCCTCCGTCGTGCCCTCCTGACCGCGCTCGCGGTCATCTTCTTCGCGCCCGCGAGCGCCCACGCCGCGACCGTGACCCTGTCCGCCGGTGTCGTGACCGTCACCGCCGCACCGGGGGAGACGAACCGGATCACGGTCACGCCCGGCTCGGGCACGGTCGAGGTGCGTGACACCGTCGCGCCGCTCACCGCCGGCAGCGGCTGCACGCTGCCGCAGGCGGGCCGCGTCACGTGCGCCGCGACGATCACCCGCGCCGAGGTCGACCTCGGCGACGGCGACGACACCTTCACACTCAGCGGCGCGGCGCCCGCCACGGTCGCCGACGGCTCCGGCCGCGACACCGTCACCGGCGGCACGGGCGACGACGTCTTCCTCGCCGGCGCCGGCAACGACGCCTACACGGGCGGCAACGGCACCGACCGGGTCGACTTCTCCGCGCGCACCGCGCCCGTTGTCGCCGATCTTGCCGCCGGCAGCGCCGAGGGCGACACGTTCACGACCGTCGAGCAGCTCACGGGCGGCTCCGGCAACGACGACCTGGCCGGCAACAGCGCCGCGAACACGCTCGACGGCGGATCGGGCGACGACGTGCTGGACGGCGCGGGCGGCGCCGACGTGCTCGAGGGCGGCTCCGGCCTCGACACTGCCGACTACTCCGCCCGCACCGTCGCCATCACGGCGGACGCCGACGGGACGAACGACGACGGCGCGAGCAACGAGCGCGACGACGTGCGCCCGAGCGTCGAGCGCATCCTCGGCGGCAGCACGGGCGACACGCTCACCGGCGCAAGCCTCGCCGGCAACGGTGGCAACGACCGCCTGACCGGCACCAACGGCGACGACGCGCTCACCGGCGGCACCGGCGACGACACGCTGATCGGCAACGCCGGTAGCGACACGCTCGACGCCGGCGACGGGCACGACACACTGACCGGCGGCGACGGCAACGACGTCCTCACCGCCGGCACCGGCAACGACAAGGCCTACGGCGAGGCGGGCGACGACAGCCTCGCCGGCGGCGACGGCACCGACACGCTCGAGGGCGGCACGGGCAACGACACGCTCGACGGCGCCGCCTCCGCCGACACGCTCAAGGGCGGCGACGGCCACGACACGATCCGCGGTGGCGCGGGCGACGACCAGGCCTGGGGCGGCGCCGGCGACGACACGCTCACCTTGGACGACGGCGCCGACAAGGGCCGCGGCGAGGACGGCGACGACCGCGTCGAGGGCGGCGCGGGCCGCGACGAGCTCGAGGGCGGCACCGGCGCCGACGCGCTCGACGGCGGCACCGACAACGACACGCTCGCGGGCAACGACGGCAACGACACGCTCACCGACACGGCGGGCGGCGCCGACAAGCTCGACGCGGGCGCGGGCGACGACACGCTCGCGGCCGGCGACGGCGCCGATGCCCTGTACGGCGGCGACGGCAACGACACCCTCGACGGCGCGACCGGCGACGACAAGCTCGAAGGCGGCGCCGGCCACGACACGCTCTCCGGCAGCGAAGGCGACGACAGCCTCGTCGGCAACGACGGCAACGACACCCTGAACGCCGGCAACGGCACCAACAAGCTCGACGGTGGCAACGGCGACGACGCGCTCGCCGCGGGCGACGGGGACGACGCGCTCAACGGCGCCAATGGCAACGACGTCCTCGACGGCGGCCACGGCTCGAACAAGCTCGACGGTGGCAACGGCGACGACCGCCTCACCTCCGGCAACGGCGCCGACTCCCTCAAGGGCGGCGACGGCAACGACAGCCTCAGCGCCGGTGACGGCAACGACCAGCTCTCCGGCCAGGACGACAACGACTCCCTCAGCGCCGGCGCCGGCAACGACCAGCTCTCCGGCGGCACCGGCAACGACGTCCTCACCGACCCGCAAGGCGCCGACCTCCTGCAGGGCGATCAGGGCGACGACCGCCTCGAGGCCGGCCCGAACGACGATCGCGCGTACGGCGGCGACGGCGCCGACCTTGTCAGCGCCGGCGACGGCAACGACGACGTCCGTGGCGACAACGGGGCCGACCGCCTCAACGGCGACGCGGGCAACGACCAGCTCTCCGGCGGCAACGACGACGACGTCCTGATCGGCGGCGCCGGCGCCGACAAGCTCCAAGGCGACAGCGGCCGCGACACCGCCGACTACGCCGCGCGCACCAACCCGCTCGCGATCACGATCGACGACCAGGCCGACGACGGCGAGCTGGGCGAAGGCGACCTGGTGACCACGTCGATCGAGTCCGTGATCGGCGGCACGAGCAACGACCGGATCACCGGCGGCGCCGCCCACGAGCAGCTCTTCGGCGAAGGCGGCGACGACACCATCCGCGGCAGCGACGGCAACGACACGATCTCCGGCGGCGAGGGCAAGGACCGCCTGTGGGGCAACAAGGGCGTCGACGCCGTCGACGGTGGCGCCGGCAACGATCGCCTCGACGGTCGCGACGCGCTCGCCGAGACGCTCCGCTGCGGCGCCGGCAAGGACGAGGCGTGGGCCGACAAGGCCGACAAGCCCGCCAACTGCGAGAAGACGCACACCACCAAGGCGAAGGCGAACAGTCAAGAGGCCCCGGCCGTCGCCATCGAGACCGTCACCGCCACGGCGACCGTCAAGGGCATCGCCAAGGTCACGAGCAAGGGTCGCTTCGTCGGCATCCCCGGCATGCCCGGCGAGCGCATCGACAGCCGCCTGCTCGCGGACATCCGCTACCTCGTCGCCAAGTACAAGGTCCGCATCACCGACGGCTACGCGACGGAGGGCCACGCCGCCGCCGGTGAGCACCCGATCGGCCTCGCCGTCGACATCGTCCCCGGCCCGGGCGGCTCCTGGAACGACATCGACCGGCTCGCCAAGTGGGCCGAGCCCAAGCAGAACCGCCCGCGCGCGCCGTTCCGCTGGGTCGGCTACAACGGCGACGCCAACCACGGCCGCGGCAACCACCTGCACCTGAGCTGGCGCCACACGCCGTCCAAGCGCGGCCAGCCCGCCGCCGTCGTCTGGCGCCTGGCGCTCAGCACGCCCAAGCTCGGCAAGGTCGCCTCGCTCAACACGCTCGCGCGCCGCAGCAACTTCAACCTCGGCCGCAAGCCGAGCCACAAGAGCGGCCTGCGCTCCCCGTCGCCCTGCAGCGGGTCCCAGATCCTCAAGCCGATCTGGCAGCGCGCGGCCAAGTCGTTCGGCCTGAAGTGGCAGATCCTCGCCGGCATCACCGAGGTCGAATCGGCCCACGGCTGCAACATGGGCCCGTCCTCGGCGGGCGCGATCGGGTGGACCCAGTTCATGCCCGCCACGTGGAAGATGTGGGGGATGGACGCGAGCGGGGACGGCAAGGCCGACCCCTACAACGCGGTCGACGCGATCTACTCCACGGCCCGTTATCTGCGCGCTTCCGGCGCTCCCGGCAACTACTACAAGGCGCTCTTCGCGTACAACCACGCTGATTGGTACGTGAAGAAGGTGCAAGCAGCCGCGAAGAAGTATCGGTAGATATACGCCCGAGGAGAATCGTGTAACCGAGGGAGGAGACCCGTGCGGGACGGCACCAAGCTGAAGATCCTGCAGGCGCTGCTGCACCAACCAGGGGTGAGTCGGGCGGACCTGAGCGAGCGGGTAGGGCTCTCGCGCGCCACGATCACGACGCTGCTGCAGGAGCTCGAGCTGGCCGGGATCGTCCAGCGCCAGGCCGAGGAAGGCGTGGAGCGCCGTCGCACGATCGGGCGCCCGCCGCTGCACGTGTCGCTGGCGCCGAGCGCGGCGTACGCGGTCGGCGTGGACCTCGCGGGCGACCATGTCCGCGCCGCGGTCTGCGATCTCGGCGGCACGATCGTCGCGGCCGCCCAGACGGCCGTGGACGCCGAGGACGAGGCCGACGTGATGCTCGAATGCGCCACCGAGGTGACGCAGATCGCGCTCGCCGAGGCGGCCGTGGACCCGGCGAAGGTGCTCGGCGCGGGCGTGGGCATCGCCGCGCCGGTGAACGGCGAGCGCGGCACCATCCACGCCGCCGGCCTGCTTCCGCGCTGGCGCGGGATCGCCCTGCGCGAGGCGCTCGAGGAGCGGCTCGGGATGTCCGTGCGGATCGACAACGACGCCAACGCGTGCGCGCTCGGTGAGGCGCTGTTCGGCGCGGGCCGCGGCACGCGCCAGCTGGCGGTCGTGCGGCTCTCGACGTGCGTCGGCCTGGGCCTGATCCTCGACGGCCGCCCGTTCCGCGGCGCGTGTGGCGTCGCGGGTGAGCTGGGCCACGTGCGCGTGGCCCGCGACGGCCTGATCTGCCGCTGCGGCGGCCGCGGCTGCCTGGAGACGGTCGCGAGCACGCGGGCGATCCGCAACCAGCTCGAGCGCAGCGCCGGCGCGCCGATCACCCTCGCGCAGCTGTTCGAGCTCCTCGAGAGCGGCCAGCGCGCCGCGTGCCGCGCCGTCGCCGACGCGGGCGAGGCCGTCGGCGAGGCGATCGCGACCACGGTCAACCTCCTCAACCCGGAGCGGGTCGTGGTCGGTGGCGAGCTCGTCGCGGCCGGCGACGTGCTCCTGGATCCGATCCGCAAGGCGATCGCGCGCCAGGCGATCGCGCCCGCCGCGGCGGCCGTCGAGGTCGTCGCGGGGGAGCTGGGGGACCGCGCGACGGTGCTCGGCGCGGCCGCGCTCCAGCTCGCGCAGGCGCCCTACGCCCTGGCGGAGATGGAACCGGTGCCGACAGGCTGACGGGTAACTGCGCATCGTCGGGGGCGATCGTGGGTTTACACCGCAGTGCGTGTCTTCCGGCTCCTGATCCTCACCGCCCTGGCGTTCGCGCTGACCGTCGGCGACGCCCGTACGGCCGTCGCTCCCGACGCGCTGCCCGACGCCGCGGCGCCGTTCACCGTGACGTTCGCGGCGCAGGCCGGTGAGTCCGGCGGCGTCGTGGTCACCGAGATCACCGTCGACGGGCTCGCCGCGGGTGAGCGTGTCGGCTTCGCCTGCCAGGGCTGCCTCGGCCAGACTTCCGTCGAGGCGGTCGCGGCCGGCACCCGGCAGGTCTTCCGCCCGAAGCTGCGGCTGACGGCCCGCGCACGCCTGCAGGTCCGCGCCACGGCGCGCAACTTCGGCCGGGTGAGCGAGTACCGCGTCGTGAGCAGCCGGCTGCGGCTGGACCGGGAGCGCTGCACGACCGTCGCCGACAACCGCAGCGTGCGCTGCTCGGCCACCCGCGCGCCGCGGCCGTGGGCGACGATGAACGTCTGCACGCCCGAGCGCGTCGGCATCCGCGCCGCGAGCCCGAGCGGCGGATCGCGCCGGCAGACCGTCGCCGCGCGCTTCAAGCTCCAGTACACCGATCCCGGCGGGCAGTGGGCGGACGTCCCGAACGGCAGCTCGCCGTGGATGACGCTCGGCGCGGCGAATCGCTCCTTCCAGGGCGGCTACACGTTCGAGTTCACGGGCGTGAAGGGCCGCACGTTCCGCGGCGTCGCCGAGTTCGAGTGGCGCCGCGCGGGCCGCGTCGAACGCCGCGCCACGCGCTTCACCTCACCGGGACGCACCGTGGCGTCCGGCGGCTCCTCGTCGGTCTGCGTGATCCCGTAAGCGCGAGCCCCGAGGGTGCGTCGAGGAATGGGCGGTGCGCCTGATGTGGTGCAGCCGCCAGTGCCTCGGGCCGCACGCGAGAGCGATGCGTACTCCTAGTACGTGAGCCGAGTGGGTGGCGCGAGGTGCCGCGGATGTGCCGCAGCAGGTGTGCCGTTATTCCTCGACGTGCCCTTAAAGAGGAGTGGCCGCCACGCTGGTCAGGCGTGACGGCCAAGAGAGGGGGCCGGCGGGTGTCGGGGAGGGGGAAAGTCGGACTGCCCGGTGGCTTTGTCTGTCGGCGGGAGGTCAGCCCCGCCTTGTAGCCACATATTGCCCTCGGTCTCTTGACCCTCATATCGCCCGCCGGGGTGAACCGCATCACCCCCTTAACCGCCGAAGCGACCGTTCGGGGGATGCCCGAACGGCCGCTTCGGTCAGCACGGCTACTTCGTGGAGACGTTCACGGCCTTGCCGAGCGGCACGACCGTCTTGCCCTTGGTCTTACCCACGGTGTACGTGACCTCGACCTTGGCGTTCTTCTTGACCTTGCCCTTGAGCGAGACCTTGACCTTGCCCTTGCCGGACACGGTCTTGGACTTCGCCTTGGACCCGACGACGCGCGCCGACGCCTTGGTGGAGGCGTTGGCGGGGTTGTCAGTGGAGATCGTGCACGTGACGGAGTTGCCCGCCGAGTTCGTCGTGCAGGTGATCTTCACGGTCGGCGCGGGGCCGGCGGGACCCTGCGGACCGGCCGGACCCGTGGGGCCGGTCGGGCCGGTGGCGCCGGTCGGACCGGTCGCGCCCGTCGGGCCGCTCGGACCCGTCGGGCCACCCGGACCCGTCGGACCGGTCGAGCCGCTCGGACCCTGCGGGCCGGTCGGGCCCGTCGGACCCTGCGGACCCGTGGGGCCGGTCGGGCCGGCGGGG
Organism: Solirubrobacter phytolaccae; assembly: GCF_027587195.1. Taxonomy (GTDB): domain Bacteria; phylum Actinomycetota; class Thermoleophilia; order Solirubrobacterales; family Solirubrobacteraceae; genus Solirubrobacter; species Solirubrobacter phytolaccae. The sequence goes on along the minus strand of NZ_JAPDDP010000067.1, from coordinate 36,116 downwards.
CCGCCGTTCATCGTCACGGTCTTGCCGTCCGAGATGGAGTCGGCGTCGCCGTTGGCGTTGGTGGACGTGACGCGGCAGGAGATCTCCTCGCCGACGTCACCCGCGACCGCGGTGTACGTCGCGGCGGACTGGCCGGAGATGACCTTGCCGTCACGCAGCCACGCGTAGGTGAGCGTGCCACCGCCGGTGAAGCCGGACGGCACGCACGTGAGCGTCTGACCGACGACCGGCGAGCCGGTGATGGTCGTGACGCCGGTCGGGAGCGGAGCCTCGGCGATGCCGGAGCCCGCGACGACCTTGATCGCCCGCGTGGACGTGGTGATGTTGCCCGCCTTGTCCTCGACCGCGACGGACAGCGTCTTGGTCGCGCCGACGTCGCCCGCGGCCGGCTGCCAGCGCAGCTGGAACGGGAAGGACACCTTCGTCCTGACGAGCGTCCCGTCGACGCTCAGGCGGACCTCCTTGAGGTCGCCGCGCTCGTCGACGGCCTCGACCTCGATCTCGACCGGGTCGGCGACGCTGACCTCGGCGTTCTCGGCCGGGCGCTGCCAGGTGACCGTCGGCGCCGTGGTGTCGGCGGTCGTCGGGAGCAGGTAGCCCAGCGCGCGGCGGACGATCTCGGTGCGGGTCGTGGCGTCGACCTGCTCGAGGCCGAAGCCGAGGGAGACCGAGTCACGGGTGGACAGGATCGCGCCGCCGTTGGCGGTCGTCTGCCCGGTGTAGTCGGCCTCGATGCGCTCCTGGCGGAACGCGCGCTGCGCCGACACGCTGCTGAAGTTGCGCAGGCGCGTCGGGGACTTCAGGCGCGGCTCCGGCATGCCGGTGGTCGCGTTCTGCGTCGGCTCGAGCGTGTCGCCCGACCCGACCCAGCTGTCGACGGTGAACGCGTTCATGCCCGTCAGGAAGCTGCCGGCGGACGGGGTGACCGTGACGCCGTTGAACGTCGTCGTGCCCACGCCACCCACGCGACCCGCCACGCCGAGCCAGTACTGGCCCCAGTCGTTGGAGATGTCGAGCTCGCGGAAGAACGCCGTGTGCGGACGGTCGTCGTCGCCGGCCTGATCGTCCGGGTAGGCGAAGTCGTACACGGGCTCCTGCCACCAGGTGTAGCCGGAGTAGGTGGTCAGCGACGTGCTCGTGCTGGTCTGCTGGACCCAGCCGTTGCGGCCGGTGAACATGACCTTGCCGCCGTCGTTCATGTAGTTGCGCAGCATCTGCGCGTTGCGCACGCCGTACGTCGGCAGGTGCGTCGAGCCGGTGAGGCTGAACGTGCCGTTCGCGCCGATCGTGTTGCCGCGACGGTAGTTGCTGGTGTCGACGCCCTCGCCCGCGAGCTGCGGCAGGAGGTCGTCACCCGTGTAGTACAGGACGGCGTCGAAGTGGTTCAGGACGCCGAGGTCGGACAGCTGCTTGTTGGCCTTGCCGTCCGCGCCGACCGGCGGAGCGTCGACGTCGAAGGTCTCGACGGTGTAGCCGGCGGCGGTGAGCGCCGCGACGTGCTCGTCGAGGTAGCGCGGGGCCGTGGCGTACGGCTCCTTGTTGGGCGAGAGGCCCGTGTAGTCCTCGGCCGCGACGACCAGGATCCGCTTGCCCGCGGTGTCGGCCGGGCGCGTGGACTGGACGCGGTAGGAGAACCGCTGCTGCTGGGAACCCGCGATCACGCGGATGCTGACCACCTCGCCCGCGACGAGCGGCCGTGGGGCCTGGGCGGTGCCGGGCTGGACGAAGTCCGCCGGGATCGTCGCGCGGACGCGCTGGTAGTACTTGCCGCGCAGGTCGCCGAAGCGCTCGCCGCCCTTCCAGCCCTCGCCGCGCAGCGTCAGCGTGCGCGTCGCGCCACCGGCGCCGGCGGGCACGCGGACCTCGAAGTCGACCGGGCCGAGGATCTTGCGGGAGGTCGCCTCGAGCGTCTGGGACGCGCCGTAGGAGACGTTGAAGCGGTTGACCTCGATGTCCGGCGAGCCCTTGACCTGGTACTGCGTCTCGTCGTCGGTGGCGTTGCGCGGACGGTCGGGACGGTCACGGTCGAGCGTGGTCGCCGCGACGTTGCGCGCGAAGTCGAGGTTCTTCTGGAAGACGCCCTCGACCTTGCCCTCGTCGTCCGGGAACGTGAAGCCCGACCCGCCGGAGCAGAACGAGCCGCCGGCCGCCGTCTCGCACTCGTCGAGCTCGGGGGTCCAGGACATCGCGCCGTACTTGTTGTAGGCGTGGTCGGTCGTCTCGCCGTTGGTGATGTACAGGTCCGAGGAGCGCTCGGAGATGTACGGGTCGACCGCGGCGTCGCCGTCGGTGCCGGTGATGGCCTTGAACCACGGGTCGTCGTCGGACGAGACGTCCGTGATGTAGCCGAACGCGTACAGCAGCAGCTGCGCGGCCGAGTGGTAGTTGATGACGGCCTCGGGCGTGATCCGGCGCAGGAGCCGGTCGTACGCGAGGTCCTCAGGCTCCGAGTGCGGGAACGGACCGCGGTAGGTGCCGCTGGAGAACGTGTTCGACGCGCCCTCCTCGTCCAGGTTCCAGTTCGTCGCGTAGTTGCGGTTCGGGTCGACGCCGTCCTGGCCGTCGCCGAACGTGCCGTTGGCGTCGTTGTCGCGCAGGGTCTTGCGCCAGAGGCGGTTCTGCGGCTTGCGCAGGGCGGCGTTCGGCTGCGCGTTGTTCGGCGCGCGCACGATGCCGTCGGCCGTCTTGTAGACGTACGTGCCGCGCAGCGGATCGGCCGGGTCGGTCACCAGCGTCGCGCCGCACATCTCGTTGGCGGCGGTGCGGAAGCCGGTGCCGCAGGTGAACGTGTACTCGTAGCCGTCCGGGTTCTGGATCGGCAGGAACCACAGCTCGGCGCGGCCGAGCAGGTCGGAGATCTCCGGGTCGTTCGCGTGCTCGATCCACCACGTCGGCATGCGGCGGCCGACCTCGGCCGCGATCCACTCGCGCGCGTGGTTGACGGCCGAGAACAGCATCGCGGGACGTTCGCCGTCCGGCACGTTGCGGGCGTTCTTGGTGACCTTCAGCGCGACGATGTCCTGGCCCTGGCCGGACTTGCCGATCACCACGTACTTCACGAGGCCCGGGTTCGCGAACGCGATCGACTTCATCTCGTCCTTGATGCCGCCCGGCTCGGCGTACGAGCGGAAGACGTCATAGAACGGGTTGGGCGAGTCGCCGCCCGTCTCGGGCTTGTCGAGCGCCGATGCGGCGCTGCGGCTCTTGGCCGTGGCGGCCGCCATACGCTGCTTGATCTGGGTCTCGCTCACGTGCGGGCCCGGCGTGACCTCCTCGAGGCCGAGACCCTTCTCGCGCGCGATCTTCGCCTGGCCGTCCACCAGGTCGACGAAGATCGTCTGCCCGGCAGGGCCGCCGCGCTCGTAGCCCGTGTGGCCCATGTCGACGCCGAGGTCGCCGAGCGTGCCGGCGCCCTCCGCGTCAACCGTGACTCGATACATCTTCAGCGCGTCCGCCTGTGCGAACGCCGGCGCCCCCAGCGCCAGCGCAGCCGCCAGGACGGGCACGGTCAACCGACCGCGTCGTCGCATCTAACTACCCCTCCACTCGATTTCCCTCGTCCTCTCGAGGGCCCGGATGGGAGCTAACTGAACGTCTGCGGAGGGTGCAAGGGGTGTGGGCTGAAGAGCGACAGCTGGGGCGCTGAGGTCTCTAAACGGCCGGGCTACTTGATCCGGAAGGAGCGGATCTCGCTCTCGATGTTGCAGTCCTCGGTGCCGTCGCTGCAGTCGATCGCGTACGCCTGCCAGTAGTACTTGCCGGGCCGGTTGAGGAAGTAGTCCGACAGCGCGGGGTAGCGGTCGGTCTTCTTGGCGTAGGAGCCGCCGCTGCCCTTCATCTCGCGCATGTAGGCCTTGCCGTCGATCAGGCCGTCGTCGCCGACGCGCTTGGACTTGGAGACGACGAGGAAGACGCCCGAGGCGCCGGAGTCGGTGTCGAGCTTGGCTTTGAACGTGAAGGCGGAGCCGCGCTTGAGCGCCTTGCCGTTGGACGGCGCGCTGAGCGTGGGGGCGATCGCGGCCTGCGCGGAGGCGATCGGGGCGGCGAGGAGCGTCGCGGTCGTGGCGACGACGAGGAGGCGAGAGAGCTTGGTCACCCGGCGAAGCTACGGCCGCGGTCGCGCCCCGACAATCGGGGAGCGACCCTGAGATTTGGGGCCAACAACTCCTTCACAACTCGGCGGTTTGGCGCACATATTGTCGGCGCCATGACCATTCGGCGTGTGCTCGCCGCTGTCGTTGGGGCGGCCGCGCTGGCTGCTCCCGCGAACGCGATCGCGGCGGTTGACCTATCTACCTACACGCGCGTGGGGCGCTTCGACCTGCCCGAGCCCACGCGTACCACTCCTCCCGCCGGCAGCCTGCTGGCGAAGGAGACGTCCGCCGTCACCTACAACCCGGACACGGACTCGCTGTTCGTCGTCGGCGACGAGAGCACCTCGGTCGTCCAGGTGAGCAAGACGGGCCAGCTGATCAACTCGATGACGCTGGCCGCGGGCGCGTTCGACGACGTCGAGGGCCTGACCTACGTCGGCGGTGGCCAGTTCGTGCTGGCCGAGGAGCGCCAGCGCCGGCTCGTGCGCTTCACGTACGCGGCGGGGACGACCCTGACGGCCGCGCAGACGCAGGGCGTCAAGCTGGGCACGACGATCGGCAACGAGGGCTTCGAGGGTCTTTCGAACGATCCGTTCTCCGGCGGCTTCATCGTCGTCAAGGAGCTCAACCCGATCGGCGTCTTCCAGACGACGGTCAACTGGGCGGCGGGCACGGCGACGGTCGGCAACGCCGACGCCGTCAACGTCCCGAGCCTCTTCGACACGGCCGCGCTCGGCGTCTCGGACATCGCCGACGTGTTCGCGCAGGCCGACGGCTCGCTGCTCCTGCTCAGCCAGGAGAGCGGCAAGCTGCTCAACGTCACGCGCGCGGGCGCGGTGACGAGCTCGCTCACGGTCGGCACCGCCGACGAGGGGCACGAGGGCGTGACGATGGACGGCGCCGGTCGCGTCTACGTGACCAACGAGAACGGCGGCGGTGACGTCGACCACCCGCAGCTCTGGGTCTACGCGCCCGCATCCGGCCCGAACGCCGCGCCGACCGCTGTCGCTCTGACGAACACGGTCACCTCGGTGTCGAGCACGGCGACGCGCGTGAAGGTCGCCGACGTCACGGTGACCGACGACGGACAGGGCACGAACGTCCTGGGCGTGACGGGCGCTGACGCGTCCTTCTTCGAGCTCGACGGCACGGCGCTGTACCTGAAGGCCGGCGCGCCGCTGGACCGCACGAGCTTCAGCGTCGCGGTCACGGTCGACGACGTGAGCGTCGGCGCGACGCCGGACGCGACGTCCTCGACGCTGACGGTCAACGTCTCCACCATCGCCGTCACCGAGGCGTCGCCGTGGAGCTCGGGCAACAGCCCCTACGGCGCCGACTGGTTCGAGGTCACCAACCGCGGCTCGGTGGCCGTCGACCTCACCGGCTGGAAGGTCGACGACAGCTCGAACGCGATCGCTTCCGCGCTGGCGCTGAACGGCGTGACGTCGATCGCCGCGGGCGAGTCGGTCCTGTTCGTCGAGGGCACGGCGGCGAAGGCGAGCGAGCTGCGCGCGTTCTGGGGGCTCCCGGCGTCGGTGCAGATCGGCTTCTACAGCGGCTCGGGCATCGGCCTCTCCACCGACGGTGACGCGGTCAACCTGTTCAACGCGGCGGGCACGCGCGTGACGGGCGTGGCCTTCGGCGCGTCGACGAGCGGGTTCACGTTCGAGAACGTGAGCGGCGTGAAGCTGTCCGTGGCAGGCGTCAACGGCGCCTACCTCTTGAAGGGGGAGACCGGCTCGCCGGGCACGATCGCCCCGGCCGTCGCGGTCACCGAGGCGTCCCCGTGGAGCTCCGGCAACAGCCCGTACCGCGCCGACTGGTTCGAGCTCACCAACCGCGGCGGTACCGCGGTTGACATCTCCGGCTGGAAGGTCGACGACAGCTCGAACGCGTTCGGGACGGCGATCGCTCTGAACGGCGTGACGTCGATCGCCGCGGGCGAGTCCGTCCTGTTCGTCGAGGGCACGGCCGCGACCGCCGAGGCGCTGCGCGCCGCGTGGCAGCTCGGCCCCGAGGTCAAGGTCGGCTTCTACAGCGGCTCCGGCATCGGCCTCTCGACCGACGGCGACGCCGTCAACGTGTTCGACGCCTCCGGCTCGCGCATCAGCGGCTTCAGCTTCGGCGCGTCGACGAGCGGCTTCACCTTCGAGAACGTGACCGGCGTCAAGCTGTCCGTCGCGGGCGTCAACGGTGCGTGGACGGTGGCCGGCGAGACCGGTTCCCCGGGCCGCATCGCGTCGCCGTACGTCGAGGTCAAGACCCCGAGCCTGCTCACCGGCACCGTGCCGCCGCAGCTCGGCCTGGCGCTCGGCCTGCCGGCGGTGTTCGCCCCGTTCATCGCCGGCGTCGCGCAGGACTACCTCGCCACCACGACGGCCACGATCACCTCCACCGCCGGTGACGCCGCGCTGTCCGTGGCCGACTCCAGCACCGTGGCTCCCGGCCGCCTCGTGAACGGGACGTACGCGCTGGCCCAGCCGCTGCAGGTCAACGCTCGCGGCGGCGAGTACAAGACGGTCTCGACGACGCCCGCGACGCTGCTCACCTACGCCGCGCCGGTCTCCAAGGACGACGTCACGCTCGGTCTCAAGCAGACGATCGGCGAGAAGGAATCGCTCCGCAGCGGCACCTACTCGAAGACCGTGACGTTCACGCTGTCGACGACGAACCCGTAGGGCTTCAGGAACGACGAAGGCCCCGCTGGTCAGGCGGGGCCTCCCTCGTCGCTCAGCTGACGCGGCGCTCGATCAGCCACGCGACCAGCCCCAGCAGGCCGAGCGTCAGAACGAGATAGAGGCTCGTCTCGATGCCCTGGAACGCCCAGAAGCGGCTGGAGGGGTGGTACATCCGGCCGTCGACGACCCACGCGGTGTCCAGGTTCATCCCTTCCCGCGCCTGCAGCGTCGACGCGAAGTGCGGGCGCACGAGGGTCTCGATCGCGACACGTACGGCGAGGAACGCGACGATGCCGAGACCGATCGCGGCGATCGTGCGTCGCATGATCGTCCCGAGCGCGATGATCAGCGCGGCGGCGAACATGGCGTAGGCGATCGGAGCGATGCCCTCGAGCTGGAAGGCGCCGGGCTCGATCCGCCCGTGGAAGTTGTCCAGCGGCCGGCGCCACCAGGTGAGCAGCAGGGCCGTGCCCGCCGCGGCCAGGCCGGCGCCGCCGAGCGCGATCGTGAGCTTCGCGGCCAGCCAGCGCCGTCGCGTGATGCTCTGCGTCCAGGCCAGGCGGTAGGTCCCGCGCTCGAGCTCCAGCACGAACGGCGCCGCGAAGATGACGGCGATCACCACGGGCAGGAACGCGAACCACCCGGTCACGCCGATGATCGTCGAGAACCGCGCGTCGAACGCGTCGAGGAGCTGCGCGCAGCCGCCGCTCGGCGTCCCGACGCAGGCCGCCGCGCCGTCGGTCTCGTACGCACCGCTCATGTGCAGCCCGGTCGGGATGAACAACGCGGCGAGGACCGCGAGGACGGCCGCGCCGAGCACCAGTTCGGCGCGCTGCTGGCGCCAAGCGACCCAGGTCACGCCACGACCTCCTGCTCCGGATGCTGCAGATAGGCCAGGACGATCTCCTCGAGCGCGACGTCCTCGATCTGCCAGTGGGCGTCGTAGACGTGCCCGTTCGCGCGCACGAGCAGGGTGGTCTGGCGCGACGTGTGGCGCGTCTGCACGACCTGGTGCACACGGGCCACGGCCGCGTCGTCGCCAGGCGGGCCGACGAGCAGCCGATGCGACGCGACGATCTCGTCGAGCGGGCCGTTCAGCTGGACGCCACCCGACGCCAGGACGACGAGCCGATCGCACACGCGCTCGAGGTCCGCGAGCAGGTGCGAGGACATCAGCACCGTGAGCTCGCGTTCGACGACCGCCTCCATGAGCGCCTGCAGGAACTCGCGCCGGGCCAGTGGGTCCAGCGCGGCCGCGGGCTCGTCGAGGATCAGGACCTCCGGGCGCTTGGCGATCGCGAGCGCGAGCGCGACCTGGGCCTGCTGGCCGCCCGACAGCTCGCCGACCCGGCGCTCGAGCGCGATGCCCCGGGCGTGCAGCCACTCCAGGGCCAGCGCGTCATCCCACCTTGGGTTGAGCTTGCGGCCGAGCGTCAGCATCTCGCCGACGCGGAAGCGGCGCTCCAACGGATGGTCCTGGGCGACGAACCCGATCCGGGGGAGGACCCGGGTCGGCTGCGCGCGGGGCGACGCGCCGAGGACGCTGATGCTGCCGTCCGTCGGCTCGGTCAGCCCGACGATGAGGTGCAGCAGCGTCGTCTTGCCCGCGCCGTTGGGGCCGACGAGTGCCGTCACCGACCCGGCCGGCACCTCCAGCGTGCAGTCGTGCAGCGCCCGCTGCGTGCCATAGCGCTTGCCGAGCCGGTCGGCCACGATCGCGGCGCTCATGCGGCACGCCTCCCGAACGTCTGGTGCGTCGCCGCGGCGAACAGCGCGGCGATGTCGTCCTGGTCGCAGCCGGCGTTCTGCGCCTGCCGGATCCACCGCACCAGCCCAGCCGTCAGTGCGGACCGATCCGGAGGAGCGGCGGCATCCCGCGCGGCGACGAAGGTCCCCTGCCCGCGCCGGCCCTCCACGAGCCCTTCCAGGTCGAGCTCACGGTAGGCCTTGAGCACCGTGTTGGGGTTGATCGCCAGCGCCGCGACGACCTCCTTGACCGTCGGCAGCTGGTCGCCGGTCTGCAGCATCCCGAGCCGCAGCGCCTGCTTGACCTGGTGGACGAGCTGCAGGTAGGTCGGCACGCCCGACCGTGGATCCAGGCGAAATTCGATCATCGACGCCAGAGTTTATCCATACTCGTAGATAAAGCGTCATATAGGTTGGACGGCGACGGTCGTTCGGCCCCCTTAAACGAACTCGGCCCCGCTGGTCAGGCGGGGCCGCTGTTCGTGTGCGTCTTCAGGCCGGCGTCGTCGGGAGGGCGAGTGCGTTCCTGGGGAGGAGAAGGGCGGCTCGCTGGACGACTGGAGGAGGAGAGAGAGAAGGGTTCCTGGTGTCTTCGGCGTGGAGAGTGTCTGTTGACAATGGGAACTCTCCCATCCCGCGCACGTCCATCTTTGGGTGGAGGCTGGCGTCTGCAGGTACGGCCAGTCATGCCCGCTCGGTGGGGGCAGCCGTACCCCTTGGCCGTGGCGCTGGTGCGGTTGGTGGTCCGCCCCCTCAAACCGGGTAGGCGGAGGACCGTGCGTCGCGTCACTTGGGTCCTGGTCGTCCTGTTGCTCATTGCGGTCCTTCCGCTGCGCTGGCTGCTCGAATCGGTCGGTGTGCCGAGGGGACCCGCCGCAGGGGCGGCCGGCCTCGCGCTGTGGAGCGTGGGGATCGTCGTTCTCGTCGCGCTCGAGCGCCGTCGACGCGGGACTTCGAGCGACCGCACGTCGCTCGCCGAGCACGCCGGCCCGCCGCGGTAGTCGCTACGTTGGTTGCGTGAACAATCTCCTTCTTGCCGGCGTCGAGGTCCCGCGCGTCGGCCTCGGCACCAACCGCCTCACTCCTGAGCACACCGACTTCATCCGCGCCGCCATCGACGCCGGCGTCCGCCATATCGACACGGCGCGCCTGTACCAGGGCGGCGCGAGCGAGCAGGCGATCGGCGCGGCCAACGTGCCCGACGACGTACTGGTCGCCACCAAGGGTGGTTGGAACGACGGCTCGCCCCAGAACCTGCACGCCGAGATCGAGCAGTCGCTGAAGGCCCTCGACACCGACGCCATCGGCCTCTACTACCTGCACAAGATCCACCCCGGTACGCCGCTCGAGGACAGCCTCGGGGCCATCAAGGAGCACGTCGAGAAGGGCAACATCCGCTTCGTCGGCATCTCCAACGCCACCCGCGAGCAGATCGAGCTCGCCCGCAGCGTCGTCGACATCGCCGCCGTCCAGAACCACTACAACCAGGCCGAGCGCGGCGACGACGCCCTCATCGACCAGCTCGCCGCCGAGGGCACCGTGTACGTCCCGTTCTATCCCCTCAAGGGCGGCGACGGCAGCAACGCCGACAAGCTCCGCTGGCTGCTCGAGCGCTCACCGAACGTCCTTCCCATCCCGGGCACGCTGAACATCGAGCACCTCCGCGAGAACCTCTCGGTCCTGGGCTGAGGTCCGTTCAGTCGCGGAGCGTCGTGAACGCCTTCCGGATCGCTCTCGGAGCGTGTCCGAAGGCCGTCACGACGGTGCCGCCGTCGGCTGCGGAACGGAACGCGACGGTGAGCGAGTTCCCCGAGTGGCTTTCCGGCCGTGCCCTGAGTTCGCGCGCCGGTGTTACGACGGCACAATGACCGGTGATGGCGCGCGGAACTCGCAGCTTGAAAGGCAGCAAGCGTCACCAGGACGCGACTCACCGCCGGTGGGCTCGAGACCTCAATCGTGCGACGGACAGCGACGGCTACCGCGATGAGTGGTATCGCGAGCAGTGCGGCGCGTGCCGTTGGTGGATTCCGTTGACCGGAGCTTGGGGTCTCGACTGGGGCGTCTGCTCGAACCCCAATTCACAGTTCGACGCGCGGGCGCGGTTCGAGCACGACGGATGCGCTGCCTTCGACGAAGCTCGCGGCGGCTGGGTCGTTCCCGACGAGTCCGCCGATGATTCCTGAGTGCGCGTCGTTTGCGTAGACTCGCCGCGCTCCGGCGGCACCTTGTCCCTCATCGTGTGCACGACGCCGCTGGAGGAGCTGCGCGAAGAGCTCGACGCCAATCCTGTCGCGGCCGACCTTCAGCGCGACGTGTCGGCTGCGGCGCGGTGCAGCAGCGTCTTGAAGCGCTCCAGCTCGGCCGCCATGTCGGTGTGGAAGTCGCCGCCGGTCAAGCTGGTGCCCGGCTGGGCGCCTTCCATGAAGCGCAGCATCCCGGTCTGCGGCGTCATGGCCTGCTCGACAACGGCGAGCGCCGTCCGCACGAGTTGCCGGTCGCGGGAGGCCGGCTCGGCGGCTCGCACGCCGCGTTGGTACCAGTCGTCGTCGTAGAGCGGGTCGGCGTCCTGGTCGGGCTGCTCGATCCAGGCGACGAGGACCGCGACCGCGGCCAGCGCCCGCGCTCCGGGTTCGTAGTCGACAGGACCGGGCCCCAGGCCGCCTTGCAGCGTCTCCCGGATGAACCCGATCGGGTCCTCGTGCGGCTCGTCCTCGTCGGGGTCGCCGGAGAGCCCGGACAGGAAGTCGGTCGCGTACTGGTTGTCGAGTGCCTCGCCGCTCCAGAGCTCCATGGCGCGACCGTACACGAGCGGCTGGATCATGCCGGCTTCAGGCGCAGGAACAGGAACTGCGGGCACCGCGTGAGACGCAGGTCTCCCGCACGCCCGCCACGCCCGGCCGCTTAGGTGCTGCGCCCGGCCGTGCTCACCGTGGCGGGATCACCCGGCTGCGGGCCCGATCGGTGGGGCGGCGAGGTGTCGTCCGCGCGAACCGCTTGGGGTGGGCGAGCGCCTGCGGGTCGTCGCGGCGGCGGAAGAGATCCTGGAGCTCGTGCAGCGCGCTGACGAGCCGGTCGATGTGCTCCTCGCCGTTGGCGGCGGTGACCTGGATCCGGAAGCCGGCCTCGCGGCGCGGAACGATCGGGTACGGGCACATCGTCACGTACAGGCCGCGCTCGAAGAGCATGTCGCCGACCTCGCTGACCCGGTCGGGGTCGGCCAGCGGGACCTGGATGATCGGCAGCCCGGAGTCGTTGACCGCGTCGAGCGAGAGCTCGTCGATCGTGTCCAGGATCCGCTTGGTGCGGTCGTGCAGCACCTTGCGGATCTCGTCGCCGCGTTCGCGGTTGACGCGCAGCCCTTCCAGCACCGTCGCCAGCGACGCCACCGGGGACGGGCCGCTGTACACGTACGGTGGCGCGGTGCTCTTGAGCAGCGTCTTGAGCTCGGTGGGGACCGCCAGGAACGCCATCAGCGACGAGTACGCCTTCGACAGCGCCCCGATCAGCACGACGTTGTCGTAGCTCTCCCCGAGGTGGCGGACGATCGCGTTGCCCCTGGTGCCGTAGGGGGACAGCTCGTCGGGGTCGCGCTCCCCGATGACCCCGAAGCCGTGCGCGTCGTCGACATAGAGGATCGCGTCGTGCTCGCGCGCCAGGCGGGCGTACTCGACGAGGTCGGGCAGGTTGCCGGTCATCGAGTTCACGCCGTCCAGCGCGATCACGCCGGGGCGCTTCCAGTCGCCGGCCTCCAGGCGCGCCTGCAGCCGGTCGAGGTTGTTGTGGCCGATGGTCTTGACGTCGGCGCCGGTCGCCTTCGCGGCGGTCGCGCCGTCGAAGAGCGTCTTGTGCGAGCGGGAGTCCAGGAACACGGTGCCGCCGGCCGCCAGCACCGGCAGCACGCTGAAGTGGATGTGCGTGATCGTGGGCAGCGTCAGCGCGTCCTCGGTGCCGCACAGCTCGGCGAGTTGCTCCTCGATCTGCTCGTAGAGCACCGGGCTGGCGATGATCCGCGACCAGCTCGGATGCGACCCCCACTTGGCGAGGTACTCGGGGATCGCGTCCAGGATCTCCTGGTCGAGATCGAAGCCGAGGTAGTTGCAGGAGGCGAAGTCGGCGAGCCACTGGTCACCGATGCGGATGTCGCGGCCGCGCTGCTCGTCGATCACGGCGTCGGCCATGCGGTGCGTGAAGGACAGTCGCGCGATGTCGGAGTTGGTCTCACGCCAACGTGCAAGCCAGTCGGCGGAGGGGGGAGGTGTCGTCATCTCCTCACACGATGCCCGGCCTGACGTTTCGCGCACAGATCGAATGGGTGGTTCTGAATACTTTGAGCGATTCGGCGTTTGTCGGATTGACCGAGATCTCCGCGCCTGGAACCATGCGCCGCATGGTCTCTCGGCTCGAGGCGGTTCTCTCCCTGGCGATGGTCGCGCTCCTCGTGAGCGCGCTGGCCGGCTGGGACACGGCGGCCGGCGTCGCCGGTGCGGTGTTCCTCGTGCTGCTGGCGGCGATGGTCACGCGGATCGCGGTCCGCAAGGCCCGCGGAGCGAGTTGGGACCAGGCCTGGGGCCGGACGCCGCGCGAGGCCGATTAGCGCTACCGCTGCGTCCAGCTGAACCGCCCGACGACGTGTGCGCTGTCGTGCAGGATGACCTTGCCGCGATAGCGGCCGGGGCACCAGCCGTGGCCGTAGCGGATCTGGATGCCGGGCGTGAGCTTGACCTCGATCCGTTGCCCGCGGCGCACGTCGCCGGGAGTGTCGAAGCCCGTGAATCGCATGCGCTCGTCGCACCTGCGGCCACCTCGCGGGCCGTCGATGACGATCCGGTAGCTCACGCCGAAGCGCCGCGTCGCCACCGGCGCACGGAAGCTGAGCGTGAAGATCAGGTCCTTGCCGCGCCGCTTGGCGGTGAAGCGCAGCGGGGCGCTCACGTCGCTCGGGAGGTTGTCGGCCAGCGGCTCGTAGCCCGGCGGTGTCGTGCCGCGCTGAGGGTCCTCGAGCCGGTAATCACGCGCCGGGCCGTGGGAGCCGTCGCGGTAGACGACCGCGATCGGAGCGGGCACTTCGGGGGAGGAGAAGTCGGCTCGGTCGACGAGCAGGAAGGCGTCCTCGGTAACCGCGTGGCGGCGACCACCGACTTCGATCGCGCTCGCGTCCGGGCCCAGGAAGCCGTAGCGCACGAGTCGTACGTTGCCCGGCAGGCAACGGGGCCGGCCGGGCACCGGGCGCTCGGACGGCGTGCAGGTCCACGGCTCTGCGCCCCCGTTCGCGAGCATCCATTGGTCCTGGACCGCGAAGAGGGTGCCGCGGGCGTCGAGCGGCCGGCACTGCGACTGCTCGATGGGGAGCGCGTGGAAGCGTCCCGCCCTGTCGAGCACGCCCACCTGCTGCCCGACGACACGGCCGACCTGCCAGCAGGCGGCTCCCCGGGAGGTGTTCCACACGCGCATGCCCCAGGGCGCTCCGCCATTCGGGTCCGCGGTGCGCAGCGACAGCAGGCGCACGCTGCCCGGCACCGTCGTTCCCGGCCCCGACCGGGTGTTCCCGGCGGGCGCGGTGCGCGCCACCGGGTCTCCGAACAACTTGACCCCGGCGGTCGCCAACGACGCGCCCGAGAGCAGCACCGCGACGGCGGTCAACGGCCAGACGAGCCGGCGCCGTCGCGGCTGGGTGCGAAGCGCGGCGCCGCGCAGCTGCTGCTCGAGCTCGGGCAACACCGTCGTGTCCGGGCGTCTCACTGGCACTCACCTCCGAGCCGCGCCCGCAGCGTCGCGAGCCCGCGGCTGACGCGCTTGCGCACCACCTGCTCCGAGCAGACCAACGCCCCGGCGATCTCCTCGTAGTCGCGCTCGTCCACGATGCGTGCCCAGAGCGCCTCCCGCTGCTCGGGCGGCAACGCGTCCAGCGCACCCCGCAGCGTCGTCTCGTCGCCGAGCGCGTCGATGCGAGCGAGCGCGTCGTCGACCAGGGCGACCGGCTCCATCCCGAGCCGCCGGCGCGCCTCGTCGTCGACACGCCCACGCCGGTAGCTGTCCACCAACACGTTGTGGGCGATCCCGAACAACCACGCCGAGAAGCCGCGGTCGATGTCCCGCCGGGCCCGCAACCCCTCGAGCGCGCGGGCGAACACCTCGCCCGTCAGGTCGGCGGCCAGCTCCGCATCGTCGACGCGACGGCGGAAGTAGCCGAGCACCGGCTGCTCGTAGCGACGGTAGAGCTCGACGAACGCGTCCGCCGACCGCTCCACCTCGCGCACCAACCGCTCGTCGTCCACACCGGGTACGTCGCCATCTTGGCGAACTTGTGACCGCGCCGACGTTGACTCCCGCGTGCGTCCGGGCGTAGGTTCGTCCCAAGCAACGCGAAGCGAGGCGAGCATGGGCGCGATCACGAAGTGGGCGCAGGGACTCAGGGACCGGCGTGCCAAGCGCCGCGCCGATCGGCAGGGAGAGGCGGGGGAGCGCGCGAGCCGGCGTCAGGAGGCCAAGGCTCGGCGGCTGGCGCACGAGCGGCTCGACAACAAGCTACCCCGCTGATCGGCGCGCGGCGTAGACGCCTGCCGCCACGACGAGGCCGAGCATGACGACGTTGTGGCCGTACTTGGCCGCGGCGGAAGTGTGTCCCACGACCGGGTAGTACGTGAAGGCGAGCGCCCCGCGGCTCAGGAGCACGCCCGTGGCGAGCGCCGCGCAGTGCGGCAGTCCCCAGGCGCTGCCGCGCGCGGCGCGGATCAGCCCCGCGGCGGCGGCGGTTGCGATCAGGAACGCGCCCGCCGTTCCGACCCAGTCGTCCGGCATCAGCGCGTGCGCGGTCGCCGCGACGAAGCTCACGGCGAGCACGGTGCCGGCGCGCGGGGTGCCCGCTCCCATGCTCGTGCGGCTCGCGCGCCCGCCGAAGCGGAGGGCGGCGGCGATGAGTGCCACGACGACCGTCAGCGTGACCGCGAGCTCGGGCAACGTCGCGTAGCCGGCGTCGGCGAAGATCGCTCCGGCGACGAGCAACCACAGGCCCGTGGCGACCACGATGCCAGCGCGCCCCAGCCAGGGACGGCGCGCGACGGACGGGCACATCGCCTCGACGAGCGCGATCGGCGCGCAAAAGCTGTAGACGATGTGACCCAGCAGGAAGTTCTGGAGCATGTACGCGCTCACGCCCAGCGGCTCGATCGCGGTCGCGCGGTACGACTCCTCCCAGCCACGGACGTCGTCGTAGCGCTCCGCGAACAGCGACTGATCGAGCAGGCCCGCCTGCGTGAGGCCGGCGGCGGCGGAGAGCAGCAGCATCGTCGTCCAGCCTCGCCCGGTGCGCCGCGTGAGCTCGCGGATCAGGAGCGCCGGGCACCCGTAGAGCAGCGCGAAGAAGATCAGGTTCCCCAGCAGCGCGAGGGGACGGCCGGTCGTGTCGTTGTAGGCCGCCAGTAGCTCGGCGCCGACGGCGCTGAGCACGACGAGGGAAGCGACGGCGACTCGGCGTTCGGACCGTCGCTGAGCGAGCATGCCGCGATCGTCGCCGGGGTCGGCGCGGCGCGCATCCGCCGCCGGTCGACGGCCGCCGCTACCTAAGTCGCGGTGCGCTGGATCGCGTCGAGCGCGAGCCGCTCGTCGGTGTCGCCCGGGAGGCCGCTGACGCCGACCGCCCCGATCCGCAAGCCGTCCTCGAACACCGCGACGCCGCCAAGGAAGAACGTGAAGAACGGGTCGAAGCTCGCGCGTTCGACCGGATCGGCGCGCGCCTTCTCGGCGAGCTCCCGCGTCGTCCGGGCGTCGCTGCGCGCGGCCGTGTACGCCTTGCGCTGCGCGTTCAGCCGCGTGTCCGGCGCGGCACCGTCCATGGTCGCCGCCGCGACCAGCTCGCCGTGCGTGTCGGCGACGAACACGCACACCGGTCCGGACGCGTTCGTGACGACGTCATCGACGATCGCCTGGGCCCTGGACAGCCGCATGGGCCGATGGTACCCGTCGCGCTCGCACTACCTTCGGGCCATGGACACGTACGGTCACCGCGAGCCCGCGCCGCCGGCGCCGCCCGGGACCGGGCTCGCGATCGCGGTGGTCACCGCGGCCGGGGTGACGCTGTTCTTCGCCTGGATCGCGGGCGGGGCGCTGTGCCGGGGGGAGCAGCACCAGCTGCCCGGACGGCGACCCCAACGGCTCGGTGTACGCGATGGGGGCGTGCGCGGCGGGCAGCCTGGTGACGTCGTTCTTCGCGGCGTGGGCGGCAACGCATCAGCGGCCGTGGCTGACGCGCGCGCTGGTCGCGCTGTGCGCGGGCAAGGTCGCGTTCGCCCGCAGCCGCAGAGGGTCCTGACATGGGGTGTCGTTCTCGCGGGTACGCGCTCGTGTCATGGACGATGCCCGGCCGGACGTCGAAGCGCTGCTGGCGCTGCTCAGCGACCGTGAGGCGCTGAAGGCGCGCGAGTACGCGCTGATGGACCGCGAGACGCAGCGCTCCTGGCGGCCCGCTCCGAGTGGCATAGAACGGCCGGAACCGCACTGGGCGGAGCTCGATCACGAGCGGGTCGCGCCGGGTAGCGAGCACGAGGGCGACCCACCCGACGGCGCCGCGGTCGACAGGATCGAGCGTGACGCGCAGGGCGAGCTCGTGTATGCGCGGCTCGCCGGTGACCGCGGGAAGATGGTGCGGTTCGAGCACGAGGGCCACTGGACGACCGTCTTCCGTGGTGGCGCGGCCCGCGAGCATCGCGTCGACGGCGAGCTCGTCGGCGTCACCCGCGTGAGGATGCGCGGGAAGCAGTACTTCGACAGCACGATCGAGCGCTACCAGCGTGAGCGGGACGGGTCGCTGACCATCACCAGCACGTTCGCCGAGGGCAAGCGCGAGCAGTGGCGCATGGTGCACACGCGCACGTTCACGGTCACCTACGCCGAGGACGGGGAAGTCGAGCGCATCGTCGAGCCGAGCGAGTCCTACGAGGTGTACCGACGGCGGCGGCCGCGCCCACCGAAGCCGCCGACGCCCGGCGCGATGCATCCGTTCCGCGCCGTGGACCACTTCGCCGGCCTGCTCGAACGGGCCGGCGTGCCGTTCACGCGCACACCGGGCGAGCAGGGCGAAGAGCTCGCGGGGGAGAGCGGCGATCACGACCTGTTGCTCCGGCTCCTCTGCGAGTTGGCGCGCACGCCGGTCGAGCGCGAGGTCGACGTCGACGGGGACGCCTGGATCGTCCCGGACGACCAAGACGCGGACCTGCTGCTGCACGAGAGCGGGGTGGAGACCGTGTTCGCCGACGAGGGCGTCGACGAGGAAGGACCCTCCTTCTACGCGGTGACGTTCGGCCGCCAGCTCACGTTCGAGGACGAGGACGAGGAGTACCTCGGCATGAACGTCTTCCACCTCAGCCTCGCGGCGGATGGAGTCCCGGACGGCCGCGTCCCGACCGCGCAGCGCTGGGGCTACGGCGGCCCCGTGCGCCCGGACGCGAGCGACGCGGAGCACGGCGAGATCGCCGGCTGGGCGGGGCACGTGGACGCATGGGCCACGGCCGTCCGCGCCTCCAACTCATGGAAGGCGTTCGACGCGCTCCCCATGGTCCGCTTCACGGTCCTCCAGAGCGATATCTAGATCAGGAAGCGGAACGCGGCGGACATCGGGTCCACGCGCTCGATCAGCAGCGGCGACGCGTCCATCCGCGCGAGCAGCCCTTCGAGATCGTCGGGCCGGCCGATCTCGACGCCGACGAGCGCGGCGCCCGTCTCGCGGCTGTTGCGCTTGACGTACTCGAACAGCGTGATGTCGTCGTCCGGGCCGAGCACGTCGTCGAGGAAGCGGCGGAGCGCGCCGGGCTCCTGCGGGAAGTCGACGAGGAAGTAGTGCTTGAGACCGGCGTGCACGAGCGCGCGCTCGATGATCTCGCTGTAGCGGCTGACGTCGTTGTTGCCACCCGACAGCACGCACACGGTGACCCGATCCGCCCCGTCCGTTCGTCCGATCGCGCTGCTGGCGAGCGCTCCGGCGGGCTCGGCGATGATCCCGTCGGTCTGGTAGAGGGCGAGCATCTCCGCGCAGACGGCGCCGGTCTCGACCGTCAGCATGCGCGCGCCGCTCCCCTGCACGATGGCGAACGGCGCGGCCCCGATGGTGCGGACGGCCGCGCCGTCGACGAACCCGTCGAACGTCTCGAGCGTGACCGGCGCCCCGGCGGACAGCGCGGCGGTCATGCTCGCGGCCCCTTCGGGCTCGACGCCGATGAGCTCGACCTCGGGGTGATGAGCTCCGAGCCAGGTGACCATGCCGGCAAGCAGGCCGCCACCGCCGACGGGAACGACGATCCGGTCGGGCGCGCGGCCGAGCTGCTCGACGATCTCGCGCGCCACCGTGCCCTGTCCGGCGATGGTCGACGGGTCGTCGAACGCGTGTACGGGCTGGGCGCCACTGCGCGCGGCGTAGGCCGTGGCCTCGGCCGCCGCGGCGTCGTAGGTGTCGCCCGTGACGACGACCTCGATCCACGCGCCGCCGATCGCCGCGATCCGCTCGCGCTTCTGCCGCGGGGTCGTGCGCGGGACGTAGACCCGGCCCTTGATCTCGAGCGCGGCGCATGCGTACGCGACGCCCTGCGCGTGGTTGCCGGCGCTCGCGCACACCACGCCGGCGTCGGTGCGCTCGAGCTGCGCCATCGCGTTGTAGGCGCCGCGCAGCTTGTACGAGCGGACGGGCTGCAGGTCCTCGCGCTTGAGCCACACCTCGCCGCCCGCGAGCGCCGACAGCCGCGCGTTGCGCTCCAACGGGGTGCGCGCGACGACGCCCTGGAGGCGCCGCGCGGCGGCATCGACGTCTGATTCGGCGACCGGCAAGAGGGAACGCAGTTGTAACAGCAGCGCGGCGCGGGACCACGAAACCCTAGGGTGGCCGTCTAGGGCGTGCCCGATTGTCCGGAGCGGCGGCATTCGGGAAGGTCGGCCGGTGAACATCGGCATGAGCGCCCGCACGGGCATGGACAACCCAGGCGTGTGGGCGGCGTTCTTCGTCGCGCTGCTGCTGGGACTGGCGGCGCCGAGCGTCGCGTCGGCGGAGACGGTCACCGTGACCAAGGCGGGGACGGGGTCCGGGACCGTGACCAGCGACCCGAGCCGGATCAACTGCGGCAGCGTGTGCTCGGCCGCCTTCACCTGGGGGACCGGGATCACCTTCACGGCCGCGCCAGCCGCCGGCTCGCGGTTCGTCCGGTGGTCCGGCCCGTGCAACACCACGGGGGTGACGTGCGCGTTCGGCGTCACACGCGACGAGACGGTGACGGCGACGTTCAACCAGGTGCGGACGCTCACGGTGAGCACGACCGGCAACGGCGGCGGGGTGGTCAGGAGCACGCCCGCCGGGATCATCTGCGGTGACAGCCGGGCGCAGTGCAGCGCCGGGATGGACCTCAACAGCGCCGTCACCTTGACCGTGGAGCCCGACGCGACGTCGCGGTTCGCCGGCTGGTCCGGGGGCGGCTGCTCGGGCACGGGCGCCTGCGAGGTCACAATGAACGAGGCGAAGTCCGTCTCGGCCCAGTTCGTCCGTCAGGTCGCGCTGCGGCTCGAGATCTCGCAGGCCGCCGGCGGCAGCGGACGGGTCGTCAGCACGGCGGTCGGGCTCGACTGCACCTTCTTCTGCACCGTCGGCGTCGATGCGGGGGCGCAGGTCACGCTCACGGCCGTCCCGGATCCCGGCTCGGTCGTCATCTGGGGCGACGGGTGCACCGTGGCGGCGGACGGCACCTGCAAGGTCACGATGGATCAGGACCGGAGGGTCTACGCGCAGTTCCGCGGCAAGCGCACCTTGAGCGTCTCGAAGGCCGGCACGGGCCAGGGGACGGTGAAGAGCACGGGGGACGTGATCGACTGCGGGGCGACCTGCGCCGGGGCCTTCGACACCGCGACCGGGCTCACGTTCCGGTCCCCGACGGGGCTCTGCGTCGGCACCTGCGTGTGGCCGGTCCCCGCGGCCGGGAGCGGATTCGTCGGCTGGTCGGGCCTCGGCTGCTCGGCGCTGCCCGTGCCGGAGTGCGGCTTCTCGCTGACGGCCAACGCCTCGGTCACCGCCACGTTCGCCAGGCAGCACACGCTGACCGTCACCAAGACCGGGTCGGGGACGGGCACGGTCACCGGCACCGGCCTCATCTGCGGGGTGGACTGCGCGGCTCCGTACAACGAAAACACCGCGGTGACCCTGAACGCCGCACCGGCGGCGAACACGCGCTTCGCCGGCTGGTCCGGAGACGGGTGCTCGGGCACGGGCGCGTGCACGGTCACGCTCAACCAGGCCGTCAACGTCACCGCGTCCTTCGCCGCCCAGGCGCGGCTGACCGTCACCAAGAGCGGGGTCGGCACGGGAACGGTGACGAGCACGCCGCCGGGCATCACCTGCGGCGCGGTCTGCACCGGTTCCTTCGACATCGGGACCCCGGTCGTGCTGACGGCCGTCGCGAACGCGGGCTCGTTCGTCTCCGGCTACGTCGACAACGTCCGCTTCCTCTGCGCAGAAGGCGTCGACAACCGCACCCCCGTCTGCACCAACACGCTGGACATCCAGGGCTCCAACTACCCCCGCGAGGTGAAGTTCACGGTCCTGCGGACCTTCACGGTCACCACCGCCGGCACCGGCTCCGGCCGGGTCGTCTCGAGCCCGGCCGGCCTGAACTGCGGCGCCGTCTGCACGTACGCGTTCCCCGACGGCGAGCAGGTGTACCTCACGGCCGTTCCGGACGAGGGCTCGAAGCTCTCAGGCTGGTCGGACAACTGCTCCGTCAACGGCGACCGGTGCTCCCTCAGCACCTCGAGGAACCAGTCGACGGTCGCGACGTTCGAGCTCCTCCCGGTGGCCACCCCGACACCCACGCCCACGCCGACGCCGACTCCGACTCCGACTCCGACTCCGACTCCGACTCCGACGGCAACCGCGACGCCTGACCCCACCGTCTCGCCGTCACCTACGCCACCGCTCGCATCGACGCCGCCAGCCGTGAGCCCGACGCCGGTCGCGACCCCACGCAACGTCGACACGCGGCTCATGAAGGCGAAGATCCGCCGTCCGCGCCGGACGGCGACGTTCAGCTTCTCGGGTGTCGGAGCGACCCGCTTCGAATGCGCACTCACGAAGAAGGGCAAGAAGGCGAAGTTCAAGCCGTGCAAGTCGCCCGTGACCTACGAGAAGCTCAAGCGGGGCAGCTACACGTTCCAGGTCCGGGCCATCGGCGACACGACCCCGGCCCGCCGGAGCTTCCGCATCTGAGCAGCCTGGCCGGAAGACGAGGCTCAAGTGTCGTGTGAGCCTCGTCGATGGCAGGGTGACGTTGAAGCTCACCAAAGGAGACCCGATGACCATCCGGCGCATGCTCGCTGCCGCCGTCGCCGCCACGCTGCTGTTTGCGACAGCGATCCCGTCGCACGCCGCGGCGAAGGAGTTCAAGAACTGCACGGCCCTGAACAAGGCCTACCCGCACGGCGTCGGGCGCACGGGCGCGCGCGACAAGACCAGCGGCACGCCCGTCACGACCTTCAAGGTGTCCACCAGCCTCTACACCGCCAACCGCAAGAGCGACCGGGACGGCGACGGCATCGCCTGCGAGAAGCGCTGACGGCGAAGGCGATCGCTCGTCGTCCTGTAACCCACGACCGGATCCCAACGTCGTTCCGAACGCCTGGGTCGCTGTTGCCCAGCGGCAAAGCAAGCGCACGTCGAGCGCGTCGACGAGCGCAGAGTTGCCGCTGGCGAGATCGTCGAGGAACGCCGCTGTCAGAGCTCCGGAACGGCTCGCACGATCCAATCGGACGCGAACCGCGCGTGATGGGGCATCACGCCGTGACCGCCGTCGAACTCCTCATAGGTCACGTCATAGCCCGCGCCGCGCAGCGCAGGGACCAGTCGCCGACTGCAGCGGTCGATCGGTAGGACGCGGTCCTCTGTGCCGTGGGTAGCGAAGATCCGCGGCCGTCCGCGCTGGACGCCGGGGGCCAGGAACCCAGGCGAGAAGGCAACGACACGGGTGACGAGGTCGCCGTTGCCGACACCGAGCGACAGCGCATAGGACGCGCCGTCGGAGAACCCGGCCAGGGCGACGCGGCGTGGATCCACGGCAACGAGCGCGAAGACGGTCTCGAGCGCGTCGTCGATGCGTTCGACGTCGTGACCGAACCCGCCCCGGACGATGTCCCAGGTGGTCCCGAGCGACTGGGGAGCCAACCGGATCAGTCCCGGATGTGCGGGCAGCAGCGCGAGGCCGGCCTCAGCGGTCGATCCGCCTCCGTGAAACACCACGGCAAGCGCGAGGGGCCGGGCGTCGTCGGCAACCGCCGGAACGTCCAGCTTCCACCCCGGCGGCAAGCCGCCACGGCTCCGCCCGAGGCCAGGACGTGCGCGCAAGCGCGTCGGATCAGCGCTCATCCACGAAACAACTGGAGCATCTCGTCCACATGATCGCGGATCGGTCCCGAGGTCGCCAATGCGGAGCAGCAGCGGTTGCGTAGCGTGCGGAGATGGCTCAGGAGATCACCGTCGCCCATGCCCACGCATGTCCACATGAGCAGCGCTGAGAGACTGCGGAGATGTCCGCCGATCCGTCTGCCGTCGGCTCCCGCGTAGCACTCGTCACCTTCGTGCAAGGGTTGCGCGATGAGTTTCGTGCTGACCCCGACGTGTGGGAGAACAACGACCTGGCGCGCTTCTTGAGCGCCTTGGCCGCCTGGATCGACGACTCGCCGGGCTACTGGTCCAACCAAGCGATCCAGAGCCCGGCCAGCCAGACTGGTCGTGGGTTGCGCTCGCGCTACAAGCTGCGACCGGCTACGAGTGACTTCGTGAACCCTCGACGGGCGCAGCGCACAAGTCGACGATCGCGGAGGTGACCCTCCTGCGTAGCCTTGCGCCATCGAACGTGCGATTGACGACGAGACGCTCCGCACGGTGATTCGGATCGACGCTCCGGCCCGGGGCGTGTTTCCGTGGCCGGCCACCCAGCAGAGCGGAAGGCTCATCGACGCGCACCAGCTGCTTGCCGCCGTCCAGCAACGCGCTGGTGACGCGTCGCTCACGATCCACGACCTCGACCACGCGATGCGGCGACTCCACGGGCATCGCCTCAACTATCCGCTGTCGCGCGTTGTCCGCTCCGTCATTAGAACGCTGCTGCGCTCAGACCGACCGCGCGACCGACGCCCCGTCTACTTCATCGACGACTGGACCTGGAGGCGTGAGCTGCGCCGTCTTCCTCGGCGACAAGGCCGACCCCGTTGACGACGAGAGCGGGGGCTCGTTCACGAACGCAACCACACGGTTCCGTAGCTGGCTTCGTATTCGGCCAGGTCGTCGAACGCCGGCTCGAGATCCGTGGATGCGCCGCAGAAGTATCGATAGCCAGGCGCGCGCCAATACAGCAGATCGAGATCGGTCAGCACGTCAGCGAGCGGAGCAATCAATCCCGGTTCGTCCGGGTCATACATCAGATAGACCTTCGGGTGGCGCCCCAAACGCGCTCGGCCGACGAGGCGGGACAACTCGGCGTCATCGTCACGGGACAGCAAGCCGGGCATCGCGGCCTTGTCCAGCGACGTCGGCCCCCAAGGCAGGGCCGCGACCACCGCGGCAAACGCCGTAGCGACCTCGGCTCCGACGAGGACTGCCTCGTGCTCGTGGACCCATTCGACGAGGTGATCAGCCTGAACGTGAATCGCCTCAGAATGCATCAATTCGTCGAAAAGCACTACTTCGACGGGGTCAGTCCACGAGCGCGGCCCGCGGTCACGTCTACCGCCTGGGTGCTCAGATCTAGCGTGAGCCCGAGTCGAAGCGGACCTCAGTGACAGGCGTCCCGGGCGGCAATTCGCGTAGCTGCTCGTGAATTTGGCCCGTCATTGAGAAATGGAGTCCGATGTCCGCGGTCCCGGCGTTCGCGATCTCGAACTCGCCGCCAAGAGCAGGAGGCTGCTTCCACGAGTAGATCTGCCCGGACGCGAGACGCAGACCGTTACGCAAGAAGTCGGCGATCACATCGACGGCCAGGTGATCCGTCGCCCATCGCCCGTCGGTCACGAGGCGGCGAAACTCGACCTCGTCTTCAGCGACAGGCTGGCAAGTACCTGCCGCAGTGTCCAGGAGATGAACCGTGCCGTCATGTTCGTCTTGGACGAAGGCATCACCGACTGCGCTCAGGAGGATCGGCTGCTTGGACGGTCCGATGAGCCACCGCCAGTCCTCGAGCAGCCGCTCGCGATCAAGACCGTCCATACCCACCGTGAGCTCGTTCAGCGTGATCTGCACATCGCCAGGATCAAGCACCGACGTCTTCGCCCGCTCCGGGGGCCGGCTCCAGCCCTCGGTCGGACGTAGCGGCATCGTCGAAAAGGACCCCTTCGCAGAGCACTCGCCGGTCGTGCCTCGGATGCGATCGCGAAGATGTCAGGCGTGGTGATCGACGATCTCGGTCCGCCCTACTGCGACGTGTGGACCTTCGCACCGGAACTCATCGTGACCGTGACGGTTGCTGACCCTGATCACCGACTCGTTCTGCGGACGCTGAGGGTTGATTTCGACGGTCGGGGCTTCGTTGCCGGAAACGATCCGAGCCATCAAATGAGCGACGACCTCGACCCGGAGGACCTAGACCGGCTGGAGTCGCCTCCCGGTCTGGAGCCTGAGGATTTGGCGGAACTCGCGATGGCGTGGCTGCGTGCACAGGCCGACCGGCCGATTGACCGCCAGGAATGGGACGCGACCGCCTCCTCGCGGAGAACCCGATCGGGTCGTAAGGCTTCGTGGCTAGTCAGCCGCGGCAGACGCACCGTAACAGCATGAGTTCGTCGAGAAAGATCACTTTCGTCCGCACGCGGAGCGTCGGATCGCGGCGGCGCGCAGCACATGTCGCGAGCATCGCCAGAGCTGGTCTGGACTTCGGGGATATCCCACGGGACCGGCCGTGCATCGGCCCTACCGGTCTCCCGCTTTACCGGCTGATCGACCAGGACGGCCAATCGTAGGCTGTCGAGTCGCTCCCCAGCGACCGCTAGGCGTGCCATGGCGAGGAACGAACAGGTCCGAAACGGATCCCTCCGTCGACAAGCGCTCCTTCTAGACGGGCGCTGCGAAACGCGATGCTCAGTCGTTTCGCCCATCTTTGTTCCGGCTTCCGTCCCGCTACAAGCCGTCCGCTGCGACCAGTGCCTCCTTCGTGCGCTGGCGTGCTTGCTCGAGGTCCTCGGCGAAGCGCTGCAACCCCGGGATCGATTCTCCGACGAACGGCGACATATGCATTAGCGGATTCCGGAGCCGCTCGTACAGGCCATCGAACTCCGCTTGGATTGTCTTGTCGTCACCGTCGGCAAACACGCGGAGTTTGGCCAGGATGATGCCTTTCTGCCTGAACGTTGTCGCGTCCAGGAGCGCGACATTGAGATGCTGCTCGCGCAACTGGCGATGATGGCCCCGTACCTGGCCCGCTCCGCCCTCACCAGTGCCTGGATCGCTGCCTCGTCGCTGTTGCGCGTGACGGTCCGAATAGCAACGCTCATGGCCGTTTCCAGCCGCGCCATGGTGGCGTACGCAAGCACGCGCACCGGCGCCTTGTTCAGGTCGGAGACAGTCACGATGCCGTCGATCCGACCGTCTGTAACGACGAGCTGGTAGTACGGCGGGGACAGGAGGTCCTGAAGTAGACGCTCGATCGTTTGTCGGCTCTCCACGACGATTCGATCGTCGAGCGTCCGCATTGAATGACTAACCGCCGAGACGTCTAGCCTCGGACGCTCGACGGCGAGCTTCCCTCCGTTGATGTTCTCCAGGACCCCAACGATGGCGCCGTCGGCGCCCCGCACCGGCAGGTTATTGAGCGTCTTACCACTGGCGAGGCGCTCCGCGGCTGCGGGCTTCGCGTCTCGTGCGATCGTCACCAGCGGCCGGTGGGCGATATGGCGTACTTGAAGCGCTGCTTCAAGCTCGACAAGCGTCTCGGCGTATTCGTCCTTCACGCGCGCAGCCTAAGAGGATCGGGCGAGACGCGCACTCAACGACGGAACACGGTCGTCGGCAGCGCGTATCGCAATCTCAGGATGCGCCAATTCGTCGAAAGCGCTCATTCTTGAGGCGTGACGTTCTACAGGGCTCGTGGGCGTCTTCCCGGTCCCGCGCGATTGTGGGTGCGTGATCTAACTGGGCGTTTCGTGTGGTGTCGAGGAGGCTGATTCGGGTGTGGCCGTCCAGCTCGCGAGCAGGTCGAGCGCTTGGGCTGACCGGCTGCCGGGTTCGGCGCTGAACACAGCCAGGAGCAGGCCGTTGTCGGCGGCGAGTTGCATGACCTCGTAGTCGAGCTCGAGGTCGCCGACGGTTGGGTGGTGCAGGCGTTTGCGGCCGGTGTCGTGGGTGCGGACGTTGTGGGCGGCCCACCACTTGCGGAATGGTTCGCTGCGCGTGGAGAGCTCGCCGATGAGGTCGGTCAGCGCGCGGTCGTACGGGTTGCGGCCGGCTTCGGAGCGCAGAGCGGCGACGAGGTCTTTGGCGTTCTTCTCCCAGTCGGGAAAGAACTGCTGGGCCGCGGGGTCCAAGAAGGTGAAGCGGGCGGCGTTCGGTGGCTGTTCGCGGCTGTCGAACATCGGGGCGTACAGCGCCCGGCCGAGCGCGTTCGCGTAGATGGAATCGCCACGCAGGTTGCCCACGCTCGCCGGTGACCCGATCGAGTCCACGACGCGCTGCATCACCGGGCGAATCTGCTGCGCGCTCGCGCGGGGACGCCGCTTGGCGATCGCCGGGCCCGCGGCGCGGGCCAGATCGAACAGGTGGGCGCGCTCTGCGTCATCAAGCAGCAGCGCGTCGGCGACCGCGTCGAGCACGCCGTCCGAGACGCCAGTCGCGTCGCCGCGTTCCAAGCGCTTGTAATAACCGACGCTGACGCCGGCCACCGCCGCCACCTCTTCGCGGCGCAAGCCCGGGACCTGCCGGCGCCCGAACGTCCGCAGCCCGGCTTGCTCGGGCGTGACCTGCGCCCGGCGGCTGGTCAGGAACTGCGACAGCTCGTTGCCCTCGTCCACGACCCCCAGGGTAGGCCCCGGATCGAGACCTCGGGGGCACCTGTCAGTGACCCCCCAAGCGGGACCCTGCAACGCCTTCTGCCCGGGGCATAGTGGCCGTCATGGACTACACGAACCTTGGAACTTCCGGGCTGAAGATCAGCCGCATCGCCCTGGGCTGCATGAGCTTCGGCACGCCCAACGACTGGCAGCCGTGGGCGCTGGAGGATGACGCGGCGCAGCCCCTGTTCCGCCAGGCGCTCGAGCTCGGCATCTCGTTCTGGGACACCGCGAACGCCTACGGCGCCGGCACTTCCGAGGAGATCGTCGGTCGCGCGATCAAGCAGCTGACCACGCGCGAGCAGATCGTGCTCGCGACCAAGATCTTCATGCCCATGCACCAGGGTCCCGGAGGTGGCGGCCTGTCGCGCAAGGCGATCCTCGAACAGGTGGACGCGTCACTGGCGCGTTTGGGCACCGACTACGTCGACCTGCTGCAGATCCACCGTTTTGACCCCGACGTCCCGGTCGAGGAGACGATGGAGGCGCTGCACGACGTGGTCAAGGCCGGCAAGGCCCGCTACCTCGGCGCGTCCTCGATGTGGGCCTGGCGCTTCGCGAAGCTCCAGCACGCCGCCGCGACGCACGGCTGGACCGAGTTCGTCTCCATGCAGGACCAGTACAGCCTGCTGGCCCGCGAAGAGGAGCGGGAGATGTTCGGCCTGCTCGCCGACCAGGGCGTCGGCTCCATCCCGTGGAGCCCGCTGGCCGGCGGCAAGGTCACGCGCCCCTGGGGCGCGGCCGGAACCGCCCGCGCGCAATCCACCCCCGACGTCGACCAGTACGGCCGCCCGCTCTGGCTCGACAGCGACCAGGCAGTCGTCGACGCCGTCGAAAAGATCGCCACCCAACGCGACGTCCCCATGGCCACGATCGCCATGGCGTGGGTCCTCCACAACCCGGTCGTCGACAGCCCGATCATCGGCGCGACCAAGCCGCACCACCTCGCCGACGCCGTCGCCGCACTCGACATCACGCTCACCGACGACGAGATCGCCGCGCTCGAGGCTCCGTACGTCCCCCGTACGCCCACCTACTTCAACTGATCCCCTACGGTGTGACGCGGCGCAAGTGCCGAAGGCCCCTGCCAAGCGCTTGCACGACGCGGCCGGGTCGCGCGTCTGGAAACTGCGTCACGGCGGGCGGCCGTTGCTCGATCACGCTCGTGTACGTGTCGGCGCTGAAGCGGATCGCTTCCCAGCCCGCGAACGGGCCCGTCTCGTGCACCCAGGTGCCGGCCACGTGATCGGGATACGACAACGCGAAGTCGTGCCACACGACCTCGTCACCCGATGTGGTCACGCGCGCGGTGAGCGCTCCGCACAGCACGTCGCCGCAGGCGGCGCAGATCCAGATCGCGACCCGGTCCTCGATGTCGGGCTCAGCGCGCCCGAGCAGGCGTTGGGCTGCGAGCTCGTCCTCTTCGGCGAGGAGCCACCCGAGACACGAGAGGTAGTCGGCGCCCCCCCAGGCGGTTGTACGACGACTCGTCGTCGACGACGAAGTCGAGGAAACGGCGGGCCGGCTTGTACTCAGCGGAAGGCAGCTCGATCCATCGAAGTTCGAGCTCGGAGCCCACGGAGCCAGTATGCCGGGGTGGCTAACGCCGCCGCTTGTCGGGCGCCCCGGCGGCGCGGTTCGCCTCGAAGCGTGCGTCGTCGCGTTCCTTGCGCCGCTTGGCCTGCTCGTCGACCCAGCCCTCCTGGTCGATGCGTGGGTCGCTCAGGTCGAACATCGCCTTGGTGCGCTTGGCGTTGACGATCACGGGGACGATGGTGCCCTTCTTCGTCTCGCGGACCTTGAAGCGCTTCTCTTGGAAGCTCAAGCGCACCGGTGGGTCGTCCGGGACGTCGACCATGTACTCCCAGATCTCGAACCCGCCCGGGTTGTCTCCGCCGTACACCTTGCGCTCGACGAGTCGTGAGTCCACGAAGACCGCGTCGACGCGGTCCCAGCGCCGTCGCAATGAGAGCCGGAGTCGATCGAACCAGAGCATGCGGCCAACCCTCTCATCGTCGGTGTGCCGAAGGCAAGATCACCAGGTTGTGAACGGCTCGCGAGCGGCCCTGCTGGATCGGGGAAGATCGGCCGGTGCTGCACGCGTCTGCGCTCCTCCCGCTCGCGCTGCTCGGTGGCGGCGTGCACGAGGTCCGGACCGGGGACGCCCCGAAGTACTCGCCGCCGGGACTGCGGGTGGCCGCCGGCGACACGGTCCGGTGGGATGCCTCCCAGCGTCATCCGCTCGCGTTCGAGGACGGCTCGGGCGGGCCGTACGACGCCGACCACGAGCGGACGCTGACGACGCCCGGCAAGCTCGCGTTCTACTGCCTCGTGCACGGCGCGCCGGGCGGCGCGGGCATGTCCGGGCTCGTCACGGTCGGCGACAGCAACGAGGCACCGTCGATCACGCTCGAACGGGAGACGGCTGAACCGAGGGACGGCGAGCTCGTGGTGTTCCGCGCGCTCGCGGGGGACCCCGAGCGACTTGCGCTGCGCATCGCGTGGGACCTCGACGGCGACGGCCGCTTCGACCCGCACCTCGGCGGTGTGAGCGCGGTCGCGCGGTACGGGCCTGGCGTCCACACCGTGAACGCCCGCGCGACGGACGACCTCGGCCTCACCGCCGACGGTCGGCTCACGTTCACGATCCCCGCTCCGCCCGCCGCACCCAAACCGCCGTCCGACGCGTCGCCTCCAGCCGCCGCGCCGCCCGCGGTCACCAACGCCGACTCCGCACCCGCACCCACGCCGCAGGTGCACGCGGCGAGAGCGATCCGACTCGCCACTGTGCGCCGCCGCGGCCTCCGCGTCACGGTCACGGCCGCGCCGCCCGGCCGCCTCAGCGCGGAGCTCCGCGACCTCCGTGGCCGGCGACTCGCACGGGTGACGGCCACGGCCCGGTCCGGCACGCCGGTCACGATGCGCCTGCGCGCGCCCCGGATCCGCGCCGGTCGCGCACGGCTCGTCGTGAGGACCGCCGACGGACGCTCCATCAGCCACCCTCTGATCGTGCGGGCATAAATCTCAGGGGAGCGCCCCGATTGTCGTCGCGCGCCGGTCGAGGTCTCATGCCCGTGTGCGAGCGCATGACCAGATCGAACCGGCCGCGCCGCACGCCACGCCTCAACCGGGAGGTCCCACCGCGGTCGCGCTCCCGCAGGCCGTCGGCAACGCCGCGATGACCTCGCTGATGGGCGCGCCGTCCGTGCGCCGCGAGCCGCGCGCCGTGCCCGTGGCCCCCGGCGACGCCGCCATCGCCTCCGCGCTCGCACGATCGGCGAGCGCGCGGGCGAGCGCCCCGGTGCTGGACCACTCGCCCGACCTCGACGCGTGGAAGGCGGCGGTCGAGAACGCGACGAACCAGGTCGCACCGAACCTCGAGCCGGTCCTCGCCGCGCCGGGCCAGCTCCAGCACGAAGCGGCGCACGTCGAGCAGCAGCGCGCCGGCGAGAAGCCCGACCACGCGGCGGACGCGCGCGGGCAGCTGCCGCCCGAGCCGACCCCGCCCGCGCCCGTCGAGCAACTCGACACGCGCGCGCCGGACGCCGCACTCAGCACGGTGGACGAGTTCGGCGCGGTGAAGCTGTCCGACCAGACGTTCCCGCCGCTGGTGCCGATGCCGGGCGAGCTCGCCCCGCCGCCGACGCCAGAAGTCCCGTCCGCGGCCCCGACGGCCACCGCCACCGACAAGCCCACGCCCGTCGCCAAGCCGGACCCGAACGCCGACGCGGCGGTGCAGAAGCTCGGTGCCGTCACCCCCGTCGAGGCCGGCAAGGGACCCGTTGAGGGCACCGTGCTCAAGGACGCGCCCGTCGCTTCGCTGGACCCGCTGCCGCCGGCGCAGGCGACGCACATCGGTGACGTCGCCGCGCGCGTGCTCACCGAGGCGCCGCGGTACGCGCGCGAGATCGTGGACGGGGCGGCCGCGAGCATCACGCAGGACAAGCCGATCGCCTCGCTCACGCAGCTCGCCGACGCGAAGCTCCCCGCCGAGCAGGCCGGCCTCACCACCGAGCTGCAGGGCATCGCGCAGGCCGCGGGCGTCACGGCCGAGCAGCTCCAGGCCAAGGTCGCGGCCAAGCAGACGGAGGCGGCGAGGATCGACCACGCGGCCGATCAGCAACTCGACGCGACGGCACAGCAATCACAAGCCACGATCCAGCAGCGCGGCGACCAAGAGCTGCAGGAGATCAGCGGCGCGAAGCTCGCGATCGGCGACCACATCCAGCGCAAGCAGGAGGCGGCCAAGGGCGCCGCCGACCCGGCCGTGATCAACGGCCGCCGCGACGCCTACCTGGAGAAGGTCGCGAGCTCCACCGCCGGGAGCCTCACGCGGCTCCGGGCGGCCAAGGAGAAGCGGATCGGTGACCTGCAGCGGATCGCGTCCGATCAGCGGACGCACTACCGCCAGCAGGCGCAGGCCGCCGCGCTCAAGCACGGCGACCGGATCGCCGCGCGGCCCGCCCTCACGTGGGGCGAGCAGCAGACCCTGCAGACCGACGGCCACCTCGCCCGGCTCACCCGCCTGGTCACGGAGGAGGCGGGCCGCCACGAGCTCGTGATCGAGAGCGCCGCCGACGCCGCCCGCGAGCAGATCCGCGACTGGGCGGCGGAGAAGCTCGGGCGCCAGCGCGGGTTCTGGGACCGCCTGCTCGACATGTTCACCGACTACGTCAACCAGGCGACGGTCTCCAACGCGGCCTGGGAGCGCCAGCGCAACGCCGAGACACGCGACACGGTCGCCAAGGACCTGACGATGCTCACCACCCTGCGCGACAACCTGCGCCAGGGCAAACGCGACCTCGTGCTCGCCGAGATGGCCCGCATGAGCAAGGAGGAACGCGCGATCGTCAGCGCGTTCCTGAAGTCGGGCGGCAACGACGGGATCGGCGCGGTCGCCGCGGGACTCGTCGAGCGCATCAAGGGCCACCGGGTGCCGGAGCTCGCCAAGCAGCTCGAGGAGCAGGCGATCGCCGAGCTTCCGTGGGAGCAGCTGCAGCTCATCGGCCAGCTGCAGACGCCCGGCTTCGACGCCGGCACCCTCATCCGGGAGATCCGGGGTGCGGTGAAGGGCATCGGCACCAACGAGAAGCGCCTCTTCACAGCGCTCACCAGTCGCACGGCGCTCCAGATCGCGGCGATGCGCAAGGCCTACAAGGCCGTCTACGACCGCGACATGGACGAGGACATCGACGACGACGTCTCCGGCTCCGAGCAGGAACGCGCGGACGCGCTGCGCTCGGGCGATCCCGTCGCCGGCGCGGTGGCCACGCTCCGCGACGCCATGGACGGCGCCGGCACCAACGAGGCGCTGATCATGCAGACGCTGCGTGGCAAGACGCCCGCCGAGCGCGACGCGATCATCGCCGCCTACGAGCGCAAGTACGGCGTGACGCTCAAGGCCGATCTCAAGGGCGAGATGGGCGGCCACGAGCTCGGCGAGGCCGACGCGCTGCTCGACGGGGACCTCGCCCGCGCCGACGCCGAGGCGCTCAAGGAGGCGATGGACGGCGCCGGCACGAGCGAGACCGGGATCAACGCCGTCTACGCCCGCATCCGCGACGAGGTCGAGGGCGAAGCGGCCGCGAAGGGCATGAAGACCGACGAGATCGAGGCCGAGATCAAGCGCCGCAGCGCCGCGGTGGCCAAGGCGTACGGCGGTCAGGAAGCGCTCGAGCAGGACTTCCGCTCGGAGCTGTCCGGCGGCGAGCTCGACTACACCCTCGCCGCGCACGCCGGCGACCAGACCGCGATGGACGCGGCCCTGCTCAAGCAGGAGCACGACAGCGTGTTCTACGCGAGCGACAGCAAGATCAACGAGGTCCTGCGCAACCAGTACGTGCGCGCCGAGAAGGAGATCCTGCGCGACCTCGCCGTCGACTTCAACCAGCGCGCCGCGCGCATGAAGCCGAGCGAGCGGCGAGCCGCCTGGGAGGCGCTGAAGAAGGAGGGCCAGAAGGCCGCGCTCACCCGCTCCAAGCAGTACATGGCCGGGCTCGAGGACTCGTTCGGCGATCCGCTGGAAGCACTGGTCGCCCACAACGTCTCGGGCTACGACCAGGACGAGGCGCGCATGCGGATCGCGAGCGGCGGCAAGCTCACCGACGCCCAGGAGCTGTTCTTCGCGGTCAAGGGCGCCGGCACCAACGAGAACCGCATCAAGGAGACGCTCAAGGGCAAGTCGCGCCAGGAGATCGCGGAGACGATGGCCCAGTACGGGCCCGACTTCTTCAGCGACGTGATGGGTGACCTCGACGGCCGCGATCTCGCCGACGCGCTCGCGATCATCGAGACCGGCGACTCGACCCCGGAGGAGAAGCTCGCCTACCTGGAGCGGCGCAAGGCGTGGGAGCTCGGCAAGGGCACGGGCGACGCCGGCGACGCCGTCCTCGGTGAGGAGGAGCGTGTGCTCGCCGCCACGACCGAGGAGGCCGCCGCCGCCCACAAGACCTACGCGGAGCTCAAGGCCAAGCTCGGCGAGGACCATCCGGAGACCGTCGCGGCGCGGGCGCGGCTCGAGCGCTGGCTCGGCTACGGCGACAAGGACATCGACCGCCACCGCGAGGAGATGGACGCGTTCGCCGACACGGCCGCGTTCGTCGGCGCGCTCGCGGCCGGCATCGCGGTCACGGTGCTCACGGGCGGCACCGCGGGCCCGGCGGCCGCCGCGCTGCTCGGGACGCTCGCCGCGACCACGACGACCATCGGCGTCAAGCTCGCCGTCAAGGGTGAGGCGCACGGGACCGAGGAGATCGGCCTCGACCTCGCGCAGGGCACCGCCGAGGCGCTCATCGCGGTCGCCACCGCCGGCACGGGGACGGCGGCGTTGCGCGCGCTCTCGAAGACCCGCGCGCTCGCGATCCTCAAGCAGGCCGCCGGGGCCGGCGTGTTCAAGCGGCTCGCCACCAAGGGGCTCGAGGGCGGCATCGAGGGTCTGCTGGCCGGCCTGCCGTCCGGCGTGGTCGCCGCGATCCTGGACGACAAGACGTGGAGCAGCGCCGACCCGCTGCTGGTGATCCTGCGAGCGGGCGGGCAGAGTGCGGTCACGGGCGCGCAGATCGGCGCCGGCGTGTCCGCGGGGACGGCCACGCGTCGGGGCAAGCGCACCCGCGCGCCTACCGAGACCGATCCGGGAGTGCCCGTGATCGAGGAGTCGCCGCCGGGTGGCTTCGAGCCGACGGGCGAGCCGCCCGCGCCCGAGGCGCCCGACACGACGCCGGTGCCGCAGGAGGAGATCGTGATCCCGGTCGAAGAGCCCGTGGTCGAGGAGTCGCCGCCGGGTGGCTTCGAGCCGACGACCGAGCCGCCCGCGCCCGAGGCGCCGGACACGACGCCGGTGCCGCAGGAGGAGATCGTCATCCCCGACGACGCGGTCCCGGAGCCGATCACGGACGAGCCGGCCGGGCCGCATCCGGCGCCGTCGGACGGCGTGCCGGAGGTGATCGGCGACGGACCCACCGACCGGGTCGTCCGCCCCGGCGAGGAACCCACCGCGCCGCAGCGGGCGCCCGACACGGAGGCGGTTCCGGAGCCGATCGACGACGCGCCCACGACCCGTGATCCGGCCGTTCCGGAGCCCGTCGAGGAGGCGCCGACGAAGCGCCAGTCGGCCGTTCCGGAGCCGGTCGAGGAAGCGCCGACGAAGCGCGAGCCGGCTGCGCCCGAGCCCGTCGACGAGGCGCCCGCCGTCCACGAGCCCGCGGCCGAGCTGCCGGACGGCACGCTGGTCTACGGCCCACCGGACGCGCCGTTCACGCCCGAGCAGGCCGACGCGGTCTACGAGCGCCTGATCGCCGGTGCGCAGCGGCGCCGTGAAGCGCTCGTGCTGGAGAACATCGACACCGGCGAGCGCGTCGTCGTCCAGGGCGGGGAGGACGCGGCCGTGGTCAGCCCTGAGCAGTGGGATCGCTTGTCGGTGCACCGCGGCTACCGGCGCGGACGCTGGCGCGGTGTGCGCCACTACCACCCCGTCGGCGCGGACGGCGTCACGGCGCCCGAGCACCGCATCCCCAGCGGCAAGGGCGGCGACATGGAGGCGGTCCAGCGCGACGCGGAGCACCACGAGTCACGCCGGCACGAGGAGGTGCTCGACATCGAGACCGAGAACGGCCGCGAGCAGGTCCGGTATGGCTACGACGAGACGCAGACCAACCGGTGGTGGGTCCTGCTGCCGGGCGCGGCCAAGCCGGAGCGCTTCTTCTCGCTGGCGGCGTACGACTTCTGGGTCGGGCTGCAATTGGACAAGGCCGCCGCGCGATGATGTCGGCATGGAGTCCCTGCAGACGTTGAGCCTGGGCGACCGGCGGATCGTCGCCGCGTGGGCGGCGGACTGCGCCGAACGGGTGCTGGGGCAGTTCGAGGCGCACGCCCCCGACGATCCTCGCCCACGGGACGCGATCGCCCGGACGCGAGCGTTCGCCCGCGGTGAGCTCGATGTCGCCGACGAGATCCGCCGGCGGTTCGTCGGCGGCGGCGCCGCGCGCGAGGTGAAGGTGCCGGCCGCGGTCGCTGCGGCGCGCGCCGCGGGGCAGGCCGCCGCCGTCGC
>NZ_JAPDDP010000066.1 GCF_027587195.1 Solirubrobacter phytolaccae | reverse complement strand
CGCGTGGCACCAGGACCGACAAGCGCACTCGGCCCGCGCCCGGGCGCAATCCGGCGCAGCCGCGGCCTCGGTGCCGCGATCGCCGTGGCCTTTGCCGCCGCCGGCGCCGCGCGGTTGACGCTCGTCGCCCGTTCGCCGGAGGCACTGGACGACGTGGCGCGCAGGGCCCGTGCGCACGGGGCCGAGACCACCGTGCACGTCGCCGACGTCACGGATGCGGAGGCGCTCGACGCGGCGTTCGCAGCAGTCGGCGCGCTCGACGTGCTCGTGTGCGCCGCCGGGACGAACGTGCCGCAGGCGCTCGAGGAGGTCGATCTCGCGGTGGCCGATCGCCTTTGGGCACTCAACGTCCGCGCGACGCTGCACGCCGCGCGCGAGTCCGCCGCCCGGATGAAGCCTGGCGGCGTGCTCGTGTTCCTGTCGAGCCAGATGGGGCATGTCGGTGCGCCGGGACGCAGCGTGTACTGCGCGACCAAGCACGCGGTCGAAGGGCTTACGCGGGCGCTGGCGGTCGAGCTCGCGCCGCGCGGGTTGCGCGTGGTCGCGATCGCGCCGACGTTCGTGGAGACCGAGCTGACCGCGCCGTTCCTTGCGGCGCCCGGGTTCCGCGAGCAGGTGGTGGCGCAGATCCCGCTCGGGCGGCTCGCCACGGTCGAGGACGTCGCCGCGGCCGCGGTGTTCGCCGCCTCGCCCGCGGCCGCGTCGGTCACCGGCACGAGCCTGCGCGTCGACGGTGGGTGGACGGCCCGATGATCCCGTCACCGTCCAGACGCCGGCCGACCGTCCGGCTCACGACCGGGCAGGCGCTCGTGCGCTGGCTCTCGGTCCAGCACAGCGAGCGCGACGGCGTGCGTCGCCGCGCGGTGCCCGCCCTGTGGGGGATCTTCGGCCACGGGAACGTGCTCGGCCTCGGCCAGGCGATCGCCCAAGAGGGGGCGGATCTGCCGCTCTACCAACCGAAGCACGAGCAGTCGATGGTGCACTCCGCGCTCGGCTTCGCGAAGGCCGCGAGGCGGCTGCAGGCCCACGCGTGCACGGCGTCGATCGGCCCCGGCGCGACCAACCTGCTGACCGGCGCGGCGACCGCGACCGTCAACCGGCTCCCGGTGCTGCTGCTGCCCGCCGATACGTTCGCGACGCGACGTTCCGGAGTGGTCCTGCAGCAGCTCGAGGACCCCGTGTCCGGCGACCTCACGGTCAATGACGCGTTCCGCCCGCTCAGCCGCTTCTTCGACCGCGTCGTCCGGCCCGAGCACCTGCTCACCGCGCTCCCGGCCGCGCTGCGCGTGCTGCTCGATCCCGCCGAGACCGGCGCGGTGACGGTCGCGCTGCACCAGGACGTGCTCGCCGAGGCGTTCGACTGGCCCGCGGAGTTCTTCGCCGAGCGCACGTGGACCGTCGCCCGGCGCCCGCCCGCCGCGGAGGAGCTCGCGCTCGCCCGTGAGCTGCTGGTGCGCGCCGAGCGACCGCTGCTGATCGCGGGCGGCGGCGTGCGCTACTCCGGCGCGGAGGCCGCGCTGGCGGCGTTCGCGGCCGCGACCGGGATCCCCGTCGCCGAGACGTCGGCCGGCAAGGGCGTGATGGCGCCCGGTCCGCTGCACCTGGGCGGGCTCGGCGTGAACGGCACGGCCGCTGCGCGAGGGATCGCCGAGCAGGCGGATCTCGTGATCGCCGTCGGCACCCGCCTGACCGACTTCACGACCGGCTCACTGTCGCTGTTCCAGCACGAGGACGTCCGGTTTCTCGGCGTCAACGTCGCCGCCGCCGACGCGTACAAGCTCGGGGCGAAGCCGCTCGTGGCCGACGCGAAGCTCGCGCTCGAGGCGCTCCGCGACGCGGTCCCGCACGCGGACCGTCCCGACGTCGCCGCGGCGCAGGCCGCGTGGCACGCGGACGTCGAGACGTCGCGCGCGCCCGATCGCTTCGACCGTCGTGCGGTCTACGAGACCGTCAATGAAACTGCGCGCGAGGGCGACTGGGTCGTGGCCGCGGCGGGCTGGACGCCCGGCGACCTGCTCAAGCTCTGGCGCGTTCCACCGGGCGGCCATGCCCACCTCGAGTTCGGCTTCTCGTGCATGGGGCATGAGCTCCCTTCGGCGCTCGGCATCCGCCTGCACGAGGGGCCGGACCCGGAGGTGTTCGTGATCGTCGGCGACGGCAGCCTGCTGATGGCGCCGGCCGAGCTGCTGACCGCGATCCAGGCCGACCTGAAAGTCACGGTGGTCGTCATCGACAACGCCGGCTACGGGTCGATCGACGCGCTGGCACGCGACACCATCGGCGTGAGCGTCGGCAACCGCTTCGTCGACGCCGACGGCCACGAGCTCCTGGTCGACATCGCGCAGCTCGCCACCGCGCTCGGCTGCGAGGGGACCCGCGTCGACGACGCCTGGGGCCTGCGGCGCGCGCTCGAAGCCGCCCGCGCCGGCACGGGCACGACCGTCATCCACTGCCCGGTGGGCGACGCCGAGATCCCGCCCTCGGGCACGTTCTGGGACCTCGGCGTGCCGGAGACCGCCGCCGGCGACGACACGCGCCGGCACGTCGAAGTGGCCGAGGCGCGCCGACGCGCCGCCGGTCAACGCCCCTTCGTCTGAGGTTGCTCCCCGCGAACGGCCGGGATCGGGGTCAGCCGATCCCGGCCACCCGCGGCCACGGTGCGAGGCCGGGCCGCGGACGGGGGAGAGCGGGTAGCGACCCCAGCCCGCGGCCGAGCCTCGACGAAACGCGGCGCTCTAACCCGTTGAGTAGACGGGCCGCACTCGCCGCAGCGCGAAGCTATCGAGCCGCGCGCGCCCCGGACAGGCACAGATGCGTCCGTCGGCGACGCCGGTCGCGCGCCCGCCCACGGGGCTGCCGGGCCGCCGGGACGCCCGCGGAGCGCGGCGTCAGCCGATGCCTGCCGCGCGCAGGCGGCTGACGCTCTCGCGCAGGTCGGCGCCCGGATCGCCGGCGGCGCCGGGCACGCGATCCTGCTCGACCGTCGCGAAGCCGGAGTACCCGATCGTCGCGAGCGCCGCCCGCACCCGCGCGAGATCGAGGAGGCCGTCGCCGACCGGGCAGAAGACGCCGGCGGCGATCGCGTCCCAGAACCCGAGCTCGCGCGCCCTGACCTGCGCGTCGACGTCCTTCAGGTGCAGGTGCTCGACGCGGGCGCCGTGGCGCGTGAGCAGCTCGGCGGGATCGCTGCCGGCGTAGAGCGCGTGCCCGGTGTCCAGGCACAGCCCGGCCTCCGCGGCCGGCACCGCTTCGAGCAGCCGCTCGATCTCGTCCTCGAACTCGACGTAGCCACCGGCGTGCGGGTGCACGACCGCGCGCACCCCGGTCGCCGACGCGCGTTCGGCGGCGCGGCGCACGACGTCGATGAGCGCTTCCCAGGCGGCCGAGCCGAGCCGCGGCGCCGCGGCGGAACGGCCGGCGGTCGCCGCCCGCGCTTCGTCGGGCCGGTCGATCAGCACGAGCCGGGTGCCGCCCGTGGCGGTGATGGCGACGAGCGCGGCGTCCACCGCGGCCAACACGGTGTCGCGGGCCTCCGGGCGGTGCAGGTCGTCGAACACGAACGTCCCGACCGCACCGAGTCCGCGGGCGCGCAGGGCAGCGCGGGCCGCGCCGGGGTCACGCGGGAGGTAGCCGACGGGGCCGAGCTCCATCCAGCCCAGTCCGGCCGCGGCGATCCCGTCCAAGACGACGTCCGGGACGGGGTTGCCGGGCGTGTCCGCGAAGTCGACGCCCCACGAGACCGGGCCGCCGGCGAGGTGGATGGAGTGCATCAACTCATTCAATCACTTACTCAGTGGGTATGAACGCCCGATCACGTTCTCGCTGCAAATCGCGAACCTCCGCGGCGCGCCCACCGCTCCGCCGACCCACCCCATATACTTCCTCACCACACCAACAAAAGTGCCCCGGCGGCGCGGCAACGCCCCGGGGCCGGCACAGGAGCTCGTCATCTCCCATGCATCCAGACCGTACCGCCGATCCGGCTCACCTTGCGGGCACCGCCCGCGGTCTCGGCGTCTGCGACGTGCTTCGCGTCGAGCTGACGGCCCACCACCGTCCGGCGCTCGAACGCGCGCTCGCGGCCCGCACCGGCGTGCTCGAACACGCGATCCGGGCGCGCGCCACGCGCTCGAAGCCATCCGGCGAGGCGGCCGCTCCCACCGAGGACCCGGAGCTGCCGCGTCTGCGCGAGGAGCTGCGACTGCTCGCGCGGGTCGGCGCGACGCTCCCGGCGCCCGCGGCCGGCCCGTTCGTCCTGCTCGGCCCGGCGGGCCTCGTGCTCGAGCTCGTCGGTGAGGCGCTGCAGGCGACGGTTCGCGAGCTGGCCGCCGGCATGGGGTCCGCGTCCGGCACCGCCGGGCTGGAGGCCGCACGCGCGTGGATCACGACCGCCCTGGACTGCCGCGCGGTCGACGGCTTCGCGCTTGACGTGGGTGTCGATCCGCTTCACGCGTGGTAACGCGGACGTGTCTCGGATGCGTGACACCCGCGTTACCGGGCTGACGAATAGACCGCCGGGCAGGCGGCCACCGGATCGCGGCTGGGTAGCGGAGCGCACATGTTCCTGGCATCCGACGATGTGGCAACACGGCTCAGGCTGATCGAGCACCGGGTCGAAGGCGTCAGCGTGCTGGAGGTCAACGGCGAGCTCGACCTCTACACGGCGCCGCTGCTGTGCACGCAGATCGGGGCGAAGGTGGATGGCCCCAGCTCGCGCCTGCTGATCGATCTCTCGCACCTGCAGTTCTGCGACTCCACCGGCCTAC
Source organism: Solirubrobacter phytolaccae (assembly GCF_027587195.1). GTDB lineage: Bacteria > Actinomycetota > Thermoleophilia > Solirubrobacterales > Solirubrobacteraceae > Solirubrobacter > Solirubrobacter phytolaccae. Next base: position 39,796 of record NZ_JAPDDP010000066.1, on the reverse strand, counting down.
GTGCGTTGGTGGGAGCGGTGCGCGAGGTGCGCGTCGCGGCGGGACGCGTGGCGATGGTGCGTCCGGCGCGCCCCGGCGCGGCCCGGGCGTTCGAGATCGCGGGCGCCGCCGAGTTCCTGCCGCTGGTCAAGGACGTGGACACCGGACTCAGCGCGCTCGCCGACCGGCGGGGTTGAGCGAGGTCGTCCCGAGCGCGACGGGCGAGAGCGACGACACCGTCCCGCGCACGAAGCCCCCGTCGAACGCGGACGGGACCGGCCGCCAGCCGCCGTCGAGGTACTGGAAGAGCTGCTGGGCACGAGCGGACGGCAGCGCGATCGTCACGTCGCCGCTGAAGTCCGCGGAGGTCGTGACGGCGTACGCGGAGCCCACCACGAAGCCACTCGACGGCGGAACGCTGCCGGGCAGGTCGGCCGCGGGCACGATCGCGGCTTCACCGGGCGTGCTGACCGAGGAGAACCGCAGTGCGCCGTGCGCGACCCGAACGTGCACGTCCGTGCCGGCGTCGACCGGCGCCGCGCTCGCGAAGACCGTGGCCATCGCCTCGCCGAGCGCCTGCTGGCCCGCGGGCATCGGATGGAACGGCGCCATCGTGTGCTTGTCCGAGCGCTTGATGGAGATCCCGTACACCCACGGGTCGGGCGAGCACCACAGGTGGTCGGCGAACAGCGGGTCGGTGTCGAGCACGAGGGCGCCGTGCTCGGCCGCGACGTCGATGATCGTCTGGTTCATCCGCACCTGCGCGCCGGCGAGGAAGCGGAGGTCCGCCGCGTTCAGATAGGCGAGCGGCCATTCCGGACGGTTGTCGACGCACTTCGTGTCTGACCCGAACGGGTCGTAGTAGGTCGTCTGGACCACGAGCGGCTTGCGTCCGTCGGCCGCCCCGCGCCGTTCGATCTCCTGCAGCGTGTGCGCGAGGTTGGCCTTCTGTCTCTGCAGAACCGCGTCGAGGCGGCTCGGGGCATGACTGCACCCGCCGTCGTACTTCTTGTAACAGCGGCCCACGAGCCCGGCGAAGTCCACGTCGTCCGCGCCGAGCGTGAGCGAGACGAGCGACGGCGGTGCCGGCGCGTCGTAGGCGAGGTTCGCCGGTGCGGCCCCGGCCAGCGGAGCGGCACCCGTCCACCCGAGCTGCGCGCCGTCCAGGTCACGGTCGGGCTGGACGCCGAGGATGCCGTCGATCCCGCTCGCGCCCGTGCAGGCGAAGTCCTTCAGGTCCGCGCCGAGCCGGGCCGCCACCACCCACGGATAGCCCTGCCGCGTCTGATGACAGGGGACCGGGCGGAACGTCGTGTCCCAGCGGCCCGGCGTGCTGCCGCCGACCCAGTGCTGCTTGCCGGCGTTCCACGTCCAGCCTTCACCGATGCCTTCGCCGGCCGCGACCGAGTCACCGAGGGCGACGTAGCGCGGGGCGGGTTGGACCGGTCCCGTCAGCGTCAGCGCGAGCGTGCCCGCGATCAAGAGTCCAGAGAAGCTCATGGTCGGAGCGTCCCGGTTCGCTCCGCCCGTGTCCTCAGTACGCCGCTACTGCAACGTGCGCCGCACTCCGCGGGGACCGAGTCACGAGGCTGACTGATACGACTGCCTTCACCAGCATGAATGCTTGAAACCGATCAGGGCCGTCGCTACACACCCTGTGCGCTCACCAGCGCGAAGTGACAGTTGAATAATGATGAGCGTCAGCACCGCGTCGCGTGACCGCGGGCTCGAGGTGACCGAGTACTACGAATCAGGCTCGTACAGAGTCACCCGATGTGATCCCGACGGCGACCTCGAGCGCAGCGTGACGGTCGCTCCGGTTCGTGGCCCGGAGGGCAAGGTCGAGATGCTGCCCATCAGCTGGTTCGACAGCCCTGAGCCCGGACGCGGCGGCGGCGGCGTGTCCGGAACCTTCGAAGATCCGAAGCTTGCGGGCGCCGCCGCGCGTTGGGCGAAGATGCGGGAGGAGTCCGCGGCCCGGTACCTGCCGCCGACCGAGCCACGTGCGGTGCAGTGGGAGGGCGTCGTGCCGGCCGCATCCTCCGCGCAGCGACAGCTCAAGCAGGCCGACACGGGCTGCAGCACCGGTGGCTACACGTGGGTGGGTCCGCGGCTCATGAACGGCTCGGGCGGAGGTGGCTACGAGTGGCGCAACCGTCAGGGCGGCTACATGCCTGCGACCTACCTCTACCAGATCGGCGCCGGGCTCCAGAACTGGGACACCACGTACAACAGCTGCGGGTGGGGGAACGTGACGGCGATCCAACACGTGTACGCCGGGACGACGACCGCGGTCCCGCAGATGACACCGGACGGCGTCAACGTGGTCGATTTCGGATCGATGAGCGCCGTGGGCTGCAGCAGCGGCTTCGCCGCCTGCACGATCTGGTACTCGTACGACGGCGTGTTCTTCCACAACGTGGATATGCGCTTCAACGACGCCTCCCCGTGGAGCCTCAACGGAGCCGGCGGCACGTTGGACGTGCAGAGCGTCGCGACGCACGAGGGTGGCCACAGCGTCGGGCTCGGCGAGGTGAACGCGTTCTACCTGACGATGCACCACACCGCGACGGCTGACATCTTCCGGCGCACGCTGGGCTATGGCGACGCCGTGGGCCTGCGCTGCCGGTACGGGGTGACCGCCGGGGGATGCTGATCCGGGACGCGTGCCGTAGGGGTGTGCTGGCAGCGCTGGTCGCGGTCGGGGTCAGCGGCTGGATCGCCGATGGGGCGTCAGGCCAGGTCCGGATCGAAGTCAGCGCCGATCGCTCAACGGTGCGCAGCGGCGCCGACGGGCAGCTGCTGACGTTCACCGTGCTCGTCACCGGCGGCGCGCAGGATGAGCGCGTCGCCCTGGGCGCTGAGCTGCCCCTGTTCGCATCGCGTCGAACGCAGCCGCGGGTACTCGAGGGAACGCCGCTGTTCGCGTCCGGCCCGCCGGCCGTGGTCGAGGGGCCGGCCGCGTTCACCGGAGGCGTCGGGGGCATGCGGGGGCGGCCTTCGTGTTCCCCGACCTGGCCCGGTGGCTTCCACGGGTGGGAGGTGGACAACCAGCAGCGCGACCTGCTGGTGCCGGCCGGGAGCACGTCACGGGTGCGGTACCTGTACTCGGTCACCGACCGGCCGCTCTGGGCGGGGATGGATCTCCGGGTGCGGTTCACGCTCAAGACGAGCTTGAGCCCGCTGCCGGGACAGCCCTCCATGTCGCCCCTGGAAGCGATGTCCGGGCCGATCAGGATCAGCGGGCGCCTCGGCGCCCAGCTGGGCATGCGCTTCGCCCCGCAACTCCGGAATCCCCGTGGTCTCCGGGTGGTCGAGGTCAAGCGCGGCCGCCGGCTGTCGGTCCTCGGGGCTATCGATCCGCCCGTGGCCGGTCGACCCGTGCGTCTGTATCGCGTGCCGCCGGCGCGGCCCGCCGCGAAGGTGTGGAAGACGGTGCGGACCGACCGCCATGGCCGATTCCGATTCAGCGTGAGCCGGTCGAAGCTCGGCTTCAGCGAGGTGTGGCCGGTCTACCGCAGTCGCGGGAACGAGTTGCGCGGGGACTATGGGTGCCCGCTGATGTTCCGCGTCGTCAAGTGACGCGGCGCGCATGTCACGTTTGAAGCGGTGCGGAGAAGTGGTCAGTAGTGGCGAACCTCGACCGACTCTCCGACGAAGAGCTGCTGCGCCGCACGCCACGGGAGCCGGCGGCGTTCGACCAGTTCTACCTGCGGCACGAGCGGCTCGTGCTCAGCTACCTGCGCAAGCGGACGGCGTCGTCGGACGTCGCGATCGATCTCGCGGCCGAGACGTTCGTCGCCGCGCTCGGCTCGGTCCGGCGCTACCGCGCGCAGGACGGCCCGGCGGTGGCGTGGCTGATCGGGATCGCGCGCCACAAGCTGTTGCGCTCGATCAAACGCGGCCAGGTCGAGGAACGGGCGCGGCGCAAGCTCGGCGCGGGGCGGCTCGAGTTGATCGACGAGCGGCTCGAGCGGGTGGACCGGCTCGGCAGCCGCTCGGTCGAAGAGCTGCTCGCCCATCTGCGCCCACGTGAGGCGGAGGCGATCCGTGCGCGCGTGATCGAGGAGCTGAGCTATCCCGAGCTCGCGGAGCGGATGCAGTGCTCGACGCTGGTCGCGCGCAAGCACGTGAGCCGCGGGCTGCTGACCCTGCGAACGATCGTGGAGCACGACGATGTCTGAAGTCCCGGAGCTGCGCTTGCTCGTCCGCGACGTCGCCGAGCGGCGTTCTCACCGGCGACGCCGTCGCGTGCTGCTGCGGATCACAGCGCCCGCGGCCGCGCTCGCCGCGGCGGCGCTCCTGATCGCCGGCCGACCGGAAGGCCGCGACGAGCGGCCGGCCGTCACCACGCCGGTCCCGACCGCGACCGCGGAGCCGAACCCGTTCAGCCCGGTGATGCGCGATCCGAACACACCCCCGGCATCGATGGCCGAAGCGCGTGCGCTGGCCGAGGCCAAGCTCGGCGCGCTGCGGCGGCCCGCGCGACCGTCCGACCGGTTCGAGCAAGACGCGCCACGGTCACCGGGGTCGAAGATCGTCCTTGTCGAACCGGACTGGTCACGAGCCCGGCGTGTCGCCCGCCTCGGTGCGCTCGAGCACTTCGTGATGCCTGCGCTGTGGGACGGTAAAACCGGGTTCTGCGACGCCATCAAGAGCCCGCGGGGTTCGGGCACGTCGAGCTGCACCGCGGGCCTGCCGACGTATGCGTGGCCGTTCTGGAGCCGGACCACCGAACGCGACGGGCCGATCTACTTCGTGCTGTTCCCCGACGGCATCGACCGCGTGACGCTCGTCCTCAAGACCGGGAAGACGAGCGAGCTGCGCGTGGTCGACAACGCGGTGCTGTTCCAGCAGCGTGGGCTTCAGGAGATCGTCTGGCGCGACCCGACGGGCCGCGAGCACCGCAAGCGGCTGGTGGTCTAACGCTTGCGCGTGCGGGGCGCGCGGTCGCGCCACAGGCTCTCGGTCCAGCGCTCGCCGTCCCAGTAGCGCCGTGCGCCGGTGTGGTCCGGGTACCAGCCCGGCTCCTCGTTCTCCGGGGGCGGAGGGGGTTCCGGCGCCGGCGGCGGGGCGGCCGGGGCGGCCGGAGCGGCGACGACCGGTTCGGGCGTCGCTTCCGGAGCAGGCCGGGGTGGGGCGGCGGGCGGCGCCGGCGGGCTCGCCTTGGCCGGCTTGGGCGGCGGCCGCCACCAACCGCTCACGAGCACGCCGAGCAGGCCGCCGAGCGCGAACCCGGCAGCCGCGAGGCAGGCGATCACGCCGGTCACGTCGGGGGCGGCCTCGTTGCCGAGGTACGCGCCGCCGGCCGCGCCCGCCAGCGCGACCACCACGATCACCAGCCACTTGCCCTTCGCTCCCCGCACCCCACTCCCTCACCGCTCGCTGAGGCGAGTATGCCGGGCGGAGCGGACCTCTGGACCTAACTCGAGGGCGGGCTGTCCCGCAGCGCGCGGATGCCGGCGTCGACGAACAGCAGCGCGCGGTCCAGCAGGCCGAGCGCAGCGGTGTGATCGGTCGGCGCGCAGTCGTCCTGCTTGTCCTTAAGGGAATCGAGGACGCCGAAGATCGCCAGCGTCGCGGCGGAGGCCAAGCGGGGCTCGAGCTCGCCGGGGTCGGCGGACAGGTCCTCGGCGATCGAGCGGGCGATGATCTCCTCGCCGCGCGCGCGGAAGCGGCCGGAATAGCCGATCAGGTGCTCGCTGGACTGGATCACGCGGCGCGCGACGACGAAGTGCTCGGACTCCAGGCGCGGGACCTCTTCGGCGAACCAGGTGCGGAGCGTGTCCGCGGTCGTCTTGTCCGGCCCGCGCGCGCTGAGCAGGGCCTCGAGGCGCTCGAACATCTCCGTGGTGCCGGGGAAGACGAGGTCCTCCTTGGCCTGGAAGTAGGTCGACACCGTGCGCGGGGAGACGTTCGCCGCCTCGGCGATCTCCGGGATGGTGGTGGCGGCGAAGCCCTGGCGATCGAAGAGCTCGAGCGCGGTGCGCACGATCGTGTCGCGCGTCTGGCGCTTCTTGCGCTCGCGCAGTCCCTCTCGTTCTGACTCGGTGTCCACGGCCACACGTCAAGCGTAGACGCCCGGATGGCAGATACGCAAGAGGCGCATTTCTGCATCTATTGCAAAAAAACGTGACAGGCGAACTTGCAAGCACTACATTCATGCAAGTCTTGCGTCGTCCACGGACGGCGATTCCCCCTTGTACAGGAGTCATTCCGATGTCCGATGCCCTCGCGCGGCTGGCGCGCACGCTCACCCACCGATGGCGGCGAAGCCTCGTCGTGGCTCTCGCCGCCCTCGTCGTGCTGGGCGGGTTCGCGGCCAACGGCGAGCCCGCGACGGACGATTTCAAGGTTCCGGGCAGCGAGTCCCAGACGGCCGTGGATCTGCTCAAGGCCCACACGCCGGCGCTCGCGGGCGTGGATTCCCAGGTCGTGTTCACGGCCACCGGCGGGAAGGTCTCCGACCCCGAGAACCGCGCCGCGATCGACACCGCGCTGCAGAAGATCTCCAAGCTGGAGGGTGTCAGCGGCGTCGTCAGCCCGTTCGACGCCGAAGGGCTGATCTCGCGCGACGGCACGATCGCGCAGACCACGGTCCAGTACGACCTGCCGCCGATGGACGCCGAGAAGGCCGACGGGGAGCGCCTGCTCGACGCCGTCGAGTCGGCGGAGCGGCCGGGCCTGGACGTGTCGGCGCGCGGGATGATCGTCGACCTCGCCTCCGAGCAGGAGGCGCCGGTCGGCGAGCTCGTCGGCATCGGGATCGCGATCATCCTGCTCACGCTGCTGTTCCGCTCGATGGCGGCGATGGCCGCGACGCTGTTCGGCGCGCTGCTCGGCGTGATCCTCGGCCAGCTGCTGCTGACCGCCGTGTCGGGCCCGCTGGGCCTGCCGGCGTTCGCCGCGACGATCGCGATCATGCTCGGCCTCGGCGCGGGCATCGACTACGCGCTGCTGATCATCGGCCGCTTCCGGGAGCAGGTCGCGGCGGGGGACAGCGTGCGCGACGCGTCGGCCAAGGCGCTCGCGACCTCCGGCTCGGCCGTCGTCACGGCCGGGCTGATCGTGATGGTGGCGATCGCCGGCCTGCTCGTGATCGGCATCCCGCTGATCGGGAAGATGGGCATCGGCGCGGCGATCGGCATCGCCGCCGTCGTGCTGTCGGCGATCACGCTGCTGCCGATCCTGATCGGCGCGTTCTCCAAGCGCCTGAAGCCCAAGCGTTACGCGCACGTCGCCCCGTCGCAGCGGTTCGCCCGCTGGGGCGAGATCATCACCGCGCGCCCGTGGCTGTCGGTCGGCGCCGGCGTGCTCGTCCTGCTCGTGCTCGCGTTCCCGGTCACGCAGCTGCGGCTCGGCCAGCCCGACGACGGCAACAAGCCGGCGGACACGACCCAGCGCGTCGCCTACGACCAGGTCAGCAAGGGCTTCGGCCCGGGCACCAACGGCCCGCTGCTGATCACCGTGGACACGCCGAAGGGCGACGCCGCGACGGCAGAGCAGCTCGAACGGCTCCGCACGGCGATCGCCGGCACCGACGGCGTCGTCGCCGCCACGCCCGCCACGCCGAGCCAGGACGGCGAGATCGCGACGCTCACGGCGATCCCGTCCACCGCGCCACAGGACGAGAAGACGAGCGACCTCGTCAACACGCTGCGCGACCGCGTGATCCCCGGCGCGCTCGAGGGCACGCCGCTGAAGGCCTACGTCGGCGGCAACACCGCCGGCTTCCAGGACTTCTCCGACAAGACCGCGGCCGGCCTGCCGATCTTCATCGCCGTCGTGATCGGGCTCTCGGTGCTGCTGCTGACGGCGGCGTTCCGCTCGCTCTGGATCCCGCTCGTCTCGGCCGTCTTCAACCTGCTCTCGATCGCCGCGTCCTACGGCATCGTCGTCGCGGTCTTCCAGCTGGGTGTCGGCGCCGACCTGCTGGGCGTGGGCAGCGACGTCCCGATCATCTCGTTCGTCCCGGTGATGATGTTCGCGATCCTGTTCGGGCTGAGCATGGATTACAACGTCTTCCTGCTCTCGCGCATCCACGAGGCGCACAACGAGGGCGACTCGTCCCGCGCCAGCGTCATCCACGGCGTCTCGCGGATCGGCAAGGTGATCCTCTACGCGGGGCTGATCATGGGCTCGGTCTTCCTGGCCTTCGTGACCCAGCCCGACGTCACCGCGAAGATGTTCGGCCTCGGGCTCGGGCTCGGCGTGCTCGTCGACGTGCTGATCGTCCGGCTCGTGATCGCCCCGGCGGTCGTGCAGCTGCTCGGCGACCGCGCGTGGACGCTGCCGCGCTGGCTGGACCGGGTGCTGCCGAACGTCTCGCTCGAAGGGCATCTCGTCGCCAACCGCGACCCGAAGGACCCGCCGATGGACGGGCACCCGGACGCGCTGCGCGAGCCCCACGAGACCCGCGTCCCCGCCGTCGTGTGATGCAGCTGCTGCGCCGCCCAGGACTCCGTGAGCTCGCGCTCTTCGCGTTCGCCTACCTGCTCTACAACGCGGGCCGGTGGGCGACGAACGGCGACGTCGACCTGGCGCTCTCCAACGCGCGCTGGCTCGTCGAGTTCCAGGGCGGCATCGGCGTCGAGCGCGCGGTCCAGCACGCGCTCGACACCCCGGTGGTGGAGTGGCTGCTGAGCCACGTGTACCTCGCCGCGCAGATCGTCGTGCTGCCGGCGGCGCTGCTGGCCTTCTACCGCTGGCGGCCCGCGGTCTACCGGCCGCTGCGCAACACCGTGATCGTCACCTGGATGCTCGCGCTCGTGGTCTACGCGCTGTTCCCGGTCGCGCCGCCGCGCCTCGCCGGCGTGGGGCTCACCGACTGGGTCTCCGAGCAGTCCGCGGTCGCGCTCGCCGGGCACTCGACGATGTTCTACAACCCGATCGCGGCCGTGCCGAGCCTGCACTGCGGGTTCGCGTTCGCGCTCAGCGTCGCGGGCGCCGCGGCCACCACGCGCCCCTGGCTGCGCGCGCTCGCGCTGCTGTGGGGGCCGCTCGTCGCGCTCTCGACCGTCGCGACCGGCAACCACTTCGTGTTCGACGTCGTCGCCGGGCTCGCCGTGACGCTGCTGGGCGCCGTGATCGCGTGGACCGCCCAGCACCCGCCGCGCCTGCATCGCCACGGATTCCGGGAGGCCACGACAGTAGGATCGTGAAGCAGTGGGGAAGACGACGCGGGACATCGCGCGCACCGCGGTCCGCGCCCAGCTGGCTCCGATCGCCGTCGAGCTGTTCCTGCGCGAGGGCTTCGACAACGTCACCGTCACCGAGCTCGCCGAGGCGACGGGCGTCTCGCGCAGCACCTTCCTGCGCTACTTCGGCAACAAGGAAGAGGCGGTCCTGACCCTCCTGGACAACCAGGGGGAGCAGGTCGCCCAGGCGCTCCGGAGCCGCCCGGCCGACGAGTCGGACTGGGCCGCGCTCCGGCGCGCGGTGGACGTGCTGTTCGAGCCCTACCACGACGATCCGGTCGAGGCCCTGGCGCTCACCCGGCTCGTGATGGACACGCCGGCGCTCCGCTCGAAGCGGAGCGAGCGCTTCCACGGCTGGCGGCCGCTGCTGGCCGAGGCGATGGCCACGCGCACGGGCGCCGGCCCTGACGTGCCGATGGGCTTGTCGGTCAAGGCCGCCGCCGCGCTGGACTGCATGGAGATCGCGATCGAGCGCTGGACGGCGTCGGACGGCGAGCTGGACCTCGTCGCCCTGCTCGACGAGGCCTTCGCCGCCCTCGACCCGCGATAGCTACGCGGCGATCTGGAACCGGCCGACGAGCCGGTTGAGCTCCTCGGCGGTGCCGGCCAGCGACTGGGCCGAGGCCGCGATCTCCTGGGTCGAGGCGCTGGTCTCCTGCGTGGAGGCCGACACCTGCTCGGAGGACGCCGAGGACTCCTCGGCGACGGACGCGACGTCGACGATGTCCTGCTCGGCGCGGCTGGCCTCGGCGCCGATCTGCTCGACGGCGGCGGCGATCGCGGTCACGCGCCCGTTCATGTCCTCGACGGCGACGCCGATCTGCTCGAACGCGAGCCGGGTCTCCTCGACGGTCGCGACGCCCTCTTCGGTGCGGCGCGCGCCGTCGGAGACGACGTCGACGACGCGGTGCGTCTCGTGCTGCATCTCGGTGATCAGGCCCGAGATCTGCGCCGCGGCGGACTGGGACTCCTCGGCGAGCTTGCGCACTTCCTCGGCGACGACGGCGAAGCCGCGGCCCTGCTCGCCGGCGCGGGCGGCCTCGATGGCCGCGTTGAGCGCCAGCAGGTTGGTCTGCTCGGAGATCGCGGTGATCGTGTCGACGATCCCGCCGATGCGTTCGGACTTGGTGGACAGCTCGCCGATCGCGTCCCCGATCTCGGTGGACGAGGTGGCGACCTGGCGGATGGCCTCGGTGGCGCGCTGGGCGGCGGCGACGCCGTCGCGGGCGACGCCCCGGGCCTCGTCGGCCGCCGCGGCGGTGTCGGCCGCGGTCTGGGCGCTGGAGACGGCGGCGCGCGCGGCTTCCTGCACGGCGGTGCGCGTGGACTCGACCATCCGCACCTGGCGCTCGGCGCCCTGGGCGACGTCGGAGATGGCGGCGGCGATCTCGCCGACCGCGCGGCCGGTCTCCTCGGAGGTGGAGGCCATCTGGGTCGAGGCGCTGGAGACGCTCTCGGCCTGCTTGGTGATCTCGCCCACGACGTGCCCGAGGTCGGTCACGAGCGTGTTGAGCGCGGTGCCGAGCAGGTCGCGCTCCGAGCGCGGCTGGACCGCGACGGTGAGGTCGCCGGCGGCGACGCGCTCGGTGGCGGTCGCCATCTCCTTCAGGTAGTCGACCATGCGCGCGAAGGCCGCGCCCGTGTCGCCCAGCTCGTCACGGCTGGTGATGCGCACGTCCTGCTCCACGTCGCCCTCGGCGATCCCTTCCGCGGCGCGCAGCATCTGCGTCACGCCGCCGACGAGCTTGCGCGCGATCACGAACGCCAGCGCGGCGGCGATCAGCGCGGCGATCACCATCAGCACGACCACGAGGGTGCGCGCGGACGCGTACGTGTTGGCCGCGTCGGTCTTGGCCTGCTGCGCGAGCTCGCGGTTGTACCCGGACCATTCCAGCAACGCCGAGTTGAGCTGGTTGAACTGCGCGTCGGAGGCCGTCAGGAGCGGAATCGCGGCGCGCGGATCACGCGCGATCGTCGGCAGGATGTCCTTCGTGGCGGCCACGTACGCGTTCCAGGCGGTCTTGGCCTTCTCCCACGCGGCACGGTCCTTGGCGTCCGACACGGTCGCCTCGTAGCCATCGAGGATCTGCTGACCCTCGGTCTTGATCGTCTCGACCTCCTTGGTGTAGTCCGCGAGCTTGTCCCCGGTGAAGATGGCGGCGGACTCGATGCGGGCCATGTTGGCCGCACGAGCCCGGAGGCTGCCGATCATCTCCGAGCTCGGCAGGGTGTCCGACGCGAGCGTGGTGGCGCGGTCGTTGAGGCTGCCGAGCTGACCGAGCGAGCTCACGCCGAGGACGATCATCAAGGCCACGACGACGCCGAAGGCGCCGAAGAGCTTCGTACGGACGGATAGGCGCATTGCGGCGGGAACTCCTGGGGCTCGGGTGGACGCCGGGGCGGCGTCGGGGTCGCCACCGGTCATCGGCTCCGAGGCGCGGAAGTGAAACCGAGTGTCAGGTGGGTCCCCCAAACGGGGGACCCGCCTGCCGTAGCCGCGGCCGGGCCTGCAGTAGCCGGCTACTGCGGACGGAGGGCGAGCCCGCGCCGATGCTGCGTGCCACGTTCCCGCTCGCGAAAGGCGCCGCAATGACCAGACCCGTGCCCCGTACCCGGCGGAAGTTGGGCATCACCGAAGCGAACCGGAGGTGGTGGGTGCTCGCCACGATGGCGGGCTCGCTGTCGATGATCATGATCGACCAGACCGTGGTCAGCGTCGCCCTGCCGTCGATGCGGCGTGACCTCGACCTCAGCCCGGTCGGCGCGCAGTGGGTGGTGAACGTCTATCTGCTCGTGCTGGCGATGCTCGTCGTGATCGGTGGCCGGCTCGGCGACCTGGTCGGGCCGGCCCGCACGTTCCGCCTCGGCGTGGCGCTGTTCGTCGGCGCCTCGGCGTTCTGCGCGCTGGCCGTGGGCGGCGCGAGCCTCGTGCTCGCGCGCGGCCTGCAGGCCGCCGGGGCGGCGCTGATGGTCCCGGCGACCGGGGCGATCCTCACCAACACCTTCGCGCCGTCCGAGCGCGGGCGGGCGATGGGCATCTACTCCGGCTCGACGATGGTGTTCCTCGCGCTCGGGCCGCTGGTAGGCGGGCTGCTGACCGAGCTCTTCTCCTGGCGCGCGGTGTTCTTCGTGAACCTCCCGGTCGGCGCGCTCACGCTGGCGTTCGCGCACGTGGCCCTCGCCGGCGGCGCGGGGGAGACCCGCTCGGGCGGCCGCTTCGACTGGCCCGGTGCCGCTTCGCTGGTCGCGGCGATCGGCGCGCTCGTGCTCGCGCTGATGCAGGCGCAGGTGTGGGGGTGGGGCAGCGTCGTGACGCTCGGCGCCATCGTCGTGGCGGTGGCCGCAACGCTGGCGTTCGTGCTGGTCGAGCGCCGGGTGCCGGAGCCGCTCGTGTCGCCGGCCCTGTGGCGCAAGGGCAACACCGCGGTCGACAACGTGGTGCTCGCGGCGCTCCAGTTCGCCCTCGTCGGGCTGACGGTGTTCGGCGCGATCTGGGTGCAGAGCGTGCTCGGGTACGGCGCGATCGCCGCGGGCCTGTCGCTGCTGCCGCTCACCGTCCCGCTGCTGATCGTGGCACCGCTCGCCGGCCGGCTCTATGACCGTCACGGTCCGCGACTCCTGCTCGCGGGAGGGACCGCGCTGATGGGGCTGTCGCTGCTGTGGCTCGCGGTCATGCTCCACACGCACAGCTTCGGGTGGATCGCGCCGGGCTACGTGGGCGTGGGCGTCGCCCTCGGCCTGGCGATCTCGCCGGCGGCCACGGACGCGCTGGCGGCGGCGGGACGCGAGGAGCGCGGGGAGGCGTCGGGCGTGAGCCAGATGAGCCGCCAGCTCGGCGGTGCGGTCGGCATGGCGGTGCTCGGGGCGATCGTGGGCGCCCGGTCGTCGCCGGCGGCCGTGACCACCGCAACCGCCGACGCCTATCTCGTCGCCGCCGTCGTGCTGTTCGCCGCGACCGGCGCGGCCTGGACGTTGCTGCGGCGGCAACTGGCGTCGGACGCGTCCGCGCCACTGCCCACCGCTGCGGTCGTGTAGCCCGACGCGCGTCTGCAAGCATGGCGCGCATGCGCGCCAACTTGCGCCCCGGGTGGCCGATCGTCGGCCGCGATCGAGAGCTGACGCTGATCAGCGACGCTCGCGCGCGGGGTGAAGTCGGCGTGGTCGTGGCCGGGCCGCCCGGCGTCGGCAAGTCGCGGGTCGCGCGGGAGGCCGTCGCCGCGGCGGAGGCGGCGGGCGCGGCGACGGTCTGGGTCCAGGCCACGCGCAGCGCCGCGGCGCTTCCCTTGGGCGCGTTCGCCGGTGCGATCCCGGGCGAGGTGCGCTCGGACGACCTGCTCGAGCTGCTCCGCCAGAGCGTCGACGCGCTCGTGGCGTGGGCTGGGCGGCGACCGCTCGTGCTCGGCGTCGACGACGCGCAGCTGCTCGACCCGGTCTCCGCCGCGCTCGTGCTGCGGCTGGCGACCTCCGCGGCGACGTTCGTGGTCGTCACCGTTCGCACGGGCGAGCCGGCGCCGGACGCGATCGTCTCGCTCTGGAAGGACGCCGGGGCGCCGCGGGTGGAGGTGGCCGAGCTGTCGCGGTCGGCGACGGACGAGCTGGTCGAGGCGATCGCCGGCGGACCGGTCGAGCGCGGGGCGCTCGAGTGGTTCCACGCGACGAGCCGTGGCAACGCGATGTACGTGCGCGAGCTCGTGGTGGGCGCGACGACCGGCGGCGCGCTGGCGGACGTGAACGGGCTCTGGCGACTCGCGGAGCGCCCGCCGATCAGCGGCTCGCTGGCCGAGCTCGTGCGCGAGCGGCTCGCGGACCTGGACGGCGGGCAGCAGCGCGTGCTCGAGCTGCTCGCCCTCGGCGAGCCGCTGCGGCTGCGGGAGCTGCTCGGCCTCGCCGGCCCCGACCCGCTCAGCACCGCCGAGACGCGTGGGTTGATCGCCACGGACGGCCCGCTCGACGGCGACGTGCGCCTCGCCCATCCGCTGTACGGCGAAGCCATCCGCGCGCAGCTGCCGGCCGTGCAGGCCCATGCGGTACGGCTGCAGCTCGCGGAGATCGTCGGCGCGCGGACGCGGCGCACGCCGGCCGACACGTTGCGGCTCGCGCGCTGGCTGCTGGACGCGGGCGAGCCGATGGACGCGGAGCTGCTGCTGTCGGCGTCGAGCATCGCGAGCACCTCGGGCGCCCCCGGGCTGGGCGCGACGCTCGCGGCTCAGGCCCTTGAACGCGACAGCGGCGTCGACGCGCGGTTGCTGCTCGCGCGTGCCCACCTCAACGCGCACGACCTCGATGCCGCGCGCGCCGCGCTCGCGGAGGCGGAGCCGGCGATCACGACGCCGGCGCAGGCGCTCACCTACCTCGAGCAGCAGAGCGAGGTGCTGCACTGGGGGCTCAACCGGCTCGACGAGCTGCGTGCGCTGCTGGACCGCGCGACTGGGTGGTTCGCGGCCAACCCCGAGTGGACCCGGAGCGTCCAGGCGCTGCGGCTGCGCGTCGCGTCCTTCGAGCGGCTCGGCGGCGTTCGCGACGCCGAGCAGCACGCCGGCGCCGACCGTCCCTCGCAGATCGCGAACCTGTTCTACGCGGGCCGGACGCAGCTCGCGCTCCAGCTGGCGGAGCAGCATCGGCCGGAGCCGCCGGTGAACGAGCTCAGCGACGCGATTGCGCTGTCGTTGTGGTCGCGCATCCTCGTCGAGACCGGTGAGAGTTGGGCGCCGCTCGCCGCGTGGATGGCGCGTGCGCTCGAGGTGGGTGTGCGCGAGGGCAGCGCCGCGACCGCGGGCCAGGCGGCGTACACGCTCGGCATCCTGCACCATCTCGGCGGGCGCTACCGGTCCGCGCGGACGCTGCTCGCGGAGGCCGAGCTGCAGCTGGAGCGGCACGACCCCGTCGGGTTGCTCGTGCCCGTGAACGCGCTGCAGACCTCTGTGGCGGCGCTGGTCGAAGGCGAAGCGGCCGCGCTCGCCGCGCTGGCGCGGATGCGGGCGAACCTCGGCGGTGGCGAGCCGCTCGGGCACCAGCGACCGTACGTCGTGCGGGCCGAGGCGTGGGCGGCGTACGCCGAAGGCGACGTGCGGCGGGCGCGGGCCACGCTGCTCGAGCTGGCCGACGAGCTCGCCCCGAGCCCCGTGCACGCGGCGCGCGTCCTCTACGAGGCGATGCGGCTCGGCGTCCCGGCGCGGGACGTGACCGGCGCGCTGGGGGAGCTGCGTGAGCGGTGCGACGCGCGGCTCGTCGGCGTCTACGCCGACCATGCCGCCGCGCGCGCGGGGGACGCCGCGGACGCGCTGCTCGCCGTCGCCGACGCGTTCGAGACGACTGGCGCGCTGCGGTTCGCGAGCGAGGCGGCGGCCAACGCGGCCGAGGCGTTCGCCCGGGCCGGACGCCAGGACTCGGCGCGCCGCGCGGCGGCGCGCTGCCGCGGACTCCACGGCCAGGGCGAGGACGGTCCGCTGCCGTCGATGCCCGCGCTGGGCGGTGCGACCGCCGAGCTGACCGAGCGCGAGCGCGAGTACGTGACGCTCGCCGCCCGCGGGCTCAGCAACGCGGAGATCGCGGAGCGCCTCGTCGTCTCGGTCCGCACGGTGGAGTCGCACCTGTACCGCGCGTCGCAGAAGCTCGGCGTGAGCGGTCGCCGGGATCTGCGCAACGTGCAGCTGTAAGCCGACCGCACGGCTGCCGTAGTCGCCGGCGCAGCTGCAGTAGTCCGTCACTGCTGAGACGGCCCCGAGCCGGACGTACCGTCGCGGCAACTTCCAACCCCTCAGGAGTTGACCGCGTTGCTTGGACTGAACCCCACATCCCTGACCCTCGCCGTGCTCGGCGGCGTGCTGCTGACGCCGACCGCCGCGGATGCCGCCGTCGACGTCGTCGCCCCGAAGTGGCGCGCGCAGCCCGCCGGGCCGCTGCAGATCTCGCTGCGCGAGTCCGGCACCGTGAGCGAGCTCCGGGCCACGCTCGACGGCAAGGCCGTGCGCGCCCGCCGCACCAAGGCCGGCGCGGTGGTGATCGACGTGCCGGCCGCCCGCTTCCGCCCGGGCAAGCACTACGTCGCGCTGCGCTGGCGTGACGCGAAGGGCCGCACGCAGACGCGCACCGACCGCTTCACCTCGCTCGCGCGCGACCCGGGCCTGGTCCGCGTGCGCGCGCCCCGAACCGCGCGCGGGGTGCTCGAGCTCGGTCTGACCGCCGCGGGCGGCGTGCACCAGGTGCGCGTGACCGTCAACGGCAGGCAGACCGTCGTCTCCCCGCGCAAGCGCCGGACCTTCAGCGTCGCGCTCGGCGCCGACGATGGCGTCCGCCTCGGCCGCAACCGCATCCGCGTGGTCGCCACGCGGCCGTCGAAGGGCACCGCCGAGACCGTGACCACCGTCGCCACGGTCGACCCGTCGGCGCCGCTGCTGCGGCGTGCGAAGGCCTACCAGGCCGTCAAGGGCGCGGCGACGCGCCTCGACGGACGCGTGGTCACGCGCTCCCGGCCCGTCGACTATCGGTGGACGATCGTCCGCGGGCCGAAGGGCGCCAAGCCCGTGCTGCGCGGCGCGAACACCGCGCGCCCGACGCTCGCCGCCGACGTGCCCGGGCGATACCGGCTGCGGCTCACGTTCTCCACGCGTGGGAAGGCGAGCGCGAGTGCGGCCTCGGGGTACGACACCAGCGTCGACGTCGGCCCGGCCGTCCCGGTGACCGGCCTGTGGCTGCGGACCGACCCGACCAACGCGTCGAGCGCGATCCAGCTCGGCGACCAGACCTACCACCTCGGCAGTGGGTCGTGCCCGGCGCTGCTGCTGCTCGACGCCGACACGCTCGCGCCGATCAACACCTCCTGGCAGGACCCGCTGTGGGTCGGCCGCATGGACAAGGGCTGCGCGAACGGCGACGACGCGGTCGACTTCATCAAGACGCAGGTCGGCTACTGGCAGAGCGTGGTCAGCGACCCGATGCTCGCCCTCTTCGTCTCGCCGGGCAACGTCCCCGGCTCGACGATGAACTACGTCGACAACGCCAACCCGGGGACGTACCTGTTCACGCCGGACCTCAGCGCGGCCGACGCCGGGCTGAGCGCCGCCGTGTCCCACACCGGGCGCAGCGCGGGCAACGGTGACGCGCTGGCGGGCGCCCCGGGCGGGCTCGGGGGCTGGCTCCAGCGTGAGGGTGTCGACGGCCCGTACACCTACGTGCCGGGCGTGCAGCTGGCGTACCAGACCTACGGCCCCGGCGCCGCGGGCGCGAACACGATGACGCTGCGCTCGGTGACCGGCGACGGCGCGTCGACGACCTCGACGCCGATCACGGCGACGATCCCGGGCGGCGCGACCAGCGGCTTCCAGCTCGTCGTGCTCGACGACCTCGGGCGCGTCCAGGTCAACCAGGCGTACGCGGCGACGGACGCCGACGGCCTGGCCACGCAGATCAACGTGCTGATCGACGCGAAGACGAGCTCGACGCTGCTGCTGCAGAGCATCGGGCACCCGCAGCGCAGCGGGTCGAGCTGGGACCGGCTGGCCGCCGCCGTCGCCCGCTTGAACAGCGGCAACGGCCACGGCGGTTCGGACGCGCTCATGCGCAGCAGCGGCGGCGCCTACGCCCTGGTGGCGAGCATCGCGCCGACGATGCAACCCGACCCGCTCGGCGACGCGCCCACCACGGCCGAGGCCGGCTCGGTCGACGGCGGCGCCGGCCAGTTGAGCGGCCTGCTGCAGCCGCGGGTGAACGGTGGCGCGCTCGCGCCGGTGCTCAGCCGTCCCGGCGCCGGCGGCGCGATGGCCGCGCTCAAGGGCCTGACGCAATCGCCGCCGACCGTGCGCAAGGACGATCCCGCCGAGGACGCCGTGCTCGCCTACCTCGTCACCGACTCCACGTTCGCCGCCACGGCGAGCAACACGTGCTACCCCGACGTGACCGCGCTGCCGGCGAACCTGCTCGTACGCTCCAGCTACTGCGGGATCGGCATCGACGGCGGTGAGTGGTCACGGATGGCGGGGGTGCTCGACGACTACGCCAGCGGCGCCCGGGCAGTACCCGACACGTACCTGAAGGCCAACTCTGCAGACGCGGACGGTGCCGTGTTCAAGCGCGTCAGCGGCCAGCTCGGCGCCGAGTTCTCCGCCGTCGCCAACGTTCGTCACGCGTTCGAAGTCGACGGCACGTTGAGCGCCACGCTCACCAGCGTGATCAACAAGGTCCAGGCCAAGTCGATCCAAGATCTGCTCCCGTACACCCCCTCCGTCACGCCTTCGCAGCCGACGGCGACCTTCAACGCCTGGCGGCTGCTGCTGCCCGCGCTGACCCTGGCCTCCAACCTTCCGGGCGCCGAGCCGCTGGAACCGATCGTCGACCTGATGGAGCTCGGCAACGTGTTCCTGGAGAAGGGCGACGCCAAGGAGCCCGAGCCGGCCGGCGCGAACGAGCGGGTGCCGGCCTCGGACCTGCAGTCGGAGGCGATCACGCAGCTCAACGACGCCAAGTCCTCGCTCGCCGTGGTGCTCGACCGGATCCTCACCGACCCGGCGAAGCTGCTGCGGGCCAACGACAACCTCATCGGCCTCAAGACCCCGCGGAACACCGGCGCCGACCTGTTCGCCGCCAACTGGAACCAGAGCGACCTCTCCCTGGCGGCCGCGACCGACAAGATGGCCCAGGGCGTGCGCCAGGATCTGGCGAAGAGCTGGATGAGCGCGTACTACGACGTCTGGCGGGCGCCCACGGCCAATCGCCACGGCGGAGGCTCCGCCACGACGCCGCAGCCCCGCGACGTCAGCAACCTGTGGAGCATCAACTGCTGGACGCTGCCCACCCGGTATTCGTCGACCAACACGTCCTGGCACGTGTTCGCGATCAACCCCATGTCGCCGAGCTACGCCGGTCAGTGGCCGGAGACCGCGAACTACCTGCCGCTCGACGCCGACGTCCCGTCCGCGTTCTACACGCTCATCCAGAAGCAGGACGGTGACAATCCGTGGACCGTGGGCATCGACACCGGCACCGGCAAGTTCCCGACCAGCCGGCACGTGACACCGCCGAACGCCGATCTGCTGGCGTTGCTGAGCCGGTCGATCGAGAGCGGGGGCTATGGCCTCTCCCAGTCGGCGCTGTTCACGCGCGGCATCCAGGACGGCCACGGGCTCCCGTCGATGGCCAAGGGCGACTTCTACGTGACCTACGACTGCGGCTACTGACCATGATCGAACTCCGCACCCCACGCCTGACGCTCCGCCCCTGGATCGACGAGGACGAGCCGGCGATGGCCGCCATCAACCGTGACCCAGAGGTCGGCCGCTTCCTCAACCGCCCGGTGGAGGAAGCCGTCGTCGAGGGCTTCTTCGCGATGATCGCCGACCACTGGGCGACCCACGGCTTCGGGCCGTGGGCGGTCGAGTACGAGGGCCGGTTCGTCGGCTTCGCGGGGCTGGCCCATCTGCCGCCGTTCCTCGCGGACGCCGGCCCCGGCCCCGAGCTCGGGTGGCGGCTCGATCCCGCCGTCTGGGGCCGTGGGCTGGCTACGGAGGCCGCCGTCGCCGCCCGCGACGACGCGTTCGGCCGGCTCGCGCTCGGGGAGCTGATCTCGATCATCCATCCCGAGAACGCCCGCTCACAACGGGTCGCGACGAAGCTCGGCATGCGGCTGTGCCGACAGATCCACAACCCCGTGCTCGATCGCGACGTCGAGGTCTGGCACGCGCACCCGCTCAGATAGCGCGGATCACGCCACCGTCCACGCGGATGTTCTGGCCCGTGATGTACGAGGACTCCGATGACGCCAGGAACGCGATCGCGGCGGCGACCTCCTCGCTCGTGCCGTAGCGCCGCATCGGCACGTTCGCCGCGCGCTCCTCGGTCGCGGGCAGGCTGTCGATCCAGCCCGGCAGCACGTTGTTGATGCGCACGTTGTCGGCCGCGTAGGTGGTGGCGAAGATCTTCGTGTAGGCGGCCAGGCCGGCGCGGAACACGGCCGAGGTGGGGAAGAGGTCACTCGGCTCGGCGACCCAGGCCGTGGAGATGTTCACGATCGCGCCGCCGCCCTGGCGCTGCATGACGGGAGCGACGAGGCGCACGGGCCGGGCGACGTTGAGGAAGTAGGTCTCCATCCCGGCCTGCCACTGCTCGTCGGTGAGCTCCAGGATCGGTGCGCGTGGGCCGTGGCCGGCGCTGTTGACCAGCACGTCGATCCGGCCCCAGCGCTCCAGGGTGCCGTCGACCAGGCGCTGGAGGTCGTCCGTGGACTGGTTGGAGCCGGTCACCCCGAACCCGCCGAGCTCCTCGGCCAGCGCCTCGCCCTTGCCGGAGGAGGACAGGATCGCCACCCGGAACCCGTCGGCGGCCAGGCGCCGCGCAGCCGCCGCGCCCATGCCGCTGCCGCCCGCCGTCACGATCGCTACTTTTCTTGCCGTCATGTGGCAAAGGTATGGCGCTAGCGCATGAGTTTCGAGTCATATCCTCGGCGAGTTGCCAGTAGTAAAACTCCTGGATGAGAACGAGCGAGCTTCCCTCCCTCAATGCGATCCGCGCGTTCGAAGCGGCGTCGCGGCACCTCAACTTCCGGCTCGCCGCCGAGGAGCTGGGCGTCAGCCAGGGGGCCGTCGCGCAACACGTGCGCGGCCTCGAGGACCGGCTCGGCGTCAAGCTCTTCGACCGGCTCCCGCGGACGCTCGCCCTGACCGACCCGGGGCGGCGGTACGCGAGCACGATCCGGCGCGCGTTCGAGCTGATCGTCGAGGGCACGGCGAACGTGCGGCCCGCGCCGCTGCGGCTGCAGATCAGCGTGACGCCGACGTTCGCGGCGAAGTGGCTGCTGCCGCGCCTGCCCGACTTCACGGCCGCGCATCCCGACCTTGACCTGGGCATCATCGCCAGCGAGCGCCGCACGACCTTCCACAGCGACGACGTGGACCTCGCCGTGCGCTTCGGCAGCGCCCCGAGCGGGCCCAACATGACGGTCGACCTGCTCTTCAAGGAGGAGCTGATCGCCGTCTGCAGCCCGGGCCTGGTCGCGGACGCGCAGCTGCCGCTGGCCGCGGAGGCCCTGAGCGGCTACACGCTGCTGCAGGACTCCCACGGCCAGTGGCCCCAGTTCATCGAGACCGTGCTCGAGCACTCCGCGGCCGGTGCGTCCACCGGCGTGCGCTTCAACCAGACCTCCCTGGCCATCGACGCGGCGCTCGGCGGCCAGGGCATCGCGCTCGCCAGCCGCCACTTCGTCGAGCGCGACCTCGCGGCCGGCCGCCTCGTGAACCCGTTCGGGGCGGCGCTCGACCGCGACGCCGGCTTCTACGTCGTCACCCCGCGCCGCCCGCGGCACCCGGGCCCGACCGCCGCCGTCAAGGCCTGGCTGCTCTCACACGCGCGGGCCTGACCTCAGCGCGCCCCGGACTTCGACCGCGGCCGGGCTCAGGTGCGGGCCGGCCGTCTGAAGTAGGCGGGCAGTGGGTGCGCCGCGCTCCACGCGCTCCGCAGCATGTCCTCGTCGGCCAGGCTGAGCACGCGGCGCTCGCGGATGTCGCCGAGCAGCCGGCACAGGACCTCTCCGGCCACGGCCGTCGCGACCACCGGCGTGAGTCCGGGCTCGCGGGCGGTGACGAGCGCGACCACCTGGTTGCTGCCCGCCCACGCCTGGCCGAGCGCGACCAGGCGGCCGTGCAGGCGAGCCTCCTCGCGTGCGCACCCGAGCGCGGCGCGCAGCTCACCGCTGAACGCGACCCCGTTCGGCGCCGTGGGTCGCAGGCGCGTGGATTGCGCCCGAGCCATCGTCCGCAGCTGCGGGGACGTCAGTCGCGTCGTCGCCTCCAGGGTGGACAGCACCGCGGCGCGTCGGGGTGCGAACCAGTCCGGGTGATCGAACCCCAGGCGGGCGCAGACCCGCGCGAAACGCTCGTCGGGAGCGGGCGGGTCGGTGCCGACGCGTGTGGTGCGGGAGGTTGCGGACACATGGTCTCCGAGTCGTGGATCAACTCGGAAGTCAGGCGCCGTTGCCCTCCCGCGAGCGGGACGGACCTCGGTGCGAATGCCCTCCGTCCAAGCAACCTACCCCGACTCGAGGCAGAGATACGCGCCATCCGCGAACTCGGCCAAAGCTCACGCTTGACGCCGAAGGCGTCAACTTGCTCAAAGCCGCCGGGCTTCGGACGATCTCTCGGGGCCTGATGCTTCGTCGTCTGTCACCCGCCTCAGTTGCGGTCTGGTTCGGCGTGCTCGTCGTGCTCGCGGGAGCGATCCTGCTGGGCGTCGAGCTCAACCGGGCGACCGTCAAGTCCAAGCACGCGCTCGAGATCGCCAAGGTCACCGGGGCCTACGGGCAGGCGCACAAGGCGAGAGACCGGCAGGACGTCGCGCTCAACGCCGGCGACGCGGCGGCCTGGACCGCGGCGACGCAGGCGGTCCACGCCGGGCTCGCGGGCGCGGTCGCGCTGGACGCGAGCGAGCGCCCGCAGGTCGATCGGCTGCTGCGGATGCTCGCCGCGTACGAGGCCTCCGTGGCCGACGGTCGGCTCATCGAGGCCCGCTCCTGGTCCCGGCAGCTCGAGACGGCGATCCTCGGCGCCAGCGACGCCGCGGGCGTCCGCGCGCACCGGATCGGCATCAGCGCGTACGCGAGTGAGCGGCGCGTCGTCGACGTCGGCCGGGTCGAGGTCGGCCTGGCGTTCGTCGTGTTCGGTGCGCTGTGGTGGATGCTGCGCCAGCACCGGCGCCGGCTCGACGCGGCGCAGCGGCAGGAGATCGAGCGGCTGAGCGAGATGGCGTCGAGCGATCCGCTCACGGCCCTGCGCAACCACCGGCTGTTCCACGAGGACCTCGCCCGCGAGCTGCAGCGCTCCGGCCGGACCGGCATCCCGCTGGCGCTGGTGCTCCTCGACCTCGACAACCTCAAGACGTTGAACGACACCCACGGCCATCAGGCCGGGGACCGCTGCCTCCAGGCGCTCGCACACGCGCTGCGGGACAGCCTGCGTGCGACCGACACCGCGTACCGGATCGGTGGGGACGAGTTCGCGGTCATCCTCCCGGACGCGCGCGCCTGGGGTGCGCTGGAGTTCGTGCAGCGCCTGCACCACCGCTTCTCCGGCGTGACGGCCGGAATCGCCGCCGCCGAGTCCCTGACGTCACGCGACGCGCTGGTCCACGACGCCGACATGGCGCTGCTGACCGCCAAGCGCTCGCATCAACGGGTGCTGGTCTACACGGACGACATGGACCCGGGGGCCACGGCGCCGACCGTCGACGACCACCACACGCAGATGCTCGCCGCGGCACTCGCGCGTGCCGTCGACGCCAAGGACGCCTACACGCGCAGCCACTGCAACACGGTGTCGCAGCTGAGCGCGCTGGTCGCGACCGAGCTCGGCTTCACCGGCGACCGGCTCGCCAAGATCCGCCTCGCCGGCCTACTGCACGACGTGGGCAAGATCGGCGTCCCGGACGCGATCCTCAACAAGCCCGCGGGCCTCACCGACGACGAGTACGAGCTGATGAAGCAGCACGCGCAGCTCGGGTTCGAGATCGTCGACGCGGCGGGGCTCCCGGAGCAGGCGCGCTGGGTGCGCCACCACCACGAGCGCATCGACGGCCGTGGCTACCCGGACGGGCTCAGCGGCGACGAGATCCCGCTCGAGTCACGGATCATCCTCGTGGCCGACTCGTACGAGGCGATGACGTCCGACCGTCCCTACCGCCGTGCGCCGGGCCGCGAGTTCGCGCTGGACGAGCTCGCCCGCCACGCCGGCTCGCAGTTCGACCCGGACGTGGTCGAGGCACTCACGCGCGTGCTCGACCAGGCGGGCGTCAGGGTGATGTCGAGTCGCTCCGGCGACCGGTGATGCCGGGGCTGCGGCGGTCAGAGGCGTCGGTGACCTCGACCGCCTCCCCGAACTTCTCGACGACCTCGTAGCGGTCGTTGCCGGAGACCACGCGCTCGGTCTCCGGGAACACGTGGCCGGGCACGACGATGAAGCGCCGGGAGTCGGCGCGGACGGCCTCGTACTCCTCGAAGCTCACGTGGACCGACGACTCGCACTCGCGGTCCCCGCACTCGCAGATGAACTCGAGCCGCTCCGGGGTGTGGCGCACCTGACGAAGCCCCGCCTCGAGGCGCTCGTTGATGTCCCGGAAGCTCGTCTCGTTCTTGGCGATGCGCTTGACACGCCAGTCGAGGGTCACGGGTGCACCGTAGCGGGCTTCAAGCGCAGGGCGAGGAGCGCGATGTCGTCGCGCGGCGCGTGGGCCTGCAGCTCGACCGCGCGGTTGGCCGCCGCCGCGACGACCTCCTGCACCGACGCCCCGACGAGCCCTGCCAGCGTGGCGTGCAGCTCGCGTTCGCCAAGGGTGATGTCGGTCGTGCTGACCTCGGTCACGCCGTCGGTGTAGAGCAGCAGCAGCTCTCCGGGCCGGAGCGTCAGCGCCGCCTCTTCGTACCGTGCGTCGGCCAGGGCGCCGACGAGCGGACCGCGGCCACCGTCCACGCTCGTCACCGACCCGTCCGGCTTGAGCAGCAGCGGCGGCAGGTGGCCGCCGTTGGCGAAGCGCACGTCGAGCCCGTCAGGACCGGGACACACCCGCGCGTACAAGACGGTGCAGAACTGCTCGGCGCCCGTGTCGTCCTTGAAGGCCGCGTTGAGCAGCGCGAGGTTGGCCGCGGGGTCGGGATGGGTGCGCGCGGTCGCGCGGAGCGTGTAGCGGGCGAGTGCGGTGAGCGCGGCCGCGGGAGCGCCCTTGCCCGACACGTCGCCCACGACCGCGGCCCACGCGTTCTCGCCCGCGCCGAACACGTCGTAGAAGTCGCCGCCGACGGTGTTCTGATCTCCCGCCGGCTGGAAGTGCGCCGCGAGCTCGACGCCCGGGATCTCGGGCAGCGCCCGCGGCAGCAGGCTCGCCTGCAGCGTCTCGGCGATCGTGGAGCGCTCGGTGTACAGCCGCGCGTTCTCGATGTGGAGCGTGGCGCGGGTCGCGAGGCTGCGGATCAGCTGCAGGTCCTCGGGCTCGAACCGCCGGCCGGAGTCGCCCAGGACGAAGGAGAGCACGCCGAGCACGCCGCTCGGTCCCGTCAGCGGGGCCTCGACGACGTGCTTGACGCTGAGGTTCTCCATGAGGCGCAGGTGCTCGCGGTCGCGCGCGGCGGCGCGGATCGCGTCGGGCGTGATGTCGGTCCGGATCTCGAGCTCACCCGTGCGGACGACGTGGCCCGGCCCGCTCGGCGCGTCCGCCGAAGCCGGATAGCGCTCGGCGAGCTCCCACGCCAGCCGTTCACGTTCGGGGTCGCGGTGGGCGATCGCATGGACGCGCAGCGCTCCCCGGGGATCGACGACGGTCAGCGAGGCCCAGTCGGCGACGTCCGGGACGACCGCGCGCACGACGGCCTGCAGCGTCGGCTCCCACTCCATCGACTCCGCCATCTGCTGGCCGGCGCGCGCGAGCAGCGCGATCCGCGCCCGCCCTCGCTCGGCGGCCACGCTGGTGCGCTCCGCCTCCTCACGGGCATCGTCGGTCCGCACGCCGGCGGCCTCGGCGGCGGCGCGGGCGAACAGCGCGTCGCGCAGCAGGTCCGACTGCTTGCGCTCGAGCTCTCGCCGCACGGTGACGTCGCGGATCACGCCACCGACGCCGAGCAGCGCCTCGTCGCGATCGACGACGGGGAAGAACGTCGCCTCGAGCGCCCGCAGGTCCGTCGGATCGTGCGGGAGCGCGACTTCGAGCTCCAGGTCGACCGGCTCACGGTTGGCGACCACGCGTTCGAGCTCGGTTCGCAGCGCCGGCGCGTGCTTGCCCACGACGTCCTCCAGCGAGGCGCCGACGTGGGCGCCCACCGGCCGCCCGTTGAGTCGCGCGAGCGTCTCGTTGACGCGCTGGTAGCGCAGGTCGGGGCTGAGAAAGGCGACGCCGACCGGCAGCGCCGCGTAGAGGGCCTGCAGCTCGGCGTCGACGAACGCGGTGCGCTGCATCGCCGACTCGGCGCGGTCGCGGGCGTCGCGTTCGGCGGTGATCTCGACGACGAGCCCCGTGACGCCGGCGATCTCGTTCGCATCGGTGCGGATGGGGAAGTAGCTGGCCAGCCAGTGTCGCTGCACGCCGACCGCGGCGGGCGTCTCGCCGGAGACCTCGACGTCGCGCAGCGGCTCGCCCGTCGCCACGACGCGGCCGAGGAGTGCCTCCAGCCGCTCGCCGAGCTCGGGCAGCACCTCCCGCGGGCGGTGGCCGACGTGGGCCTCGGCCGCGAGCCCGTTCATGGCCGCCAGACGCGCGTTGACCCGCCGGAACCGCAGCTCGCGATCCCAGACGACGAGGCCGATCGTCGAGTTGGCGAACAGCGCGTCGAGGATCGCCGGTGCGGAGATCGGGCTGGTGTCGATCACGGTGGAGTCGCTGCCCGTTCTGCCCCGAAACGCAAACGGGGCGCCCCGTGAGGGACGCCCCGTTCACTGAGGAGGAGGGGTGTGCGCCGCTTGAAAATGAGGGTCTTACGACGCGACAAGGCGGTTGTTCCCGGATCTTCGGATGGCCAACCACAGATTTCGCGTTAGGTTCATCCCACTCAGTGCCTGCTCCACGCTCCCATGTCCTGCAACGCGTCCTCGGCTGTCTGCGGGACCACCCGCACGACGACACGGTCGAGCGCGTCGCGAAGCGCCTCGGGTCGACCCCGGCGGACGTCGTCGAGGCCGCGCTCGTCGCGCTCGAGGCCGAGCAGCTCGCGAGCCGCGCCGGCGAGCACTGGTCGCTGACCCGCGCCGGCTGGATCGCCGCCCGTGAGGCCGATCCCTTCGCCGGGCTGGACTAGCGCGCGCTAGGCGAGTGTGGCGGCCGCGGCCTCGGCGAGCGCCGCCAGCAGCGCGGCGGTCGCGGGCGGGTCGGGCGGCTCGCCGAACGTCGCCGCGTAGATGTGCCGCTTGACGCCGGGGAGCTCGGTCGCGACGACGCCGTCGATCTGGTGGGCGAGCAGGGCCAGGCCGGTCTGGGTCGCGACGCCGAGCCCGGCGGCCACCCACGCCTGCATCACGACCATGTCGTCGGAGCTGTAGCCGATCCGCGGTTCGAAGCCGGCGTCGGCGCAGAGCGACAGCAGGTGGCTGCGGCAGCGCTCGCAGCCGGCGATCCAGGTCGCGTCGCGCAGGCTGGCCAGCTCGCCCTCGCGGCGGGTCGACAGCACATGGACCGAGTCGTCGAGCAGGTGATGGAGGCGGACCCCGGCGGGCTCGGGCTCGGTGTCGTCGTAGCGGAAGATGATCGCGACCTCGACCTTGCCCGTGCGCAGCAGCTCCAGCGCGTCGACCGGGTGCGTGTCGGTCAGGCTGACCTGCAGCCCCGGGTGCTCGACCGCCAGGCCGGCCACGGCGGCCGGCACGAACGAGCCGTTGGCCGAGGCGAAGCCCGCGAGCCGCACGCGCCCGGCGGTCAGCCCGACGTGGGCGGAGAGCTCGGCGCCGGCGGCGTCGATCCGTCCGATGATCTCCGCCGCGCGGTCGGCCAGCAGTCGCCCGGCCGGGGTCAGCCGGATCCCGCGCCCGACGCGCTGGAGCAGCTGCGCGCCCGTCTCCGCCTCGAGCCGGGACAGGTGATGGGTGACGGAAGGCTGCGAGTAGTGCAGCTCCTTGGCCGCGGCGGTGACCGAGCCGTGGCGCGCGACGGCGTCGATCACCCGGAGCCGGTTGACGTCCAGCATCGATCAACCCTATCTATGGATCACCGCGAAAGTTGGCATTGGACGCATGCGCGGGTTGGGCGCAAGCTGCACGTATGTCACTTGTCCGCGTGCACAACTTCGCCATCTCCCTCGACGGCTTCGGCACCGGGGAGGGCCAGAGCCGCGACCTGCACTTCGGTCATGCCGGGGAGCGGTTGCACGAGTGGATGTTCGCCACCCGCTGGTGGAAGGCCGGCGGCAGCGCCGGCGTCGACGACGCGTTCGTGCGTCAGCACGACCCGGGGATCGGCGCCGAGATCATGGGCGCCGGCAAGTTCGCGCATCCCGGCTGGGAGGACGATCCCGACTGGAAGGGCGCCTGGGGACCGAACCCACCGTTCCACACGCCGGTCTTCGTCCTCACCCACCACGTCCGGCCGTCGATCGAGATGGAGGGCGGCACGACGTTCCACTTCGTCGACGCCCCGCCGGCCGAGGCGCTCGAGACGGCCCAGGCGGCCGCGGGCGGCCAGGACGTGCGCATCGGCGGCGGCGCGACCGTCATCCGCGAGTTCCTCGCCGCCGGCCTGATCGACCACGCGCACATCGTCGTCGTGCCGATCCTGCTCGGCCGCGGCGTGCGGCTCTGGGACGGCGTGGAAGGCCTCGAGGAGCACTACGCGATCGAGACGACCGTCTCGCCGAGCGGCGTGACGCACCTGACGTTCAGCCGGAAAGCGTGACGCCGGTGTAGTCGGCGAGGCTGGCGAGCAACGCGTCCTGGAACCGCGGGTCGAGCGCCGCGGGGTGCGGGTCGCGGCGTCGTTGATGGAACCAGTAGCCGCCGCTGGTTCTCGCCTCCGCGTCGTCGCTCGTGGCGAGCCACTCCTGCGTCAGGTGCCCGAGCCGGAGGTCGTCGGGCGCGTGGGGACCGCCCATCCTGGTCGGGACCCAGCCGGGGTCGACGGTGTTGCTGTACACGTCGGGCCAGCGGCGGGCGACCGCGAGGGCGAGGGTCGCGACGAACAGCTTGCTGTCCGAGTACGAGCCGCCACGCCCGGTCCAGTCGATGCCGCGGAGCTCGGCACGCCCGCCGCTGTGCATGCCGCTGGTGAGGTAGACGAGCCGGTGCGGCCGCTCGATCAGCGCGGTGAGCACGTACGGCGCGACGACGTTGACCGGGAGGATGTCCGGTCCGGTGTAGACCCCGGCGTTGTGGATCACCGCGTCCAGTCGCCCGAGCGTGTTCACCTGCTCGGCGACGTGCCGGGTCTGCTCGAGGTCCGCCAGGTCACCGGCGACCGCGGCCGCGCCCCGGCCGATCAGGTCGTCCACGGCTCGTAACCGCGCAGTGCTGCGGGCGTGGACGACCAGCTCGTGGCCGTCGTCGAGCAGGGTCTCGGCCGCGGCGCGCCCGAGGCCGTCGGCCGAGCCCGTGATGAAGACGCGGGCCACTCAGCCGCGGTACTGCGCGTCGGTGACGTGCTCGCCCCAGGTGACCGGGCTGCCGCTCTCGTCGGCCTGCTGGATGGCGATGTGGACCATGAAGCGGTTCGGCGCGGCACCGTGCCAGTGGTTCTCGCCGGGCTCGAAGAAGACGCGGTCGCCGGGGCGGATCTCCTCGATCGGGCCGCCTTCGCGCTGGCAGCGGCCGACGCCTTCGGTGACGAAGATCGTCTGCCCGTGCGGGTGCGTGTGCCAGGCGGTACGGGCGCCGGGCGTGAAGTGGACGCTGGCGGCAGCGGTCGTGGACGTCCCGGCGGGGGCGGCCACCGCGTCGATGTAGACGTCGCCGGTGAACCAGTCGGCCGGGCCCGTCTGGGTGTCGACGCTGCTGCGGGTGATCTGCATGGATGGCTCCTTTGTCAGGCGGTCGCCGGGCGCGGAACCCGGGTGGCGCCGAGGGTGATCAGCAAGGCGAGCGCGGCCAGTACCCCGTAGCCGAGGGCGATGTGGAAGAGGCTCATGGCCTCGGAGAGCTGGCCGGCGATGAAGTTGGGGACCGCGGCACCGCTATAGGAGATCAGGTAGATCGCCGAGAGCAGGCCGGCGCGCTCGGCCGGGCGGGCCGTGGCGAGCAGCGCGCGCATCGACCCGGCGAACGCGGCGCCCATCGCGAGGCCGGCGACGGCGCTCGCGACCAGGAACGGCACGACGGCACCGAGGTCCAGCGAGGCCAGCACGCCCGCCACCGCGAGCACGAACACGGCCATGCCCATGCGTTGCACGGTCGCGGGCGCGCGACGGCCGGCGAAGGCGGCGCCGAGCGCGCTCGGCGCGTTGAAGGAGGCGAACACGGCCGCGGCGATCAGCGCGCTCGTCGTGCCGAGCTGGTCGGCGGTGACCGACGGCCCGAACGCCTGGTAGAAGCCGCCGAAGGCCCAGGTCGCGAGGAAGATCGAGCACGCCGCGGGCAGGAGCCGGCGGGCGGCGACCGGGATCCGCAGCTGCGGGCGCATCGACGCGAGCAGCCCCGGGGCGCGGGTCACCGTCTCGCGGCTCAGCACGATCAGCACCGCGCAGAGGACGAGCACGCCGACGAGCAGGAAGAACACGAGCGTGCGCGGCGCGGGGCCGAGCTCGGCCAGCACGCCCGAGCCGAGGGCGCCGAGGGTCAGCCCGGTCATCGGCGACGCGGTGGTGACGGCGCTCGCGAGGGAGCCGGCGGACGCGGGCGCGCTGTCGATCACGAACGCGGCGATGGCACTGGACGCCAAGCCGCACCCGAGACCCTGCAGGGCACGCCCGAGGATCAGCGGCGTGACGCTGTGGATGTCGGTGAGCACGAGCGTCCCGGCGGCGGCGAGTCCGAGGGCCAGCAGCGCGACCGTGCGTCGCCCGAGATGGTCGGAGATCCGGCCCAGCACGAGCAGCGCGACGACGACCGCGACGAAGTACGCGACCGCGGTCGTCGCGAGGTCCGCGTGGCTGAGGTGATCGGCACGCCGGTAGAGCTCGTACAGCGGGATCGCGCTCGCCGAGGCCGCGAAGATCGCCACGAGCGACGCCGTGGCCGCGAAGAACCCGATGCGCGAGCGCGAGATCAATCGATGCCGATGCGCGTCTGGAAGCCGCTGCGCTCCACGTGGAGGCGCCAGAGGAGATCGGCCACGTCGTCGGGCTCGTGGTCGGCGCCCGGCGCGATCCGGCCGCCGATCGCCGTGTGGGCGACGTGCACGCCGCGCTCGGCGACCTCGTCGTGCAGCATCCGCGCGTACGCCACCTCGCCGGCGAACGAGATGCCGACGCCGGCGCGCAGCGGGTACGGGTTGATCGCGGCACCGCCCGTGGTGAACAGGATCGTCCCGGAGCCGCGCTCGAGCATCGGGCCGATGACCGTGGTCGTGGCGGCGACGGCGCCGAGCACGCTGAACTCCAGCGGCCCGCGGACGTCGTCGACCGTGGTCTCGAGGATCGGCTTCATGAACGCCTTCGCCGGCAGCGGGGAGTACTCGAGCACCTCGACCGGGCCGAGCGTGTCGGCGAGCGAGCCGATCGCCGCGGACAGCGCCTCTGCGTCGCGGATGTCGGCGGCCGCGTAATCGGCGGTGAGGCCGTCCGCGGTCAGCTCGCCCGCGAGCGCCTCCAGCTTCTCGGCGTTGCGCGCCACGAGCCCGACGGCCAGCCCTTCGCGGCCGAAGCGGCGGGCGACGGCGGCACCGAGGTTGGGTCCTGCTCCGACGATCACGATGGACATGTCACCCATACAAGCGCGTACGCATGCACGGTGGGGGACCCTGCGACAGGGGGTACTGGCAGGGAACCCCGTCCAGACAGCGCGCCGGTCGCGCTTCCGGCGCAGCTCTCACGCGGCTCGCAGCAGTCGCATCGCGTTGAAGGTGACGAGCAGCGACATGCCCATGTCGGCGGCGATGGCGACGACCAGCGTGACCAGCCCGAACGGCGCGAGCAGCACGAACACGGCCTTGATCGCGAGCGAGGCGATGACGTTCGCGCGCATGATCCGTAGTGCGCGGCGGGCCAGGAGGACTGCTTCGGGCAGGCCGGAGAGCCGGTCGGACATCAGCGCGACGTCGGCGTTCGCGAGCGCGACGTCGGAGCCGGCCGCGCCCATCGCGATCCCGACGCGTGCCGCGGCGAGGGCGGGCGCGTCGTTGACGCCGTCGCCGACCATCGCGACCGCACCGACCTCGCGCTCGAGCGCCTGCACGTAGCTCAGCTTGTCCGCGGGGAGCAGGCCCGCGCGGACCTCGTCGATCCCGGCCCGCTCGGCGACGGCGCGCGCGACGGGCTCGGTGTCGCCGGTGAGCATCACGACGCGCCTCACGCCCGCGGCGTGCAGCGTCTGCGCCAGGCCGTCGGCCTCCGCGCGGGGCTGGTCGGCGAGGCCGAAGCGCGCGATCAGCCGGTCGCCCTCACCGAGCGCGATCATCGTCTGGCCGGGGAGCTCCGGTGGGACGGACCCGAGCCGCTCGCGCATCAGCCGCGGACCACCGGCCCACAGCTCCCGACCCTCGACGGTGGCGGTCGCGCCGCGACCCGGCAGGGAGACGAACCGCTCCGCCCGTGGGACGGCGAGCCCGCGGTCCCGCGCGGCACGGCGGAGCGCCGCGGCGAGCGGATGCTCGGAGTCCGCCTCGACCGCAGCGACCAGCGCGAGCGCACGGTCCTCGTCCGTCGCCACCACCTGCCGCAGCACCGGCAGGCCGAGCGTCAGCGTGCCCGTCTTGTCCAGCGCGACCGCCCGGACACGGCCGAGGTCCTCGAGCGCCTGGCCGCCCTTGATCAGGATCCCCCGCCGCGCGGCGCCACCGACCGCGGACACGACCGCGACCGGCACGGAGATCACGAGCGAGCACGGACAGGCCACGATCAGCAACGCGAGCGCCCGGTAGAGCCACGTGCCCGCGTCACCCCCGAACAGCAACGGCACCGTGGCGAGCGCGAGCGCGATCCCGAAGACGAGCGGCGTGTAGATGGCGGCGAAGCGGTCGATGAAGCGCTCGGCGGGCGCGCGGCTGCCCTGCGCCTCCTCGACCAGCGCCGCGACCCGCGAGAGCGTCGAGTCCTCCGCGGCGCGGGTCGTGCGCGCGACCAGCACGCCGGTGGTGTTGAGCGTGCCGGCGAACAGCTCGTCCCCGGGCTGCTTGTCCACGGGCACGGACTCGCCGGTGATCGGCGCCTGGTCGACGCTGGAGGCGCCGGACTCGACCACGGCGTCGAGCGGGATGCGCTCGCCCGGCCGGATCGTGATGACCGTGCCGGCGGTCACGGTCTCCACATCCACGAGCTGCCCGTCCACGCGGGCGCGAGCGGGCGCCAGGTCCATCAGCGAGGCGACGGTCCGGCGGCTGCGCTCGAGCGCCATCGCCTCCAGGCTCGTCCCGACCGCGAACAGCACGAGCACCCACGCGCCCTCGGCGTACTCGCCGATCCCGACCGCACCCACGGCCGCCAACCCCATCAGCACGTTCATGTCGAGGCGCTGGCGGCGCAGCGCGACGACGGCCGCGCGCCCGATCGGCCAGCCGCCGACGGCCATCGAGAGCAGGTACAGCGGCTCGGCGACCGCGCGCGGGGCGGACGCCAGCGAGGCCACCACGGCGACCAGCAGCAGCGCGATCGACACCGTGGTGGAGAGCGCGCGAGCGTCGCGCCGCCAGTACGGAGCCTGGGGCTCGGCGGCCTTGCGGATCGCCGGGTGCGCGCGGTAGCCGGCGCGGGCGACCGCGGTCGCGATCAGCTCGTCGGTGGCGTCGCCGGCGACCGCCATCGTGCCGTTCCCGAACGACACCTGCGCCGACGCGACGCCGTCGAGCCCCGCCACGGCCTCCTCGACCGTCTTCGCGCACGCGCCGCAGTCCATGCCCTCGACCCGGAAGCGGCGAGTGCCGGCGGGCGGTGTCGGCTCAGGCGGCGCGGGCGGCGGCGCCATCGGCAGCTCGATCGGGTTCATGCGGTCCGCTCGAAAGCTTACGTCGTGCGTACTCGACCCCCGGCATTGGTAAGAAGATGGGTATGCGGCAGCCGCCTGAGGACCCCGGTGACGAGAAGATCGAGATCGGCGAGCCCTCCAAGCACGCCGCGGGCGTGCCGGCGGTGCTCTCGGCGCTGCGTCACGGCGTGCGCGAGATGGGGCCGGTGCGCACGGCGCGCACCCTCGTCCACATCAACCAGGAGCGCGGGTTCGACTGCATGGGCTGCGCGTGGCCGGACCCCGGCAAGCGCCACCACGCCGAGTTCTGCGAGAACGGCGCCAAGGCCGTGGCCGAGGAGGCGACGCGCTTCCGTGCGGACCGCGACTTCTTCGCGCAGTGGTCGGTCGAGGACATCGCGCGCAACTCGGACTTCTGGATCGGCAAGCGCGGCCGGCTGACCGAGCCGATGTACCTCGCGCCCGGCGCGACCCACTACGCGCCGATCTCCTGGGACGACGCCTACGGTCTCATCGCTGACGAGCTGGCCGCGCTGGACAGCCCGGACGAGGCGACGTTCTACACGTCCGGCCGCACCAGCAACGAAGCCGCGTTCGCGTACCAGGCGTTCGTGCGGGCGTTCGGCACGAACAACCTGCCCGACTGCTCGAACATGTGCCACGAGTCCTCGGGCAGCGCGCTCAACCGCACGGTCGGGATCGGCAAGGGCAGCGTCACGCTCGAGGACATCGAGCAGGCGGACCTGCTCGTGATCGTCGGGCAGAACCCCGGCACCAACCACCCGCGGATGCTGAGCTCGCTGGAGACGGCCAAGCAGGCCGGGGCGAAGATCGTCAGCATCAACCCGCTGCGGGAAGCCGGGCTCTCACGCTTCGACAACCCGCAGACGGTCAAGGGCATGCTCGGCCGCGGCACCAAGCTCGCCGACCTGCACCTGCCGATCCGCATCAACGGCGACATGGCGTTGTTCGGAGCGGTCAACCGGCGGCTGCTCGAGCGCGACGCGATCGACCACGCGTTCATCGCCAACCACTGCGGTGGGTTCAACGAGCTGCGTGCGCACCTGCTCCGAGGCGACGAGCCCGACGTGACCGCGGCGACGGGGCTGTCGATCGAGGACGTCGAGGCGTTCACGCAGCTCGTCGTGGACTCCAAGCGCACGATCGTCTGCTGGGCGATGGGGCTCACGCAGCATCGCAACTCCGTGGCCACGATCCAGGAGATCGTCAACACGATCCTGCTGCGCGGGATGATCGGCAAGCCGGGCGCCGGGCTGTGCCCCGTCCGCGGGCACTCGAACGTGCAGGGCGACCGCACGATGGGCATCTGGGAGAAGCCCACGGAGGCGTTCCTGGACCGGATGGAGACGGCGCTCGGGTTCCCGCAACCGCGCGAGCACGGGCACGACGTCGTCGAGAGCATCCAGGCGATGCTCACCGGCGAGATCAAGGTCTTCATCGCCATGGGCGGCAACTTCCTGTCGGCCGCGCCGGACACGAACGCCACCGCGGAGGCGCTGCAGCGGTGCCGGCTCACCGTGCACGTGGCGACCAAGCCGAACCGCTCGCACGTGACCACGGGTCATCACGCGCTCCTGCTGCCGACACTCGGCCGCACCGAGAAGGACTTCCGCAACGGGAACGAGCAGCGCGTCAGCGTCGAGGACTCGATGAGCGCGGTCCACGCCTCGCGCGGACGGCTCGCGCCCGCGTCGAAGCACCTGCGCAGCGAGGTCGCGATCGTCTGCGACCTCGCCGAGCGCGTGCTGGGCGACCGTGTGCCCGTGCCGTGGCGCGACTGGTCGAACGACTACGGCCTGATCCGCAACGCGATCGAGGCCGCGATCCCCGGCTTCGACGACTTCGACGCGCGCCTGTCGGACGGGTTCGTACTGCCGAGCCCGCCACGCGACGAGGTGCGCTTCACGACGCCGTCCGGCCGGGCCGAGCTGACCGTCAACCACTTCGTGCCGGTCGCGGTCCCGGAAGGCCGGCTGCTCCTGCAGACCCTCCGGTCGCACGACCAGTACAACACGACGATCTACGGCCTCAACGACCGCTACCGCGGCATCAAGTCGGGCCGGCGCGTCGTGCTGCTGCACCCCGACGACATCCGCGCGTTCGGCGTCGTCGAGGGCGCCATCGTCGACCTCATCAGCGAGGACTCCCGCGGCGTCGAGCGGCGGTCGGATCGCTACCGCGTCGTGGAGTACGACACCCCGCGCGGGTGCGCGGCGGCGTACTACCCCGAGACGAACGCGCTCGTGCCGCTCGACAGCGTGGCCGAGGAGAGCGGCACGCCGACGTCGAAGTCGGTCGTGATCCGCATCGAGCCTTCGGCTTAGAGGCCGAACTGCGCGCGCCGGTCCTCCGGGACCAGCGCGACCAGCTCGGGGTGGCGCTGCAGGTAGGCGCGCACGAACGGGCAGTGCGGGATGACGGCCAGGTCCTCGTCGGCAGCCGCGGCCAGCGCCTCGCGGACGAGCGCGCTGCCGACGCCCTGCCCGCCGAACTCCGGGTCGACCTCGGTGTGGAGGAAGTCGATCAGCCCGGGTGCGCGCCGGTAGACGGCGAAGCCCGCGAGCTTGCCGTCCACGTGCACCTCGAACCGGTCGGCCGCCGGGACGTCACGGACCTCGATCTCAGCCATTCCCGTCATTCTCCCAGCCGGGAATGACGATGTCGGCCGGTACGTCTGGCCGGGCATGCACCTCTCAAGGATCGGGCGCCTGGCCGTGTGCGCCACGGCGCTCGCGCTGTCTGCGGGACCGGCGCAGGCCGCCACGACGGACATCGCCAACGAGGAGATGCGCGCGTGCGCGCAGCTCGGAGCCAAGCCACCCGGGAGCGCGGCCGGGCGCGAGCAGGCGCGCCGGCTGGAGCGCGGGTTCCGCGAGGCGGGCTTCACGACCGCGCGCGAGGACTTTCACGTGCCGCTCTTCCGGGAGGAGCGGACGCGGCTGACGGTGGCCGGCAAGGACGTCCCGGCCGAGAGCTTCGCCTACGGGGGCACGGGTCGTGTGCGGGCGGGGGTGGTGGACGTCGGCGTCGGGCGCCCGGCGGACTACGCGGGCAAGGACGTCACGGGCAAGATCGTGATGGTCACGCGCGACGAGGCGTTCCACCGCAGCTCGCAGCTCGCGCAGGTGATCGCCCGCGGCGGCGCGGCGATGCTGTACGTGTCGGGCTCGCCGGACAACCTCGTGCAGGAGGGCGCGGTGCGGTTCGCCCAGTACGCGCCCGCGTCGATCCTGACCGTGTCGGTCGGCGCGCAGGACGGCGCGGCGGTGCGCGCGGCGCTGGCCGGCAGCCCCGGCCTGGAGGTCACGCTCGAGGTGCGCGCGAGCCGCGAGGACGCCGTCGCGCGCAACGTGCTCGGCGTCCGACGCGGGACGACGCACCCGGACAAGGTGATCGTCGTCGGCGCGCACTACGACTCCTGGCACGCGGGCGCGATCGACAACTGCACGGCGGTCGGCTCGCTCCTGTCTGTCGCGGACGCGGTTCGGGACGTGCCGCTCGCCTACACCGTCGTGCTGGCGGGCTGGGACGCGGAGGAGCTCGGGCTGACCGGCTCCTACGACTGGGTGGCCCGCCACGCCGACCGCCTCGGCGACATCGTCGTCAACGTGAACCTGGAGATGACCGCGGCGGAGGCCGGCGCGCCCGCGATCCGCTTCGGCACGAGCGGCCCGAAGATGACGGCGCTCGTCAAGCAGGCGGCGGCCGCGAACGGCTACGTCGCGCAGGACCTGCCGGCGACCGTGGTGCGCGCGATCAGCGGCGGCATCCTCCCGACGGACATCCAGCCGTTCTACAGCGCGGGCGTCCAGGGCTTCTCGACCTTCACCTCGACGCCCTTCTACCACACGCCCCAGGACGTGCCGGAGCGCGTCGATCCCGAGTCGCTGCGCCGGGTGAGCGCCTACCTGCGCGACGCGCTGCTCGCGCTGCAGACGGCCACGCCGGCCGAGTTGACGGTGCGCGAGGTGCCCAGCGTGAGCGTGCGGACGCCCGAGCGGGTCGAGGCCGGCGCGGAGATCCCGGTCGAGGTCGAGTTGCGTGACCCGGCCGGCGCGCCGGTGGTCGGCGCGCCCGTGCGCGTGCTCGTCAACCAGAACGATCACTGGGCACGCCACGAGGGCACGGCGACCGAGCTCGGCGGCGGCCGCTACCGGTACTCGATCCCGGCCGGCGTCACCGACGAGGGCCGGACGGCGATCACCGTCACCGCGGACACCCCGGCGTTCATCGCCGAGGGCTACGCGTTCGTCGAGCAGCGCGGCGGCGGCGTGCTCACGCGGCGGCCGGACACGTGCAGCGGCGCGCGCTGGTTCCTCGAACCGGTGCGCGGGCGTGGCGTGCAGGCGACCGTCAGCGCGGGGAGCGCGTACGTGCTCGCGGACCGCCTCGTGGTCGTCGACGCGCGGGCCGCGGGGCGCGACCCGGTCGTGCTGCGGGTGAAGGCGCGGACGAGCGACGGCCGCACCGTGGTCCAGAGCCGCGAGTACCGGGTCTGCGCCTAAGGCAGCGCGGTGAGCGCGGCTTCGACCGTGGCTCGTAGCGGAGCTTCGCTCATCCCACCGCGGCCCAGCGCCTCGGTGCCGCGGTGGATCATGAGCAGGAGGCGGCCGAGCGTGGCGGCGTCGGCGGTGGGGTCGACGTCGCCCGCTCGTTGCGCCGCACGGACCGCGTTCGCGTACTCGAGCGCGAGGTCCTCGTGGGCCTGGGTGGAGCGGGCGGCGACGTCGTCGTCGCGCCCGGCCAGCTCGGCGGTGCCGCGGGCGAGCAGGCAGCCGCGCGGGTTGCCGGCCGAGGCCCGCGCGTTCTCGAGCAGGTGGGTGCGGATGCGCTCCAGCGCGCCCTGGTCGTCGCCGGCGAGGTCGTCGTGCACGCTGCGCACCGCCCCGGCGATGTAGTCGTCGAAGATGCGCAGGTACAGCGCGTGCTTGTCGCCGAACGCGCCGTACAGGCTCGCCCGGCCGAGGCCGGTGGCGGAGGTCAGGTCGCTCAGCGACGTCGCCGCGTAGCCCGCGTCCCAGAAACGGTCGCGGGCGGCGGCGACAACGGAGTCCTCGTCGAATTCGCGCGGTCGGGCCACGCTGGATCAGGCTATGCGGTCTCGCCGCCGTCGGCGACGAGGTTCGCGCCGGTGATGAACGAGGCGCGGTCGGACACGAGGAAGCCGACAAGCTCGGCGAGCTCGGACGGGACGCCCGGACGGCCGAGCGGGTTGCCGCCCGCCACGGCGTCCAGCGGCACCGCGAACTGGTCCGCGATGGCCTGGCGAATCTCGTCCGCGCCGGGCGTGATCACGTTGCCGGGCGTGACCGTATTCACGCGGATGCCGGCCGGCGCGAGCTCCTTCGCCAGCCCGGCGCCGTAGGCGATCAGCGCGGCCTTCGCCGCTCCGTAGTGCAACAGCGGCGCCGGCATGGCGAGCGCCGCGGCGGACGAGAGGTTCACGATCGCGCCGCTCCCACGGGCGATCATCTGCGGCAGCAGCGCGTTGGTGACCCGGACCGCGGACAGGTAGTTCAGGTCGAGCGCGTCCTGCCACTCCTCGTCCGGGATGGAGGCGGCCCCACCGAAGTGCGCCCGCGCCGCGGCGGCGTTGTTGACGAGGATGTCGACCCCGCCGAGCGCCTCGACGGCCTGCTCGGCGATCCGCCGTGCACCGGCGTCCGTGCTCAGGTCGCCGGTGAAGAAGTGAGCGGCGGCCGGCGTGTCGGCGCTCGCCGACCGCGCGGTGGTGACGACTTCAGCGCCCGCATTGATGAGCCGCTCGACGATCGCGGCGCCGATGCCGCGGCTGCCGCCGGTGACGAGTGCCCGGCGGCCTTCGAGGTCGCGCGGCGTCGTGAGCTGGGCGATGTCCTGGGGAGAGGTAGTTGCCATGGCAAGCAAGGTAGCAGGGTTATGGAACGATCGGTCCATAACGGGGTGGGTGGAGCTCAGCTCATGTGGCGCGCTCGAGCTGGAGCGCGTCGTTCAACGGCCATCGAGGGGGGAAGGGAGCGCGGGTGCCGACCGCGCGCCCGGGCTCAGCGCCTCTCGGGTTCCGCGCGGCACGGTCGGGTTGGTGTGCAGGCCTACCGTCAAGTTACGGTCATCGAAGATCGT